>JBEKUP010000012.1:0-121617 GCA_049514915.1 Occallatibacter sp. | reverse complement strand
TCGCTGCGGGCCAATATGTGGTTGTTGCTGAGTAGATATTGGTGGTTGTTGGTGTCTTGGATAAGCGAACCGAGAGTACCGCCGCAACAATCGGCAATCTGGTTCCCGTGCGTGTCGTAGTCGTCGTTGTTTCCGCCGGAGGTGCCCAGTGAAAGAGGCGTGGCTAACTGGGATTGATGGGCCGAGGGATTGCTCGCGACTCCCGCAGTATTCAGCAGCACCTGGGCCGCGGTCTTTGACGCCGTGCTTCCTACCGTTGCGACAACGTATGTCAATCCCGTAGCGCTTAACGCGGGGGGCGCGGAGTAGGTCACGGTGCAGAAGGTGAATGCTTCGGTGCTGGTTTGACAGTTGGTTGCGCCGAGTGTGCCTTGTCCACCGCTTGCGCCCGTTGACGTTCCGGCAATGGCGTAGTTGATGTTGAGCGTGCCACCTGCTTCAGCGAGATAGCCGGTGATGGTCATTTGTCCGTTTGCGCCAAGGGCGGCGTTTTCCGGGGTGAGAGGCTGCAGGAATCCCGGCGTCACCGTGAGGACGGCTGTGGCGGTGGTGGCGGCGCTGAGGGTCGCTGTGACCACGACCTGCACGCGGTCGGCGGTGAGGTAGCTGGGCGGGGTGTACAGTCCCGCAGAGGTGATGCTGCCGGGCCCGCTGTTCGTGTCGCCGCCGGAGACCGACCAGGTGACGTTGGCCGCGCCTCCGCCGGTGAGCGTCGCGGTGAATTGCTCCACCGACTTGCCTTGCGCGTTGACGGCGTTGCAACCGGTGCAATTAGTATCGATTTCGCTGGTGCCGGGAGTGATGAAGAATGTGGCGTTGGAGGGATCGGCCGTGACGCGTCCTACCCCGCAACCCGCAAGGAGAAGCAGGGTGGGCGCCAGAATCATCGAGAGATTCCTGAAGAAAGGCCGCATGGTCCAAAACCCAATCCCTATTCTATCGACTTAATTCGAAACGAAAGATGAGCGAGACTCTCGAGCTTGGCGACTTTCACCGTGAGGGGATGAGCATTTTGATGTCAAGAGCTATGGATTCAACCAGATGATTTGGAGTTGCGCCGCCAAGGATCATGACAAATAGGATGCACGGCGGGGCCAACGCGGCAATTTTCAGCTCAGGCAAGGGTGGGGAGTGCGGCCGTCTCAATCGTCGCAGCAATGCGGGCCAAGCGCCGGTACGACTCGAGCCTGTCCGGATGGTCGTAGGTGTCAGTGACCACGATCAGTTCATTGGCGCGGGTTTCGTCGACCAGCTTCTTCACACCCGCCTTTACCGTTGCGTCCGATCCGACAATGGCCGCGGCCAGTTTGCTCTCAACGGCTGCGCGCTCCCATTCGGTCCAGATTGGTTCCATGGAATCGACGGGGGGCAACAACTCGACCGGCTGATTGCGAATGAGACGCAGAAAGCGCTGCTGCGGGGTGGTGAACAAGCGACGGGCAAGCGCATCTGTCTCGGCGGCAATGACCTGGATGCCGACCATCAGATATGGCTTCTGCAATACTGCGCTGGGGCGAAACTGCGCAAGGTAAAGCGCGGCGGCGGCATGGAGATACTCTGGAGCAAAGTGCGCGGCGAAGGCAAACGGAAGCCCGAGATGCGCGGCCAGTTGCGCGCTGAAACCGCTGGAGCCGAGGAGCGTGATGGGCACGTTGCTGCCTTGCCCTGGAATGGCCCGCACGGCCTGACCCGGTTGCTCCGGACCGAGGTAGGTTCGCAGTTCCTGGAGCAGTTCAGGAAAGTCGTCGCCGCTCTGTTTTGAATCGCGGCGGAGAGCGCGCATGGTTTGATAATCGCCGCCGGGAGCGCGCCCGAGGCCCAGGTCAATGCGCCCCGGATAGAGGGATTCCAGCGTGCCGAACTGTTCGGCGACCACCAGCGGTGCGTGATTGGGCAGCATGACGCCACCGCTGCCGACGCGGATGGTGCGGGTGGCGCCTGCAACGTGGCCGATGAGCACGGCTGTGGCGGAGCACGCCAAGCCGTGGATGGAATGATGTTCCGCGAGCCAGAAGCGCTTGTATTCGAGCTGCTCCACGTGCTGCGCAAGGTCTACCGACCTTGCGATCGCACTGCCCGCTTGTTCGCCGGTGTGCATCCCCACCAGATCGAGGACTGAAACTGCCAAGCCATTGCTCATGGGATTTGGATGAGTGAGGGGGAAGTAGCGATGCGGATCTTCGAGCTAAGGGCGGTCTGGATGTTTGTTCGGATTCGGACAGAGAAACTCGAATCCGTACGAATTGAGGATGGCCCAAGTGCGACCTGAGGGTCTTATCTGCTTCGAAATGAAGCGCTTGTATTTGCAGGCGTTTGGAAGGACACGTGCAGCGAACACAGCACATCGTCATGTGGGTGGAGGTTTGCATGGGGACCTTGCTTCAGGATCTTCGCTTTGCTTTCCGTCAACTGGGCCGGGCGCCGAGTTTTGCCATCACCGCGGTGCTTACGCTGGCCCTGGGGATTGGCGCCAACACGGCGATCTTCAGCATTGTGAACTCCATTTTGCTGAAGCCGCTGCCCGTTCCGAATGCCAAACAGATCGCGACGCTGGTTCCTCGCGAGAACAGTGGTCCATTACAGCAGTCCTTCTCCTGGTCGGAGTTCAAGGTGATTCGCGCGCAAAGCGATCGGTCTTTCAGCGATGTGTTCGCCTCTACGATGTCGCTCGACGGATATGCGACGCCGGGCCAGCAGCCCCAGAGAATCATGACTTGCTACGTCAGCGGCAATTTCTTCGATGGGCTCGGACTCAAGCCGGTAACAGGACGCTTTTTTCTGCCTGGCGAAGGCGAGGTTCCAGGCCGCGACACGGTGATTGTTCTTGACTACGGATTTTGGAAAGAGAAATTCAACGGCGATCCAGGCGTGGTGGGACGAACGGTTACCATCAACGGGCACCCGGTTACCGTTGCCGGCGTATCTCCGCAGGGGTTTCATGGCCTGCAAATGCCAGTAACCATCGCCGCGTATCTGCCCTTGTCGGAGTTGCCCATCGCCGGCACGCCGGTGGACGCCATGAACAATTGGCAGAACCGGATGTTGATTGTCAACGCGCGACTCCGTTCAGGAACGAGCCTGAAGGAGGCAAACGCCGGACTGAGTGTTGTTGCGCAGAACCTGATGCGCGACCATCCTGAATTTGAAAAGAAACTCGCCATCGAGGCTTATCCTGAAGCGGCCCTTCGCATCAATACCGGCAGTCCGTCGACGATGTACATCATCGCAAGTCTTTTTCTATCCCTGGCCGGCCTGGTGCTCCTGCTGGCCTGCGTCAATGTTGCCAACCTGGTTCTGGTTCGCGCCACGGCACGCGAACGCGAGATGGCCATCCGGACCGCATTGGGAGCAAGGCGTTCTCGTCTTATCGGCCAGATGATCACTGAAAGTGTCAGTCTCTCAATTATGGGCGGAGCGATGGGAGTACTTCTGGGTATGTGGTCCAGCAGCGTCTTCGGTCATCTTGATCTGCATGCCGACCTGCCCGTGAACCT
Organism: Occallatibacter sp.; assembly: GCA_049514915.1. Classification (GTDB taxonomy): domain Bacteria; phylum Acidobacteriota; class Terriglobia; order Terriglobales; family Acidobacteriaceae; genus Telmatobacter. Next base: position 118,123 of record JBEKUP010000012.1, on the reverse strand, counting down.
GGCGTTCGCATTCGATTGGCGTATCTGCCTCTATTCCTTCGGCGCCGCTTTGCTGGCAGGCATTGTTGTGGGACTGGTGCCCGCATTGCGGCTTTCGAAGTCCAACGTAAACTTGGTTCTGCACGAAGGGGGTCGCGGGATTACGGCCGGTCGCCATTGGCTTCGCGATGGCCTGGTGGCGCTGCAGATCGCCGGCTCGCTGGTGCTGCTGGTGGTCACGGCTCTCTTCGTGCGCAGTCTTTCCGCAATGCAGACGATGGACTTCGGCTTCAAGCCGGATCATGTCCTGAACTTCGCCCTCGACACCAACGAAATCGGAATGACGGATGCGCAAACTCGTGACCTTGCCGCAAACATCGCGGCAAGCCTTCATCAAATTGCCGGAATTGAATCCGTAAGTCACGCAAGCTCCGTTCCCCTAGGCTACTTCAGCAACGGCGACCGGCTGACAATCGATGGGGCGCCTGCCCCGAGGAACGCCAGTGACAACGACGCCAATTACAACGTCATTTCGCCTGAGTACTTCAACGTGATGAGTATCGGTCTTGCTCGCGGCCGGGCGTTTAACGATGCGGACAACGAGCATGGCCGCGACGTGGCCATCGTTAGTGAGAGCACGGCTAAGAAGTTCTGGCCGGGTCAGGACGCCATTGGCCGCACCTTCAGCATGGCAAGTGCAAAAGATCGCAAGCTGGAGGTCGTTGGAGTTGCGCGCGATGCGGAGTTCGTAATTTTCGGCGGAGCGAAGGCGGCGCCCTATTTCTTCATTCCCTACGCTCAACACGTAAAGGGCAATTCTCTGATGGTCTTTCAGCTGAAGACTGAAGGCGATCCGCTTTCGTTTGTGCCAACCATGGAGAAGACAGTGCACGAGCTTGCACCTCAGCTTCCTATTTTTCAGGTGCAAAGCATGCACGATGGCCTTTATACGATGAACGGGCTTTTACTCTTTCAAATTGGCGCTTCTTTGGCCGCTGTCATGGGTGGTCTTGGATTGACGCTGGCGGTGATTGGCCTTTACGGCGTCGTCTCGTATTCGGTGGGCCGGCGGATTCATGAGATCGGTTTGCGCATGGCGTTGGGCGCCACGCGCGGCAGAGTCTTCCGCATGATCTACCGCCAATCCATTGTGATTGTTGCTGTCGGTCTTGGAGTGGGAATGGCGATTGCTCTAGGGGTAGCGCGTGCTGTGGGCGCATTCGTCATTGTCAGCGTCTGGGACCCTGCGACCTACGCCCTGGTTGGATCGGTGTTGGCGTTGGCCGCGCTTGCATCGTGCTATTTTCCCGCGCGCCGCGCCATGGCAGTGGAACCGATGGTCGCTCTGCGGCAGGATTAAGGGCGTGAGAGCCTGATAAGGCTAGCTCGAGTAGTCGGCGTTGATGTGGATGTATTCGACGGTGAGGTCGGTGGTCCAGAAGACGCACGAGCCCGCGCCCTGATGCAGCTGAATGGCGATGGAGAATTCAGCTTGGGCGATGTAGCTGTGCGCTGCGGACTCGTCAAATCCGGTTGCGCGGCCACCGTTGCGGCAGATGGGCAGATCGCCGAAGTCGATGTCGATGCGGTTGGGATCAATGTTCGCGCCGGAGTAGCCGATGGCTGCGACGAGGCGCCCCCAGTTGGGATCGCTGCCGGCCCACGCGGTCTTCACCAGCGGGGAATGAGCGATAGCTTTGGCGATCTTGAGGGCGTCGGCGTCGGTTGCTGTTCCTTCAATCCGGAGCTCGATGACATGCGTGATTCCTTCGCCGTCAGCAACCACCTGACGGGCAAGGGAAGTGCAGACCTGTGTGAGTGCTGCGGAGAATTCAGCGTGTCCGGCTTCAATGGCCGCGCCGCTTGCGCCGGAGGCCAACAGCAGCACCGTGTCGTTGGTGGAGGTGTCGCCATCAACGGAGATGCGGTTGAAGCTGACCTCAATCGCCTGGCGAAGATACGCATCGAGCGCGGCGGGTTCAACCAGCGCGTCAGTCAAGATATAAACCAGCATGGTGGCGTGGGGAACGAGCTGAGGATGGATCATCCCGGAGCCCTTGCAAACGCCGGCGATGCGCACCTCGCGCATTGATCCGTCCGCAGCTTCAACTTCAAGCCGGGCGAAGGCGGTCTTCTCCACTGTGTCGGTGGTAAGGATGGCCTGTGCCACCTGCTGGAAGTGGTCGAATTCAGGCCCCAGGGAAGCCGAAAGCGCGGGCAAAGCTGCGATGAGTTTCTCAGCCGGTAGTGGGACGCCAATGATGCCGGTGGACGAGGGAAATACCTGGTTCGTTGGGCAGACAAAGATGTCTGCCGCTGCGGCGCAGGTAGCACGTGCGGCAGCCATGCCCGGTTCACCCGCGGCGCAGTTGGCGTTTCCGGCGTTGATGGCAACCACGCGGACGCGGCTGCCCGAGGCGCGCAGATTCTCCTTGTTCACGATCAGCGGGGCGGCGATGACGCGGTTGGCGGTGAAGGCCGCGGAGGCTGCGGCAGGTGCATCCGCGACGATGAGTGCAAAGTCAGTGCGGCCGCTCTTCTTTAGTCCGGCCTTGGTTGCGCCGAATCGGAAGCCGCGAGGGATGAGGAATTGGGAAGCGTCGGACATGGTGGTTGACCCATTTAATCTAGCAGGTTGGGGGTGGGATGACAGAAAGCGCCGCGGACCAAAAAGAACAAGACGGAGCGAATGAGTTTCTAAAACTGTGCCAGGTGAATGTAGCGCGCGGGGACCGCGTGGTTCTTCACGATGTGGACCTGACGGTGAGAACCGGAGAGCATGTGGCGATTCTGGGACCGAACGGCTGCGGGAAATCGACGCTGATCATGGCCATGACCTGCCAGGTGTATCCGATAGTGCGGCCGGGGATGGTGGTGCGGATTTTTGGACGCGAGCGATGGGACTTGACTCAGTTGCGCAGGCACTTTGGAGTGGTTGCGGCGGAGCTTCCCGGTGAACGCACGGCGGTGACGACGGGCCTGGATGCGGTGATTGCGGGATTCTTTTCGGCTTCGACGCTGTGGCCCAATCTGCATGTTTCAGCGGAGATGCGGGAGCGCGGACGAGAGGCGTTGGAACGGATTGAGGCTGCGCATCTTTCGGGGCGACTGGTGGGCGAGATGTCGGCCGGGGAGAAGCGGCGGATTCTGATTGCGCGCGCGCTGGTGCATCGGCCGCAGCAATTGCTGCTGGATGAGCCATCGAATGCGCTGGACCTTGCGGCGCAGCGTGATTTGCGCGAGACGCTGCGGAGATTGGCGCGGGAGGGAACGGGGCTGGTGCTGGTGACGCATCACCTGGGGGACATTCTGCCGGAGATTGAGCGGGTGATCCTGATGCGGGGCGGGCGCATTGTGGGGGACGGGCCGCGCGCGGAGTTGCTGACGGAGGCTCGGCTGAGCGAACTGTTCAACGCGCCAGTGCGTATTGGGCGCGATGAAGAATGGCTGCATAGCTGGTGATGCCATAAAACACCGCGTGGAGTTGTCGGGCGGATATCAACAGGTGGACTTGACGCCGTATCCCGACTGCGATAGTTTGTGCATACACGGGAAAGGAGGTTGATCCAGCTAATGCAAAGTGAATGTTCTAGTTGTTTCGTACGTGAGGTGACTGAGGCCTAGGGCATCGCGCCCAGACCCCATGTAAGCCCCTGCGGAGATCAACCGCCGGGCCAATGGCACTCGCGGAAGCGCGATGGCCTTAGTCCAATCCCAACAGTTCACCGGCAGCGGCATGAGCGGAAATGCTCATGCCGCTGTTGTCATTTACGCAGCTGATAAAAGAGCGAAATGGTTAGAGCTGCTTTGAGCGATTGAGCGGGCTCTGCGTCTTAATTCGATTCGGCCGAAACTGCACGTGCTTGTTTTCGATGACCGGCAGAAGATTGAGCAGCCCAACCCGCCGCTGCCGCAACTGGCATTCCAGGATTCGCGAACATTCTTCAGGGTCAACCCATAAACTTGGCACTAGCTGAGTCGCTTCGACCCGAATGGGTCGCGACCAGTACTCAGTGGACGAGTCGCCGGTAACCGTTTCCTGGTTACCCTGGCTGGATTGACCTGCCTTGCGAACCTGTGTTCCTGCCTCGCTATTGCTTTTGGAGATTCCCCCAGTTGCGTCCATTGAAATTGCGAAAGGAAAAAGGAGTTACTCGACGATTAAGATTGAGTAACCGTTAAGGAGTGTGATCATGTCCGCTGTCCTTCAGATACCCACTGGCTATGAAGAGGAGCATCTGACCGCCGAGGATTCCATCCATCTCACACCGGAGGAGAAGGAGGAATGCGAGACCTTCCTTCGTTCCGTGATTCAGAGTGGAGATTGCGAGCAGCTGCTGAAAGGGAAGCTGGCAGGTTCGTTCAAGCGCGGCGTTGTTTCAGCATGCATGATGGGCCGGGCCCGGCGCTTTTCGCTACAGGCGGCGTCCCGTACCGCAGACGAGTCGTTTGGACGACGGAAGCATGAAGAATGGGATGTAAACGAGCCCGATTTGGCAGAGTTGGCTTACCTTGCAGCAGAGAAGGCATGCAACATTTTTCCCGTCTCCATCAACTTTTACGACTTCGGTTGCCTGTTGCAGGAGCAGGGAAGACACGGAAAAGCAAGGGTTGCGTTCAAGGAATTCCTGCGGCGAGCCAATGTGAGGGAAATTGATCCGATTGCGCGCGCTGCTGTAAGCAGGCGGAATATATCAGGCGCAATCGAACATGCACGCCAATCTTTGTGAGTAGCAAAATCTCCGCCTCCCCGCGTTGAGAGTCCTTGCCAGCCCCTCTGGTACTCAATTTAGTCAAACCACCCACCCTATCGGCCTCATGAGCTTTCGCTCTGAGGCCATTCTCTTTTGCCGGGAGTATCCTGTGTGGGTAATGGAATAGAGCTACCTGGGAGGAACGATGAACCGGGAATGGCACAAGGCGAACACGATGCCGAGGAACGCGACAACGGAAGAGCGCATTGCGTGGCATAAGCAGCACACGCAAAACTGCGGTTGCAGGCCGTTTCCGAAGAAGCTGCTAGCAAAGCTCGCCGACAGAGAGCGACCCAGGGCCGAGCCCCCGAGCCTCGGAAAGCAAGTATGAATCAAGCTCGCTTCCCAGCACTGTTCAAACGGCCGGAGACGGTTTTGCGCTGAATATAGCCACGCCGAGAGAAACCGCGATGAGAACTTCTGCAATCACCGGCCCCAGGAAGAAGTATGTGTTCGAATTCACCGCCATCAGAGCATAGGCAACCAGGAACGTGCCCATGATTGGCCTCAACCTCCGCGCGTCGTTCTTCGCAAGAGAACCGAGTTGCCAGAAAAGAATGGCCTCAGCCGTGAGGCAAATGGTGACCGCAAGCCCAAGCCCGCGATAGAAACCCCAGAAGCTTCGCATATGCCCCATGAGAAGGAATTGGTTCGATCGCATGGCCGCAACGGCAATGGATTCGGGGCCCGGATCAACTGATCCGAAGACCCCGCCGATGGTATGCAACACGGCATGAATGAGAGTAAGAACCGCGGCGATGCGTAGGAATACCACCGTCTTCGTCACGGCTTTTCCCCTTCCACAGTTTTGGCAAAGAGCGCCAGAATGCCGGCCCATGCGCCTGGTCCGTCAAACATTGCGCGCAGTTCCTCATAGCCCTCGCCATGACGCTCTAGTTTGCTGTGCTCCAGTTCGACGAGTGTGATTCCCGGCGCCTCAGCCGTGAATCGAATCTGAACTTCGCTGGCCTTAGCCATGTCGGGATCGCAGACCCAATCCGGCGAGTCGTGGCCGGGGCCTAAGTGCCATGAAAATGTCACGAGATACGGCGGGTCCCATGCCAGCACAGTGCCCCAATCCGCGTGTTTGCCTTCAGCGTCTCTCTCATACCATCTGCCCCCAACGCGCGGTTCCACGAAGATTGCCTCGAAGGGAGTTTTTCCAATGTGATGGGTTGCAGGCCACCAGGTCTCCATTTGTTCCACGAAGACTGAGAAGGCGCGTTCGATGGGCGCATTCACGCGCACACTCTTACGGACGACGGCTTCTTCTGCGATTTTTGTCATGACTTTCTCCAGTGGGGGTTTGTTCGACAACAGATTGAAATGAATGCATGGCCTGCTCCCAAACCTTGTCAAAGTGAGCACGCAGGCGGGCGACGCCTTCAGGATTCAGTTGGTAAAGGCGACGGGTTCCCGCCTTCGAATCTGTAACCAGGCCCGCATCCTTCAGGACGCGCAGGTGCTGTGAGACTGCCGGCCGGCTGACGGGAAGGGATTTGGCAAGTTCGTTGACGGCAAAGGGACCGTCCGAGAGCTTTTGGAAAATTGCCATGCGGGTGGAATCCCCGAGAGCATCGAGTCCGGCTTGTAGGTAAGCGTCCACTAACGGTAAGTTATAACGCACATATGTTTCATTGTCAAGACGAAAAAATCAGACGGGTGAGATTTCGATGAATCGATGACCATAATCCCGAATCGGAGACTTGTGAAGCATGGATGGGCGAGCGCGATGCCGGCTTTGCGGTAAACTTGGACCCGATGCGTGTATTTGGGATCGACTGCGGGACAGAGATCACGGGGTTCGGGGTTGTGGAGACTTGTGATTCCGGGCGCGAGCCGCGGCTGGTGATGAATGCGATGGGCGCGATCCGGATTGCGAAGACCAAAACCACGGCGGAACGGCTGGAACAGGTGTTTCGCGAGTTGACCGCCGCGTTGGAGCGGTGGGAGCCGGACGCGGTGGCGATTGAGGAGGTTTTCTACTCAGTGAACGCCAAGTCTGCGCTTAAGTTGGGACAGGTGCGGGGTGTGGCGCTGCTGGCAGCAGCCTGCCGCAAGCTGCCGGTGGCCGAGTACGCTCCCCTGAAGATCAAGTCCAGCGTGGTGGGCTACGGAATGGCAAAAAAAGAGCAGGTGCAGTTTATGGTGGCTCGACTGCTGGGACTCAATGCTGTGCCGGAACCGGCCGACGCTGCGGATGCGTTGGCTATCGCCATTTGCCACATTCATACTGCGCAGACTCTCGCGCTCCAGGGAGTTTCACGATGAAGTGGGCGTGGCTGTTGGCGGCCATTCCGGCGCTGGTGCTGTCGGCTTCGGGGCAGGTTGCGAATACGGGCGCGCCGGTGGTCCAGGTGGACTTTTCAAATCCCGATCTTTCTCCGTCACATTGGACCTTGATTGTCCATCCAGATGGGAGCGGGCATTTCCGATCGGAGCAGAATGCCGCACCGGCCGCCCGGTCACAGGGAATCGAGGCTCCGAACGTGGACCGCGACGTTCAGGTGAGCGCCGAGTTTGCCGGACGCGTCTTTCAGATGGCACAAACCCACAAGTATTTCCAAATGGAATGCGAGAGCCATATGAAGGTGGCTTTCCAGGGATGGAAGAAGCTGAACTATCACGGCCCTGGCGGCGAAGGAAGCTGCGAATTCAACTTCTCGCGGGACAAGGAGATCGAGGCACTGGGTGAGTCGCTGGTGGCGGTTGCGGAGACGATTGTGGAGGGGGCTCGACTGGAGAACCTTTTGTTGCACGATCCGCTGGGCCTGGACCACGAAACGGAATACCTTGTGGAGGCCGCTGGGGATGGGCGGGTGCAGCAGATTTGCACGATTCGCGGGATCCTGGAGCGGCTTGCCGGCGACGATGCCGTGATGGAGCGGGTGAGGAAACGGGCTCGAATGCTGCTGGCGCGGGCGGAAGGGTAGCATAGACCCGCACGCAGCGGGCGAGATTTTGAAGTAACTTTACCGCGAACCGGCTGTCCTATGTATGTAGGTTTCCAGGCCGCAGGCGGAGTCTTGCACGGGTTGGCCTCAGGGAGGCACGCACCATGAAAAGCAGGATGTTGGGTTTCAGCGGGTTGAAGGCATGTGTGCTGGGAATGATTGGACTGGCTGTGTGCGGAGCCATGTCTGCGGGGCGTGTATGGGCTGACGACGCTGGCCCGGTTGCACGCGCGATAAGGCTGAGCAGCGTGGACGGCCAGGTGCAGCTTTCGCAGGGGAAACAGCTGCTTGCGAATCCGGCGGTGGAGAATACTCCGCTGTTTGAGGGCTCGCTGGTGACGACCGGCGACGATGGGCGTGCGGAGATTCAGTTTGAAGACGGCAGCGTAGTTCGGCTTTCGCCGAACAGTTCACTGACGTTGGCCGTGCTTCGCGGGCAGGGTAGCAGCGCCGAAGCGGAGGTTGCGCTGGAAACTGGGCTGGCCTATTTCGAGTTGCAGGGCGCAGGCCTGGCCGGAACAATCAAAGTGAAGTTTGCCGACGCCGTAGTGACTGGCAGCGGCGTAACTGTCCTGCGTGTCAACCTGGATAACGCTCCGGGCGAACTGGCGGTTTTCTCCGGTAATGCGCATCTGGAACGCGGCAATGCGTTGTCGCTGGATGTGCATGGAGGGGAAAGCGTAGCGCTGAACGGAAACGACCCCTCGCGCTTTAACCTGACTGAATCTATCGAACCGGACTCCTGGGATATCTGGAACTCTGACCGTGACGAAGCATTGTCTGCCGAGGGCGCGGCGCGGACCGGTGCGACCAAGAGCTTTCCGGACGCCGGCAATCCCGCATGGAGCGATCTGGACGCTAACGGAAGCTGGTACAACGTTCCGGACCAGGGGTACATCTGGTCTCCGTCCGATGCCGCCAGCGGGAATTTTGACCCCTATGGGAACGGGAACTGGATGTGGACGCCGGGATATGGCTACATCTGGGTTTCAGGTTACGAATGGGGCTATACGCCGTTCCAGTGCGGAACCTGGAACTACTACGACGCCTTTGGGTGGGGGTGGGCGCCGGGCCTGAACGGATGCCAACCCTGGTGGGGTGGCGGCGGTTACGGAATCAACGTGGGGGTGCTCCCGGTTGGATATCGTGGACCGATTCGCCCGACTCGGCCACTGCCGCGACCGCCCGGAGGTGGCCGCGGTCCTCATCAGCCTTTCCCCATGATTCCGGTCAACCGGCACGGGACGGGCGGGGGCACAACGCTTCCCGCGCGAGACAGGGCCAGCGTGGTTTCGATTGCCGGGTATACCGTGCAGGCAATTCGTCCCCTCAGCCCGCGCCCGCAATACGAGCACTCTGCCTCAGGCTACGTAAGCCACTATTCGAATGGGACTACGGTCCACGGTAATGGATCGAGTACCGGCATCGGTGGACCCATACGGCCAGGGACGGCGCCCGTGGCGGGACGCAGTGCGCCCGTGGTGAGCCACCCCTCTTATGGCGGCTCTTCCGCTAGCCATGTTTCGAGTGGTGGTGGAGGCGGTCATGCTGCTCCTCCTGCACCGAGCGGGGGCGGTGGAGGTGGTCATGCTGCGCCCGCTGCGCCGAGCGGCGGTGGCGGGCACCATTAGAGCAAATCCCGGCACGGTGTCTCCCGAGGGGAACGACAACGGGATTGCGAGTTATTCTCTCGTGGATGACATGTTAGTCCGCTGAACCCCATGTTAGTAAGTCGGACCGTGTTGTTGGAACACTAACATAAGCGATAGTTAGCGAAGCTTTGATTCTTGCCAAATAGAAGGGCCGCCCAGAATGGTTCTGGGCGGCCCTCGCTATTACATCGAGACGCTGGTTAGCGTCTTGCGCGGTTGTGCTTGTCGCGGTAGATGGCGCGCGACGTACGGTTCAGGCGGTGATTGAGTGCGACGCGGTCAGCGCGAGTGAGATGACCGCGATCGGCATAGCGCATATGCCTTTCTTCGCGGCCGATTGAGGCCTCGCGGCGCTCCAAGTGACGCGTTTCGCGGCCGGTGAGTTGGCCGCTCCTTACGCCTTGTGCGATGCGGTGCTGCTGAAACGCACGGCGCTGGTTGATGGTGGCCGCATGGCGTGGCGCAGAAACGGGGGCGTTCTGGGCAATGCCGATGGTGGAACAAAGTGCGAGAAGTCCGACGCCAAACAGAGAGGCTCTCATGGTGTATCTCCTTGCGAGGCGGCGGGTTGTGGAGGCTAAGTGCCGATCCGCGCTCACATCATTGAAGACACAGGTTCCTCATAAGTGTTGCGCGTGCGACTTACTCACCTCCATCGAAAGATGTATCTGCGGATGGGCTCACTTAGAAGATACGGATTGAAGTGCATGCCACAACGCAGCCAATGCATCAACGGAAAGGCTTTCAGCGCGCGCTTGTGGCTCGATTCCGGCGCGGGCCAGCGCTGCAGTCACGACAGCGGGAGAGATTCTTGCCGCACGAAGATTATTGGCGAGCGTTTTACGTTTCTGGGCAAAGACAGTGCGCACGAAGGGAAGAAAGCGGGCCTCATCGAGCGCCAGCTCATTGAAGCGCGGGGCAAAGCGCCAGCGAAAGACGGTGGAGTGGACATCGGGCGGAGGCGAGAAAGATTCAGGCGGGAGCGTGAAGAGCGTTTCTGCCGGGCCATACATCTGCACGGTTACGGAGAGCAGGCCGTAGTCGCGTGAGCCAGGCTTGGCGGTGACGCGGTCGGCCACCTCGCGCTGCACCATGAGGATGGCGCGATCGAGCGATGCATGGCTCGCGGCAAGCTTCAGCAGGATCTGCGAAGTGATGTAGTAGGGAAGATTGCCGACCACAGGGATTTGGAGGCCGGCGGCGGCTGAGACAGCGGCAAAATCGAACTGAAGCACATCCTGCTGGACGACAGTGACATTGGCCTTGCCGCCGGGTGGGAACTGGATGCGCAGATGAGTCGCCAGGCCGGGATCCAGCTCGACGGCGATAACGTGGGCGGCGCGCGCTGCCAAGGCTCCGGTGATGGCGCCGGCTCCGGGACCGATTTCAGCCACGGTGCGCCCGCTTAAATCGCCCAGAGACGCGGCAATCCGATCGATGGCTTGCGCATCGTTGAGGAAGTTCTGTCCGAGCCTGGGTTTGGCGGGCATGGGCTGCTTTGATGGTAGATGAACGAGGGGCACGGCGGGCAACGGAAGAGAAAAATGAGGAGCAAGGATGAGATGCTGACTCTACTTGGAGCGTGAAAAACGCGGCCAGGTCCGGAGCGGCGCGAGGCTGCTTCGGACCTGGCCGCGAGTGCGCGGTTCCAGACCTGTCGAAATGGAAGGACGATTGGTCAGGGCTGAGAATACAGGCCTGGCGTCCAAATTAGTCGCGCTTCACCAACAGGCCAAACAGTGCACCGGCGGTGATGCCCGCTGCAAAGGTTGCTATCACAGTTAGCACCAGGTGCCGTTGCATGCGCATTTGAGTGTCGTTCAGGAATTCCTCGGCAGCATCTCCGCTCTGTTTTACGGCGCGACGCGCGAGTCCGACGCCTTCTTCGAACATTTCGGCGCCTTGTTTCGCCGCGCGCTTTGCCACTCCAACGCCGTCTTCGATCGCATCGCCAATTGCGGTGCTGGCGCGCGAAGCCTTACGGGCTACTTCAGAGATTTGATCTGCGGCTTTGTCCACTACGGTTTGTGACATGATTTCCTCCCGGGGTTCTCTGTACGCTGGTTTTGATTGCGATTCAAGTGAATTTCCATTCACCTGGTGAAGATACTTGCTGGATTTATCCCACGACGAATTGTCTGGCGCCTGGCTCATCTGTTCGGAATCCGGTTTGCTAAGATGGCGCGCGAAGAAGCGCGCGCGAATCCTCAGTATCCGGCTTCCTCGATTCAGTTGGATGTCCAGAATTGACCGGCGGTTGGAATCGTTCTTGGGCATTCCGGGGAAGGTGTGCGAAGAGCGGAGATTCGCGGGAAGGAGGGAGGAAAGATTCAGCGCCGGCTCCCGCGCGAGACTCATCGGGTGCATGCCGGTTTGGCGTGTTAATCGACCGTGAGCACGATCTTGCCGAAATGGCCACCCTGCTCCATCAAAGTGAGGGCTTCACGCACCTGAGACCAGGGAAAGGAACCATAAACGGGGCGGAGGGAGGCGAGGGAGATGGCTTTGTTGAACGCTATAAAGTCGCTGCGGGAGCCTACATAAATACCTTGTATGTGGACTTGTTTGTGGAGCAAAGAGGCAATTGAGAACGGCTTAGGGTCCGACGACTCGGAGAGCACTCCGACCTGGGCGATCATGCCGCCAACGCGCAGGGAGCGCAGGGAACGGGCGATGGTTCCGGCGCCGCCTACTTCGACGATGAGGTCCACTCCTTCTCCATCGGTTTGGTTCATGGCCCAGCGATCCCATTCGGGTTCGTCTTTGTAGTTGAGGCCGGAATCAAGGCCGAGCTTGTAGGCGAGCTCCAGTTTTTCGAAGCTGGAGGAGATGCCGAGAGTTCGCAGGCCGCGGAGGCGGGCTAGTTGCAGCGCAAAGATCGAGACGCCCCCGGTTCCCTGGATAAGCACCGTATCGCCGGGGCGTAGGTTGCCCGCAATCAGCGCGTTCCAGGCCGTTACTCCGGCGCAGGGCAGGGTGGCCGCTTCCTCGAAGCTGAGGTGTTCAGGGATGGCGACGAGGCCGCTCTGCCTCAGAATCACGTAATCGGCCAACATGCCGTCAATATCGCCCCCAAGAGCGCCACGCAATTTGACAGAAGTTGACGGACCATCCAACCAGTTCTGCATAAAGATGGCCGCCACGCGGTCGCCGGGTTTCCATGCCGTCACGCCGTCTCCCACGGCCTCAACTTCCCCCACGCCGTCAGAACAGGGAATGCGTGGGAACGTCAATCTTGGGTTGTACAGGCCCTTCACCATCAACAAATCGCGAAAGTTTAAAGAAACGGCCCGGACTCTGACCAATACTTCGCCCGGCCCGGGCTGGGGCGTCGGCCGCTCCACAAACTCCAAAGAATCAATGCCGAAGGACGAAATTTGCCAGGCCTGCATTGAAGATCCTCCCGCTGTTGCGGTCACTTAATCCCACATCTAATGATGCAACGCGGCGAAACACTCGTAGAATGAAGATATGGCCCGTGGTTGGGAAAGTAAATCCGTGGAGGAGCAGATGGCGAACGCACTGCAGCAACGGGAGGTAGACCCCGGCTTTGTGAGCGAAGATGCTCGACGCATTGCGGACAAACACCGCACAGAACGTGAGCGTCAAAGACAGGCTCTAAACCTGCAGCGAGAAAACATTCTTTCGCAAAAGACGTCGAATCCGGCGCGCAGGACTGCCCTTGAGGCTGCACTTGCGCAAGTAGAGGCGCAGATCCAGGCGATGAATTAAATCTTTGACGCCCAGCAGCATTCTCTCCGCCCGGAGAGCGCGTTACTGTTCACAATTGCTCGGCAGGCACGATTGCCGTTTCGGCGTCCAGCGGACTTCATGATTTGCGATTAAAGAGCAGAGAGTTCGCCTGATCGATTGAGGTCAACGAGATCCGCGCGATGTTCACATGGGCCGGCCGGCAGGCAGACCACACGATAGCATCGGCAATATCCTCCGGGGTGAGTGGCGTAACGCCTTTGTAGACTTTGGCAGCTCTTTCCTCATCGCCACGAAATCGCACAAGGCTGAAATCGGTTTCGACCATTCCCGGATCGACGCTGGTGACGCGGACCGAAGTTCCCAGCAGGTCCTGGCGCAGGCCGTCGTTGATGGCTTTCTCGGCGGCTTTGCTGGCGCAGTAGACAGCTCCGTTGGGGTAGGTGATTTCACCGGCGGTTGAGCCCATGTTGATGATGTGGCCATGTCCGCGGACCACCATGCCGGGAACGACGGCACGGGAGACGTAAAGCAGTCCCTTCACGTTGGTGTCGATCATCTCGTCCCAGTCCTCGACCCTGCCCATATAAAGTTTGTCGAGACCGCGGCTGAGGCCAGCGTTGTTTACCAATACGTCAATTGCCGCCCATTCCTCCGGAAGCGTGTCGATGGCATTCTGCACGGCTCGATGGTCGCGCACGTCGAGATCGATGGAGAAAACGGCGGGCGCGCCGCGCTGAAGAGCGAGTGAGGCAATCTCGGAGAGTTTTCCGGCACGTCGTGCTGCGAGCAGAAGGCGCGCTCCCTCGGAGGCAAACGCCAGAGCGGTGGCCGCGCCAATGCCGGAGCTGGCACCCGTAATGAAGACGATTTTTCCCTTGAGGCTCATGCATCCATCCTAACCAACGGATGAGGGAATGCGAAGTGAGGTCGCGCACAGGGCCTATGAGCCTCTGTGTGGCACAAGGTGGATTTCAACACAAACACCGTATCAGGGGTGTTCGGCTGCTCTGAGCAGATCGGCGAGTGCGTGGAGGTCGGCGGGGCTGGTGTCGCTGATGACGACATAGCGCAAGCCAGCCTGGGTCCACGTCTCCACGCTGAAGCCTCTGAAGCTGCTCGGGGTCACGGCCGCAGGCAGCCTTGCGGAATTCGGCTGGTCCTGCAGGATGAAGACGGAGATCTGGTGCTTGCGCACCCCAAACAGCAGCTGAGCGCCCGGGTTGTCCCGGAAGTAGACGAGCTTTCCACCAAGCAACTTGAAGGATGAATCCTGCAGCTCCGGCAGGTTGAAGGTGTAAGGTAGTTTGCCTTGAAACCAGGGCTTCACTGTATGCCGGTCGGTGGAAACCACGTCGACGGGATTCGCGCTGGCGAGCGTGGCAACGTGTAAATCGACTAGCTCCGCGATCGCCTGGTTGCGCTCTCGGACCTGCGTGAACAGAATGGCGGAAACGGTGATAAGGACAAGTACGCTAACGGTGGCGAGTGCCGGGATCCATTTGGACTTCCAGAGAGGTTTGCGGCTCTTCTGCACGTTTTTTTCGATGCGCAACCGGAATTCGGGAGACGGGACGAAGCGCGCGGCAGCGGCGGCACGGGTGGCCCGCTTCAACTGTAGGCGGGCAAGCGCTTCCGCCGCGCAGGAGGAACAGCTTTGCAGATGATCCTCGATGCCGGCAAACTGTTCCGGTGTGCAGTTCTCATCCACATATGCGTCGAGCCATTCGCGCCAATTCTCGCAGGTCATAGGGACACACTCTCCCTTCCGGCTGTGAGCAACGTGCGCATGGCCTTTCGGGCGCGCGAGAGGCGCGACATGACAGTTCCGATGGGTATGGAGAGCGTTTGAGAGATCTCCCGGTAGCTCATCTCTTCGAGGTCACAGAGAAGAATGATCTCGCGAAAGTTCACCGGCAACTCTGCGAGGGCGTTCTGGATTGCGCTCTGCTCAACACGCGCCACCAGCACCGATTCGGGCGTTTCATGTGTTGCCGGTTCGGCGGGGGCGTCGTCTGTGTCGAGGGAAACGCTGGCTGCGAGCCCGGCGCGCGATGTTAGGAACGTGTTGCGCAGGATCCTGTAAATCCAGGCGCGGAAATTCGTGCCCTGGTGGAAGGAGGAGAAACCTTTGAGGGCTTTCATGTATGTCTCCTGCACCAGGTCTTCTGCCGCTGCTCGATCCTGAGTGAGCCAGCAAGCGAAGTTGAAGAGCCGGGCGAAGCAGGGCATCGCCAGGTCTTCAAATGATCCGAAATCGCCAGGGATGTCGGGCACGGCACGGACAGTGTACCTCAGGCCGGGAGGGCCCGAACCGAGCAGGCAGTCGGATTGACGAGCCACGTGTCGCGTCTTTGCATTGGTTGCGGCATTCCGCACGAAACTGGCTTGCGCAAAACTGGTCACAGCATAGAACTGGAACAGCCGCAGATTATTCCCGGCAGGGCGAGAGATTTTTGGAGTCCGGATTTGTTGTGCGTGGAACGGGGTCGCTATTGAGGAGCGACCAGTTGATGCGCAATAGCGAAGAGGGCGAGCTCGAGGCGTGTGGAGACACCGGTCTTGTCAAAGATATTTGACAGATGGCGCTTCACAGTTTCTTCGCTCAGAGTGAATTGCTTTGCAATGTCGCGGTTGCTGCAGCCTTCCACGATGCAGCCCACCACTTCAAGCTCGCGGGGGGTGAGACCGTAGGTCTTGCGTTGCGGCACCACGGCCTGCTGCATGAGGTCATGAAGGGCCGAAACCAGGTTGACCACGCGCTTGCCGCCAATCCAGTAATCGCCCCCGAAGACGGTGCGGATGGCCGTCTGCAGGTGGCCGGCGAGCGCGTCTTTGAGCACGATGCCGCGGGCGCCGATGTGCAGGGCCTCGATGATCTGCTGGGTGGTGACCGTGGAGGTGAGCAGCAGGATTTTCACTGTTGGCGTGCCGTTCATAATGGCCCGCATGGCCTCAAGGCCGGGCAGCCGTGGCATCTGCAAGTCGAGGAGAAGAATATCGGGCTCGAGCTCGAGTGTCCCGGTGATGGCTTCGTCGCCATCATTGGCTTCGCCGACTACTTCGAAGCCGTCCACTTCAGTGAGCATATTGCGCACGCCGATACGAACCACTGGATGGTCGTCTGCCAACACGATTCTGATTAGTCGATCCACTTGGGCGGATACCCTCCCTGTTGGGCTGGACCCCGGGGACAGCTAACGAGCAACCGTCGCCAAGGGCTGATAAACCATCATGATCCCCTACGTGGGGAATTCTGTTTCCAGCATACGCTGGAGTGCGTGAGTGGCGGTGCGTAAATCTTTGAGCAGAGGCGAGTCGTTATCCAATTGGTTACCCTTGGACTCAAGCGCGCCACTCTCAAGTAGCGCGCCAAGAGCAGCCGCCTGGGTAGCGCCGGCCATGGAGCAGCCACCCTTGATGGCATGACCGATGCGGCGGATCTCGGCGGCATCCTTCGCGGCGATGGCGGCCTCGATTGCCGCCGTGCGTTTGAACAGATCCGCGACGACGGCGGTGTAAATCTGGCGCACCCCGGCCTCAGGCATAAGGGAGCGCAACTGCGCCAGGGTCTCTGCATTGACGACCGGCATGTCCGGGGCCAACGCGGAGGGAACAGTCGGTGTGGTGTCGTCCGCGTGTCTCTGGAGCAGGCGGGTCAATTCTTCGGGCGCGAAGGGCTTGAGCAGGAAACCGTCGCAGGCGGCGATCAATTCGGAAGGCGGGTTGCTGCCGCTGACCGCATAAACGCCGGCGTTCGTGATTGCGCGGAGTTGCGCAACGAGAGAGATTCCGCTCAGCCCCGGCATCTGCGCGTCCATCAGGATCACATCAGGGCGCCAACTTGCGCCTGTCAGCAGCTCAAGCGCAGCCTCGCCGCCGTCCGCGGTGTGGATTGTATACCCAGTCATGGTCAGCACAGTCGCCATGACTTCGCGGCTGACCATGTCGTCGTCGATCAGCAGCACCGTGTAGAGCTCCGGGCTGACATCGAGGTTGCCCATGAATCTAGTGTGACACTTTCCGCGAGGGAGAGCGCTAAATTCGTAATCAAAAAGTGGTTGTGGCGCTTCCAATCAATTTTCAACGACCAGAACCTGAAAGCTTCCGTTGACGGGCGTGGTGCGGAGGGTACCAATTCCACCAGGCTCGGCAAGGTTCACGCCGAGCATGTCCGTGACCAGATAAACCTCGCCGGAGGCAGGATTGACGGCGAGGGTTCGCGCCCGCTGCCGGGTGGGCAGATTCTGGACCACTGAATACGTATCGGTAACATCCTGGCGAATGATGGTGAGGCTTCCGTTGGCTCCGCCGTTGGCGGTGTAGATGAGGCCACGATCCGGGTCGAAGCCGACGGCGCCTGTTCCGGGCCCGGTGGGCAGGGTGGTTACGACCTCGCCGGTGAGGGCGTTGACGACGGCCAGTTTCATGTTTCCGCAGGCGGCGAACAGGCGCTGGTGTTGGCCGTCGACGGCCAGGCTTCCGGGCTCAGCGCAACCGCCTGCCAGTTGGAAGATGCGCATCTGCGTGTGAGATCCGCGGCTCCAATCGAGAGCAGGAGTTTCCGCTGTTTCGCCATGCAAGAGGGCGGCGATTGCGGCCGCATCGAGCCGGGCGACAGAGTCGCGATTGACGATGTTCACGAATACATCGCCGCTTCCGCCGGGCTGGGCGAAGCCAAGGCGGCCGGGCATGAGGATGGTGGCAAGTGCCTGGCGTGTCTGCACGTCGATGACGGTCATCGATGTCCGAATTTCTGTATCGCGGACCGGGGGGCGGAGCGTTGGGGGCTTGTGGTTTGGGTTGGGATGAATGGACGGCGGCGGGGCGGCTGGAGTCGCCGTGGCAGGTTCGCCGCACACGACGAAGAGCAACCCGCTTTGGGGTTCGAGGGCGAGAGAGCGCGGGGCGGGACCGGTGGGGATGGCAGCTACTACCTTGAAGGTCCGGCGATCGAAGACCTTGACGTCGTCGGCCAGCCCGTCGCTGACGTATCCGAATTCGCCGGTGCCATCAAGGGCGATGGCGTGGGCCTCGCCGAACCCGGTGACCTGGCCTGTTACCGAGCCGGTGGTCACATCTACTACCTGGACGACTTTGCCGTGAGCGATGAAGAGCTGGTTCGCCTTGGGGTCCATGGTGAGGTAGTCCCAGTTGCCGAGGCCGCCAATGGTCCAGGTCTTCTTGATGGACACGGGACGGCTTGGGAGCTGGGTGGGCGCAGGAATCTGCGCGGCCAGCGAGGCACAAGTCAGCAGGCAGACGGCCAGGAGTTTCTTCATTCTGGGAGCTCCTGAGAACTAGATGCAGGAATTGCGGTTATCGCTCGGATTGGCGGCGGGATTGGCCGGATCCAGGCTCGCTTGGAAGTGAAAGAATAGGCGCAATTGAGGCCGAAATACGGCGAAAAACGGGGCTAAATGGCCCGAAATCGGGGTATTTTGTTTACTGCTTTGATAACAGATGGCGGCCTGGCCGGATAATATCTGGTTGTTATTCAATGGGTTAACCGGAAGGGGTGGTTAGCCGGGGTGCGGTTTTGGAGGGGGGAGGGGTGGGGTACAACATTTCCACTGGTGCAATTGACTGGTTTGGCCGGAGGATGTGCATGCACTGATTGTGCGCTTGATAGGGATAATACTCGGCAAAGGCGATGGCTGGCTGTTCCCCATTTAACTCTTTCGATCGCTGGCATATACTATTGTATATGCCAATATGGAAGGACGCTATGCAGCGAACAGCGAAGATCTTCATGAACAACCGAAGCCAGGCGGTGAGGCTGCCGAAGGAGTTTCAGTTTGCCACGCCTGAAGTGTTCATCCGGAGACAGGGCGATGAGGTGATTCTCTCGGCGCGGCCGAAGGACTGGTCGGGGTATTTGGCCTCTGGCCCGGTTGCCTCGGATGGATTTATGGAGGGGATTGAGGACTTGCCGGTGCAGGAACGATCGTTCTGATGCCGGCGTACATGCTGGACACGGACATCTCTTCGTACATCATGAAACGGTCGGACGCCGGGGTTCTGCGCAAGTTGCAGACGGTTGCGGTGTCCGACGTGTGCGTCTCAGCGATTACGAAGGCGGAATTGATGTACGGGGTTGAGGTGTCGTCGCGGCGGCAACAGGACCAGGTTGCGCTGGATGCGTATCTGCGGCATGTGGCGGTTCTGGATTTTCCAGGTGAGGCTGCCGTGGAGTATGGGCAGATACGGGGCGATCTGAAGGCCCGCGGTGCGATGATTGGCGGAAATGACCTGCTGATTGCGGCGCATGCGCGTTGCCTGGGGATCACGTTGGTGACAAACAACACGCGGGAGTTTGGGCGGGTGTTGGGGTTGAAGATGGAGAATTGGGCGGAATAGAAGGTTGGTTTCCCCGGTCTCAAAGGTGAGACCAAGGGCGCCCGGCATCCGTATGTCCGTTTCGCAGCTCGATCATCTCAGTGCGCGGCAGTCTTGTTGCCACGGCGTTGCTGTTTGAACTCCGCGACCAATTCATCCTCGTCCAAGTCGGCCAGCGCTTCAGCAAGCCGGTCGGCGGCGACCTTCAGCTCGGTGTGGTCCGCCGACTTGACTTGCTTGCGCGGTGTGGGGACATAGATGCCAAGGGTTTCGCCGCGGCGCGTGACGGCGACCGGTGTATCGGATTCCAGGAAGCGCGCTATTTGTTCTCGGAATTCGCGGACTCCAACTTTGATAGCTGGCATCGGGATCCTCCATGCGTACATCTAAGTGTACACAACGCAAGGCCAAAGCGCAAAGCGGGTCGGTTGCTGGGACACAGCTTTTCTGCTCTAGCGGAAGGTAAGGGAATGAACGGGCCACCCGCCTACGCGGAAGGTTGACGTTTCGATTTCTTTGTCATTCGCTTTTGGAAGTGTTGCTTCCCACAGCATTTGCGATATCTTATTCCGCTCCCGCAAGGGCATTTGGCATTTCTTGAGGTTGACTTAGGACCCGTCAGAGGACGCAGCACATAGTTGGGGTCCGGGAACTCGTTTTCAACCCCCGCGAACTGCGTCGTATGCGTGAGCAGGTCCAACTCGAGTTGATCCTTTCTTGCTGCGCGCTCGTCTTCTTGTGTCCATTTGGTCAAATCCACATAGACTGCATCTTCCGACCTACGCTCAGGATCCTGGCCCGTCTCTGTTGCGATTCCTATCACATGCTCCGCGTCCGGGAACTCGACTTTCAACACATGGCAGTATGCCAAGAGAAGATTCTGACGAACGTTTCGATAATCGTCCTCGGACACTTCCTTGTGCCATGGGAGAACAAGGAAAATGTAGTAGGGGTCGCCGGGTCGGGAAGGTTTGATAATTCGAGTTGCCTTATGATCGTTTGGCGTCTTGAAAGCAAGGCCAAGCAGGGCGTCTGAGAGCATTCTTCTGCGAGTTCGCGGTTCTCGCGCTAGCCATCTGAAGATTATTTCTTGCTCTGCTATATCTGTGGAAGTTGCTGATCTCTGTGTTCCGTTGATTAAATGAGTAATGAAAGTTTCGATCAGGCGGTCCCAGAAGTAGCTGCGCGAGTTGGCTAAAACTTGAGACTTTCGCTGAGGGCCGTACCAAAAATCTCTCCACTTGCCCTTATCGACGATCAACGTGGTGTAGCCGTCAGGCACTATGAAGTCATGTTCTTTTTCCTGGTTCAACTCTTGAAAATACCACCCAAGCAATTCCTCTTCTCCGGACACCGATATCATAAGGTGGCCTGTTAGGAGTTTCTCTTTCTTGTCGAGATAGGCTACAAAGTCCGAGATAGTGTCTAGTGTAGTGAGGATAATTTCCAGCGTTGCATCATCGAAGACGTGAACGAAGCCTCTCTCCGGCGCGATCTGACCAATGCAGAATGGCTTCTCCTCGTGCTCGGATAGTCCGCGTATAGTGTTGTCTATTATCAATGAGCCGACGTCGTCGTTGAGGGCAATGCGGCAATGCTCCGCGATCCCGTGAGCCACGACGACTCGATGAACCTTCATTGTTCGAGCAGGCGGCAAGTGGATCGGAAACGGATGATGGCATTCCTTGTCAAGGAAGAGGCGCCCCGGATTTTCCTTCAGCCATCTTTCTGCACCGAAGACCTGATCTGCGGATTTGAAGACCGCCCTCTTTACCCAACGAGACCATGCCAGTTCAGCCCCGGCTATTGTTTTATATTCGCAGTCTTTATCGGAAAAAATGATGACGTGTTCGTCGAAGACAACAAGTAGATCGCAGACCTCCTTTCCTTGCCCACTGCCTTGACGAATCTTCTGGTCCCGATAAACGCATGAATAGCTCCAGAGGCGGAGAAATGATCTTGAGCAGAGCTTTGCAAGGTACCGCTCGCTTGGTGTCACTCCCTTGGCTCGCTCGATGGGCGGGGGATGGGTGCTTTGACTATCCGCATCCCCGGCCTTCGGGGTCGATTCAACGCGGTCGGGCTGATCTGCGCTGTTCATTTAATGCGGGGATTTCTGGCGGTTGGCGGTGGCCTTCGGATTAGGATAACCCGGCCACTGGCCGGCTGAGGTCCCGAATCGTCAGCCGAAGGAAAAGCAGTTGCTGTTTTTTTGATTCGGCGCCCACGTTTGGGGTATCGAATTCTATTCGTTGACGACGGAGACTTCGTGGAGCCAGCCTGGGGCTTTCAGGAGCTCTCTTGGACGGGAGCCGTCGGCTGCGCCTACTAAGCCGTCGCGCTCCATTAAGTCGATTAGATGGGCGGCGCGGCCATAGCCTATGCGAAGACGGCGCTGGAGTAGTGAGGTGCTGGCTTTGCCGAATTCGAAGACTAATCTTACGGCGTCGTCGAACATGGGGTCGTTTTCGTCGGGATCGGGGTTGGAGCCGTCGGGGGCTACGCGCTCGTCTTTGGGTGACTCTAGGAAGCCTTCAACGTATTCGGCCTGACCTTGCGCCTTCCAGAAGGCGACGATGGCAGCGGTTTCTTTCTCACTGACGTAGGGCGCATGAAGACGCATGAGGCGGCTGGTGCCGGGGGGCAGGAAGAGCATATCGCCGCGACCGAGGAGAGCCTCTGCGCCGTTGGTGTCGAGGATGGTGCGTGAGTCTACCTTGGTGGCGAGGCGGAAGCTTATACGAGTTGGCACGTTGGCCTTGATGAGGCCGGTGATGACGTCGACCGAGGGGCGCTGTGTGGCGAGCACAAGATGAATGCCGACGGCGCGGGCCATTTGCGCGAGGCGGGTGATGGACTCTTCAACGTTGGCGCGGTCGAGCATCATGAGGTCGGCTAGCTCGTCGATGATGATGACGATGAAGGGGAGCGGGTCCTGATTTCCGAGGGGGTCCTTTTCGTCGTCGAAGAGCGAGGGCATGGCGCCGTCGAAGAGCTTGTTGTACTGCTCGATGTTGCGGACGCTGCGGGAGGCGAGGAGCTTGAGGCGGCGCTCCATTTCGCGGACGGCGTTGCGGAGGGCGTTAGCGGCGAGTTTGGGCTCGGTGATGATGGGCGTGAAGAGATGCGGGACGCCTTCGTACATGCCTAGCTCGACGCGCTTGGGATCGACGAGGATGAGGCGGACCTGGGCAGGCGTGGTGCGGAAGAGCAGGGACATGATCATGGCGTTGATGGCCACGGATTTGCCTGATCCCGTGCTGCCGGCGATGAGGACGTGGGGCATGGAGGCGAGGTCGGCGGTGACGATGCGGCCGTTGATGTCCTTGCCCATGGCGATGGTGAGGCGCGACTTGGATTTGGCGAAGGTTTCGGACTCGATGACTTCGCGGAGGTGGATGGTTTCGCGCTCGTGATTGGGGACCTGGATGCCGACTGTCGATTTACCGGCCATGCGCTCGATGAGGATGGACTCGGCGCGCATGGCGAGGCAGAGGTCGTCTGCCAGGCCGGTGACGCGGGAGTATTTGACGCCGGCTTCAGGCTTGAACTCGTATGTGGTGACCATGGGGCCGGGGTTGATTTGGACGACCTGGCCGCGGACGTCGAACTCGGCGCATTTCTCGACGAGGACTTTGGCTTCTTCGCGGAGGTCGTCTTCGCGGACGGTCTGTGGGCCTTCTCCCTCATTGAGGAGGGTGCTGGGCGGGAGCTTGAAGCCGCTGACGTTTTTGGGTGCGACGGTGGCGGTGCGGTTTTCCGCAGGGGCGCGGTGATGGATGGCGATTTCGCCGGTGGACTGCGCGGTGGGGGTTGGCGCGAAGGTTGGCTCCAGCGGGGTGGCGATGGGGCGGATGGGCGTGGGGCGCGCGGCTGCGGGCTGGGGTGCGGGCGTGGTGTCCCAATCGTCAAAGTCGAGGCTCTTGGAGATGCCCAGGGTTGGCGGAGCGGGGGTGGCCGCAGCGGGCCGGAATGGCATGGGCGTTGGGGCTGCGGCGACGGGGATTGTTTCCGCGGGGGTGCGTTCCCAGATGCTGGTGGGACGGGATGGAGCGGGAGATTCCTGATGGACGGCGCGCTGGAAGGCGGGGATCTCGTCGAGCGGGTCGGGCTGCTCGGTCTGGTGGCGACGGAAGAGCTTGGCGAAGAAGCTCGGCTTGACTGCGGCTTCAGCTTCGAAGGGCTCGGGGTCTTCGAGGGGAAGCATTTCGTGCTCAGCTTCCTGCTGCTCGGCTTCGCGCTCGGCGCGTTCTTCACGCCAGTTGCGGTAGCGGTCGTAGAGGCTCTGGCCGTGGATCCAGCGGTCCTGAACGGCTTCTGCAATGACGGAGAAGCTGACGGCGGAGGCGAAGTAGATGCCTGCGGCGGCAAATGCGCCGGCGACGAGCCATGCGCCCTGGATGTTGATGTAGGTGACGAGTAGGCCAGCCATGAGGCGGCCAACGACGCCCTCGACGGGGAGGAGATGGAGCCAGCGCCAGTGCCAGGGGAGCAGGCCCAAGGTGGCGGGGAGAAAGACGAGTGCGAGAAGGGTGCCGATCCAGCGCAGGAGGGGCGAACCGCCGGGACGGGAATGCATCCATGACCAGCCGAGACCGCCGATCCAGAGGGGCAGGAAGAAGGCGGTGACGCCGAGAGACTGGAGGAGAAGGTCGCTGAGATATGCGCCAAAGAGGCCGATCCAGTTGCGCGCGGGGTGGGGACCGACGATGCCGGTGGAGGTGTTGAACGAGGGATCTGAGGCGTGGTAGGTGGCGAGCGAGAAGAGAAGGAGGAGCGAGACCAGCAGAAGCATCAGCCCCAGAAAGATGTTCAGGGGGCGGCTTCGCGTGGGAACGAGGACAATGCGAATGGGCTTCATGAAGGGACGCTCCGCTGCGTAGGCTGCTCAGGGGGTCTGCCGCGAGCGTGCCTAAAGAGCGGACGAAGAGTCCCAGAGCAGCTTCTATTATCCGGTGGCGGGAGGGGATTTTGGGGGAAAAGGGGTGGGGGGAACCAACGAAGGGAATAGGGGCTAGGGACTAGGGAATAGGGTGCCTGGTGCGGAAGTCGGGCGCTGGGCGTATCACACGAGTCCTTGAGGGCCGGGTGGTTCGATGTTCAGGACTGGCATTACCTCCCGTAGGCACGGGCCGTGCGCCCAGACCGTTTCAGGGGAAGGGTCGCTGCCGTATTTCTGCACCAGAAGCGAGTATGCATCTTCTTCGTTCTGTTCGATTAATTGGCCGCAAATGCAGCATCTGACCCGAAATGTCGGCGGGTTCATGCTGAATGATTCTTTGGATTTCTGTAGCGATTTTGGTTCGCCTTAGATTCCTGCTGGTTATGGATTGTATTTTTTTAGCCAGTCGGTGATTTCGTCGAAGACGTTTAGGCGCTGCTCCCACTGATTGGGGAAGTGAGGCGAGCCGGGGTAGGTGACCATGCGGACGGTTTTGCCGCGGGCGGCGAGGATCTGGAAGAACTCGATGCCCTGGAAGGTGGGGACGCGGCGGTCGGACTCGCCGTGGAGGATGAGGAGCGGGGTGGTGACTTTGTTGGCGAAGGCTACGGCGGAGAACTGGCGGAATGCGGCGGGATCTTCATCGGTCCAGCGGGCGTCGTAGTCGGTCTGCTGGATGTCGCTGGTCCAGAGGAATGGGGACCAGTCGGTGATGCCCGCGCCTTCGATGGCAGCCTTGTAGCGGCCGGTCTGGGTGACGGTCCAGGAGGTCATGAAGCCTCCGGCGCTCCATCCGAAGATGGCGAGGCGGTTGGGATCGGCCCAACCCTGGGCGATGGCGAAATCGGTGGCGCTGTCGACATCCTCGTAGGCGCGGTCGCCGAAGTGCTGGTAGATGGCGGCGAGGAAATCTGCACCGTAACCGGTGGAACCGCGGTATTCAGGCTGCAGGACGACGTAGCCGAGGCCGGCGATGGCGCGGGAAAACGAATCGAACGTTAGCTCGTCGTTGGCTTCAGGACCGCCGTGGGGAAGGACGAGGAAGGGATACTTTTTGCCCTCGACGTAGCCGGCGGGAAAGGTGACGATGCCTTCGAGGGCGATGCCGGATTTGCTCTTCCACTGGACTGGACGGACGGTGCCGAGGTCGATGGCGGCTAGTTGCGAGTCGCCCTCGTGGGTGAGCTTGCGGAGGTGGTCGCCATCGGGCACGGCGACGTTGCTGGAGTGGGTGGGATCGGAGAGATTGATGGCAATTTGCTGGGCTGCTCCGTCGTATGGGGGATGGATGGGAAGGCCGCGGAGGGCGCCATCCGGCCAGCGATAGACGGGCTTGAGGGTGCCTGCTTGAAACTCGTCGACTTCATTGTGGACGCCGTGTTCGACGATGGCCCAAACATGGCCGCGCACATCTCCGGCCAGCTCCATGGCGGTTCCGTCGAGGGTGGGAGTGCGGTCTTCGGCAGGGCCGCCGGTGGCGGGAACGGTCCACACATGCTCGACGGTGAGCACGGCGGATTTGGTGGAGAGAAAGGCGAGGGTCTTGCCAGAATCAGTCCAGGCGATACCGGAGACAACGTTGGGAATATCGGTGACGTGGCGGGAGCCGGATGCGGTGCAAACATCAATGGCGGTGCTGACGTCGTGATGGCCGATGCGGGGCAGACTGGACAGGAGGGCGAGCGAATTGCCGTCGGCGCTCCAGGCGATTGAGCCGAAGCCGGCGTTGTCGATTCCGCCGGAGAGATTGGTGAGGGCGGGGCACCACCATGCGCCGTCGGTACCGTCCGCGTTGACGACATAGATGCTGGATTGGTCTGGTTCGGCAATGTGGCGGATGTCGGCGAGCGGGTCTGGCGGGCGGGGATCGGCGATGATGGCAAAGCGCGTGCCCTGCGGTGATGGCGCTGCGGATTGAATGCCGCGGGGCAGGAGGGCAAGCGTTGAAGGGACTGGCGCGGCTTTGCCGTCTTTGATGGGGAAGATGGCGAATTGGTTGAGGTTCTTTACGGGCCAGGAGCCGTAGAGAGCGTGGCCGTCGCGGGTGAAGCCGAGGGGGGTGAAGTCGTCTTTCAAGTCGAGCTTGGTGGCGTGGGAGCCGTCGGGGGCAATGGTCCACCACTCGTGGTGCGTGGGGCCTTTTTCAGCGCCGTAGGGAACGGTGTAGAGGATGGTTCCGTCGGGAGAGACGGCGGCGGCGTTGGCGCTGCGGAGGGTGGCCCAGTCTTTGGCGGTGAAGGCATGCTTGGCGGCGGGAGCGGACTGGGTGAAGGATGGGGCTGCGATTGAAAGGATGGCGGCAAGGCATCCGAGGATTGCTGATTTCCGTGGCATGGGGGTCTCCCATTTGAGTCTTTTTATGCTCTGGGCAAGGTTCATTGTACTTTGTTGGTACCGCTCATTCATCGCAAAGAGCCGCTATAAGTCTGGGACGGACACCTGTGGTGTGAAGTGGTCCTCGGGAGGCTCGCACCGGCCTACTGCTTACCGCCTTTGCGCCCGGCCACCCCACGGACAAAGACCTGTCCGCGGGGACCCCGGTAAGTCGCAAAAACTGGACACGGAGCTTTATCGCGACGAGAAGACATTTAAGGTTCGAGCTCGATCCGATCTAATTGGCGCATTTTTTTGTAATTGTAGTCGGGGTCGTAATCGATGGTTCCGAAGTGATCGAGGATCTCCAACTGCTTCCGGCGACGGATGTATTCGTCGAGGGCGGCGGTTACGGCTTCCTTCTTGGTTTTGTGACTGCCGAGGCGGCGGGCCTCCTCAATGAGAGTGTCGTCGAGTTCGAAATTGCTTGCCATGGTCGCACCTCCCAGACGTATAGGTAGCCGCAAAGGCGCGGTCGGACATAGGGCCTTTTGCTTCCCGCCTTTGCGACAGAAAAAAGTCGCAAAAACGGGGCACGGAGCTTTATCGCAACGATCCCACCCGTCGCACGAAACTGTGCGATGAAAGGGGCACAGCCACCTGCGGTGGGGCAGACCCTCGCGGGAGGCTCGCACGGGCCTCTTATCGTCGACTAGCTGGCGATGAATTTGGCGCCCCAGATTAGTAGTGCTGCTCCGAGGATGATCCTGTAGAGGGCGAAGAGGGCGAAGCCGTGTTTGCGGACCCACTGGAGGAACCACTCGACTACGCCTAACGCCACGATGAAGGAGACGACGAGGCCGATCAAGAGGACAATCCAGCGTTCTCCGCTCATGACGACGTGGGCTGCGGTTCCGGCGGCGACGGCGGCCTTGGAAGGGTGAATCTCCTTGAGCAGGTCCCAACAGGTGGCGGCGAACATGGTGGGGATGGAGAGCAGAAAGCTGAAGGCGAGGGCGGTGGGGCGGTCGAGCGAGGTGAGCTGGCCGGCGGCGATGGTGGACATGGAGCGGGAGGTTCCGGGAAAGACGGCGGAGAGCGTCTGGCAGAGGCCGATCCAGATGGCCTGAAGCAGTGTCATTTGCTCAATGTCGGTGGTGTCGGGATCGCGGCGGTCGGCCCAGGCGTCAATGACCCACATGACGATGCCGCCGAGGAGCAGGGCGATGGCCATGGCGGTGATGCTGCCGAGGTTCTTCTCGCTCCACTTGTGCAACAGGAGAGCGGGCACGGACGTGCATGCGAAGGCGATGAGGGTAAGCGAGATGGGGTGATCGAGGACGGTGCGGTCCCCGTTTTCGCCGCGAGGAAAGGTGCGGATGAACTCGACGATGCGGCCGAGGAAGAGCAGGGTCAGGGCGACGATTGCGCCGAGCTGAATGACGATGGTGTACATCTGCCAGTAGGCAGCTTCCGCAAGGCAATCTGCGCCATTGACGGGGCAGGATGCCTCACCGAGAGGAATGTGCATGAGAGCTTCCGCAATGCGGAGATGAGCGGTGGAGCTGACGGGAAGAAATTCGGTCAGACCTTCCACGATACCTAAAAGGACGGACTGCAGATAAGGATTCAAAACGCCTCCAGATTGAGTGGTGCGCAGGCAGGAAGCAGTTTGCTGCGAAGCAAAGCCGCTTATTCGCGGTCGATACCATAGACGGGAACGCCTTGATCTAATTTGAACACAATTGCGGCGGCTCGTGCGGTGTAGTCGGACTGCGGGAACTTGTCTGTGAGGTGCTTGAGAATTTCTTTGGCGTGGTTGTGGGCCTCGTCGGCCTTCTTGTCGCTGCCATCGGCGGCAAACATGTCATGGAGGACGGCGAGGCGGTAGACGGCGAGGTAGAGGGCTTGCGCGGTGCGGGGGCCGTCAGGGAATTCGGCAGCATATTTCTCGTAAAGCTCGGCTTCGCGAATGGGGCATTTGGGCTGGCCTTGCCAGTCGCCGCAGAGCTTGTTGTCGAGGAGTTCGAAGGCGGCAAAGTCGGCTTCGCGCGTGCGGGGAT
This sequence comes from Occallatibacter sp., assembly GCA_049514915.1. Classification (GTDB taxonomy): domain Bacteria; phylum Acidobacteriota; class Terriglobia; order Terriglobales; family Acidobacteriaceae; genus Telmatobacter. Next base: position 89,416 of record JBEKUP010000012.1, on the reverse strand, counting down.
AGAACTTGATGATTTTCTTTAGTTCGTCCTCGTCCAACTGTTCGCGCATGTCGGGGTCGCGGTCTTTGGAGGAGGGGCGAGTTGAGACGTCGGCCTTCTCGATTTGCCATTGAATGTCGGCGGCGCGCCATGCGGCGGTGGGCACGAGCGGGGACTGGGGAAACATTTCCGTGAGGCGGCGATAGAGCAGGCGGGCGCTTTGCGCGGCGTTGGCGGGGCCGCGGGGATCGGAGGCCAGCGCCTCCTGATTGGCGGCTTCGCCGAAGAGGATTTGATCGCCGTTGGGGGTGGTCTCAATGACGATGCCCTTGGATTCCATCCAGCCGGAGACGGGGGGTGGGATGTCATGGGCGTCGAAGATGGGTGCGTCTTTGCCGCGGATCTCTTCAATGTCAGTATTGGCGTAGACGCGGAGCCATGGGCCGTTTTTCTCGGCAACGACCATTTCGCGGCCAATCTGGACGCGGTCGACTTTCTGGGAGCTGAGGTCGGGGGCAACGTAGAGGACGGTGATGCGGAGGGGTGTGGCGCGCGGGCCGGCGAGGGGCTTTCCCTGTTGCTGGGGCTTTTTTTGCGCGGGGGCGGGAAAGGTGGCGCAGAGGATCGACAGAACGACGGTAAAGACGCGTGTGCGCATATCAATCAACATCATATTGGATGGACGACAATGCGGGCGTCCTGTCACGTTTTCGCCTGAATTTGGTTCTCAAAAGCGTTCCTGGGCGGAGCCGGTGAGATACTGTCGCGTACTGGTGATGTTTGTGCCGGGAGGATTGGGTTGGGTCCGTCGCTCGCAAAGTTGATCGAGATCGGTTCGCCGCAGATCGCTACTCTGGAGGAGGGTGCGGGCTTGTCTGCAGCGGAGTTATTGGAAGGTTCCCCAGGTCTTGCTGAACTTTATGCTTCGAAAGACGGATTCTACGCTTTCGAATCAAGTCTTCATGTGTTTCCTTGCTGCAGTGAGAACGCTGCGGTGAGTTTGGTCACCTGGAATGCAGAGGGATCGTGGAGGTCTGAATATGCGGATATGGCGGCGGGACTGATCTTCTTTGGCGAGGATATATTCGGCGATCAGTTTTGCTTCAAGGATAGGCGTATTCATGTGTTTCATAGCGAGACTGGCGAGGTCGAATTCATGGCAGAAGATCTGGAGACCTGGGCTCAGGTCATCCTTGATGGCTATCCATTTTGGACCGGCTATCCATTGGCACATGATTGGCAGGCTCTTCATGGTCCGCTGAAACGGGGTCACCGGCTGAGTCCGAAGATTCCTTTCGTGATGGGCGGAGACTACAAAGTGGACTTTCTTTACTCGATCCCTTCAATCGAAGCAATGCGTTTTCGTGCATCCATGGCCATGCAAATTCGAAATCTTCCAGATGGATCCAAGGTGAAATTGATTGTGAAGGGACGCCTGTGAATCCGGATCATGACTCTTCCTATACAGAAGTTCTGGGAGCAGCGCCGGGGCCTAGTTTGGTGCAGATTAGACGACGGAAGTTATGCTGAGCGCTTTGTTCCCTGACACACTGGAGGAAGCAGGAGAGGATTCAATGCGATGGCGATGATTCAAACGACACTGGAGTTGATTCGCAGGGAATTGAACCAAAGGCTCCTGGTGGGAGACCCCAGGAGCGAGGACTGGGTGATTCTATCGAACATTGTGGGTCTGAACGGAGAGCCCTTTCCGGAAGCGCAGAACAAGGTTGTAATGTGCCTGGCCAACATTCAGCACGAGACGATCATTTCCACCTATCAGCGTGGAGCGCCTGTTGCCGGCGGCGACAGGATTGGGGTGGTGCCCCCGCCGCTCTATATTGATCTTTTTGTGCTGTTCTATGCCAACTTTGGAGATGGGAATTACCGGCAAGGGTTGGACATGATTTCGCAGACGATCGCCTTCTTTCAGCAGAATGTCTGGTTCACGCGCGAGAATCTGCCGGGGCTGGATGGAAGGATCGACAAGCTGAGCTTCGAATTCACGAACCTTGACCTTGCGGAGCTGCATTGCCTTATGGGGAACATGGGAGCGAAGTATTTGCCTTCTGTGTACTACAAGGTGAGGATGATTCCGTTTAACGACGGGAACGGATAGCGGTGCTGGGAGGCGGGAGCGAATGGATACGGGGATGCGGCAATGGAGTCATCTTAACTTGCGTCTCCGGTCAGGATGTCGGCTAGTTGGGCGGGGTCGACGTTGCCACCGCTGACTACGGCTACGGCGGTTTTGTAGGCGGGGAGTTTGTCGGCGTGGAAGAGAAGGGCGGCGGTGGCTACGGCTCCGCTGGGCTCGGGTACGAGGTGGGTGGCGGCAACGATGGCACGCATGGCGGCGCGGATTTCGGCTTCAGTTACGGTGATGATGCCGTCGACGTAGGCGCGGATATGGGCGAAGTTGCGGACGCCTACGGATTGGGTTCGGAGGCCGTCGGCGATGGTGCGGCTGGTGAGCTCGGCGCCCCAGGTGACGATGGAGCCGGTGCGGAAGGACTCGGCGGTGTCGCCGGCAAGCTCCGGCTCGACGCCGTAGACCTTGGTTCGGGGGCTGAGCTGCTTGACTGCCGCGGCTATGCCGCTAAGCAGGCCACCGCCGGAGACGGGGGCGAGGACTAGGTCGACAGTGGGTCCAGGTGCGGGGAATGCCTCGACGATTTCAAGGCCGCAGGTGGCCTGGCCCGCAATGATCTGCTGGTCGTCGTAGGGCGGTATGACGACGTAGCCGTGCTGGCGGACGAGCTCGTCGGATTTAGCGAGGCGGTCGCTGGATGCGGGGCCGACGTCGACGATTTGGGCACCCATGGCGAGAGTAGCGGCGCGCTTGATGGCGGGCGCGTTGGAGGGCATGACGATTACCGCTTTAGCCCCGACTTCGCGGGCGGCGTAGGCGACGCCCTGGGCGTGGTTGCCGCTGGAATAGGTGATGACGCCGCGAGCGATTTCGTCGGGTGTGAGCTGTAGGATCTTGTTGGCCGCGCCACGGATTTTGAAGGCGCCGATGGGCTGGAGGGATTCGGCTTTGAGGTAGATTTCCCTGGATTGGCCGTGGCCGGAAAGGCCGCAGAACTGGGCGCGGACGAGTGGGGTTTTGACGGCGATGGAGGCGATGCGGGCGGCGGCGGCACGGATTTCTTCGATGGAAACCAATGATTGCTCCATGAAGTAATTATCGACTATGGAGCAGACAGCCCACACTGGCTACCAAGACTAAGACTTGGCGAGGGTGGGGCACACGGGCCTCTGGGAATCAGGAGAATCCCGTGCTTATGGTAGGTATTTCTCCGGCAGGGGGTAGGCGGGAGTTTCGGCTTGCCAAATGATTTCCTGGATGTGCCACTGCTTGCCATCGTAGACGGCCTGGATGCTGTTGATGCCGCGGTCGAGTAATTTGCTTTCGAGGGATTTGCCTTCGGTCGGATTGCCGTCTGGGGTGGTACGGGTTTCGTAGGTGCTCCAGAGATGGGCGAGGCGGGCCCAGGATTCGGTGCGGACTTTGACTTGGCGCTCGTAGAAGACCTGGCTGCCGCGCTTGGCGACTGCGTCGATCCAGTCTTGAACGGTGAGGATGCGTGGGGACGTTGTGCCGTCGGCGGCGATGCGGATGGGGATGAGGCGGGCGTCGGGGAGAAAGAGCTGGCGGAAACAGGCTCGGTCTTTGTCGGCAGGGCCGCTGATGGCGGCGTCGATGGCAGCGATGAGCTGGTCGGTGGTGGCGGTGGAGGGGCAGGCGGTAGCTGGGGGTTGGGGGACGGGGGATTGCGCGTGGAGGGTCAAGGTAAAAAAGGCCGCGGCCAGGGTGAGGAAGAGAATCGAGCGGAGCATGAGGGGATTTTAAATGCAGGGAACAGGACTAAGGAGTAGCTGGAAGGATTCGTTCGAAATAGACGAGGGGGTTGTTTTTGTAGACGACGTGGGCTAGTTCGCGAAAGCCGCATTTTGCGTAGAAGGGGCCGGCTCCGGCTTTCGCATCGAACGCGTCTAGACGGATGGCGTCGGCGGGATTTGCCAGATCCCAGGAGTGGGAACTTGGGAAGAGAGCGAGGGCTTCGGCTTCTTGCATGAGGAGACGGCCGATGCCTTTGTGCTGTTGGGTGGGATGGACGGCCATGCCGGTTAGATAAAGAGGATGGGCGGCCTTGGTGAAGTACGCGGTGTCGATGGCCCAGGGTTTTTTTGTAGCGAGGCGGAGGGTGCCGACGATACGGCTGCCGGTGCGGACGATGAGGGTGCGGGAGAATTTGGGTTTGCGCATGCTGACGAGGATGCCGCGCTCGGTGGGCGGCGAGGACCAGAAGCCATGTCCGAAGCGAAGGGTCAGGTCCTCGGCGGCGGCGCGATGGAGGGCGGCGAGTTGGGATGCGTCGGATTCGATGGCGGCGGCGAATTTGAGTTTCATTGTGTTGAACGCGGATGGCGGATGGTCAGGATTTTAGCACTCACCTGTTGCTATAATCCGCCAACGTGGGTTGGCCGGAACGATGCAGATCAACAGAGCGGGGAGAATGATTTAACCGCGCGCAGGTTGCGGTCTAATGGCGGATGTTGAAGCTGTAGACAACGCTGTAAGAGAAGAGCGGGTATACCTTCACCTTTGCGAGGTCCTTTCTCCAATTGGTAAGCGAAGACTGCACGGCGTTGTTGAATTGAATGGCGACAGGATTGGTGGAGTTGCCAACGTTGCTGCATTGGGTTTGAGCGGCATCGAGACACGCCCATCCTGAGACGTTCACATTGATTGAGGGCGCGCCGGTGAAGGCAACACCAAACTCCGATGGAAAAGACCAATGGCGGTTGGACCGGGGGATGAATTTACCGAAGCCTCCGGCGATGGTGAAGGCGGGAGTATTGGTATGAAGACCAAGCACGCCAGACGCGGCGAGGGGAGTTGCTCCCGTTGCCGCGTTTGCATTGGCTGAATAGAAGGTCTGGTTGTTGAGGGTGAAGCTGGTTCCGGGAGTGATGTTTGTGGTGACGGAGAGTTGATTGGCATTGTAGAAAAGCACGCCGGGGCTGATGCGCCAGACGCTGGCAAATGGATACCAATCGAGCGAAGCGGCGGCCGAGGCCAGATGAAGATTCGCATTGGCGTTGAATCCTTCGATCTCGAATCGGCCACTGTTGAAGCCAAAGAAATTCCCCATGAAACGGGCGTCGTAGAGGTGGTCAAGGATAATTGCGGTCTTGATACCGATGCCGAGCGGATTGACGTCCGCACCGATGCCGATGCGGGAGAACGGGCGCTGGTATGCGGTGACGTCCGGTGCTACGTTGTATTTCTCGTGGCCATCAACCGGCTGTGGTTCCGGGGATGGGGGGAGGGTTGGAGCTGGGTCCGCGGAGTTTTCATTTGATTCGCTCCAGGCTGAGGCGGAGGAATTGGATGTGTCGCGATTGAGCGTGGTGGAGACGCCTGGAGTGGCGGCGGGGGAATCGCTTAGAGACTGCGATGAGGCCGGCGGGCATGAGAGCAGGGCAAGAACGGCCGCTATGAAGGCGAACGGAAGCGATTTGAGCTTAACCCGTTTGTGGACTTCGCAAGTCGCCATGAAACCTCCCGGCTGTTGAGCTGTTCCAATCAGCGTGAAATCGCGCTGTTAGAGTGCGGGGATCGTGCTTTGGAACAGCATCTGTGGTTAGACGGGAATGGAGAGGATTTGAGTATCCAAAATGAAACAGACGGGAATAGGCGCTGATGAGCGATTGAGGCGGCGGGGGATACATGTTTCCCGGCTTATTCACCGTGATGGGGAAGGGCGGCGTTTGGCTCGGATGATAGCAGTTGATTCGGGGACCCGGCCCCAGGCCATCAGGGTTATACGTCGCCGGCCATCAGGTTCTGGTTGACGGATGTCCAAGTGTAGCTTGGGGCTGTCTGATTTGGATTTGGATTGAGGTCCAGAACCCACGCGAGATAGAAGACGTCAGGGAACGGATTGGGGATGGATGCGTAGTTGGAAATGGAGACCTGCTTGTTGATGGCGCTCATGATGTTGGGCATGATGTTGTCGTGCTCCCAGCAAATGAGCACGACGCCGGGGAGGGCGAGCACGCTTGCAACCATCTCCGATTCTTGACCGCCGATGGTGTACGTGGCGTTGAATTTCGATGTGCCTTGCGCGTAGTTGAGCCACGCTGCGAGGGGGGTGACTGTCTCCCAGGGGCGCTGGGTTTCATTTGTTGGACTTGCGGCGTATATGTAGTCCGGGGTCGCGATGTGAGGGTTTGTGGGCGCGGACTTGTAGGGGGCAAAAAAGGCGTTGAGTGCGCCGGCCCGCTGCCATCCGGGCACGATGAGCGACTTTCCGTTGCCGGGTTCGCCGTTCGCTTGTACGTCGAGCGGAAGGCCCTTCTTCGGGGGCTTTTCGGCGTGGCGGATGATCATGATTTTGGTAGGAGGAGCTACTGGTGTGGGCATGGGGATCTCCTATGCGGGGAATTTGGATGCAGAATCACTGTAACCGGGAAACAGCCGGGCGTCAGCGGAAAATTTGAGGGATGCCGTGGGCAGATGGGCAGTAGGGTCTGTTGGATTGTTCGCTTGTCAAAGAGCCACTTATCGGGATAAGGGCGCGATTGGGGCGCGATCTTAAAAGAGACGGAGCCTGTGGCGGAGGGGCCTTGCTTTCGCGGTAAGTAATTCGAGAGGTAGCAGGGGGATTTCGGCGACCAGTAGTTGGTGATTCAAGAGGTTGTCAGGGGATGGGCTCGATATGACTGATATTGGGCCGGACTGGCCGATATTCAGCTTGGCGGTTCTCTTCGTCTCCGCGTTCGCGGCGGCATTTCTTTCTTCCCATGAGGAGAATCCCTTCGCATAAACTTTCAGATCGTAGCTACCCTGATCCAAATGGACGACGCTTTGGCCTGCTGCGTCTGTTGTAGCGTCCACTCGGGCGCCCGTTGCATTGTTGGTGGCCGCGATGTGGGCGCCGGGGACTAACGCACCGCTTGGGTCCTGGACGATCACGGTGAGGATGCTCTTCGGATGCTCTTGACCGAGAGTCGCGCAAGTATATAGAGCCAGAACGATAGCGGTAATGCGTGGGGCGGCCATATGGAACATGGTGGCAGGTTTAACGACGCTGGTCAAAGCGTGCGGACGGAGGGTAACAACGGGTCCCGTTCGACCGCACTTAGGGTATGGAGACAGAAGTCGGGAGCCTGACTTGTCCGGCACGTTTTCTCTGCCCTGAAACATATGACAATCCGGTGACAAGATCGCTGTCAGGCCGAGTTATGGTGCTGTTGATCCTTAGGCAATTGAGTGGGCTCCTAGTGCAGTTTCCTTGCTCCCGGACCGATCGTCGCCAATCTTTCCAATACGCGCATCAAGGAAAGGCACGACATTCATTCGAGATGTTGAGAGTGGGATAGACGGAATGAGCCTCGCTGCGAAGAATTCGAAATCAATTTTCGCGTTGTCGGTGGTTGCCGTTGTTTACTTCGGAGTGCAGTGGGTGGGCGCTTCGAGCATCGGCAGGTGCAGGATTTTTTCCTCGACCGCGAGAGCCGATCGCGCTGATTATGCAGCGATGGTCAATCAATTCTCAACTGCTTCCGGCATGGCTTGCGCTTCCGGAAGCCCGCGCACAATACTGTTTGAAGACGAGGATGTGATCACACCCTATTTTGTGGGCGCCGATGGCACTCTGGGCCGCTGTAATGTGGCTCGTCTAACTCCTGTGACACCCTTGACGGAGGCCGAGGCTGAGACTTGTGGCAATCTCCTGGTTACGGAAATCACGCCGCCGGGGCCCCAGAATCTCAATTGCAAACCAGTACCAAATCCAAATTCTGCGAGGCATCTGTGGATCGAGATAGATCGTTGGTTCTCAGCAGATGGAAGATATGGTTTTACTATTTACCGTCATCCTTGTGCGACAAGTGAGGATAGGACGGGGTAATGGACGACAGCAATCGCGTTGGCTGGTATGAAGCTTTCGCCCTGTTGGCGGGCCTGGCTCTATTCGCACTGGCGAGAGCGAATCGGCTCACCTTCCCATTTCCATGGAATGACGAGGCAAGATTGTATTTACCCGCGCAGTGGTGGGTGAACCACGGGTCTCTCGACCCGGCGACCGTGAATGCTCCCCGTGGAATTTTCTGGGTCCCCGATGGATTCACCGTGTTGCTTGGACTTGTGTTGCGGCTGTTTGGTCAATCGATCGAGATTGCGCGGGCCGCTTGCGAATGCATGGTAGCTGCGGGAGTCGCTCTCTTTGCTCTCGAATTTCGCAATATTTCCGGATCGAGGACGACAGGCGCGCTTGCCACTTTATTGCTGCTGACTCCGCCTGTGGTGTTTGCCGCGAACATGGTGCGAATGGAAGCCCCCGTACTTTTGTTGATTGCGGTTGCGCTTCTGCTTCACCTCAATGGCTACTTTCTGGGCGCCGGTGCGCTTCTTTTCGGGAGCCTGCTGATCCATCCGGCATTGGGGTTGGCAGCAGTGGGTTATGCGGTAATCTGCTGGGCGCTTCGCCAGAGGGAGAGCCGCGAGCGACGAGTTCACGCGCTGGAGTGGTTGCTGCTTGCCGCGGTTCTGTTGAGCTGGCAATCGGAAGGACTTCACATCGCACACAATGCGGACCTGTTTCGCGCCCACATGCTATATCAAGTAGCGCATAAAGAGATGCATGGCTCACTGATCGCGAGGCTCATTAAACCGCAGGGAATCATTCTGTTATTTTGCAGCACCGCAATTGCATTGGTCATGATGCGGCGAAGAGTATGGGAGAGGGTAAGAGACCACCAGAGGTTCCTGGGTATCGCAGTCATTGCTTTGGGTGTGCAGGCGTATGCCGTTCTTGGCTCAGAGCTGACATACAACGTCTATAGTCTTTCACTCGCACCGGCCATCGTATTCTGCTTAGTTGCATGTGAGGTGCGGACGGCACCTGCCGAACCCGCTTTGGATCCTGCTCGCGGAGGATGCTCAACGCTTCGAGCAGTGGCTGATACACAGGTTCCGAAATAGTCTGTATCGTCGCTGAAAGGCCAGACGGAACTGCGATGAAACCGGTCTGACCAAATTGTCGTCACGATCTACAACCGGCTCAGATTTCCAGGATTACGGGCATGATCATGGGGCGGCGGCCGGTCGACTTCTGAATTAACCGCTTCAGCTCCGCGCGGACTTTGTCTTTGACCATGCCGTAGTCGGACTTCTGCTCGATGCTGAGGCCGTCGAGGGTTTTGAGGACCAGCTCTTTGGCTTGCTCGGTGATGTCTGAACCGCCGAAGCCGCGCATGATGACTTCAGGCTGCTGCTCGACCTTGCCGGTGCGCTTGTTGATGGCGAGGACGGCGAGGACGATTCCGTCTTCTGAGAGAATGCGGCGATCCTTGATGACGAGATCTTCGACTACATCAATGCTGGAGCCGGAGTCGATGAGGATGCGGCCGGCATGGACTTTATCCGCCTTGCGGGCGTTGGTCTTGTCGAGCTCGAGAACGTCGCCATCTTCGAGGACGATGGAGTGCTCGACGGCGCCGGTTTCCATGGCGAGGCCGGCGTGGCGGACTAGGTTGCGGTAGTCGCCGTGGACGGGGATGAAGTATTTGGGGCGAACGAGATTGATGAGCAGTCGCTGCTCTTCCTGAGCGCCGTGGCCGCTGACGTGGATGAGGCCGTTGGAGCCGTCGTCGGCAATGACGTTGGCGTCGCGGCGATAGAGGTGATCGATGACGCGGAAGATGCTTTTCTCGTTGCCGGGAATGATGCGGGAGCTGAGGACGACCGTGTCGCCGGCGTCGATATGCGCGTGGCGATGGTTGTCGACGGCGGCGCGGCTGAGGGCGGACATGGGTTCGCCTTGTGTGCCGCTGATGAGAATCATCAAGTGCTCGGGGGCGTAGTCGCGCATTTGGCCTGGATTGATGACGAGGCCCTGGGGAATGTCGATGTAGCCGAGGTCCTGGGCAATCTCAGTGCTTTCCATCATGGAGCGGCCGATGACGGCGACCTTGCGGCTGTGCTTGCGGGCGAGATCGAGCGCGATGCGGATGCGATAGATGGAGGACGAGAAGCAGGTGAAGAAGAGCTTCTTTTTGGCTTGCGAAAAGACTTCGTCGAGGCGGGGAATGACGGCGCGCTCGCTGGGCGTGTAGCCGGAGCGCTCGACGTTGGTGGAGTCTTGGAGCAGGGCTAAGACGCCGCGCTTGCCGTACTCGGCGAAGGTGTGGAGGTCAAAGGCGTGGCCGTCGATGGGCGACAGATCGATTTTGAAGTCGCCGGTGTGGATGACGATGCCGACGGGAGTTTCAATGGCCAGGGCTACGCAATCGACGAGCGAGTGGGTGACGCGGATGGGCTCAATGGTGAAGGGGCCGAGGGTGAATTTGTGGCGGGGTTCGATTTCGATGAGGGAGGTTTCGTCGAGCAGGTGATGCTCTTCAAGCTTGCCTTCGACATAGGCCAGGGTGAACTCCGTGGCGTAGACGGGGACTTTGAGCTCGTTCAGAATCCAGGGCAGGCCGCCGATGTGGTCTTCGTGGCCGTGGGTGAGGATGATGGCGCGGACGTGCTGTTTGTTTTCAATGAGGTAGGTGATATCGGGAACCACGATATCCACGCCGAGAAGTTCCGACTCGGGGAACATGAGCCCGGCGTCGATCACGATAATGTCGTCTTCCCAGCGAAGCGCGAGGCAGTTCATGCCGAATTCGCCAAGACCGCCGAGGGGGATAATTTTCAGTTTTTTCGTTTGCATCTGTCTCCTTGATGGTAGCACCGGGAGGCAGTGGACAGTGGTTAGTGACCAGGGCATGACGACTTAGGGGCGCGAGGGGCTATTCGGCAGGGAAGTGGACTCCTAAGGCTTTTCTTGCGGATTCGAGTAGGTGGGCCATGCCTAGAGACATTTTGTGGGGGATGATGGGGCTTTCGAGGAGGCCGCTGCGGATTAGCTGGCAGAAGTGGGCGGTTTCGTAGTTGAAGCCGCTGGACTCGAAGGGTACGTGTAGCTCGATGACGCGGCGGTCGAGGTAATGGATGGTGGCGCGGGTGGGGTTCCACCAGTTGGCGTGAATGAGGACGTAGCCGCGTGGCGCGGAGAGCAGGGCGTCGCCATGGCTTAGGAGATCGAGGCCGGTGTGGAGCTGGGCCATGCCGCGTTCGTGCTCGGTGTGGATGAGGGCGAAGGAGTCGACGCCGGTATCGCTGAGGCGGCCGAGGGTGTGGACGCGCTTGAGGGGGCCGAGCCAGTCGAGGGCGAGAAAGGCCTCGTAGGGGCCGATGCCCATGATGCCGCCGCCGCCAAGCTCAGGGAAATGGAGCGGGTAATCGGGGGCGAGGCTGGAGTCGCAATGGCCGGCGCGGACGAAGCGGACGGTGCCGATGGGGTCCTCTGCGAGGTGTTGGCGGAGATTCTGGTAGAGGGGGAAGAACGGGGGCTTCATGGCTTCCATAAACAGACGGTTATGGAGGCAGGCGGCGGCGAGGATTTGCTGGAGCTGGGCTACGTTGAGGGCGGAGGGTTTCTCGCAGAGGACGTGCTTGCCGGCGGCGAGGGCCTGGATGCCGAGATCGGCGTGGGTGTCAGGGTGGGTGGCGACGTAGACTGCATCGATGTTTGTGGCAAGGAATTGGGCTAAGGTGGGGGATGGCTGCGGGACGTTGAATTCTTGGGCGAAGGATTGGGTCTTATCGGGATTGCGGCCCCAAACGGATTGAAGCGTGGCGTTGAGGACGGCGGTGAGGCCTTCGGCGAAACGGGCGGCGGCGCGGCCGGGGCCTATGATGCCGAAGCGGATTGGTTGTTTGCTTTCTTGCGAGTCCGCTTCGTGCATTGTTTTACTTTAGCGTGTCGCCGTGGCGGAAGAGATTATACGAGGCTGTAAGAACAATCCAAAGATGGGACTACCCTATCCATTCAGGGTGGGAAAGATCATGGGAATAAAGTAGCTTGAGTGGGGAGATTCCGGATGAATAGCTTGGGCGGGGTTCTGTTGGTCGGGTTGGCGTGGCTGAGCGGAAGACAGGCTCCGGGGCAGGAAACCGCGCAGACACCTCAGACTGCGAAACCGGCACCAATTGGGTTGATTTATGAGGCTGGTCCAGACATTTCCGCTCCGGAACTGCTTCAAGGGGAACGCGCCGTCGAAACCGGTGAGCCTTGCAGTGAAACGGTCAATGGCGAGGTTTCGATCTGGCTCGTTGTCGATGAACTGGGAAAACCGCGCAATCTAGCAGTCATCGGTCCCAAAGGAACGTCGCTGGAGAAGCTGGCGGTGCACGTTGTAAGGGGAGACAGCTTTAAGCCAGGCGCTTCGGGCGGAGCGGCAGTTGCAGTGAAGGAGTTGGTGCAGGTGAAGTTGGAGGCCTGCTTCGCAACGAAAATAGACGCAGCGGGGAACAAATCCAACGTGTTGCGGTTAACCGCGCAGCCGGTGCAGACATTCAGCACGCCGTCAGCAGAGGCGACGCACGAGGCCATGGGAAGCGCCAGCGATGGCGAGGGAGGAAGTACCGGGCTGTATCGCATAGGGAAAGGCGTCTCTCCGCCGGTCCCGCGGAATTCCGTTGAGGCGCTGTTCTCGGACGAGGCGAGAAGCAAACATATTCAGGGCGTGGTCCTTGTCCAAGTCATTGTGGATGCGAATGGGATGCCGCAGCATCCGCGGGTCGTGCGGGGAATTGGCTATGGGTTGGATGAACAGGCGCTGAAAGCGGTGATGAAATATCGCTTCAAGCCAGCAATGAAAGAGGGCAGCGTTCCTGTGCCGGTGATGATCACGGTTGAAGTGAACTTCAGGCTTTACGAGAGGAACTGAGGGAATCGCCCGAAGAGAGGTTTGGCGATCGCAACGCGGGTGCATGTTCTCGAGACGTTTCACTCGATGCGGTGGAAGGTTCGGCTCCAGCGGGTTTCGTCGAAGAAGTGGATGAACTCGTGGATGGTGGATTGGGCCTGGTCGGACAATGGCTTTTCTTCGATGCCGGAGTCGGGCATTTCGATGGACCAGTAGACGAAGAGCGGCCGGCCTACGATGTTCTCTCGCGGCACGAATCCCCAGTAGCGGCTGTCCATGCTAATGGGGCGGTTATCGCCCATGACGAAGTAGTTGCCGGGCGGGACGACCAGATCGTCGCCTTGCATATGGGCGGGCATTTCGACGGTCCAGGTGGCTGTGACGTTAGGCTCGTTGGCGGGAGCGACGGAGGGGAAGTCGTTTACGTAGGGATCGTAACGGTCGGGCGTGGGCTTGGCGGCTTGCGGCTCGTCTTGCGCGACGCCGTTGAGGTAGACGATGCCGTTGCGGAGATGGATGCGGTCGCCGGGGATGCCGATGACGCGCTTGACTAAGAAGATGTGTTCGCCGTTGGTTTCCGCGACTGGCTTGAAGAAGACCACTACATCGCCGCGACGGGGGTCGCGTTGATGTACGAATGGCGTCCACTTAGCGGCCGGAGAGAAGGTGACGCGGTCGACCAGCACATGGTCGCCGGTGAGCAGGGTGCTGGCCATGGAGGAAGACGGAATGAGGAAGTTTTGAAACAGGAAGGCGAAGGCGAACAGGACGACGGCGATGGTGCTGACGCTTGAGCTTAGGCCGTCGAAGAATGATTCGCGCGGTTGATTGGGGTTCGCTGGGGGCTCGTTTTGTTTTAGCTTCCTGGTTTTCATCTGTCCTCTCAATGAGGGATACGGCTTTGATTGGACTGTTGTTCCTTTCACGTCGAATCTTCGATAGCAACGCGCCTTTCGGCGAAGGTACAGATGGCTCTCAGTGTATTCCTTTGGCGTGGAGATACGGGATGTACTCCCTGTCAGAGCCCAGGATGTGACCGCTCAACCAGCGTTGCAGAGAGTCCATCGCTTCAAGCGAGAGCTCACGGGACTGTCCATTTTCGAATCGGGCCTGAAGACTCAGCGCCCGTCTGATGAGCATCTCGTGTTCATGCTTGTGTTCTTCAGCGCCGGGAAACCCGGCCTGGGTAAAGAGTTTTTCTTCCCGGGCGAAGTGGAACCTGGTGTAGTCAACCATTTGCTCGATCACGTTTTCAAGCGCTACCCCAGTCTTGCCGGCCATCACTACTCGATGGAGTTCGTTCAGGAGTTCGACCAATCTCATGTGATCGTCATCGAGTACTGCGACACCAACGCTCATCTCTTTGGTCCAGGTCATGAACGCCATACACACTGTCCCCTCTGAGGATTTCATTCGTGTCGACAAATCCGCGCACGGCAGGTCTGCGATGAATTGCGCCTTATCGATGGTTCCGAGCCCGTGGTCCGCACTTAACCCATGGATAAATCGAGTTGCAAGATAAGCCATCGGCAGGCGAGGCAAGGGATTATAGGCGTCAGCGCAACAAATCTTCGAGGGTGGTGGCACCTGCGGTGCGGCGGACGCTCGCGGGAGGCTCGCACTGGCCTCATGTCGCGACAAGTCTTCGACATTAACGCAGCAAATCTTCAAGAGTGGTACTTAGATTGGTTTTTTCGTCGCGGTATTTGACGATGACGGGGGCGTAGAGACTGAGGCCCCAGGCGTCGGCGTTGGGATGGGCTTTGCCCTTGGTGACGGCGCGGGAGCCGGGGACGACGACTGCGTCTTCAGGGATGATGAGGGGCTGCTCGTCTGTGGCGCGGAGGACTGTGCCGTGGACGAGGTCGAAGACGGGCGTGCCGCGGGTGAGGACGGTTCCGGGGGCGAGGACGGCGCGTTTGCGGACGATGGTTCCTTCGTAGACGCCGGTGTTGCCGCCGACGAGGACGTCGTCTTCGATAATGACCGGGCTGGCATTGATGGGCTCGAGGACGCCACCGATTTGGGCGGCCGCACTGAGGTGCACGCGCTTGCCGATCTGGGCGCATGAACCGACGAGGGCGTGCGAGTCGACCATGGTGCCCTCGTCGACCCAGGCGCCGGCGTTGATGTACATGGGGGGCATGCAGACGACGGTGCGGGCGACGTAAGCGCCGGCGCGGATGGACGAGCCTCCAGGGACGATGCGGACGGCGTCGGTGGCGGCGAAGTGGCGGACGGGGTAGGTGTCCTTGTCGATGAAGGAGAGCTCGCCCGCGGGATAGTCGCGAAGCACGCCGAGACGGAAGCCGAGGAGGATGCCCTGCTTGACCCAGGGGTTAACGCGCCAGCCGGTGGGGGAGGTTGGGTCGGGCGAGGCGGAACGGATTTCGCCGGCTTCGAGGGCGGTGCGGAGGGTGAGGAAGGCGGTCATGGCGGCGGTGTCGCCGATGGCGGAGGGGCCGGCGGCGAAGTGGCGCTCAATGGAGGACTGGAGTTCGATCAGGGACATGAGTTACAGGTTACAGGTTACAGATGACAGATTACAGTCAAGAGCCCGGACGGCGGCGTACTTACTGTCATCTGTCATCTGTAACCTGTCATCTGCCTAGTGGTGGAAGCCGGGGGCGTCGCTGGTGGCCTTCATGCCGGGTTGGGTTTCAAACCAGGCGAGATGACGGCGGATGTCGCGGACTAACATACCGGCGAGGTCGTGGGTGAAGCCGTTGCGGACTACGACGCGCTGAATGGCCATTTCCTCGCGGTTGGCGGGCATGCGATAGGTGGGGACTTGCCAGCCGCGGTCGCGGAGGCGGTCCGACAGATCATAGAGCGACCAGCTGGTGGCTGGGTCCTTGAGGGTCCAGGCGATGACGGGGAGATCGAGACCGGTGGAAAGCATTTTGAAGGGTCCGAGTGCCGCAATTTCGTGGGCGAGTTCGACGGCGACCTCCTGACATGCTTCGTGAATGGCACGGTAACCCGATTTTCCGAGACGAATGAGGTTGTAATACTGGGCGACGATCTGGCTGGCGGGACGGGAAAAGTTGATGGCCAAGGTGGGCATGGAGCCGCCGAGGTAGTCGACGTTGAAGACGAGGTCGGAAGGCAAATCGGCAGCTTCGCGCCAGACGATCCAGCCGACACCGGGATAGACGAGTCCGTATTTGTGGCCGGAGGTGTTGATCGATTTAACGCGAGGGAGCTTGAAATCCCAAAGCAGATCGGGGCTAAGAAAGGGCGCGACGAAGCCGCCGCTGGCGCCGTCGACGTGAATGGGAATGTCGAGGCCGGTGGTTTCCTGCAGGCGGTCGAGAGCCGCGGAGAGAGCGACCACGTTTTCATAGTCGCCGGTGAAGGTGCTGCCGAGAACGCAGACGACGCCGATGGTGTTCTCATCGCAGGCGGCCGCGGCGCGTTCCGGGTCGGTGACGGTGTCGGTTCCTTCAAGCGGGACATCGCGCTGTTCCACATCCCAGTAGCGAGTGAACTTGTGCCAGCAGACCTGGGTGTTGGTTCCCATGACGAGGTTGGGGCGGACGGTGCTGGTGACGTCTGTCGGCTTGCCGAGGCTCTGCATTTTTTGACGCCAGCGCCACTTGAGGGCGAGACCGCCGAGCATGCAGGCTTCGCTTGACCCGATGGTGGAGGTGCCGATGGTGGTTTCAGGCGAGGGAGCATGCCACATCTCGGCCAGCATGTGAACGCAACGCATTTCGAGCTCGGCGGTCTGCGGATACTCATCCTTGTCGATCATGTTCTTATCGAAGGTCTCGGTCATGAGCCGGGTGGCTTCGGGCTCCATCCACGTGCTGCAGAAGGTGGCGAGGTTGAAGCGGGAGCTACCGTCGAGGATGAGCTCGTCGTGGATGAGGTGGTAGGCGGTGGAGGGCGACATGCCATCCTCGGGAATCGCGTGGCGGGGAGTGGGGCCAAGCAGCGACTGGCGGGCATACATGGGGCGCACCAGGTCACTCCTGTGCTGTTTCCGCGGGGGATGCGGAAGTCCGGTGTTGTTTGTCATGGGTAAGGGTGTCCTCTGAGTCCCTGATCATAGATGGGACACTGGGGATTGGTCTGTCAATATTTGTCGAATGGGAAGGGAGCGGTTGCCGGGGTCAGCGTTGCGACGGGTTCGGTTTGGGGTGGGCGTGGGTGGGGACGGATAGCAGGCGAAAGGCGTTTTCTCCGGCGGGGATCATGGCCAAAGGCATTGGCCTGCTGTCGAGCCGGGCGTGCAGGAGTTTGGATTCGAGCCAGGCGCAAAGGCGGGGATCGTGAATGTCAGGGTGGCCGTTCCAAAACTCAGGAGTCAGCGCGCACTGGATCCGCAGGTGATCGAGGTGCAATTCGATCTCGGAGATGTGCCTGGGGAAATGTCGTTGTACGTTGCTTGCGCCCACGTGTAGGCCGGTGACTCCCCTGGACTTTCTCTGTGTTTTCACCACCATAGTGTTCCTTCTATCGGAATGTTGATGAGGTGAGTTTAGGGAACGGGGCGACCAAAGCCGGTATTGTTCAGTGGTTTGCGCAATTCTGTTTCCCAAGCTGACACCGGCGTTTGGGAAAGACCGATATGGGATCGATGCGTGACTGGTTGTTACGATTCGGCTTGCAGAAGTGGTTAGACGCGTTGCGGCCGCCCAGCCGCGAACTACAGAAGACGAGGCGAGGAGAGGAGTGTACTGGCTGAGAGGGCAGGGAATTTGTTGCGGGGCAGGGTCGAGGTTGGCGGCTTAGGGTTGGGACGCTCCCGAACAGCCGGATTCCGGAGTTCGGGAGCGTCAATCCCGGTCACAGGGATCAGTGGGTTCGATCTTCAGCATGTTTGCGAGTGCTGTGCTCATTGGGTGAGACAGGCTGGAGACGGAAGGAGTTATGTCCAGCGGGTATCATCGCGAGCGGTACCGGCGCGCGATTCGGTTTGGAATGCATGTGTTTGGACTCAAGCCAGGCGCACAGCCTGGGGTCGAAGATTTCCGGCTGGCCCTGCCAAAAGTCGGGATTCAGTCCGCATTGGATGTTGAGATGGTCGAGTTGGAGTTCGATGGTTGGAACGTGATCCTGAAAGTAGCGCCGCACGTTGGTTTCGCCAACGTGTAGCCCGGTAACGCCACGGCATTTGGAGTGAGTCTTTACAACCATAGGTACCTGCTGTTCAACAACGGAGGCGGTTGATCCAGGGAATCAGGGAGAGGGTTCCGTACTGGCGGTGGTATTCACAATGTGAAATGTCTCATTGGGAAATTCGCCGGCCGGAAGGTCGAACTTAGTAAGATCGTGCGCCCGTTTTCCTACTGTGTCAAGGTCGATTCCGGAGTTGATTCGGTTGGACGTTGACTTACTCTCCAGAAGATGCGAACGGAATGAGAAGGTTGCCCGGGGGCTAGAAATTTCATTAATTTTCGGCTCTGGAGAATTGCCGGTAATGACTCAAGCTCAAACAAAGTTACCGCGGATGTTAGATGGGAAAAAGGTCAGAAAGAGAGGGAGTTAGATTGTCTTTGAGTCTAGTTAGGCGCAAGTGCGTCCCGAAGGGCGTCGGCGACGTGTTGTTGCTGGTCAGGGGTGATGCGGTTGAAGAACGGAAGGGCGAGCGTGCGGAGGGCTATGGATTCGGTGAGTGGGAGGTTGACGGCGGCGCTGGAATGGGCCTGCCAGGCGGGTTGCTGGTGGATGGGGGGGAAGTAACGGCCAGTGGCGATGCCGCGTTGGGCAAGAGCAGCCTGGGTGCGATGGCGGTCTGCGGATTGAGGAAGGCGGACGACATAGACAAACCAGCTGATGACGCGGTTGGGCAGTGTGAGTGGCGGGAGTTCGAGTCCAGGGATGGGGGCAAGGAGTCGGTTGTAGCGTGCAGCGGCGGCTTGGCGGAGGGCCAGGGTTTCGTCGATGCGGGAGAGTTGAACGCGGCCGAGGGCGCACGCGATGTCGGAGAGGCGGTAGTTGTAGCCGGGTTCGGCGTGGTCGAGCCAATCCTGGGAAGGCTGACGGCCTTCCACCCCATCGACGAAGACCTGTCGCTGGGGACCCCGGCCTTGATTGCGGAGGCTGCGGAGGCGGGTGGCGTGGGCGGGATCGTGGGCGAGGACTGCGCCGCCTTCCCCGGTGGTGATTTGCTTGTTGGGATAGAAGCCGAGGACGGCGAGGTGGCCGAAACTGCCAGCGCGGCGGGCGTTGGGGGGCTGGCCGAATTCCGCACCGATGGCTTCACAGGCGTCCTCAATGAGGAAGAGGTTGTGGCGAGCGGCGAGGGTTTGGAAGACGTCGATGTCGGCGGGAATGCCGAAGGTGTGGGGGAGGAGAATGGCGCGGGTGCGGGGAGTGATGGCGCGCTCCGCGGCCTGCGGATCCATATTGAGAGTGACGGGGTCAATCTCCGCGAAGACCGGCGTGGCCCGCACCTGCAGCACCGCGTTGGCTACGGCGATGAAGGTGAAGGAGGGGATAAGGACTTCGTCGCCTTCGCCGATGGAGAGAGTGAGCAAGGCGAGATGAAGGCCGGCGGTGCCGGAACTGACGGCAACGGCGTGAGGGACACGGTGGTATGAGGCCAGCGCGGTTTCAAAGGCGACGAGTTCCGGGCCCAGGCTGAGATGCGGAGTACGGAGGACAGCGGTCACGGCGTCTATTTCGAGTTGGGTGATGTCGGGGGCGCTCAGCGGAATGCGCGCCGTCATGGAAGCTTGCTCCCCAGCGACGAAGACCTGTCGCCGGAGGCCCCGAGCTCCTGGGCGGGATTCTGGACCAGGGCCGCCGGTGCTTCTTTCAAATTGGCCGCGAGCTTCCTGATATCCGGATCGGACCAACCCCGCTCCTCGCAAACCGCAAGAACCTGCTCCGCTACGTCCATGGTTTGCTGCGTGAGTTCATGAAGGCGCGCATGAAACGATTGCAATAATTTGTCGCCTGCGGCGTTGTGCCAGATGAATTCGAGATCGACCGCGCCTACTTCCGCGGATGAGATGTCGACTGAATACGGATTGTGATAGAAGCGGACGCGCTCGTAATTCCTTTTGCGGGACAGTATCTTCACGATTGCGTCGAACCACGCGCTGATAAAAGCAACAACCAAGTCGGTGTACCACGACGCAGGAAAGGCCTGATCGCCGATGAAGAAGCAGATAGCGCCAAAAATGGTGCCTTGCCTGGATCGGGTCATTGCCGGTGGATCAATCGAGATCCGGAATGGACGGAGGGCCTGTGGGGGATTGACGGGTTGAGGTTCGGCTCGCAGTTCAACGGCGAGTACGAGCGGCTGTTCATCAACTTGCTCGGTAACGGAGGTGTCCGCAACGGAGGCGTCTCCCGAGAGCTGCGGGGGCTGCTTGACGAGCAGGTTCGCGAGGGGGACGGTGGTAAGAACCTGGGTGATTGTGCCGGCGGCGGTGCCGTTGCCGTAGGGGTTGGTCATGCCGGAGAGGGATGCGCGGAATTCTGGGGCGAGCGCGCGGTGGATTGCTGCGAGGATGGCTTGTATTTCCGCAGGGGCGTCGAGGATGTTGGCGGCGCGCTCGCGGCCTTGCTGGCGCATGCCGATGTTGACGACGGGCAGGGCAAAGCTGGCGGCTTCCATGATGCCGCTGGATGAGTTGCCAATCATGCAATCGACGTGGCCAAGGAGGCTCCAGTATGCGATTGGGTCGAGGTTGATGAAGATGTGCGTGTAGGGGCGTTTTGCAGCGAGGGCACGAGTGCGCTCGACGAGAAAGTGGCTGCCGGCGTCGGCGTTGGGATAGACGAAAGCGAGTTGGCCGGGGACCGCGGCGACGGCGGCGAAGAACGCATCCGCTTCGGCGTTGGTGTCTTTGAGGATGGTGACGGGGTGCCAGGCGGCGAGGATAGTGGGCGGCGTGAGGAGGATTCCGAGGCGGGCTTCCAGCGTGGGCCGATCGAAGAGTGCCGAGTGGGTAATGTGGTCAAGCGAGGGCGCGCCGGCGTGATGCACGCGCCAAGGTTCCTCTCCCATGGCGATGACGCGGCGGCGGGCGGTTGGCGTGGAGGTGAAGTGGATGGCGGCGAGCTTGGTGAGGGCGTTGCGGATGTGATCGTCGATGGCACCCTGGGAGATTTCGCCGCCTTCGATGTGGGCGACGGGGATGCGCAGCGCGAGGGCGACGGAGGCGGGAGCGAGCATCTCGTAACGGTCGGCGATGATGAGGAGAATGTCGGGCCGCCAGGCGTTGAGGGCGTCGGTGAGACCGAGGATGGCCATGCCGATGGTTTTGGCCATGCCGGTGTCGGTGTCGGAATTGAGAAGGCACTCGATGCGGGCCTGGATGGGGAACCCGTCGCGCTCGATTTCCTTTATTGTGCTGCCGAATGCAGGCGAGAGATGAGCGCCGAGGACGAAGACGCCGAGGTTGACACCGGGGTGGGCGGCGAGCTCGCGGAGGGGCCAGTAGAGATGGCCGTAATCGGCGCGGGAGGTGGTAACGACGCCGATGCGGCGGGCGGGCCTTTTCTCAATCATGGAACGAGTCTCAGAGGGACACCCTGGAGCCCTGTTGCTGCGAGAGCGCGAGGACGGATGGGCTGGGAGTGTAGTCCGGAACCAGAAAGGTGAGATGCACGAGTGCGGCGGCGAGGTTGCGAGCGTCGAGTGCGGCGCGGAGGTTATCGAGGCCGGATGCGAGTTGGGCGGGAGGGAGCTGGCTGGTCTGGATGGCCACCAAAGCTGGCGCCTGCGACGCTGGGCTGGGGATGACGGTGTGAGTTTGCTCGGAAGAGGACCAGAGTTGCTCCGCGATTTTGTCGCCGGGGCGAGGTGCGGTGAAATCGATGGGGATTTCGACGCCGTGGGCAAGCTCGCGGATCATGAAGTGGGCGAGGTCAGAGATATAGTGGGGAGCGGGAAGACCGGGCGCCAGCAAGGCGGAGGGATGAGGGAGCGCGGCGGCGATGAGAAGCAGGTTGACGGCTTCATCCATGGTGAGGAAATAGCGGCGGGCGGCGGGATCGGTGACGGTGACGGGGCCGCCCATAGCGATTTGCTGGGCGAAGAGCTCGACTGCGCTGTCGCGCGAGGCAAGCACGTTGCCAAGGCGGAGAACGATGCCGCCGGAGGCGAGGACGATTTGCTCGGCGACGCGCTTGGTGGCGCCCATGACAGAAGCGGGCTCGACGGCTTTGTCAGTGGAGAGCAGGATGAGGCGCGCACCGTTGGCGGCGGCAGCCATGGCCAGTGTTTCCGTAGCGAAGATGTTGTTGGCGATGGCGGCGAGGGGCTGCTCTTCCATGAGGGGAACGTGCTTGTAAGCGGCGGCGTGAAAGACAATGCGGGGACGATGCGCGGCGAAGATGTGTTCGACGAGAGCGACGTCGGCTGCGTTGCCGAGGATGGGCGTCATGAAGCAGGCGGTTCCGGCTGCGGCCCAGGCGCGGTTGAGGGCGTAGAGATGGCTTTCAGAAGACTCCAGAAGGAGCAGGGCCGGCGGGCTGAGCACGGCAACGCGCAGGGCGAGGGCGGAACCGATGGAGCCGCCAGCGCCGGTGATGAGAATGGGCTGGCGATACAGGGCGTCAAAGACTTCGACTTCCGGCGAAGGCAAACGGGGCCTGCCGAGAAAGCTGCGCCAGTTGACGGATTCGAGGGACGGAATCACAGGACAAGTATAAATCGCCGGATGTTTTTGCACGCTACAGCGTCAAGACGTACACCGTACCGGCGATGCGGGGAGGTGCGGGGTCGCATACACTGGATGGGGCTTGCAGGATATTAGCGAGTGTGGAGCGGCTATCCGGTTAAAACGGGGGTCGCGGTTGGGGAAGAGACTTTGGGAAATAGATTCTTGAGAATTTCGGGGCCGGTGGGGCTGATGTTGTGGATGGCTGTTGCGGCGCGGGGCGCGGAGCCGCGCTTTGACGCGGAGGCCGTGCGCGCCAACAATCGCGGCGTAGCGGAGATGGGGCAGCAGTTTACCGAGCGCGCCGAAGGCTCATTTGCCAGCGCGTTCAAGAAGGATCCGAAGCTGGCGCAAGCGGCGATTAATGACGGCATTGCGCTGCTGACTCTGCAGAAGCTGGATGAGGCCAAGAAGGCGCTGCATGCGGCTCTGACATTGGACCCGCAGAGTGCGCAGGCGTGGTACAACCTGGGACTGGCGCAGCATGCGGGCAACGAACTGGAGCCGGCGTTGGAGAGCTTTCGGCAGGCGGTGAAGATCGATCCGCGGGATGTGGATTCGTATTACTTTGAGGGCGTGTGTCTTTCTGAGCTGAAGGATTTCGACCAGGCGGTTGACGCTTTCAAGCAGGCGCTGGCGATTGATCCGAACCATGCGTCGAGTGAGTTTGGGATGGCGCGGGCGCTGCAGCGGTCAGGACATGCGGATGAGGCGAAGGCCCATTTCAAGCGGTTTCAGCATTTGACGAGCGCGAAGATTGGGGCGCCGATTGGGCTGGCTTATGGGGAGCAGGGGCGCTATTCGACGGTGACACCGGTGAGGGAGTTGGGCGGCGGTGTGAAGGCGATGATTCCGGTGAAGTTGGTGGCGACGGAGATGGTTTCCCCGGTCTCAAAAGCGAGACCGGGGGCACCCAGCTTTTCAACTACGGGCGGGGCTTGCATGCTGGATGTTAGCGGCGACGGGCATATGGACCTGGTGCTGATGCAGGCTGGGGCGCAGGCGATTCGGGTGCTGCATGCGAAAGGCGATGGGAGCTTTGAAGAATTTGATGCTGCGGGAGCGGGGTTGAAGGTCGCAGGGCATGGTGTGGCGTGCGCGGTAGGCGACTTTGATTCGGACGGGTTGAATGATCTGGCGGTGGCGCTGGATGACCGGGTATTGCTGTTCAAGAATTTGGGGAAGGGCAAGTTTCAGGATGTGACGGCGGAGGCTGGGCTGGCTGCGAAGAACAGGCCGACGGGGATTACGTTTATCGATTACGACCATGACGGCGACCTTGATCTGTTCTTGACGGGTTCAAACTTGAATACGGATTGCGAGCCTGATCCCAGGAACAAAAGCTATTGTTTGTGGAGACCAGGAAACGTGTTATGGAGGAATAACGGCAACAAGACTTTTACCGAATGGACAGAGCCGACGGGATTGGGCGGAGCAGGAAAGACAAACGCGGCGATTCTCACGGACTTTAACAATGACCGTGCGGTTGATATTGTTACCACGAGAGAAGATTTTATTAAATGGGTGCCCACTGTTGGAGACACCTCGAACCCAAAGGAGATAATTACAGAACCACCGGCATCTCCTTTGATTTACGTGAATCCGCGGGAGGGGAAGTATCCGACGCAGCCGTTATATCAGGCTAGTAGGACTCAAGCAAGTCAAGTAGCGTGGGAAAGAGAATCTCCAATTGCGTATTCTGTTGGGGTTGCCGTTCTCGATTTTGACAAGGACGGTTGGATGGATATAGCTGTAACTCACGACGGCGCGCCTGGCATCTCGCTTTGGCGGAATGTGGAAGGCCCAGATCATGTTGGAAGGCAGTTTGAGCGGGTGGAACTGCCGCCAATTGGTCCAACTCTAATGGCTCTTGATCCAGCCAAGCCTAACTCGATGGGATACCGGTGTTGGGGCCTCACGCCAATCGATATTGATAACGACGGCTGGATTGATCTGGCAGTAATCGTCGAGACTGCGACCGGATCAAGTGTGAAGGTTTTGCGCAATCGCGGCGATGGGACGTTTGAGGATGTTAGCCATGCGCTGGGGCTGGATGCGGTGACGCTGCATGAGCCGCGCGGGCTGATTGCGGCGGATGTGGATGGGGATGGCGCGCCGGATTTGATTGTGACGCAGGTGAATGCGCCGCCGGTGCTGCTGAAGAATGTGGGAGCGAACAAGAATCATTTTGTACGGCTTGATTTGAGCGGGTATGCGGATAACAAGACGGCGCTGGGCGTGAAGGTGGAGGTGTTTGAGGGCGGGTATTGGCAGAAGTGGGAACTGGCCGGGGCTTCGGGCTATCAGACGCAGGCTCCGCCGCAGATTCTGGTGGGGCTGGGCGATGCGGAAGGGATTGATTTGCTGCGCATTCTGTGGCCGACGGGCGTGCTGCAGGATGAGGTGGATTTGCCCAAGTTGGTGCAGGGACGCGCGGTGATTGCGATGAAAGAGGCGGACCGGCGCGGGAGTAGTTGCCCAGTTCTTTTTGCATGGGATGGGCATAAGTACAAGTTAGTGACGGATGTTATTGGATCTGGGGTGGTGGGGCATTGGTTTACGCCGGAGCGGAGGAACATTCCCAATCCCGGCGAGTGGGTGAAGGTGGATGGCGACCACACGGCGCTGGTGAACGGCAAGCTAAGTTTGCGCTTCATGGAACCGATGGAGGAAGTGAATTACATAGATCAGTTGCGGGTGGTGGCTGTCGATCATCCGGAGAATGTTGAGGTGAATCCGGATGAGCGGTTCCTGGATGATCCGCCGTTTGCTTCGGGGCGGGTTGTGGCATCGGAAGGCGCGCGGTTGCCGGTGGGCGCCTGGGATGGCGAAGGGCGCGATGTGATGGATGCGCTGAGCCGGCGCGATCATACGTTTGCTAGCGGGTTTGCGGTTGCGCCGTATGACGGGTTTGCGAATCTGCATGCGCTGACACTGGACCTAGGTCCGCTGGACGCGAAGTCCCCGCTGCGGTTGCTGATGACGGGGTATGTGAACTACTTCAGCGCGACGAGTTTGTATGCGGCTTGGCAGGCGGGCGTGAAGCCGGTGTCGCCGTATGTTGAGGCGCAGTTGGCGGATGGGTCGTGGAAGAAGGTTGCTGAGGACGCGGGATTTCCTGCGGGCCTGGAACGGACGATTGTTGTGGACCTGACAGGCAAGTTACCGGCGGGCGCGCGGAAGATTCGGCTGATGACGAATCTGCAGATTTATTGGGACCAGGTGTTGATTGATCAGTTGGCACAGAGCACGGATGCTGAGGCGCGGGCGACGGAAGTGCCGATGGCGACGGCTATGCTGCATTTCCGTGGGTATCCTAAGCAGATGGAGGGTGCGAGTCCTGGCGATCTGGATTACGACTATGATCGCGTGAGTTTGACAGGTCCGTTTCAGCATCAGCGCGGGAACTACACGCGGATGGGCGATGTGAGGGAACTGCTGACGGGTGTCGATAACCGCATGGTTATATTCGGGAGCGGTGAGGAGATTGCGGCGGAATTTGATACGGAACAGCTACCGGCGCTGCCTGCGCATTGGAAGCGGGATTACTTCTTTTATGCGAATGGGTTTGTGAAGGATATGGATTGGTGGGATGCTTCGCCGTTTACGGTGGCGCAGGTGCCGTTCCATGGAATGAGCACGTATCCGTATCCGGCGAGTGAGGCGTTTCCCGATGATGCGGATGCTTTGAAGTACCAGTTGGATTGGAATGACCGGTGGGATTCGGGAGAGCCGGTGCGGGCTTATCGATTTGATTATCGGGAGAGGCCTTCGACGCCCCAGGACGACTTTGCGCCCGCATCAAATTCGGCGGGACTTCAATGAACAATGTTGCGCTTGAGTCGGCGGTGCGTCAACTGGAGTTGTTGAAGTCTGGCGAGATATCCGTAACGGAGTTGGCGGAGGCGCACATACGGCAGATTGAGCGACTGAATCCTGCGTTGAATGCGTTTGCGGACTTTGATGCGGAGTGGGTGCGGGAGCGCGCGCGGAAGCATGATGACTGGCGTGGCAGCCGGGAACGGAGACCGCTGTTTGGGTTGCCGGTGACGGTGAAGTCGTCAATTGCGACGCGGGGATTGAAGTGCGAGATTGGGAGCCTGTTGCACAAGGATGAGGTTCAGAGTGAGGACGCGGTGGTGGTGGCGCGGCTGCGCGCGGCGGGGGCGCTGATTCTGGGCACGACAAATTGTCCGGAGTTCCTGATGGCCTACGAGACCGACAATCTGCTGCACGGACGGACAGCGAACCCGTGGGACCTGACGCGGTCACCGGGTGGATCAAGTGGCGGCGAGGCTGCGGCGATTGCGGCGGGTATGTCAGCCGCGGGGCTGGGCAGTGACAGCGGTGGAAGCGTGCGCGTGCCGGCACATTTTACGGGGATTTGTTCGCTGAAACCGACGCCGGGACGGATACCGGGGCGCGGGCATTTGCCGCCATGCGTGGGGCCGTTTCTGATTCTAGGCGCAATTGGGCCAATGGCGCGGACGATTGCCGATGTGGCGCTGCTGTTCCGCTTGCTGAGCGGGCAGGATGTGGCTGATCCGGCGGGCGCACCAGTGGACTTCCGCGAACCAGGGCTGGAGGAACTGCGGAGCAAACGGATAGGGTTCTTTGAGGACGATGGGTTGGTTCCGGTTACGGCGGAAACGCGGGCGGTGGTGCAGGCGGCGGTGGCGGCGTTGCGCGAGGCGGGCTTCAACCTGGAACCGTTCAGGCCGCAAACGCTGGAGGCGCTGCGCAAGGTGTGGCGGACCTTTTTTGTGCAGTGCGGGGCCAGGTTTTATGCGACGACTATCGCAGGACGAGAGGACGAACTGAGTCCGATCTTCAGAGAGTTTCTGGGGATTGCGGCGGGCGCGCCGCAGTTGACGGCAGCAGAGTTGCTGAATGCGTGGGCGGAGCTGGATTTGCTGCGCGCGAAGACGCTGGAGGAGATGAAGAAATACTCAGTTCTGTTGTGCCCGGTGGCGAGTGTGCCCGCTTTCCGGCATGGCGAACGTGTGTGGGATGTGGAGGGGCGGACGGTCGAGTATCTGGATGCGTGGCGGTTTACGCAGTGGTTCAACGCGCTGGCTTGCCCGGCGGCGGTTGTGCCGGTTGGTCGCTCGGCAGAAGGACTGCCGATAGGGGTGCAGATTGTGGCACGGCCGTTTGAAGATGAGACGGCGCTGGGGATTGCGGGTGTGGTGGATGCGGCGTTTGGATACAGGACGCCGACGATGGCGCTGGGGTGAGAAAGCT
Organism: Occallatibacter sp.; assembly: GCA_049514915.1. GTDB lineage: Bacteria > Acidobacteriota > Terriglobia > Terriglobales > Acidobacteriaceae > Telmatobacter. The sequence continues at coordinate 61,796 of JBEKUP010000012.1, read as the reverse complement.
ATAACGAGCTATAAGAAGCATTGAGAAAAGCTATAGATAGATGGAGCTATCCCACTTTAACCGATGCACAAAAAGCCGCACATCGGCGAAAGTGGGGCACTCGCTTCAGTGGGACTCCCGCTTATGGGACACGGCTTCAGTGGGGCAAGCATCATTGAAGTGCGAGTCAAGTTCATTCGTCACAGACAAGTGCATATTGCGCAGCTAGAAACGAAGTGCCAGGTGCGATGAGAACGGTCGCGCACCTCATCCTTTGGGTGGAGGCGCGGCGTGGACGAACGCGTTAGTCTAACGTTTCCGCTTCCCCAGAAACGGAGCGCACCGGGTGCGCGATAGCTGGCACGAACGATTCGCCGAAAGTCCCGATGTTCTGAAGAGTGCGCAGCGCCAACAGACTGTGGTGCCGGTTCTGGATCTGGAAATCGGCGGGGACGAATTCATTACCATGGCTGGGCCGTGCTCGGTTGAAACCGAGTTCCAGCTGATGGCCACAGCCAATCATGTTCGCCGGGCAGGCGCGCGCATCCTTCGCGGAGGCGCATTCAAGCCGCGCAGCTCTCCCTACAGTTTTCAAGGACACGGCCTCCCAGGGCTGAAGATGCTGGCGCGCGCTCGCGAAGAGAGCGGCCTCGCGATTGTGACCGAAGTGATGAGCGAGGACGATGTGCCGCTGGTGGCCGAGTATGCGGACATTTTGCAAATTGGCACGCGGAACATGGAGAACTACTCGCTGCTGGAAGCGGCCGCAAGGAGCGGGCGGCCGGTGCTGCTGAAGCGCGGGATGGTGGCGACGATTGCGGATTGGCTGCGCTCGGCGCAATTGATTATCGATTGCGGCAACCCTCATGTGATTCTTTGCGAGCGTGGCATTCGCACTTTTGAAACGGCGATGCGGAATACGTTCGACGTGGCGGCGATTGCGCTGTTAAAGCATATTTCGCATTTGCCGGTAATCGCCGATCCGAGTCATGCGGCGGGGCATCGGGAACTGGTTCCCGCGCTGGCGCGGATAGCGGTTGCGGGCGGCGCGGATGGGTTGCTTGTCGAAGTGCATCCGAACCCTGACAGGGCATGGAGCGACGGGGAGCAATCGCTGGACTTCGCTGGATTCGACGCGATGATGTTTGGGCTGGAACCGTGGCTGGAATTGCGCGGGCAGGAGCTGGTGCGGCGCGAAGGGACGGGCACGGAGCCGGTGGAGGCATTGGGATGAGGGTTTCTGTCCTTGTGCTGCCCGTATTGATTGCAGGCTTGATTGTGACTTGCGGGTTTGGTCCGGTTGCGGAGCAGAGTAGGGGTGTGTCTGCGGATGGGGACGTGATTGTGACGGCTGCGCCGGTGTATGTGCCGTTAGCCGCACTCAAGGGCGGAGAGCGATTTCCGAAGGGCGCGCAGTTGTTGCTGATTCACGAAGGCAACGCGGCGCCGCTGGTGACAGGGTTTGCGGCGGCGGCGGATGCGAATGTCGGGTTTGATGGCAAGACGGTGCTGTTTGCGGGCAAACGGACTGCGGGCGATCCATGGCAGATATGGGAGATGACGCTCGCGGATCGGGCGGTACGCTTGGTGGTGGCCGGCGACGGGGATGTGATTCGTCCGTCTTATCTGCCAGGCGGGCGACTGGTTTATGCGCGGCGTACTGCGCAGGGATTCCGGCTGGAGGCTGCGGGCAAAGATGGTGGATTGCCGAATGCGGCAATTGATGCTGAGGCCGGAGCAACGGTGCTTCCGCTGAGTTATTTGCCGGGAAACGCTGTTCCTACGGATGTGCTGCTTGATGGGCGGATTCTGTTTGAGTCCGGGTTTCCGCTGGGCACGGGATCGACGCCGGAGCTGTACCTGGTTTATTCGGATGGGTCGGGCGTGGAGTCTTACCGCTGTGATCATGGGCGGGCACGATGGGGCGGGGTGCAGTTGGCATCGGGCGATGTGGTGTTTACGCATGGGGAATCGCTGGCGCGGTTTACTTCACCGCTGGCACATGAGGCGGCGGTTGCTGCGCCACATGCGGAGTACGCGGGCGGGATTGCGGAGACAGCGTCTGGTGCATGGCTGGTGAGCGCGCGGGCTGCGGCTGGCGCACACTATGCGCTGAAGTCGTGGGAGCCGGGCGATGGGGCAAAGGCAGGTGCAGCGGCGTTGAAGACGGCGCTGGCTGTGAATGGCGAGGACGTTGTGGAGCCTGTGGTGGTGGCGGCGAGAACGCGGCCGAAGCGGCATCCGTCTGGATTGCATGCGTGGGATTACGCAAACATGATGGCGCTGGATGCCAGACAGTCGCGCGAAGGGGATTTGAAGGTTGCGCCGGCACAGGTGCGGCTGGAGACGTTGGATGCGCAGGGACGCGCGATGGCGATGGGGACTGCGCCGGTGGAATCGGATGGATCGTTTTTGGTGAAGGTGCCTGCGGACAAGCCAATTCGATTTGCGCTGCTGGATGCGAAGGGCGCGGTGATACGGCAGGAGCACGGATGGTTCTGGATTCGTGGCGGCGAGCAACGTTATTGCGTGGGGTGCCATGCGGGACCGGAGCGGTCGCCGGAAAATCACGTGGCCGCAGTGCTCTTGCACACCACGATTCCCGTGGACTTGACCGGAGCTAAGCCAGTGGATGCTTCGAAGGGCGATTCGCCGAGGGGCAACTGAAATGATGAGTCGTTTTCTTGTTTTAATGCGTGTGGCTTCCTTTTTCGTCGCGTCTGGTATTGCGCAAACTTCTGGTGCGATTGCGCCGTCGGCTCCGGCGCAAACAATGGCAGTGCAGGCAGTTTCTGCTCCATCGCTGGCAGGTTCGTCGAATGCACCGCAGATCAAGTTTGAGGATGCGACTGACGCATCTGGCATTCATTTCACACATAGCTTTGGGTCAGAGAAGTTGGGTTCGCTGCTGGAGGGCACCGGCGCGGGGTGCGTGTGGTTTGACTTCAACAATTCCGGGTTACAGTCGCTTTACGTGGTGAATGGACGGCCGCTGGATGATTCGATGCATCCGTATCCGTTGAAAGAGAAGCCGGCAACGCCTCCGCACAATCACCTTTATCGCAATGACGGCGGCGGGCATTTTACGGATGTAACGGAGAAGGCGGGATTGAATCCGGATATGTATTCGGATGCGGTGGCTGCGGCGGACTACGACAACGACGGCAACGAAGATTTGCTGGTGACGGGCTACGGCAAAGTGGTTCTCTATCACAACGACGGCAACGGGCACTTTACGGATGTGACGGAGAAGGCCGGGATCAAGGTGGATGGGTGGGCGATCAGCTCGACGTGGCTGGACTACGACAAGGACGGATGCGTGGACCTGTTTGTGGGCCGGTATGTGAAGTTCGATCCTAAGTACCGCGCATTTTATGCGCCGACGAATTATCCGGGGCCGCTGGATTATGAGGGCGAAACGAACCAGTTGTTTCACAACAACTGTGACGGGACGTTTACCGATGTGAGCGAGAAGTCGGGCATCAGCGCGTTTGTCGGGCGGACCATGGGCGTGACGGCGGCGGACTTCGACAACGATGGATGGGACGACATTTACGTCGCCAACGATCGGACGGAGAACTTCCTGTTTCACAACAAACATGACGGGACGTTTGAAGAGATTGGCAGCGATACGGGAACGGCTTATGGGCAGAATGGCGAGTCGACTTCGTCGATGGGGCCGGTGTTTGCGGATCTCGAAGGACGCGGTGTCCTGGATTTGTGGGTGACGGACGGGCACTATAACCGGCTGCTGCATAACACGGGGAAGATGAGTTTCGAGGACATTGGCGCGGAGACGGGCGTGTCGCAGGTGAATGCACAGTACGTGAGCTGGGGCACGGGGATCTATGACTTCGACAACGATGGGCTGCTCGACATTCTGATTTTTCATGGCGGACTGATTCATTTGATTCCGCAGGAGCACACGCTGTTTCGCGGTGTTGGCGCAGGGAAGTTCGCCGATGTGTCACGCGAGGCGGGGCCGGTGCTGAGTGACCGGACGACGGCGCGGGGCGCGTGTTTTGCGGACTACATGAACGACGGCAAGGTGGATGCGTTCGTGGTAAACCTTGGCGGGCGGGGAACGCTGGTGCATAACGTTTCGACGGGTACGGGGCACTGGGTGGAAGTGAAGCTCAAGGGAACGAAGAGCAATCGCGATGGGATTGGGGCACGGGTTGAGGTGGACGTGGCGGGCAAGCGATGGACTGCTGAGCGCGTTGCGGGATCGGGGTACTTATCGCAGGATGATGGGCGGCTGCATTTTGGGCTGGGCACGGCTACGACGATCGACAAGCTGATTGTGCATTGGCCTAGTGGGCGCGAGCAGACGCTGGAGAAGGTGGGTGTTGATCGCGTGCTGACGGTGGAAGAGGCTAAGTGAGGAACCGCGACACCAATTCGAGAGCGGAGGTACTGCTCTCCCATTCATTCTGCAGAGTTGCAAGAAGCAGGTCTTTCGACTCGCTTCGCTCGCTCAGGATGACAGATGGGGCACGGGGCGTGTTACGGGTTGGATTGGGAGCGGGACTGTCGCTGTTGGCTGCATTGTTGACTGTGGTGGCGCTGGGGATCGGGCCAGGGGTTCATGCGGGTGAGGAAGCTCGGACAGCGGAGGATGTAGCCTACGCATCGCCGCTGGAGGTTCTGCTTTCTCCGGATGGTGCGCGGCTATTCGTCCTGTGCCAGGGAAGCGAAGAGATCAGAGTGCTGGATGCGGCGAATTATGCGGTGATCAAGAGGATGGCTGTGGGGCGCGTGCCGCGGGGATTCGCGTTTTCGCCTGATGGCAAACGGCTATTCGTTACGAACTCGTGGGACGACACGCTTTCGGTGATCGATACGAACACGCTGGCGGTGATTGCTACGTGGCCGGTGGGGGCGGAGCCATCGAGTGTGGTGGAAGACCGTGATGGTAAGCGGCTGTTTGTGGCGAACCGCATCAGCAATGACGTGGCGGTGCTGGATGCGGAGACGGGCGCGGAAGAGAAGCGGTTGTTGGCGGGGCGCGGTGCGAGTTACATGGCAATGTCACCGGATGGAAAAAAGATCTACGCGACACATATTTATCCGAAGGCATCACCGTATCGGACGGCGCCGGAGTCGGAGATTACGGTGATTGATGCTGTGCGCGCGGTGGTGGTAGAGCGGATGCCGCTGCGTGCGGTCGCGGGCGTATTTCATGCAGTGTTTTCGAGTGACGGACGGCTGGGTGTGGTGGCTGAGTATCACCCGAAGAATCTTGTGACGCTGGCGCACCTGGAACATGGTGGAGCGTTCGAAGATACGCTGACGGTGTTTGGCGCGGACATGGGCAGGACAGTGGAAGTGCCGCTGGATGAGTTGGAGCGCTATGCATCACAGCCGTTCGGTGTGGCGATTGCGCCGGACAAGTCGCGGATCTATGTGACCAGCGGCGGGTCAGAGATAGTGACGGTGATCGACGTGGCGAGGCTGTTGAAGTACATTCACGCGCATCCACAGCCGTTTACGCAGGATCTTTCGGCGAGCGCCAATTACGTGGCGACGCGGATTGCGGTGGGGCTGAATCCGCGCGGACTGACGCTGACGCCGGATGGACAGAAGCTGTTTGTGGCAAACCGGCTGGACGATACGATCAGCGTGATTGATACGCGAACGAATCGTGTGGAGACAACGATCAAGCTGGACGGGCCTAAGGAAGTCTCGGCGCTGCGGCATGGGGAACAGACTTTTTATACCGCGCGCTATTCGTTTCAGGGACAGATTGGCTGCTCCAACTGCCATATTGATTCGACTTTCGATGGGCTGACATGGAATCTGGAGCCGGATGGGTTTGGCCGCAACATTGTGGACAACAAGTTGCTTGAAGGCGTGAAGGGTACCGAACCGTATAAGTGGACGGGCACGAATCCGAATATTCCTACGGAGTGCGGACCGAGGACGGAGAAATACTTCTGGCGGTCGGAGAACTACGACGACCTGACACTTTCCGATCTGGCCGTGTTTGTCCGAAGCATTGAGCCGCGGCCGAACCGTTGGAAGCTTCCAGGGTACGAATTGACGGCGGCTCAGGAACGGGGTAAGGCGATCTTCGAGCGGAGTGTGGATAAGTTCGGGAATCCGATTGCGGAGACCAACCGCTGCGTGTATTGCCACAGCGGGCCTAAGGGAACGAACCAGAAGCTCTTTAATGTGGGGACGCACAAGGCGCTGGATAATGCCGGGCTACTGAAATCGCCGCCGCTGACCAACATTGCGCTGACGGCGCCCTATTTGCATGACGGGTCGGCGCGGACGCTGGAAGAGATTTGGACGGTCTACAACCCGGATGACAAGCACGGACGGACGAACGATTTGACCAAGGACGAACTGAACGACCTGGTTGAGTATTTGAGGACGCGATGAAGATGGGACACGAACTGGCAATTTTGGCGGCTTCGGGAATGGCGGGTCTCTGCATGTCTGCGTTTGCCGCGAACCCTCCGTCTGCGCCGCAAAAGCCTCATGCCTCGATCGCTGCGACTGCGGTGCTGCCGGAACTGCCGCGCTTCCGCTTTGAGAATTTTACGACGGCGAACGGGCTACCCAACGATCACGTCTATGCCGTGCTGGTGGATGGCAAACGTGTTTGGGCGGGAACGGACAACGGGTTGGCGCTCTATGAGAATCACGCATGGAAGGCGTACACGACCGCGGATGGGTTGGCGCATCGAGCGGTGCTCTCGCTGGCTCTGGACGCGCAGACCGGGGACGTGTGGGCGGGGACGATGGCGGGGCTGAGCCGCATCTCCGGGGGCCGCATCGACAGCTTCACGCAACTGAACTCTGGACTGAGCAACGACGTGGTGTACGGGGTGAGCGTGGAGGGCGAAAACGTTTGGGTGGCAACGGCTGCGGGCGGTTGCCGGCTGGATCTGCGGACGGGGCAGTGGACGCTCTACAACGAACGCAATACGCCGATGATAGAGATATGGGCCTATGCGGTTTCTGCCACGCCCACAAAGGTTTACTACGGGATATGGGGTAGCGGCGTGCTTGAGTATGATCAGAAGACAGGGCGCTGGGACAAGTACGACGATCCGGATGGCGAAAACGAGATAGTGCTTTTTAAGGATCAGGGGCTCATTCACGAGATTGTCACATCAGTCAGTTATGTGGACAATGTTTTATGGGCGGCCACGTACTTTGGGGACAGCCACTATGACGGGCGCTACTGGCACAATTTTCTGACGAAAGACAGCGGACTGCCGTCGAACTTTACGAATTTCGTAAAGGGCGTGGACGGCAAGCGCGCGTGGTTTGGTACGGACAAGGGGTTGGCGTATTTTGACGGCGTGAACTGGGCTGTCTATAGGCCGGGACTGAAAGACGGCAAACCGGAGATGACGGTGCGCAACGGAGCGGGAAAGGTTACGTCTATTCCAGTAACGACAGCGCCGGCGCACAACTATGTACTCGGTATCGACCTTGCGGGTGATGATATTTGGGTTGCGACCGCGAAGGGGTTGAGCCACGGGATTCGACAACATCCATAAGGACATAAGGAGAAGTACAAACATGAATGCATTTGCAGAAATTCTGGAAGCCATTGGACACGCACCTATCGAAAAACGCGCCATGACAAACCATGGTGTTCTCAACGAAGCCTTTCACTATGCGAAGCCGAGTTCATTTTCGCGCGGCATGCGAATCGATATCGGCGGGGTTACGATCCTCCTGATTTCGGGCACCGCTTCAATCGACGAAAACGGCGTGAGCGTGCACATTGGGGACTTTTCGGCGCAGCTTCGGCGGACGTTCGACAACATCACCGGCCTCTTGAAGAGCGAGGGCGCGACTTGGCACGATATTGTGCGCACCAGCTGCTACCTGCGCGATATCGATCGCGATTACGACGTGTTCAATGCAGGGCGCACGGAATTCTTCAAGGAGCAGGGGCTTGATCCGTTGCCCGCTTCGACAGGGATCCAGGCGCATCTGTGCCGGCCGGAGTTGTTGATCGAGATTGAAGCGATCGCGATGTTCCGCACGGACAAGAAGGAAGAAAGCAAGGGCTAGTTGCAATGAGTAAGGGATGGTTGCTGGTTACAGTCTGCGCAGCGGTTTGGAGCGCAGGCGTAAGTTGCGCGGCGCAGGATGCGACGAAGGCCGCGGGCAGCGGCGCCAAAGTTTGTGAGTGTGGGGCGCATCCGCCGGGACCGCCTAAGGATCGCGAGGTTACTCCGTATGCCGGTGAACCGGCAGACATGAGTCCCTACTCCAAGTTCGCGGCGCCCTACGATGTGAACTACACCCATCCCAATATTTACACTGGGGCCGGACGGGATGTTCCGGAGCCAAAGAATTTGAGCGAGGTGCGCATCGGTTTTTTTGGACCGATCGAGCAGAACCCTGACTCGGTGTTTGGATTGCGGATGCTGCATGGGGCGCAATTGGCGGTGGAAGAAGCCAATGCGCGTGGCGGCTACGGGGGTAAGCCGTTCAAGCTAATGCCGCACAACGACTACGACAATTGGCAGGCCAAGGCTGTGTATGGCGGAGAGCGGCCGACGGATCCGACGATATGGGGTTCGGCTTCCAATGAAGTGGTCAAGATGGTTTATGACGACAAAGACTGGGCTATCTTCGGGTCAATCAACTCCGAGTCCACGCACATTGCGCTGCGTGTGGCGTTGCGCGCGGAAATCCCCATTGTGAATTCGGCGTCGACCGATCCGACCATTCCTGAGACATACATCCCGTGGTATTTTACCGACTTGCAGGATGACAGGGTGCAGGGGCTGACACTGGCCCGACACATCTATACCGAGTTGGGGCTGAAGCGTGTGGCGTTGTTGCGGGTGAACAATCGCTACGGGCGCTTCGGCGTGAGCAAATTCATCGACGTCTCGCGGCGGCTGAGTCACCCCGTGGTGATGGAACAGATTTTCTTTCCAGGCGATGAGGATTTCAGCAGGCAGCTCAGGGTCATTCGGAATTCGCGCGCGGATGCCGTTGTGTTGTGGTGCGACGAGGCAGATGCAGCAAGGATTCTGAAGCAGATGCACGCGGCGGGAATGAAGCAGCGGGTCTTTGGTGCGTATCGAACACTGGGCGACACGCTGTTGAAAGAGGCGGGTGATGACGCGGAAGGTTTTGAGGCCGTTTACCCCTACGATCCTACAAGGAAAGACCCGCGGTGGCTGGATTTCAATCGGCGATTCGAGGATCGCTTCCACGAAAAACCGGAGCAGTTTGCTTCTTTGGCTTTTGACACGATGAACGCGCTGTTGGATTCGATCTGCAAGGCGGGGCTGAATCGAGCGAGAATTCACGATGCGTTGGCCAATATCGAGGAATACGAGGGCGTAACCGGGACAATGATTTTCGATCCCAACCAGAAGAATGTAGCGCCGTTGTACCTTGGCACGGTACACAATGGGGCGATCAGCTATCGGGTTGCCACGATGGAGAAAGAGCCCCCCCCGGTGAAGCCACCTGCGGTGGGGCTGGCGCCGCTGGCGCGGCAGGAGATGCATGTTGCGGATCAAGGAGCAGCAGCGTCGCAAGTGCCGTATGCGCGGGTCGACGAGGACGGGGTGAGCTACAACGGGCCGAACCAAGGGGATGTGCCTGCGGGGCCGATTCAATTGATCCTGTTTGGGCCTAAGGCGGCTGAGGTCGCCTCGTCGCCCCAGGTGCGGGCGGAGGTTGCGTTTGGTGCGGCAAAGGGCCGGCCATGGAAGCTGCTGCCGGTGGAGAGCGATCAGAATTGGGGCGCAGCCTCAACCGCGCTGGTTCATGCGCTGATGGACGAGCATGCGATTGCAATTGTGGCGCTGGACCGGGACTCGAGCCACCTGGCGGAGCAATTGGCGCTGAAGAGCTTTGTGCCGGTGCTGGCGTTGAGCGGCGACCGATCGCTGACTTCAAATAATGTCCCCTGGATTTTCCGTCTTCAACCGGAGACTACTCCGGCCACGGCACTGCGCATGCTTGTGGCAGCCGTCTGCCGCAGCGGGGCCAATCCGGAGCGGCTGAGGGATGTGCTGGCATCGGGGGAGGAAATTTCCGGAGTGGCGTTCCTTCCGACGGGGGAAGCGCGCGATCGATAGATTCCAATTGCGACCCGCGAAACGTGCGCTCGGAGGGTTGTCCTACATAGCTGAAAAGGCTGCTCAGAGGGTTGGGATTCTTTGAGACATGAACCTACCGGGCAGCCCGCCCACGCGTTTTGGGTTGCTGAGAGTTGAACTAAACGAGGAAATGGGTTGCAGAGAATTAGCCGCATATTCCAAAATGCGCTGATTCTACACGAGTTATTGCCTTAACCTATTGATAAAGAATGCTTTACATTGATTCTTTCTGTGCAATTGCACTGGGATTTGCCTTCCGATTCTGGCGTCATCGGGAGTAGACTCGCCCCGATGGGCCTGCCCGCTGCCGCTTCCGCGACGCCATCTTAAAAAGCAAAGCCCGGAAGGATTTCGCGCGGGGTAGGTTGCCGCAGATTCGCAGTGCCCATCCAGGAGGCTAGATCGTATTGGGGGGCTTACCCCGGGTTCCGCTTCGCTCCACCACGGGACTATTTTCGACCTGTCCCTCCGGGACGGGCACCTGCGGTGGGAGAGAGAAAAAGCAAACGCGGTATCCGCTGTGCGGCAGGTACTCGCGCGGAAGTGTAAAGGAGGCCACGGGACAATGTGTAGGGATGTCCTGATAAACAACCTGTAAAACATGAGCCGATACTGAACAACCAGCAGGGCATGGATGCGTTGTCTAGCGGTCGCCCGCTCATCGCGAAAAAGCCGCGATGAATAGGCACATGCTTCCACACTCCCATGCGTCAGAAGCGGAACCCTTCGACTGCGCCCAGGGCAGGCTATGGGCGATGCGGCCTTACTGCGGCATCTCGGCGGCGATCATCGCGTGAACATCGGCCGCTGTCTTAGTCCAGGCCCTTTTCGCTCATCTGCCGGCAGAGGGTATCGTCCACGTCCGCGCGCAGTTGTGCAGCGAACTCGATTAAGGCACGCGTCAGGCTGTCGATTTGCACCATTCCCTGGGTCTGCTCCATATTCTTCATTTGGAGTAAGGCATTTGCAATAAGTAGGCGGTCATTGATGCGCCAATAGGAGAGGGGCATAGCATGATAACTTTGATTGAGGCATGTAAGACAATACATGAAAAAGTCCGCGTTGATTACGGGCATTACTGGCCAGGACGGGTCCTATTTAGCCGAACTCCTGCTAACCAAGGGATATAAAGTTTACGGACTGGTGCGGCGCAGCAGCAGCATGAACGTAGAGCGCATATCGCATCTGCTGAACGATATTACCGTGCTCGCTGGAGACTTACTCGATCAGAATTCGCTGGCCAACGCCATTCGAGAGAGCGAGCCTGACGAGATATACAACCTTGCCGCGCAGTCCTTTGTTGCTACTTCCTGGAGCCAGCCTGAACTAACTGGCCAGTTCACCGCTCTCGGGGTGACGCGCATCCTTGAAGCCATCAAGTCCGAGAATCCCAAGATCCGTTTTTACCAGGCTTCCTCCAGCGAGATGTTCGGTTCGACCGCTCCGCCGCAGACCGAGAACACCAAGTTCCATCCAAGAAGTCCTTACGGCGTTTCCAAGCTCTACGGACACTACGCCACGATCAACTATCGCGAAAGCTACGGCATGTTTGCGTGCTCGGGCATCCTCTTCAATCACGAGTCGCCCCGCCGCGGACTTGAGTTTGTTACCCGCAAGGTTTCGAACGCCGTGGCTCAAATCAAACTCGGGTTGCTGGATAAGATGACCATTGGCAACGTGGAGGCAAAGCGGGATTGGGGCTTCGCGGGGGATTATGTGCGCGCCATGTGGATGATGCTGCAGGCTGATTCCCCGGAGGACTATGTGGTGGCCACCGGGGTCAGCAAGTCAGTCCGCGAATTGATCGAAACGGCCTTCAAGTATGTGGGCCTGGACTGGCACGACTATGTTGTCGTGGATCCTGCGTTGCTGCGTCCCGCCGAGGTGGACTATCTCTGCGGCGATTCCAGCTATGCACGCAAGGCGCTGGGCTGGTCACCGGATGTCGACTTCGAGCAACTCGTCCATATGATGGTTGAAGAGGACCTGCGCCGTCAGCGCAGGCACATCGCAGCCGGTGTAGCTGCCGCCAGTGGATCGGAGTATTGCCTGTGAGAGCCCTTGTTACCGGGTTGGCGGATTTGTTGGTCCGCACTTGGCCGCGATGCTGAACGCGAAAGGTTGTGAGGTCACGGGGCTGGGATTTAGTATTGACAAACCAGTCCAGGGTCAGGATCTACCCGAGAACGTCGAGGTTTTCCGCACGGCCATCCGCGACTATGAGGGCTTATGCATGATTCTGGCTGAAACTCGCCCGGGTCACACCGACCATCTCGCTGCCATTGCTCACGTCGTAAGCAGCTTCAAGGACCCACGGCTGACCTACAATGTGAATGTTGGGGGCACTTTGAACCTGTTTGAGGCCGTGCAGGAACCCGAACTCCGCCCCCGCATTGTCCACGTGAGCACTGTCCACGTCTATCGTTCAAGTCAAACTGAGACGGGGCTGGATGAATCCGCTCCCGTGCGCCTGTTGACCCTGGACGCGACCAGTAAGTTCATGTGCGAAGCCCTGGCGACTCAGTACGCAAAAGGCTTCGGGTTAGATATATGTGGCTATCTTGGCCGGGATTAGCTGATTACTTGTCAGAAACCGGAGATTTCAAAAAACCATCAGTGGTCTGACCTTCTCACATGTTTTTTGAAAAACGTGTTGCGACTGTCGCTGTCTCGCCCAGCAAACGGGTATAACGAAGGGCGCGCCGATCGGTATTTTGCTTGAGCTTCAGAGGCAGGAATTGGGCGACACGACTGTGGCTGACGGGACTCAGGCGATGTTATATAAGTAGTCAACAAATACGTAAACATAAGGTCAAATGTTTCTTCTCGCGACACTTTTTCTTGCCGATAGGGTTTGCACGATGTAGTATTTAGGAATGATCAGCACCCGGAAGTGAAGCTCAGATCCTCATTTGTTCTTACTGGATTCTGTGCAATGCACAATGGGGGTTCGCCTGTTTAAGATTCATCATTTTGAAAGGCTCGCTGGGGGGCGAGTGTTTGCGATATGATAGGCGGGCGCGATCGCTGGTACCCCAATGTCTTATTCAATCGTCCAATGATCATAGATCACCGGGGAGACTTACCGGACATTGAGAAGAATCGATTTTTCGCAGAGTGTGTTCGCCAGGTAATTGAATTCTTGTTGTATTTGAGTCCTTGTGATTGATGAGTTCTCTTGGCTGTTCCCGTCGGTTTTGCGGAATATGAATTCAAAGTGTCAAATAGTGCTACTGCGCAATTCGTGCCAAGGTTTTGTCTTTGATCGCAATGAGAATTGCAGATTGATCGCACAGAGCAACGACCCGGTATCGATTGGCGTATAGTGAATCCACTCTTATGCCCATTACTTCCAACGGGAGGATCTGTGAGAAGGACGCAATATCAATCCCTGAATGAGAGTGCCGTTACGGTGCAGGATGGAGACGCAATTGTCTCCGAGCACATGTACTCAGCGGATTTCTTAATCTATAGAGAAGCGCCGGTAGATTCCTGGCGCTACCGGTACGTGAAGCGGGCATTCGACGTAACTTTCTCGCTGATCATGATTGCCGCATTTGCGCTTCCCGGCCTTGTGATCGCAGCCCTGATTCTTATGACTTCAAGTGGGCCCATCTTTTATCGTGAATCCCGGATTGGCCGTAATGGCCGGCTTTTTCGCATCTGGAAGTTTCGTTCCATGCATCGGAACGCCGCGCAGAGAGCCCGCATTGCGGAGACGGAAGCGGGCGCCAAGGTTCTGGAGTGGAGGATGCATAAGCATCTGCGCGATCCGAGGATTACCAGGGTGGGGGGATTTCTCCGCAAATGGAGCCTGGATGAACTTCCTCAACTGCTGAACGTATTGAGCGGGGACATGTCATTGATTGGGCCGCGGCCTATCGTCGAGGCAGAGACGGTTTTGTATGGAAATCTGATTTCGGCTTATATGAGTGCGACTCCTGGATTGTCCGGGCTTTGGCAGGTTTCCGGGCGTAGCCATATCGATTACGATAAGCGGGCAAAGCTGGATGCGCAGTATGTACAGACCTGGAGTCTGGGCGGCGATTTCGTGATTCTATTCCGGACCATTCCGGCGGTACTTCGCCGAATTGGCGCCTCCTAGGGCCGGATTCCTGTAGCCGCGGCAGAATCCGGGTTCTGTTGATTGCTTTGGGTATCCACTGTATGGCTGGGATATCCGGCCTGGTTTTTGAAAACGGTTCGCGGTCTTTGTCTCTATAATCGAAGTACAGGTAGATTCGCCGGCGAATGCAGGGATCTTCTGCTTTCATCCGCCTCCAATCACAAGGTGCGAAAGCGCATGTCTGGTTGCTGCCTGAGCGTGGAATGCAGGGAAATAAAACACGTCTATGAAAATGCGCATTTTCTGGTGCTTCGCGCTGTTATTATGCGCGGCCTCCTCACAAATCTATGCCCAAAGCCAGGGCTTGGATCAATCCGGCAATTCTCAGCAGAGTTCTTCTACTGACTGTGCGGATCCGCTTCTGGCAACGGGCGTGGACTGCGGGCAAAGCCTTGGGCAGAATCTGCAGTTGCCGGGGGATGAAACCCCGGCCGTAACTCCGAGGCGAATTACGGCGACGACGGCGGAAACCTCTCCCCTGAGCCGGGGGAACCGGCAGATTCCGGGTCCGACGCAACAAACGTATCCGCCTTCAATGCCGACGGAGTTTCAGAAGTTCGTTGCCGCGACTACCGGCCAACTCCTTCCCATCTTTGGAGCGAATCTTTTCCAGAATGTTCCATCCACATTTTCGCCTGACGACTTGGCGCCGGCCACGCCGGGGTACGTGATTGGACCCGACGATGAATTGCGAATTCGCATCTGGGGCCAGATCAACTACAGCGGGAACGTGCGGGTGGACCGATCCGGCAGCATTTTTCTCCCTCAGGTGGGAGCGGTGCAGGTGGCCGGCCTGCAGTTCTCGGCGCTGGATCAGCACTTGCGCGCGGCGGTAGGGCGGACCTTCCGCAATTTTGATCTTTCGGTGGACATTGGGCGGATTCGCTCGATGCAGATTTATGTAACCGGGCAGGTACGCCGGCCGGGGGCGTACACGGTCAGTTCGTTGAGTACGCTTGTGAATGCCTTGTTTGCCAGTGGTGGTCCATCTCCTCAGGGTTCTTTGCGCCACATTTTGGTGAACCGGGATGGGAAGACAATTGCGGACTTTGACTTGTATGCGCTGTTGCTGCGAGGCGACAAGTCGAAGGATGTTCCATTGATGCCTGAAGACGTGCTGAGCATTCCGCCGGTTGGCATGCAGGTAGCGATCGCCGGCAGCATCCACAATCCTGGAATTTACGAGATGCGCGCTGGGGAGACGATCGCCGATTTGCTGGATGCGGCGGGGAAAACCACAGCGCTGTCCTCTAACGCACGGATTTCGCTGGAACGCACGGGAGACGGCAAGCTTCGCCAGGCGGTGGAATTCCCATTTGACGCTGCCGGTCTGGCCACACCGCTTACCGACGGGGACATCCTGCGGGTTCATTCGATTGTGCCAGCATACGAGAAGACGGTCACTCTGCGAGGGAATGTGGCCAATCCGGGGCGGTTCGGCTGGCACGAAGGCATGCATTTGAGCGACCTGATTCCAGATCGGGATTCGCTGGTGAGCCGGGACTACTGGTGGAAACGGAGCCATCTGGGCTTGCCGGGACCAGAGTTCGAAGGTGCGATATCGACCATCGGGGAGGGGCAGCGGCCTTCGGAAACCTCTGACAGGGGGCTGACCACTTCAGTTACGCAGCAGACCCTGACGCAAGCTTTGACGCCAGCGCCTCAAACGGGTGGCGAGCAGCAGGTGGGCGGGACGGGAAGCAGTGCCACAATAGGCTCTTCCCAACTCGCGCAGTTGCGCGCCAGCGGCGCCCCGGGACAAGGGAAACGGAACGATGTGCACCTGGCGGCTCCCGACATCAACTGGAACTATGCGGTGATTGAGCGGCTTGACGCGGAGACTCTCAAGACATCGCTGATCCCGTTCGACCTGGGCCGGCTGGTTCTGAACCGCGATGCCAGTCAGGATCTGCTGTTGCAACCGGGCGATACCATTACGATCTTTTCGCAAGCTGACATCGTGGTTCCGCTTGACCAGCAAACCAAGTACGTGGACCTGGAAGGCGAGTTTGTCCGCTCCGGTATCTACAGCGTACAGCCGGGGGAGACCTTGCGGGACCTGGTGCGCCGAGCGGGAGGCTTGACGCCGAGGGCCTATCTTTACGGATCGGATTTCACCCGGGAATCCACGCGGGTGATCCAACAGCAGCGCCTTGATGAGTACGTGCGTGAGGTGAGCGCGGAGACTGCGCGGGGCACGCAGGCGCTTGCAGTTTCGGGATCCTCAAACGCCTCATCGGTCATGGACCTAACCGCCTCTCGCACTGCGGGACAGGAATTGACGGCGCGTCTCAGCCAGATCAGGGCGACAGGACGCATTGTTTTGCAATTCCAGCCGAAAAACTCGAACGTCGATGACGTGCCGGCCATCAACCTTGAAAACGGAGACAAGTTTGTTGTTCCCTTTGCGCCTTCCATGATCAATGTTGTGGGTGCGGTGTATGACCAGAATTCATTTTTGTATCAACCTTCCCGAACAGTGGGCCAATACTTGAAACTGGCGGGCGGAGCGAATCGCAATGCGGACTCGCGTCACTCCTTCGTGATTCGTGCCGACGGTTCTGTGGTGAGCAAGGTGGGTGCCAATAGCGGCACCCTATGGAGCGGCGGCAACTCATTCAACGAGCTCCGCCTGAACCCTGGAGACACAATTGTTGTGCCGGACAAGGTTCTGCGACCCACCGCAATGCGCAATTTCCTGGATTGGACTCAGGTGTTCTCGCAGCTTGCGCTCGGGGCCGCCGCGATCAACGTCCTTTAGCATCGAATGCATGGGGTTGGCGACACTTGCGACAGACGGTTCCGGGAGCTGGAGCCTAACACGAAAGGTGGAAGAAGATGCCGATGAATGCGCCCGTTTTTATAACCGGCGGCGCCGGTTTCATCGGTTCCAATTTCGTGCTGCAGTGGCTGTCTGAAGAGAACGCTCCGGTGACGGTTTTTGACAAGCTGACTTATGCGGGGAACATGGAGAGCCTGGCTTCAGTGCAGCAGGACAGCCGCTTCCGGTTCGTTTGCGGGGACATTGTGGACGGTGCGCTGATTCGCCGCGTTCTGGGTGAGCATCGTCCTCGATCGATCGTCCATTTTGCGGCAGAGAGTCACGTGGACCGATCCATTCTGGGGCCGGCAGAGTTCATTCGCACCAACATAGAGGGAACTTTCCAGCTGCTGGAAGCTGTTCGAGGATACTGGCGGGAGCTTCCGCCGGAAGAACAGAGCGAATTCAGGTTTCTGCATGTTTCAACCGACGAGGTTTATGGATCTCTGACACCAACCGCGCCGGCATTCACAGAAGAGACGGCCTACGCGCCGAATAGCCCCTATTCGGCCTCGAAGGCGGCTTCCGATCACCTGGTGCGGGCCTACCATCACACTTACGGCTTGCCGGTGGTGACAACAAATTGCTCGAACAACTATGGCCCTCGCCAGTTTCCGGAGAAGCTAATTCCTCTGATGATTATGAATGCGTTGAAGGGCCTGTCCCTGCCTGTATACGGCGACGGCCAGAACGTGCGCGACTGGCTTTATGTTGCAGACCATTGCGACGGGATCCGGACGGCACTGGCGCGCGGCGTTCCCGGGGAGACATACAACATTGGCGGCGGGCACGAGATGTCGAACCTGGACCTGGTGAGGCAGCTCTGTGAGCTTCTGGATGAGTTGAGGCCAGCCGGGGCGACGCACGCGCGGCTGATCACATTTGTGAAGGATCGCCCTGGGCATGATCGCCGGTATGCCATCGACATAGGAAAAATCGAGCGGGAATTGGGTTGGCGTCCCCGCGAAACCTTTGCAGACGGGTTGCGCAAAACGATTCAGTGGTATCTGGACAACCCTGAATGGGTGGAGCACGTCACGAGCGGATCATACCGGGATTGGATCAAGCTGCAGTATGCTCCCGCTAGCCGCGAGGGAGCTGCGAGCCGATGAGCAGACGCAAGGGCATCATTCTTGCCGGGGGATCGGGAACTCGTCTTTACCCGATTACGCATGCGGTATCGAAGCAACTGCTTCCCATTTACGACAAACCGATGATCTATTATCCGCTGAGCGTGTTGATGCTGGCGGGCATTCGCGACGTGCTGGTGATTTCAACCCCGCAGGATACGCCGCGATTCGAGCAGTTGCTGGGGGACGGATCGCTGTGGGGAATGTCGTTGAGTTACGTCGTCCAACCGAACCCCGAAGGACTGGCGCAGGCCTTCATTCTTGGGCGTGACTTTGTAGGGCAGGACGACTGCGCGTTAGTTCTGGGCGACAACATTTTCTTCGGAAATCAGCTGGCGGCGATGTTGCAATCCGCGTCGGCGCAGCCTTCGGGAGCCACTATATTTGCCTACCCGGTGAAGGATCCGGAGCGGTATGGGGTGGTGGAGCTGGACGCTGCGGGCAAGGCAATCGGCCTGGTAGAAAAACCGGCGCATCCCAAGTCAAGATATGCGGTGACGGGACTCTACTTCTACGACAACCAGGTCCTGGATATCGCCGCGGATCTGCGGCCGTCACCGCGTGGCGAACTGGAGATCACCGACGTAAACCGGTGCTACCTGAAGAGGGGGCAGCTTGCGGTGCAAACCATGAGCCGGGGTATCGCCTGGCTTGATACAGGTACCCATGACTCGCTTTTGGAAGCCAGTTCGTTTGTTCAGATTATTGAGAAGCGGCAGGGATTGAAGGTGGCTTGCCCGGAAGAGATTGCGTATCGCGCAGGGTTCATCAACGCGGAAGAACTGGAAAAGCTGGCCCAGGGAATCCGGAATGGCTACGGCGACTACCTGCGGGAGATATTGAGAGACCGGAGTTCGATTGAATGAAAGCGCGGGCCACGGAAATCCCTGACGTGCTGATTATTGAGCCGGCCGTGTTCGGCGACGAGCGCGGTTTTTTTATGGAAAGCTTTAATGCCCGCGAGATGCGGCGCATTGGAATCGACGCCGAATTTGTGCAGGATAATCATTCGCGGTCGCAGCGGAACGTGCTTCGTGGTTTGCATTACCAGATCACTCAGCCGCAGGGGAAGCTGGTTCGGGTTGTGAGCGGGGCTGTGTTTGATGTTGCCGTTGATATGCGCCGCGAATCACCTACGTTCGGAAAATGGGCGGGCGTTGAATTGTCGGCGGAGAACAAGCGTGTGTTCTGGCTGCCTTCGGGGCTTGCACATGGTTTCTATGTACTCTCGGAGTCCGCGGATTTTGTTTACAAGGCAACGGACTATTACGCTCCGCAATTTGAGCGCACGGTGTTATGGAACGATTCCGACCTGGGTATTGTTTGGCCGCTCACGGGTGAGCCGATCCTTTCCGGGAAGGATGCGGCGGGGAAGGCGTTTCGCGAATCGGAAGTGTTTGAGGCGGGGTTTCTGGCAAGGGGAGCGCATGCGCAATAGTAGGATCGTGGTGATTGGACGTGTCGGGCAGGTGGGATGGGAATTGCGCCACAAGCTGGCTTGCCTGGGGCAAGTGACGGCGTTCGACTATCCCGAGATCGATTTCAAAAAGCCGGATTCGCTGCTCGCTGCGCTGCGCTCAGTGGAGCCGGCGGTGATGGTGAATGCGGCTGCATACACCGCGGTGGACAAGGCGGAAGACGAACCGGAGATTGCGATGGCAATCAATGGCACGGGGCCGGGCGTGCTTGCTGAGGAAGCCAAACGCATGGGAAGCATCCTGGTGCATTACTCGACCGACTACGTGTTCGACGGCACTAAACAGGGTGAATACGAAGAGACCGATACTCCCAATCCTCAAAACGTCTACGGGAAGACAAAGCTGGCGGGCGACGAGGCGATCGCGGCATCCGGCTGCGAGTATTTGATTCTGCGAACGAGTTGGGTTTACGGGGCCCGTGGGAACAACTTTCTGCTGACCATGTTGAAGCTGGCAGGGGAGCGCTCTGAATTGCGCATTGTGGATGATCAGACAGGCGCGCCGACGACGAGCGAATGCATTGCGCAAGGGACGGCGAATATTCTGGCGCAGGTAATGGGGTCTTCGGGCGCGGGACTGGCTGGGCGCAGCGGAGTCTACAACCTGACCAACACAGGAGCAACGACGTGGTTTGGATTTGCGCAGGCGCTGCTGACTCAGTCGGCCGCAAGCCTGGGAACCAGCCTGCCGAAGCTTATCCCGATCCCGACCAGCGAGTTTCCCCGTCCAGCCGCGCGTCCTACGAATTCACGGCTGTGCTGCCGGCGGTTGGAGGAGACATTTGGAGTTCGGATGCCGGCATGGGAAGATGCGCTAGCGCTGGTTCTGGAGACGCTGAAGGAAGGCGCTGCTTCCGCGACAGGGAAGGCTTGACGGCCGCTGCCAACTATTATTTTGATTTTCTTTTCCGTGTAATTGCAATCGAAAAGGCAGAGTTCGGCGGCTCCCGAGCAGGCCGCGGCGGCGTCATGAATCCCAGGTCTCAAAATGCAAGAGACCTGAGATCCCGGCTTTCAGCAAAAGGGCAGAATCGAAGCCGCTGGAGCTACTTCTTGCCGTTGTCTTTGAAGTTCAGCGCGATGTAATAGGCCGTGTACGAGTGGCTGGTTGTCACATTGGTCAGGAACTGGCCGCCGCCGAAATAGCCAACGCCACCGCCCAGGTTGAAGTGCTTGTTGAGCTCATACCAGGAGTAGCCATCGAACTCGGCGCCCAAATGGCGGCCGTGGTTGGTCTTGTTGTTTACGATCGCGCTGCCTGACGTGTTGTAGATGGAGTCCAGCGCATTAGCCGCCCAATCGTCCAGCCCCTGGACCGTGAAGGTGAGGCGCCGGTGGGGCTCGATGGTTGCGCCCGCGCGGACCGTCTCAATGTTCTGCCAGCCGAAGAGGTCGGTGATGCCGAACCGGTCGTGGGCTGTTGGGTAGATGGTGTCGAACGTGGTGTGGTTTGCGTTCTGCTTCGGGTTGCCGTTGCCCGAGGCGTAGTCGTATTGGGCAAAGACGCGCGGCTTGGCTGCGGCATTGAGGAACTGGTATGCCGCGCCTTCCTGCGTGGCAAAGGCATTGATGGGTTGCGTTCCAACCTTGCCAGTTTCGTAGATCAATTCACCACCGTAATTAAACGCCACCTGGGGTTGCTCCTTGAGGCGCAAACCAATAACTTGCTCGTTTTCCTTTCCGGTGGTCTTGGCGGCGGCGGGTTCAATGACCTCTGCGGGCTGGACGCGCCACAGGACGAACGGCTCAAGGTTTGAGTGAGTCCCCACAAAGTCATCGAGGCGGCCGTAGGCTCCGTAGATGTTGTTTCCTTCCTGATGCGGGCTCACACCATAGGCCTGCGGCACTACAGGCGAGGCGGCGAAGATGCCCAGATGCTCGCGCCTTGCGTTCAGGTTCAACACTGCGGCATCGTAGGAGCGGGCCTGGTTGCGCCACTCGGAGTCGGCGATGATGGTGTTGTTGTAGTTGATGAGCTGGCGGCCGACGCGGAGGCTGAACCAGTGTTTCTCCGGGGCACCAACCTCGACATACGCCAGCTTGAGGTCCCAGCGAACGGTGTTCGGTGGGCCGATTGGAGGATTCTGCAAGCCCGCGCGGGCGTCCTGCACCTGTGCCGTGACACGGAACCAGCTGGTGGTATGAAGATTCACCTGGAACCGGAAGCGGTTCAACACGTAGGAGTCATTGACGCCCACTTTGAAGCTTGAATTGTCGTACGCCTCGTAGCGGAATCGCTCCTCGGCCCCGAAATAGATCCACTTGGGCAGCCTTGCATCGAGATCGGTTATAGGGGCAAAGTCATGAAAGTCATAGGGCGCAGGGTTGCCGGTAGTACGCCAGGCAGGGCCGTTCAGGAAGCTCAATGGGTTAGAGGCGGGGCCGGTGATGAATGCGCCGTTGTATGCGGAGGCACCGTGCTGCGTGGTGACGTCGTCTTGCGCGGCGAGGGGGAGGCCGAACGCTACGGCAAACAGAAAGAACACAACAGAGACTGATAGCGACAACCGGCGCAGGGAAGCAGACGGAACTGCAAAAAGAGCTTTTCGCACTTTGGATTCTCCTTGGATTTTTGGGAAGCTCGATGGGTCAGGACCTTGGGTTCGTGTCCCGCGTGGGCGACGGAAGTCTAGCGACAGGCGGGAGAACAACAAGGGGTATAAATATAGGGCACAGCAGAGATCGATAGCGGCAATCGCCGCAGGGATATAGCTACAACTGCAAAATGGGCTAGGTGCACCTTGGATTCTCCTGATAAACCTTGGGGAACTCGATGAGTAGGGGCCTTAGACCCCTGGCCGCTGGGAGCGGCGGAACTTTATCGACAGGTGGGTTGACAACAAGTCATATTGATATTCTTTAGGAATATACGAGTTAATCCCGAAAGTCAATCCACCTGCGATGGGGCGGACGCTCGGCACCTGCGGTGCGGCAGACGCTCGCGGGAGGCTCGCACGGAGTTGGTTGCGGGCGGCGCTCGCGGCTGTTAGGAAGTTCACAAATCGGCAGGATGCTGGAACTTTTCAATGGTTACCAAAGAGACGCCGACGAGTCAGGACCAATCTGCCGTCAATGAGTGATTTGGCGATTCTGCGCTCATCAAGTTCGTCCGCAAGCCCCATTTCAAGACTGCCGACGACATGGCCGCTGGAGGCTATCCTCAGCTCGTTGCGGGTCGTGGGCGCAGCCGATGCTGAACGAGCTCGAGACGCCGTGCCCCAGCGTGCCCTTGGCGCTTGCTCGAACAGCGGGGTGATTTTAATTACACTATCGGCAAGGACTCAACCTGACGATATTGTCACCATGGGCGACGCACAGAAGCTCGATCAACGGGACCTTCGCCGTGCATTGGAAAACGGGGAATTCTTCCCGTATTTTCAACCGCTTGTGGTTCTCGCAACGGGCAAGCTGCACGGTTTTGAGGTGCTCGCACGTTGGGAGCACCTGACTCTCGGCATGATCTCTCCAGATACTTTCATCCCAATGGCGGAGAGCAATGGCTCGATCGGTGAGCTCAGCAGCCAGGTCCTGCGGAAGGCATTTGAGGCGATCGCGCTCCACGGAAAGGGTCTCCGGCTGGCGTTCAATATCTCTCCGCTGCAACTGAAAGATCTGACCTTGCCGAGACATATCCGGCAGATCGCGGAGGACGCTGGGTTTCCCCTTGAATACGCTACCGTTGAAATCACTGAGAGCGCAATAGCAGAGGATATGGCCGCAGCCCGCAGCATATCCGCGGATTTAAAGGCAATGGGATGCCGAATCGCGCTGGACGACTTCGGAACGGGATACTCCAGTCTCTATCATTTGAAGTCTCTCCCCTTCGACGAATTAAAAGTAGACCAGACATTCGTCAGCTCAATGACGACCGAGCGCGAGAGCCGAAAGATCGTAGCCGCGGTCGTGGGGCTTGGACAAAGTCTGGGACTGAAAACGGTAGCCGAGGGCATCGAGACCCAGGAACAGGCGGACATGCTCGTGCGCCTTGGCTGCGAGATGGGGCAGGGTTGGCACTACGGACGACCGGCGCCGGCTGAGCAGCTTTCGTCGGTCATCGACTTGCGACGGCCGCGCGCGATTTCGCGCAGCGGTCATGACGGCGTTGTGTACTCGGTCAATTGCAGGGAGGGGCTTCCGTCGCAGCGTCTGGCTCAACTCCAGGCAGTTTACGACGGCGCGCCCGTAGGGTTGGGTTTTCTCGATCGAAATCTGAAATACATCAACATCAACCGCAGGCTCGCAGAGTTGCATGGTCTCTCGATTGGGGATCACTATGGAAAGACACTCGCCGAGGTCGTCCCAGAGTTATACCCGCTTCTCGAGGTCCATGTAAGAGAGGCTCTGAATGGAAAGGGGACTTGCGACCTGGAGATTCGCGAGCCCGCTTCTTACGGGCATAGCCGGAGAACCTTCCTTGTCTCGTACCAGCCCGCGTTTGATGAGGCCGGAGAGGTCGTAGGCGTATCTTGCGCGGTGATGGATTTCACGGCTCGAAAAGCTGCTGAAGATAAGCTTCGGCAATACGAACGACTCGTCGAAGGCCTTGATGAAATGGTCGCCGTTGTGGACCGGAATCATCAGTATGTACTCACAAACCGCGCTTTCCTTGAAGTGTTCGGCGGGGCCAACGCGAGACTCGAGGGGCGCTCGATCCGGGAGTCCATAGGCAGGGATGTGTTCGAACGGATTGTCATGCCGAACCTCGACCGGTGCTTCTGCGGGAATCCCGTTCTTTTCAGCATGGAGTATGACCTGCCCGGGATCGGGGTGCGGGATTTAAGTGTTTCCTTTTCGCCTATTGAGGTCTCCGGCGAGGTGGAAACGGTTGCCTGTGTGCTGCGGGATATCACAGCCATGAAGCGAATCGAATTCATCGAAACCGGATGGCGGAAGCGAATCGAGCTGGCGGAGTGCGCGGGTTTGCGCATCGGGCTGTGGGATTGGGACATTCGAGCAAATACCGTTGTCTGGTCCGATGAATCCTACCGCCAATGGGGATTCACGCGCAACACGTTTTCCAGCAAGGTCGCGGATGCCGTTCCCAGAATTCACCCCGCGGACCGCCCGTTCGTGGAATCCGCAATTCGAAAGGTCATATCTGGCGAAACAGACGAATACGCGGCTCAATATCGCGTTCTGAGGCCGGATGGTTCAATCTGCTGGGTTGATGCACGCGGTGTGATGATGGACGATGCTTCCCAGCGCATGATTGGCATTGGCATCGATATCACCGACGACATGCAGACTCAGGGTACGACGAGCCATTCTGCATCAGACCTCTACTGCTAACCATGAACAATGTGCAACTCCTTTTGAGCCCCCGTGTATCGCAAGTGCCGACCGTGCAACGATCAACTGCCATCCTGCAATCTCGGTTGACGCAATCAGGGCAAAGCACTCATCCAGCTTAGTTCGGGGATCTTTATATGATTCGTATCTGAAAACGCCGATCCAGCCGTCTGGGAGATGTACGCAATGCGCCTGAGCAAGTGAAAAGGGCAACCCGAGTGGGCTGCCCTTTTCTTGTTCGAAGATTGTGTTGCTGTGGGTTATGGGAGGTAGTAACGAAAGCTGGTCCAGAACATGTTATCGATGCCCTTGGCGCCGATGCCGGAGGCGCCTGACCAACCTTCGCGGACCGCATAGCCGTACTGGATGCTCTGACGCAGGCGGCCACGATCGCCCTTGTAGATGTCATACCAGTAGCCGCCGGTCATTTCCTGCACGTCGCGAGTTTGCGCGCCGCAGGAGCCGCCGGGGATGTAGCCGGTGGAACCGCCGCCGTTGTAGCCCGGTGTGGCCAGCGTGTTGCAGGCCGTGTTGCTCAGCAACCGCGAGCCGTAGCCCACGGCCGCCGCGGAGGGAGTGCCCCAGTGGCCGCCCCATGATCCGCCTGCAGCAACCTGCGCAGCGGTAGGAGTTGCGGTGCAGGGAAATGCGCCGGCGGTGGTGGGGCAGAAGTCCGCAGAGGGAGCGCCCAGCGTGGTGAGTGAGGGGTTGGCCCAGTCATCGCGGCCAGCATAATCGCCGCCATAGTTCAGGTAGACGGTGAGGCGGGGAGTGGGGTTGGCCTCGACAGTGATCAGGCCGGAGAGGTTGTGGATGGGCGAAAGACCGCCCCAGTTGTTGGTGGTGACGTCAGCCAGTGTGGAGTCGCCGTAACGGCCCATGCCAGGACCATAGAGCGCCTTGGCGCCCACGGTGAGCACCTTGGGAATGACGGGAACGCGAAAGCCTCCGCCGATGCCGCCGAGCACGATGGCGTTGTTGAAGTTGCCGGCGGTGGTGAGAGAAGGAGCAACATTGGCGCCGGTAGCAATGTCTTTCAGGCCGCCATAGAGGTTGCTGTTGGTGGTTTCGCCGGGATAGATGGTCTCATGGGCAAAGCCAGTGATGCCAAAGAGCTCGTAGTGGCCCCAACCTGGATCGAGAGCAATCTTGGCGATGATATCGGGCGCAGTGTTGAAGGAGATGGTGGCGATATCTGCGCATCCGTTCACCGTCTTGTAGACGGGTACGGCAACGTCGATGGTGTTGCCGGCTGAGTCTGTTTGCTTCTGGTTGGTGTAGTTCACGATCGACGTAGAGGGAGAGCAGGTGCTGACGGCGGCGTTGTAATTGCCGCCATTGGCTCCCGCGCTGCCAAGGATGGCATAGGGCGAGTTGCCGGCCAGCGAAGCGGTGTAGAGGAGCTGCGGGTTCTCAACGGAGAGGCCGAATGCGATGTTCTTGAAGCTCTGGACTACGCGGAAGCCGTACTGACGGGTCCAAACGAAGCCCGCAACGTAGTTCGGGTCTATGGTGAGCGGTGTGAGCTCGTTGCTTGGGACGGCGTTTATTCCTTTTCCGTTTTCAGTAGCGAGCGACCACATCTGGCCGCCCGTGAATGCCAGATGGCTGTTGGTCTCGGCCTGGGCGTAGATGACGCGCTGGCGGAGAACGTAGCTATTGGACTGGTTGTTGTTGGACGTGATGCCAGTGCCCAGCCAGTCAGCCTCGTAGTAGCCGCGCAGGGTGCCCCAGTCGGTCTTGCCGTCCGCCGACAATGTAATACGCGACTGGCGGCCGCTGCCGTAGAACTCGCTCAACTGATAGGCATCTGCGCTTTCATAAGGAAGTGCGTTGAAGGCGGTAGGAATATCGCCGCCGGTGGCCTTGGCGCGCCACACGGTTTCAGCCGCGGCGAAGCCTCCCGGTGTGAGGGTGATGCCCTTGTAATGAAGGACGGAGGGGTTGGCGATGTCCTTCTTGATCTTGGCGGTCTCGTCGGAGACGGTGGTAGCTAGTGAAGTCTGATTCCCCTTGAGGTCAGTGACGGTGGTCTGCAGGGTGGTGACGGCTGCGGCGTTGTCAGTGACAGCCTGCTGCTGCGCCGACGCTGCCGCCTGCGCCCTGTCTGCCGCGGCCTGCGCATCGGCAGCGGCTTGCTGGGCCTGCTTCAGCTGAGCGTCCTTGTCGGCCAGGTTGGACTTGAGTCCGTCGATCTGCCCTTGCAGTTGCCGGCGCAGAGTCTCGATCTGTTCTTCAACGGTTGGGCCTGCGGGCTTGGCGACTTTCTTTGTGGCGGGCTTTTTTGCTGGCGGTGCGCCCTCAGCGGCATATACAGGCGAGCCAATCAGACTGGCTGCCAAAATTACAGCGGCAGCGGTATTGAGCTTGAAGTTCATTGAGCCTCTCTTTTCCTCTCAAATACAGGTTGAATCGTGTATGCGCCCAGTGAAGCAGCGAACGCACAGTACTCCCGCGCGCGGAAAGTGTGAACCCTGGGGTTGGGTTGCTTTCTATCGGGATGCCGGTGTACGTCGAAAGCGAGGTAGTGAGACCGCAGTAGCGCGGACGTCCCCTCTTCGTTCCGTATTTCAGAGTGGCAGATGTAGATGAATATTTGACGAATTCACATGTTTTTAACACTTAGTGTAATGGGTTATTTACATGGCTTTAATATTTACAAATTTGTAACATTGCTCAGCGGAGAAGATAGCGAAGAACTTAGAGAAGGGCCTAACTCAAATGGGTCCAAAATAAATGCCGGGGACGCGGCCCCGGCATTGTTACTCAGGCTTGCGGGGAAGTTAGCCCTAGTAGATCCACCGTGCAGTGAGGATGAGCTCATGGTTGTAGGTGTGAAGCTTGCTGGTGGCGATTTGCATGCCACCACCGAAGGTGAGTCCGGGGCGGGATTTGGCATTGGATGGATGCAAGCCACACTTGCCGATGAGCAGGCCCGGAGTGATGAACTCCTGGGTTTTGCCGTCGTTCGGGCCTCCCTTAAAGAACGTTGCATTGGTCTCCAACTCCGGCCAGAAGTACTTGTGCGTCTGGTATTGCGCGGCCGCATTCCAGGCAATTGGCCGGCCTGAGGTATTGGTTGCCGGATTTCCAGTTGGCAGAGTGGCGCCGATGGAAGTTTGCACATCGAAGTGGCCATATCCCTTGCCGACCCCGACGCTGGGCGCCAGGCTTGGCTTGGTCGACCCGTTCTTGTAGGTGCCGGTAGGGAACGTGGCGAGGACCCAGGTGCTGACAACATAGGTGCCGTGCTGCTTGTTGCCGCTGGCGAGACGATATTTTCCTAGCACCGAAAAATCTCCCCAGCCATCGATGGCCGTGGTGTTGTGCTCGATGTACGGGGGAAGGTTGACGTCGATCTCGGTATGGCCGGAGGGGATGAGGTTGAAGCCCTTGCTGTTGTCGAAGTTCCAGGTGTCGGTGCGGGCTGGGGCAATTTGGCGGACGAAGTCGGTGCGGATTACCTGGAAGAGGCCGATGTAAGTTGTCACCAGCGGTGGAGGCCAGGCGGGCTGTTTGGATTGGATTGCGTTGGTGCGCGCGGACCACCAGCTATAGAGCCCTTCAGGAGGGGTGGGGGTTGTGACGGGAGCGTCTTGGGCGCACAGACTGGCCGAACAGAGCAGGAGAAGCAGGGAAGCGGGAAGACTTTTCATAGTTGTTCCACGAGAATGAATGTCAGGGGCGGAGAGCAGCAACCGCCTATTGGAGGAGAGTTTCCTCCATCGAGAGATGGACCACCACCTACGGTGGGGCCAATCGCTCGCGGGAGGCTCGCACGGGCTTACTGCTTCCCGCCTTTGCGACAGAAAAGAGTCGCAAAAACGGGGCACGGTAATTCATCGCGACGATCCCAGTCATCGTGCGACCACCTGCGGTGGAGCACACGCTCGCAGGGGCTTTGTCCTTCCCACTCATCGCGCGATGGAACTGAACGATGAATGGGGCACAGATCGACGCCCCGAATGGAGGCCTCTGACCGGTTGGCCTAGTGGCCGGCGCTGAGGAGGTTGGCGAGGATGCGGTACGCGCCGGGGACCAGTTCGGGAAGCTGGCGGTAGAGCGCGTAGGAAACGTAGATGTATGTGCCTTTGCCGGGATGCGCCACCAACAGGCCTCCGCTTTGGGGATCCTGGCCGGGATCGGCGGTTTCAGTGAGCGCGGTGTAGTGCGGATCCCAGGAGTCGAGGAAGCCGTGGCCGCGCTCTTCAAGCCAGCCATCGAAGTCGGCGGTTGTGATTTTGTTGGGAGAGGTGAACAGTGGATTTGCGGGATCGAGGAGCTTGACGGGGGCTTGCTCATCGACAACGCGCTCCGCGCTGCCACCTAACGAGAGCGGGTAGGGAGCAGGGAAATTGTTGCTCTGATACTGAACGATGAGCGTGCCGCCACGTTCGACGAAGTCGCGCAGGCGGGACTGGATTGCGGCGAGTTCGGGACGGTCGGAGTAGGCACGGATTCCGACCACGATCACGTTGAATGCGGAGAGGTCCGCGGAATTGAGTTCGGCCGCGGTGAGCAGATGGGGGGTGATGCCGAGGCCCTCAATGGCTGCGGGAACCAGATCGCCGGTGCCCATGACATAGCCGATACTCAGGCCGGGGGCGAGTTTCACGTCGACCTTGCGGGTTTTGAGCTCGGCGGGACGGTAGAGGTTGTAGGGGCGCAGGCCGGGGTAGCCGATGCTTTGCCAGCCGGACGAGAAGTCGTGATCGTCGGAATGAACGATTGCCTTGATGCTGAAGGCGCTGCCGCTGGTGGGATTGGCTGTCACCGAAAACAGGATGGGCTCGGAGTCGCCGGCGGCGGGGAGATGGAAGGGCGCGGAGGCGGGTTGGGCGGTCCATCCGGCTGGAAGGTTGAGATTGACTTTGCCTTCGGTGGCGGCCTGTGCGTGGATGGTTACGCGCACGGGGAGAGGCGATCCATCGAGGGGGATAATGCGCGCCTCCGGGTCGATGCCGACGCCGATAGTCGGGGTGACGACGAGGGGTTCGAAGACGCCGCCGGGGCCTGTTACTCGCTGCATGGTCTGGACAACCTGACCGATGCGGATGGGCAGGCCGTCGAAGGTGAACTCGACCCAGGCTGCAAGGGGCCACGGGGCGAACGAGCGCTCGCGGAATTGGGGCTGGGTGAGGTCGTAGTAGGCCTGCTCGGTGTCGGGGCGGGTGAAGTAGGGCTGGGTGGGCTTGGCTTCGGCGGGGACTTTGAGTTTGAAGATGGTGTCGGAGGTGGTGGGAGATTCAGTTGAAGAGATGAGCGTAACAGGCTTGGCTGGATTATGGGTGTCAAAGCCGCCGGAGCCGTCGAAACCGGTGTTGTAGAGGTGGACGTCAGGAGATGCCCAGGACGTGTGGACGCGGACGTTAAATTCTTCGCCGGGGTAGACGCTGCGTGGAGTCTCGTCGGGGCCGCCCCCGCGAAAACCGGTGTTTTCAATCCTGGTGGATTTGGTGGTGAAGGCGACGAGGTTGAGGCCGAGGAGGTTCTTTAGTACGGATTGGAACTGATCGATTTTGGTGTCGAGTTCGAAGAGGAGGCTGGCTTTGGGTTGTTGGGCGAGGTCGGCTGCGGCGACTTTGGCACGCAGGTCGAGGGTTTGACGGTAGACGAGGGCGAGCTTGTGCGCTGCGCCCGATTCGGAAAGGCCGAGGCGCTGGATCTGGAAGCGGCCGAGGCCTTCTTCGATCTGACGAAGGCCTGCGGTGAGCCATATAGGCGGGCTAGAACCCGCTAGGCGGGCGAGGCTCGGCAAACTTGTGCCGATATGGACGCGAGGATTGTCGAAGAGGCCATCGCTTTTTGGGTCGCGATGGTCTGTGGGCGGCGGCGGCGCTGCTTGCGGGTCGACGGCCCATAGGTGGTAGTTGGTGCTGGCGGGGCCGCTCAGGGTGGGATTTGCGCCGCCGTTCTGGGATTTCTGCATGCCCCAGCCTTCACGGGCGATTTGCGCATAGCTGCGGCCGAGGGCCGGGTCGCGCGTGCCTACCTGAAGGGTGACCTCGGTGGAAGGTACGCCGGTGATGACTTCGCCGGTGACGTAGTTTTTGAATTTGGCGGGGGCCCATTTGCCGGTGGCGTAGTCGAACATGCCTTTTTCTGTGACCGGCGCGAAGGGGACCATGGAGTAGACCGCCAGCGGCTGCCAGATGGTGAGGCCGAGGCCGCCTTCGCTGACAGACTTTAGCTGCTCGGGGAAGACGGTGGGATCGGCGGCAGCTTTAAAGGCTTCCTGCGCGATTTCGCCGGAGACCTGGTGATGGCCATGGCCGTCTGTGATACCGCCGACGAAGGTGGAGACGATGACCTGGGGGCGCTCGCGGCGGACGGCGAGGACGGCGTCGTAGAGAACGCGGTCGTGGCCCCAGCGGGCGAAGGCTTCCTCCTGGGTTTTGGAGAAGCCGAAGTCGATTTCGGTGCCCCAGAGCTGCTTGGCCCCGTAGTACTCGTCGGCCTTCAACAATTCGTTGGTGCGGATGAGGCCGAGGGCGTCGTAGGAATCGGCAGACATGGCATTCTGGCCGCCTTCGCCGCGAGTGAGCGTGAGCAGCGTGCAGCGGACGCCGAGGCCGCGGGAGAGATATGTGAGGAGCGAGCCGTCCTCGTCGTCGGGGTGAGCGACGATCATCATGAGGCTGGCAGTGGTGGAAAGGCGCTTGAGGGACTGTTCGAGGGCAGCGGCGCCTCGGTCTTCCGCGATAGGCAATACAATGCTGGACGGCTCGGGGAGAGGACCGCGAGCATTGATGCGGGCTGGTTCGGGCTTGGGGGCCGGCTGTTGAGCGGGAGCTGCAGCAAGGAACAAGGCAGCGAGGGCGGCGGAGATGGCTGTGCGAGACGTGTGCAGGGAACGGAACATGGTAGAGGTCAGTGTACAATCCGGTGAGCGTAAAGGCCTCATGACGGATCTCCAATCTATCTCCAATGACGACAATCTTGAACGGCGTATCGGCCTGCGCTCGGCTGTGTTGTTCAACATGCTGGAGATGATTGGCGTGGGGCCGTTCATTACGCTGCCCCTGGTGATTGCGGCGGCGGGGTTCGGGCTGAGTGTGTGGGCGTGGGTGCTAGGCGCGGCCATTGCCGTGGCCGATGGGCTGGTGTGGGCGGAACTGGGGGCGGCGTTTCCGCGGGCTGGTGGCTCGTATGCATTTCTGCGGGAGATTTACGGGCCGGAGCGCGCGGGGAACTGGCTGAGCTTTCTGTATGTTTGGCAATTGAGTTTCTCTGCGCCGTTATCGATTGCTTCAGGGTGCATTGGGCTATCGAGTTTTCTGGCGTGGTTCTGGCCAGGGCTTGAGCATGCGCCGATTGCCGCGCTGCCGGCGTTGCATTACGCAAACTTTGCGGCGGCGGCGGCGTGCCTGCTGGTGACGGCGCTGCTCTATCGAAATCTGAGCCAGGTGACGCGGCTGGCGTGGGTGCTGTTCGCGGGGGTGATGGTTGCGATTGCGGGGGTTGTAGTTTCAGGGTTTTCGCAGGCCGCAGGTGCGGGCGGCTGGCACATGCCGGTTGGCCCTGCGCTGGGGGTGGGGTTGGCACTCGGGGGGCTGGCGCAGGCCACGCTGATTACGACATACGACTACTGGGGCTACTACAACATCACCTTCCTGGGGAGTGAGGTAAAGCGGCCCGAGCGGACGATTCCGCGGGCGATCCTGCTTTCGGTTTTATTTGTTGCGGCGTTTTATGTGCTGATGAACATGGCGGCACTGCCTGCGGTGCGAGACGCGGCAGCGGGCGCGGCCGGCTCCACGGCAACACGATTGCAGCTGGTGGCGCAGATTGCGCAGTCCGCGTTTGGCGCGTGGGCGGGCAGGTTGATGGCTGCGCTGATTGTGTGGACGGCGTTTGCCAGCGTCTTCTCGCTGTTGCTGGGCTACTCGCGTGTGCCCTATGCGGCGGCGCGGGATGGGAACTACTTCCGGTTTTTGGCGGCGGTGCATCCGAAGCATGGGATTCCGCACCGATCCCTCATTGCCCTAGGGCTGGTGGCCTCGGCGTTCTGCTTCCTTTCGCTGACACAGGTGATTACGCTACTGGTGATCACGCGCATCCTGTTGCAGTTTTTCTTGCAGCACGTGGGGGTGATGTTGCTGCGGGTGCAGAGGCCGGGGCTGGCGCGGCCATTTCGCATGCCGCTGTATCCGCTGCCGCCATTGGTGGCGATGGGCGGATTTGTCTATCTGCTGATTTACCGCGTGAACGCGCTGAAGGGGCTTGCGGTTGCGGGCGGCATAGCGGTGAGCGGGACGGCGATTTATCTTTGGCGCGCCAGGCGGGATGGTCATTGGCCGTTTTCAAGTGCGGCGTCCGGCAGGTAGTTATCTCATGAATCTGGAATCGACCTTCCGATCGTATCTTGTAACGTGGGGGCGGCCGGACGTGTCTAATAGTTGAAAGCGGCTATCCCCTGTGAGGTTCATGATGTTAATCGGCAAACCGGCGGATATTCCATCTTCCGCAATTACTTCAAAAGACGAGTACGAACGGCAAAAGAGCCGGCGACGTTTCCTGCGCGGTGCGGTTGCAGGCATTGCAACTGCGGGAGCGACGGCACTGGGTGCGGAGCGCGTGAGCGAACTTTTTGAGCCGCGCATTCGCGCGCTGGCGGGGACCAAGCTCGACGCCGTGAAGAGTCCCCTGTCGACTACGGGCGAGACCCTGACCAGTTTTGAGGATATTACCCATTACAACAACTTCTACGAGTTCGGCGTGGACAAGGGTGACCCTGCAAAGAATGCCGGCGGGCTACCAACGCGGCCATGGAGCATCAAGGTGGACGGGAAGGTGAAGAACCCGAAGACCTTCGACATTGAGGCGCTGCTGAAACTGCGACCGCTTGAGGATCGCGTTTACAGGCATCGGTGCGTGGAGGCGTGGAGCATGGTGATTCCATGGGTTGGTTACTCGCTTTCGGAGTTTATCAATCAATGCGAGCCGCTTTCGACGGCGAAGTATGTGCAGTTTCTTTCCTATTACAACGGGAAGGTGGAGAAGTGGGCTTCAGAAAGCAACATTGCATGGCCGTATTCTGAAGGCCTGCGGATGGATGAGGCGATGCACCCACTGGCGCTGCTGACCTTTGGTCTTTATGGCGAGGTGCTGCCGAATCAGGACGGCGCGCCAGTGCGCATCGTGGTGCCGTGGAAGTATGGATTCAAGTCGGCCAAGTCCATTGTGGGCGTGCGCTTCCTTGATAAGAAGCCTCCGACAACATGGAACGATATGGCGCCGGATGAATATGGCTTCTACTCGAATGTGAACCCGAACGTTGACCACCCGCGCTGGAGCCAGAAAACCGAGCGGCGAATCGGTCTTCCGTTTTATGCGCAACGACGGACTACGCTGATGTTCAATGGCTATGGGGATCAGGTGGCTTCGTTGTACACAGGGATGAATTTGAAGAGGGATTTTTGAAGAGCAGATATCAGCTTTCAACTCCCAGCTTTGAGTTTCTGGTTATTACTCGCCGAATATGAAACGATCGACGCTTATCGCGCTTAAGACGCTGACGTGGGTGGCTTGCCTTTGGCCGATGGGGCTGTTGGTGTACGGAGCAGCGACCAATAACCTTGGCCCGGACCCGACTTCAAAGCTGGCGCTCACTACCGGCTACAACACGCTGCTGCTGTTGATTCTTTCGCTGGCCATTACGCCGGTGCGCAGGCTGTCTCCGCGCCTGAATTGGCTCATCAAGTTTCGCCGATTGCTGGGGCTGTTCGCCTTCTTCTATGGCACCGTGCACATGCTTACGTATGTGGCGCTCTACTCGAATTTCGATGTGAGTGCGATGCTGGACGATATTGCCAGGCGCAAGTTCATCACTATCGGCGTGGCGGCGTGGCTGCTGCTGGTGCCGTTGGCCGCGACGTCGACCAATTGGGCGATTCGGAAACTCGGTGGGAAGAACTGGAATCGTCTGCACAAACTGGTGTACGTGGCCGCTGTTTGCGGCATTATCCATTATTGGTGGCAGGTAAAGACAGGTGTGCTGAGCCCGCTGCGGCTGACGGTGGTGCTGGCGGTGCTGCTGGCGGCGCGGCCGGTCTGGACCCTCAGTCAGAAGTGGATGAAGAGCCGCAAGACGGCGATGCCGGCGCCCGGGGATTAATAGCAAGCATCAGGGGCCTGCGGGCTTGTCAGGAGTCACTGGCGAGAGCGCGATTGCGACGCCGGATATGTCGTCCAGTACGGTGAGCGGGATTTCCTTGTCGGCGTAGTGGACCTCTGGAGCCGCTTTGGCCGTCGCATTCGAGCCTTCTGGAGTCGACTCGGACACCTGCTGGACTGCGTCTCCCGCGCCGGAGACCTGCAGGATGTATTTGTCCTGCGGTACGTATTCAAACGCAAATGTTCCGTCTTCCTGGATCGAGGTTTCACGGGCCGTAGCGCGGTCGTCGGCGTAGAGCAGGCGCACATTTCCGCGCGCGAGCGCGTGGCCGTCGGACTGGGCGCTGACCATTCCAGCTACCGAGTGCAAGCCGGAAAGAGGGATTTCGATATCGACTCCGTTTGCGGCTTCCCCGGCTTCGACCTTCACCGATTTCGCATCGCGCTTGCGGAAGGTGTTGCCGAGGCAGACGCGCGGTGCAGCGTCCTCCGATTCGGCGGGCATGAGGGTGCAGACCGCATATTCGCCTGCAGGCAGATTGGTGAGGTTGTAGCGGCCGTGGCCATTGCTCTCGGCGTGCAGAGTCCAGGAGTCCAGCAGCGACAGGCCCACGTCCGTCAGGTTGCCCTTTGCGGTTTTGCGGAAGAGCTGAAAGTGCATGCCGATGGCGGGCGAGCCGTCATCGAAGGTCACGGTTCCGGAGATCTCGGCGGCGCGTTCGATCTGCATGGAGATATCGGAGACGCGACCGCGGGAGGCGATGACTTCGGTGAGGTGGTCTCTCCATTGAGCGAGGGAGTAGCGACGGCGTTCCAGATCGTCGGACATGGATTTGAGCTTGTCCGGATCGAGGGCGAGCGCGGGATCGAGATAGCCTTCGAGGGTGGCGAAGGCGTAGTAGCGGCCGGGGCGCACGGCTTCGATGCGAAAGCGGCCATCGAGGTCGGTGATCGTGATTTCAGCGGCGGACAGTGGATCTGCATCGTCATTCTTCTGCCCGGCTTTGGGCGCGGCGGTGAGGGTTACGGTGGCGAAGCGGGCGGGCTTGCCCGTGTCGGAGCAGAGGACGACGCCGGTGACGACACCCTTGGTGGGGTCGGGGGCTTTGTGCTGGAACTTGTTGCAGCCGGCCAGCAGGAGGCAGGCGATGGTGAGAGACGACAGCCAACGCAGCCGCGCCACGGTGGGCCTCCAGACGAAACTCAGAGTTCAGGGAATTGTAACGCGGTCTGCGCGATGGGGCGGAAACTGCGGCGGTGAAGCGGGGTGGGGCCGAGGCGGGCGAGGGCAGCGAAGTGCTCGGGGCAGCAGTAGCCTTTGTGGCTGGCGAGGCCGTAGCCGGGGTATTGGGTGTCGAGTTCGACGAGGAGGCGGTCGCGGTGGACTTTGGCGAGGACGCTGGCGGCGGCAATGGAGAGGCTGCGGGAGTCGCCCTGGATGACGGCTTGCTGCGGGCAGGGAAAGTCGATTGTGTCGATGCCGTCGATGAGGAGATAGTCGGGGGTGAGGGTGAGCTGCTGGACGGCGAGGCGCATGGCGAGGAGCGAGGCCTGGCGGATGTTGATGCGGTCGATGGTTTCGGCGTCTACGGCGGCGATGGCGAAGGCTACGGCTTTGAGGCGGATTTCGGGGTCGAGCTCGCTGCGCTTCTTTTCGGAGAGCTGTTTTGAGTCGGTTAGGCCGGGGAGACGGCAGCCCTTGGGAAGGATGACTGCGGCGGCGACGACGGGGCCGAAGAGCGGGCCGCGGCCTACTTCGTCTAGGCCGGCGATGAGGAGGGCGCCACACTTGCGTGCGGCGTTTTCCAGCGCGAATCCGCAGACGGGGGAGCGGGGCATGCGATCAGTATAAGGACAGAGGCGTGCGGGTGGTGGGCCAGATGGGGGAAAGGGTACCCAGTTTCACAGGATCACAGGGGCTGTGTTTCTGTGTGTTTTGCTCTTTTAAGTTATTTATTTTTAATGTGTTAGCGGGTGTCACAGTTTCACAGCCCGGAAACTGGGGTGTGTTGTTTTTGCGATTAAATTGGTCTAAGTAACTTGTTTTAAGATGCTTACGTTGTGTAGGAACTGATAAAGCTCACCTTGGATGGTTCGAAAACTTACCGAATTAAACCTTGGAAAGTTCGGAAACAGGATGAGGGCAAACCTTGGAAGGTTCGTAAACTGAGGAAAACAAACTATGGGGTCCAATTCTGCAAAGAAGATTGTGCTTAAGTTGTTTATATAGAATGGATTGCGGTTGATTTCTTGCGCGGAAGAAGCGGGTTGTTTACCGTCGATGGACAAGGTGATGTCTCGCATGGGTTCACTGTTTCTATTGTGCGCCGGGGGTGGATAATATTCTGCAAACCACCTGCGATGGGCAGATGCTCGCGGGGGGCTCGCAGGAGATTGTTGCTTCCCAACCTTTCGCCCGGAAATGGCGTACCCAGTGGGAACGCGATGGGGCTTGGGTTCTATATCCCGGGCGCCTAAAAGCGAGGGACCGGGGGCACCCTCGGGGTGGATTGGAGCGATCATCGGAAACCGGGGCCACTGGCCGACTAATTCGCGGAAGGCTTCTCTGCATGATCAACAACCAGAACGTCAGTGAGCGCTCTTACCGGCTCCAGCTTCAGCCCAAGTTGCTCTTGGATTGCCGTATACAGCCCCGGAGGAGCGTTCGGATCACCAGCGCCGGTTGGCACACTTATACCGGTCCCTCTAATCTGACTGAATTGGGAATCATCCGGTGTCCACTTCAAGATAAAGTCATACTTATCCACGAGGCCGGTTTGATCAACCAACGGCTTATCGAGAACGGTCCTCTGCATCGCGCCGGCAAAGGCCGCGATGGTCATACTCTTGACTGTCATCGTCCCGAGCGGTCCAAATCCATAACCCGAAGGACCCTCGGGAGCGGCTGTGCTCTTCGTAAGCCTGGGTCCATTCTTCCCAACAGTAAGTGCGTAGACCGCAAGTTCTTTCTTGTCGCGATGCACCACAAGTTTGAAACGATCCGCCAATAGGCCTTGAACCATCGATGTTAGCTGCTGCCGGTTCGGCTTTCCTTCGGTATCCGGTACACCCTCAACATCGTATTTATCCGTAGAAAACCACGCCGGACCCCCGACAACTTGCTTTGCATGGATCCCATAGGCAAACGAGATCAGATCATCCACATTCGTATTGCTCGTAAAGAAATGGGTGCCTCTGGTTCCCAGCGACCAGTTGGTATTGCGCGGATCACTCGGCTTGACCGTGGCCACTGTGAATGCCGGATTCGCGTCGGCTGCCATAGGCGCAGGTGGTCCAGCAGCACTCTGCGAGGCGTGCGAGTGCAGCGCGGTCGTGAGCAGCAAAGGCATCGCAAGTATAAGCGCTGTCCTCATCGCCTGTATTGTATGCGAACGAATTTTGCCTGGATAGTTGCTCTGGTTTCGAGTCCCGGACGAATGGTCGCCATCCGGAAACTACATCGCCGCCGGTGTCCAATGATTACGGCACAAGCAAAACCCCCAACCGGGGCTGGGGGTTTGGTGAATCTGGGTTGTGCCAGGTTTAAGCACGGACCTTGCCGGTGACGCGGTCCACTTCCTTGAGACGGGCGGCTTTGCCGCGCAGTCCGCGGATGTAGAAGAGCTTGGCGCGGCGAACCTTGTAGCTGCGGATCTTTTCGATCTTGTCGATGACCTTGGAGTTGAAGGGGAAGATGCGCTCGACACCCTGTCCAAAGCTCATTTTGCGCACGGTGAAGGTGCCTTGTGCGCCGCGGTTGATGGCAATTACCAAGCCTTCAAAGGCCTGGAGGCGTTCTTTGTCGCCTTCTTTGATCTTCACCTGGACGCGAATCTGGTCGCCGGGGACGAACTCGGGAAGGTCGGTGCGCCTAAGCTTGTCGGCCAGGCGCTGCATAACGGGATGAATGGACATTGGCTTTTCCTGCGTTTGAACTCAGAACTTCAAGTTTAGCAGAGAATGGGTTTTCGCGCCTAATTCCGGGCTCAATTCGAGTGGGAGGAAGGGCGGGAATCTCGCCGGTTGTGAATCGCATTCAGGAGGTCCTCCCACATGAGGCCAGCGGTGATTCCCGTTACAACCAACGCCGCCAGCGGCAGGACAACGAACAGGATGATTCCGAGTGCGCTCATGCACGCCATATTCTCAGTTTCCGGGACGGAATTCAAGGAAAATGGAGCCGGGAAATACGCTATATTTTCCGGTATGGATGAGAAGCGAGAATTGATGCGGCATGTGCTGGCGACGGTGGCGTACAGGGCGGCGCGGGCGCTGGACGGCGCGCCGGAAGGTTTTGCAAATTTTGACGGTGCGGGGCGAAGGCCGGAGCAAATTCTGGCGCATATGGGCGATCTGTTCGATTGGGCGCTGAGTGTAGCGGAAGGCGATCAGCGCTGGGCGCCTGTGCCGCCACGGGGCTGGGCCGAGGAGAAGCAGCGATTCTTTGCCTCTCTGACGGCGTTGGATGCGTATCTGGCTTCGGATCAGCCGCTGAATGCGCCTCTGGAACGATTGCTGCAGGGGCCGGTGACCGATGCGCTGACCCACGTGGGCCAGTTGGCGATGATGCGGCGGCTGGCGGGAAGCCCGACATGCGGGGAGAACTTCTATGTGGCGGAGATCGCAGTGGGGCAGGTGGGGGCGGAGCAACCGGCGGCGGTGCAGCCATTCAAATAGGAACCTTACTTCAGCGGATGAAGGGAATATAGGCCCAAGTGCTTTTTCTGTACTGGGCAAACTCCGCCTGAAAGCGGTCGGCAAGCAGACGCTCTTCGGCGTGTACACGGACCTCGGTTCCGGCGAGGAAGAACAGGAGTGAGGCGATGGCCATTGGCCACCAGGTCCATGCGGCCAGTGAGGCCAGCAGCATACCCAGCATTGATGCGTAGATGGGATGCCTGATCCATTTGTATGGGCCGGTTCTGATCAGGTCGTGATCTTTGCTGAGAGCTGCTTCATAGCGCCATTGCTTACCCAGATTGTGCGCAGCTGCCCAGCCGAGCGCCACAGCCAGCGGGGCAAGAATCATGGAAGCAGCGAGTGCGGGCGTGGACTTGGCGAAGCCGGCAGGGCGAACGTACATCCAGGCGCAAGCGAAACCGATGGTCTGCAGGAGAATGCCCCAGCGGGATGAGGGCGCACGGACCACTTTCTGTTGGCCTTTGGATTGGCGGCTCGGTTTGAAAAACGCCGCTGACCAGATCACCCAGCACAGCAGGACTACGACGATTGCGGCGACCTGAAGCATTGCCGCGATTATCTCACTGCCTGGCGCGAATGGTGTCGAGGAGCTTGCGGTCTTCCTGGGTGAGTTGGGCGCTTTCGAGGAGGTCGGGACGGTTGGCGAGCGTTTTGCGCAGTTGCTGTTCGCGACGCCAGCGGCGGATGGCCTGATGGTCGCCGTTCAGCAGCGGCTCGGGTACTTTCAGGCCGGCGAATTCAGCGGGGCGGGTGTAATGGGGGTAATCGAGCAGGCCGCCGGCTCCGTGCTGGGAGCGGGGAACGCCTTCGACTTCGGTGGAGATGTCGGCGTCGGGGACACCAAAGCTTTCAAACTCGCTGCTGGCCTCGTTGCCGAGGACGCCGGGAAGGAGGCGCATGGTGGCGTCGACGACGACGGCGGCGGCGAGTTCGCCTCCGGAGAGGACGTAGTCGCCGATGGAAAGCTCCATGTCGCAATAGAGCTGGTTGATGCGCTCATCTACGCCTTCATAGCGGCCGCAGATGAGAATTACGCGGTCCATGGAGGCAATTTCGCGGGCCAGGGATTGGGTGAAGGGACGGCCTTGCGCGGAGAGCAAGATGACTGTGGGGCGCGACGCCGCAGGGGCTAAAGCCCCGTCATCTTTAAGGTCTGTATTCGGCACGACTGAAGTCATGCCCTGATACAAAGCCGCGAGGTTCTTGCCTTCAACGCCTGTATTCGGTACCCGTTCGACTCCGCTCAGGGCATGCTCTGAAGTCATGCCCTGATGCAGGGCCGGGTTTTCGACGGTGGCGAGAGTTTGAACGGTCTTGGGCTGGATATCGAGTGACGCAAGCGCGTCGGCGATGGGCTGGGGTTTCAGGACCATGCCCTCGCCGCCGCCGAACGGGCGATCGTCCACGGTGCGATGGCGGTCATGCGTGAAGGTCCGCAGATCGTGGACGCCTACTTCGACCAGTCCCTCGGCCAGCGCCCGGCGCAGGATGCCGTTCTCGAAGAAGCTGGCAAAGAAGCCGGGAAAGATGGTGACGATCTCGAAACGCATGGGTGTACCTGATCCGATGATAGAAGCAACGCCTCAAGGCGATGGTCCGAGGAGTCCGCATGAAACGAATTTAGTGCTTTTCGGGCGCGTTCAAGTTGGCGAGCCCTTCGGGGAGCGCCATTTCTAAGCGTTTGGCGGGGAGGTCGAGGTTGCGGAGATAGCTCTTGGCGAACGGCACCAGAACTTCGCCTGCGGGGCCCTCGATAACGAGGAGGGCGACGGGGCCCGCGGTGCGGTCAACGCTTTCAATCGGGCCAATGAGCACAGGTTCCGGCCCCGCTACATCGACCAGCTCGCAGCCGATCAGGTCGGCTATGTAGACCTCGTCCTCAGGCAGCGGCGCACGCTCGGCCAGAGGGATGGCGACGATTAGGCCGGCCAGCAGTTCAGCCGCGGAGATTGAATCGACGCCCGCAAAATGCAGAACCATGCCGCCTTTGTGCGGCCAGTGGTTTGTGAGTTCGGCAGCAACCGGCGCGGGATTTGCTTTTGTGCGGGGCGATTCGGGGTCGGCGATCAGCCATAAATTGCGGCGTTC
Organism: Occallatibacter sp.; assembly: GCA_049514915.1. GTDB lineage: Bacteria > Acidobacteriota > Terriglobia > Terriglobales > Acidobacteriaceae > Telmatobacter. The sequence goes on along the minus strand of JBEKUP010000012.1, from coordinate 19,972 downwards.
GCTGAACCGCTCAGGGAAATCAGTGAGGATGTCCGCGAAGACTTCGCCTTTGCGGCCCTGGGGGCGGCGGATGCGCGCCAGCCACGCCCATTCCTCTGAATCCATGCTAGACTTCGTCGTCTTCTTCCAGGATGTCGAGCGTGTAGCGGTGGTGCAGCTTCATGCTGACGGCGCCCAGGATGGTGCGCACAGAGCGCGCGGTGCGCCCCTGTTTGCCGATGACTTTGCCTACGTCCTGGGGAGCGACCCGGAGCTTGAGAACGGTATTGTCGTCCCGGTCCACGGAGTTCACTTCTACGGCTGTTGGCTCGTCCACCAAAGCCCGCGCAATTTCGCGGACCAATTCCTCGACTTCGACCATATCTTGTGGGGTCATGCTCTTGCCTCTGACCTGATGCGTCCGAATTTCTGTGGCTTGGATCGTTGCGCGAATAGTATCAGTCCGCACGTGCCCAAGTCAGCAGGGGCGGGCGAGAATATTTGCCGATGATCGCGATTGCGGTCATCCACGCCCATCAGTCTCCGGCCGGCAGCGATTGAGGAAACGCCCCGGGGAGCCAGGGCGAGACACGATCAGGCTTGGACAGGTTAGGCAACCGCGGCAGGTGCCGGGGTCTTGGCCACCAGTTTCTCCACAATGGTGGAGAACTGCGCGCCGACGCTGCGCCAGTAGGCGATGCGGTCGTGCTTGAGGTCAACGGTGGCGGGGTTGGTGCGGGGGTTGTAGGTGCCGACGACCTCGATCGAACGGCCATTGCGGGCGCGGTCCTTCTCGATGGCCACAATGCGGTAGTAGGGCTGCTTGCGGGCGCCGAAACGCGCCAAACGGATCATCACCACGGCGATACGATTCCTTTCAATTCCAGTGCTCTGTTGGTCTTTTTGGGGGTTTTCCCGGTCGGCGGTCTGCTGCTTCACGCTCAGCCAGCCAAATTAAGGGCCAGGCAAGAGTGCCCGGCCGATCACCCCGCGAACGAAGACCTGTTCGTGGAGGCCCCGTGCCGCGCAAGACACAACACCTAAGTATCGCCGAAAAAGGGGTTCTAAGCAAGTTTTAAGGCGGCATTCGGGAGGCCCAGTCCGGCGTGCACGGAGCTTGCAGCAGCCACTCTCTGTGTTCTCGGGCTTGGGAATGGAAAGGATTCCGCATGTAAGAAAGTTATTTCCGCGGGGACTACCTTGGATGTGGAGCAAGTTGAAGCCATGCCGGAGATCGACCAAACGAGGCAGAGCAGATTCGAGGAGATCGTCGCAGCATACGGCGTCGCGCTGGAACGGCTTGCTCGCGCCTACGAAGCCGATCCGGAGACCCGACGCGACTTGCTGCAGGAGATTTTCATTGCTCTCTGGCAGAGCCTTGATGGATTCGACAACCGGTGTTCGCTGCGCACGTGGGTTTACCGCGTAGCCCACAACACGGCAGCGTCGCATGTGTCCCGGCGGCTTCGCATGAAGAATCAGTTCTTTGTCGCGATTGAGGATGTTCCGGAGCCGGCGGATGGCAAGGAAAGCGAAAACGCCGCAGTTGAGCGGGATGCGCTTGCCAGGCTTTACGAGCTGATTCATCAGCTCAGACCGCTGGACAGGCAGGTGATGGTGGCCTATTTGGAAGGAATGGATGCGGCCGCAACGGCGGAGATCACCGGTCTCTCAGCGCGCAATGTTGCGACGAAGATTCACCGGATCAAACATATTCTGGCGCGGCGGTTTCAGGCCGCCGGGGCCCGGCAAGGAGGGGCGATATGAGCGACGAATCTTCTCAGGATCGCCACATGAAGGAACTTTGGCAAGGTCAACCAACGGAAGGAGTACGTATGTCAATCGAACAGGTTCAGGCAAGCGCGGGAAGTTTTCAGCGCAAGATTCAATGGCGGAATGCGCGCGAGTATGTCGCGGCATTCGTGGTGGTGGTGTTCTTCGGGTTTCAGTTTGTGAGGACTGGAGACCTGGGTGCGCGGATGGGATTCGGGCTGCTCATCGCCGGTATGTGCTATATGGTGTGGCAGTTGCACTCCAGGGGCTCATGGAGGGCCGTCCCCAAAGATGCCGCCCTTTCAAGCTGCATCGAGTTCAAGCGCCGCGAACTGGAACGCCAGCGCGATTTGCTGAGCCATATCTGGAGTTGGTACCTGGGGCCGTTGATCCCCGGATTGGCTGTGCTGATAGTGGACTTCGCCTTCGCAAGCCAGGGGCGCGTGAGGCATAACGGTCTTCTCGTCGCGGCCTATTCGCTGTTTGTTGCCGGGATCTTTATTGGAATCGCAAAGCTGAACAGCCGCGCCGCGAGCACGCTTCAGAAGCAGATCGATGAGCTGGATGAGGCGGGGCGGTAGGGATCGTCCGTGTTGAAGGCTGTTCGGAAATGCAAGGGCTCCGTGGATCATCAGGAGCCCTTGCATATTTGTGTCGCCGTTGGTCTACTTCGCCGGGAACAAAAAGTTCAGCATAGGGCGGACGCGGCGCGCCCAGCTTGCTTCGTCATGTGTCCCGCCATGGACTTTCTCGAAGTGGAGCGTTTCGCCAGGACACCAGTGATTGGCTTTGAGGCGGCGGTTCAGGTGCTCCACATCGTGCACAGAGCGGCGGCCTTCCTGATCGCCGATATCCAGCCACAGCTTCGGCCGATCCCATATCTCCGGCGCGCGTTCGTTGACGTAGCCGAGGATGCTTTTGTGGTTCCACCAGACGCTGGGCGAAAGCACGGCCAGTTTGCCGAACCAGGTGGCATAGCGCAGGCCGAGATAAAGCGAGACCAGACCGCCCAGCGACGATCCGCCGAGACCGGTGGATTCACGGTCGATGCGGACGCGATACTGACCGGCGATCCATGGGAGCAGTTCGCGGGTCAGCAGCAGGCCGTACTCATTGGCCTCGCCGCCGCCCATTCGCCAATCGCGTTCGTGGGTGTATTCCGCGAGACGGTGGTCGCCAGTGTTGTAGATGCCGACAATGATCAATGGCTCAACTTCGCCGGCTTCAATGGCGGCGTCGGCGTGCTCGCGTACTTCCCAGGTGCGGCCCGGAATGAACGAGGTTCGCGGGTCAAATAGATTCTGTCCATCCTGGAGATAAAGCACCGGGTAGCTGCGGTGCGGGTGCTCATCATAGCCTGGCGGCAGGTAGACGATCACGTCACGCTTGTCGGGCAGAATCTGGCTGGGGAAGGCGCGATGCAATCGCAGACGCTGATGCAGGGCGGGTTCGCCGGCCGCGAGCAGGGCCTTTGGTGCGTGCGAGCCCGGTTGCGCGTGAGCCGATTGGCTTTCTGGATTCAATCCCTGCGTTCCTTTATTGTTTCATCGACTGTTGGCGGGGGATGCGCCAGGAAAAAACAGATGCCCAGGCTGTTACAGTATCAAGAAATCGGCGGTTCTCCAAAAACAGGGAACAGGGAATAGGGATCAGGGAACGCGGCGGGAGCGAGCATGAATCGTGAGTATCACAAGTGGTATTCCAGTCGGCTGGGCCGGGATATGGAACTGCTGGTGTTTGGCCATGCGGGGCTGCCGGTGATGGTGTTTCCCACATCCGGTGGACGATTCTTTGAGTTTGAAGACCGCGGGATGATTGGTGCGCTAGGCGGAAAAATCAATGCCGGCGAAGTGCAGGTTTACTGTGTGGACTCGGTAGACGATGAGAGTTGGTACAACAAGCAGGTGCCGCCTCGCTGGCGCATTGCGCGCCACATGCAATACGAAGATTACCTGATACACGAAGTGGTTCCGCTGGTTCGCCTGAAAAACTACGACTGGCACCTGGTGAGCCTGGGTTGCAGCTTTGGCGGTTTCCACGCAGTGAATGTTGCTTTGCGCCATCCGGATGTGTTCTCGGGATTTCTGTCGATGTCCGGCGCCTTTGATCTGCGCAATTTTCTGGGCGGCTACTACGATCAGGACTGCTACTTCAACCAGCCTTTGGACTATCTGCCCAACATGGGTGATCCCTGGTATCTTGACCGCTATCGCCGTAATGCCTATGTGTTGGCGACCGGGTGGGACGATCAGTGCCTGGGGCAGAATCAGAGGCTTGACGGCATTATGAGCGCGAAGGGCATTCCCCATAAGCTTTTTGTGTGGGACACGTATAACTCGCATGACTGGCCGACGTGGGAGAAGATGGTTCAGCATTATCTCTAAAACAGATTGACATCATCGGAAATAAATGAGGAGTTATCTGGCTGCGGATGGCTTGTTCGGGTTAGAGTAGACAAAATCCGACGACGTGAAGGGGATAGGCCGCAATGAGTGAATTGAATCCGTACGACAAGTTTCTGGACGAACGGCCGCTGGAAGAGATTCTCAATGCCAGCGTGAATGCGATTGCTCACGCCCTTGCCGTAATCGGCAATGACAGCGTTGGGAAACGGCCGGCACCCGACAAATGGAGCGCAGCGGAGATCGTTGCGCATCTTGCCGATTGCGAACTTGTGTTCGCATTCCGGCTGCGTCAGACGCTGGCGGAAGATGCGCCGGTGATTCAGCCGTTCGACCAGGATAAGTGGGCTGCGACGTATTCCGGCGTATCAGCTGGGAAGGCACTGGGTGTGTTTTCGTCACTGCGGGGATGGAACCTGCGGCTCATCGGGGCTGCGCTTCCAGCCGCCGCTGACCGTCCAGTCACGCACCCTGAACGCGGGACTATGACGTTCCTTACCCTTGTGGAGACCATGGCCGGCCACGACCTGAACCACCTGGCTCAGTTAAAGAAACTGGCCGGCGTCGCGTAGCAAGCACTACTTTGCAGTGAGCGTGTTGTTGCTGCGGTCGTCGTCCGGCAACACGTGGTCCGGATCGACAGTGACCGACGCAATCGGCTTATCTCCAGCCCACTGCATTTCGCCTTTGGATTCCCATGCCTCGACTGGCAGTCGGAAACGTGTTTTGGTTCCGTCGGTGTATTGCACTTCGACGGTTGCCGGCAGAACTAACTGTCCCTTGTTCACAATTGTTACTTGCGAGCCGTTAATGGCGGTAACTGCCAGGTCGAAGCGCCAGTTATTCATGTACCAGCCACGCCAGAAGTAACTCAGGTCTTCGCCGCCTTCGCTGGATAACTCGCGGAAAAAGTCCGATGGCGAAGGGTGCTTAAAAGCCCAGTCGCGGATGTACTTGCGGAAGGCCCAATCGAAGCGTTCTTTGCCCAGGATCTGCTCGCGCAGTAACACCATTCCATAGGCGCCTTTGAAGTAACTCACAGGGTGCCCAATCTGCCAGGAGATGGCATCGGCGCTCATCAGGATGTTCGGGGCTGCCGGATTATCGAGTACCTTCAGAATGGTGTCTGATGGTTCGCCGCCGGCGGAGTACTCCGAGTCCCGCTTGGGGCCGTAAACACCGCCTTGAAATTCAGCCGACTCATCGATGTCGATGAAGGTGTTGAAACCTTCATCCATGAAGGCATTGCGGCGTTCGTTGGATCCAACGATCATGGGGAACCATGTGTGGCCAATCTCGTGCGCGGTAATCCAGAAGAGAACTTTGCCTTTGTCGTCGATGCCGTCGAAGACGATGCCCGGATACTCCATGCCGGTGGAGAAGCCGGCCACGTTGATGGCCGCGGGCCACGGATACGGATACCACTGGCGCGAGAAGCGCTCGACCGTATCTTTCACGTACTCAGTGGAGCGCGACCAGGCTCCGGCGCCTACGCTCTCCGGCGGATAGACGCTTTCGGCGAGACTGGTTTTGCCATCTGGCAAGTTGATGCGCGCTGCATCCCAGACGAAGACCGGGCTCGCGCTCCAGACCACGTCGCGGGTCGAATCCATGTGGAAGTGCCAGGTGAGCGTGCCGCTGGTTTTGGGCCGGCTTGACGGATCGTTCACCTCGGCAGCGCTGCGAATCACCACCGTCTTGTCGCTGGCGCGGGCCTGCGCGAGGCGTTCCATTTCTGTCGGCGTCAGTACATCTTTCGGGTTCATCAGTTCGCCGGAGCCAGCGACAATCATGTTGCTGGGCACGGTGACGTAGTAGTCGAAGTGACCGTATTCCAGATAGAACTCGCTGCCAATGTAGGGCAGCGTGTCCCAGCCGCGCAGATCGTCGTAGACGCACATGCGCGGATACCATTGCGCCATGTCGTAAATCTCGCCTTGCTTGGACATGCCCCACGAAGTGCGTCCGCCCCAGACGCCGGGGATGGTGTAGTGATACTTGATGTGCAGTTTGAGCGTGCCGCCCTTGGGCGCGAGCGGCACGGGGAGGCGCACCTGCATGCGGGTGTCATCGATCAGGTAATCGGCTTTGACGGTTTTGGGGCCGAAGCCGATCTCCACTGCATCGAGTTCGAAGCCTTCGGTGGAAGGTGGAATCGCACCCGGTGAGGTGGCGGCCCGCATGCGCCGCATCAGCGCTCCGTTCACAATCTGTCCGCGCGAATCCTTGCGATAGAGATTCTGCTCCATTTGTATCCACAAGCTGGGCAAGGCATCGGGGCTGTTGTTGGTGTAGGTAATCAATTCATCGTTGCGCAGAATTTTGGCCTGCGTGTCGAGGTCGGCGTGCATCTCGTAGTCGGCTTCATTTTGCCAGTAGGAGGGGCCGGGCGCGCCGTTGCTGGAGCGGTATGCATTCACGGGATCGGGCAGTGTGAGGGGTGCGAAGGTGATACGCGGGTCGTAAATCGAGGGGCTGGGACTCGCGGGGCTGGGTGCCGCGACTGGAGCGACTGGGGCTGCCTGCGCGGTTGCGACTTGGAAAGCGGTCGAGGCGCACAACGCCAGCAATGAAAAAGAGAAAGCGATCCTCAGGGGCGTGGAATGCATGGGGAAGAACCTCCGGGAAATAGAAGCAGCGGGATGCTTGGTAAAGCTTGTTCTTCCAGCATAATGCCCTTTGCTCGCTGGACTGGTAGCTTCGCTTTCGGAATGCTTGCTGAGTTGGACATCCACGGCAAGCAGCGCTCCACCATGGAAAGATTTCTGCCAACGCGGGAACCATTTTCAAGCCGCCGGGGTCAAAGGGATTAGTAATTCGCTTGCTTGCCTTAGGAGGCATCGATGCGCCGAATTCCTGCTGTTTTGTGTGTTGGTCTGTTTACGTGTGCCATGGCCGCTCAGAACCCGGCAAAGCCCGCAGGCGAGAGCGGGGGGTCTGCCGCTGCGGTAACTCTCTCCGCTCCCGTCAAGGATCTCCCGGTGCGCAAGGTAGTGCTCTACAAGAATGGCGTGGGCTACTTTGAGCATGCCGGGTTTGTGAACGGAAGCCAGCGAGTGGCGATTGATTTCACGTCATCGCAGTTGAACGATGTGCTGCAATCGCTGACCGTGCTGGACGAGGGCGGCGGCCGTGTGGCTACGGTCAACTACAATTCCACCGCTCCAATCGAGCAACAGTTGAAAATGCTGGCACTGGGGTTGAAGGATTTTCCGCCGACCGTCGCAGTTTACCAGGTGCTTCGCGGACAGCGAGTTGAAGTCACCGGCGCCGGCGCGCCGCTGACGGGCAAGCTTGTGAATGTTGAGTTCCGCAAGGAGATCGACAAAAACGGTCAGACATCCGATGACCATTACTTTCTGATTGTCGCAACCGATTCAGGAGCGCTGCGTACCGCCGAACTGACGGATTCAGTTAGCGTGCGTATGGTTGACGCATCGCTGCAGAAACAGTTCGCCAGCTATCTTGAAATTGTGGCTTCGGCGCAGGACCAGCATGTGCGTCATCTATTGCTGGAGGACCGTGGCGCGGGGGAACGCGAGTTACGGGTGAGTTACATTAGCGAAGTTCCGGTATGGAAGTCGACTTATCGGATTGTTTTTCCGCGCGAAGCGAACGGAAAGGCCACCATGCAGGGTTGGGCGGTGGTGGATAACACGGTGGGCGCGGACTGGGACAACGTGCAGTTATCGCTGGTTGCCGGTGCGCCGCAGAGTTTTATTCAGCCGCTGAGCGAGCCGTTGTATACGCACAGGCAGGAGATTCCGATTGCCACCGAGGCACAGGCTGTGCCGGAGACGCATGAGGCGGCGGATATCAACGCGGTGGTGAGCGGGCTTCCGGCAGCCGCACCTCCCGCGGCGATGGCAGGACCCATGGCCCGAACCTTCAGCGGACGGAGTTCAGGACAGTTGATGAATATGCTGCCGGGAGTGACCATGAACAACGGGGGCTCAGGCTTTGGGGGAGGAATTGCCAGCGGTCATGGAGTGGGTATGGGTGGCAATGTTGGCGGCGGTCTCTATCGCGTCACCGACGCCATCCAGGAAGGCGACGTCTCCACGAATGCATTCGACGATTTCTTTGAGTATGCCCTGGCGCAGCCAGTGACGATTCACAAGAACGAGTCGGCGATGGTGCCGATATTGCAGCAGGATTTGCCGGCTGAGCATGTGACGCTGTGGAGTCAGCAGTCGGGCACACCACTGCGTGCGGTGTGGCTGGAGAATACGTCGAAGCTGACGCTGGATTCAGGCAGCTTTTCCATTTTCGAGAGTGGGGAGTTTGCGGGTGAGGGATTGCTGGATCCGATTCATCCGGGAGAAAAACGGTTGCTGAGCTATGCGGCCGACCAGGCCGTGCGCGTGAAGGTGACGGACCGCGACAGCAAGCGGACACTGCATCATGTAGAGATTCGCAAGGGCGTGATTATCGAAACACACATGGATGTTGCTTCAATCACTTACTCGGCTACTAACTCTGCCGATGTGGATCGCGTGGTGTTGCTGGAGCATCCGCGACGTACGAACGGATGGTCCCTGGACGATGGGTTGAAGGCAGATGAGACTGCGCCGGATCTTTATCGGTTCAAGTTGCCGGTGGCGGCACACTCGACTGCCAAGCTCGAAGTACGCGAACATGGGCCGGAGCACCAACGGGTGGATTTGAACGCAGCGCAGAATCAGGTGGAATATTTGCTCGACCTGGTGAAGCGGGTCCCAGACGCGCTGGAAAAGCTGAAACCGGTGATCGACGCGCAGACGGCGCTGGCCGACCTGGACCAGCGTATCGACACATCGAAAAAGAATGAGCAAACCGCGGCTACTGACGAGGCGCGGGACCGCGACAACCTGACTGCGCTGAAGGGCAACGATGCGGCGAAGCGGTTTGTGGACGAGTTGAACCACGCCGAAGATCAGTTACAGGCGGCGCGTAAGCAGACTGCGGATCTGGAACAGCAGAAACAGCTCGCGGAGGCGAAGCTGAATGCACTGATCGCAGGGCTGAGCTTCGACTGGGATGTCACTTCGAAATGAGCGTTTCGTCGAAGACGCCCGTCATGGCGGACTGGATGATGCGCGCGGTTTCGTCCTCACCATCCCGAGACGAGATCATCAGGTCATAGAGGTGGGGATTGAGCCAGTTCTTGCCCCAATTCTGCTGAGTGTACTTGGCGCGCTCGCCATCCACGGCGCGGATGCGCTTCTCCACGTCGACACCCTCGGGCAGCCGCTGGCGCAGGCGAAGAATGCGATCCCGATACGGCGCGTACACAAAAACGTGGAACGCTTCCGGCTTGTGCTGCAAAACGCATTGTGAGCCTCGGCCAACAATCACGCAGTTCCCGTCGTGATAGGCCTGTTGGATGATGTTCTCCGAGACTCTCACCATCTCCTCGGCGTCGAAGAGGGCATTGTCGCGGAGTTCCAGGCCGGCGGCAAGCGCTGCGGAACGCATGGCCTGCTGATTGATGCGGCGCAGCCACGACTCCACGTGCTCGTCGTAACGATGGACCTCCTTGACATCTACGTGGGCCTCGTAGGCAATGGCGTCAATGATGTCCCTGTCAAGCAGCTTCCAACCCAGGTTTCTGGCGATGGTTTGTGCGATTCTGCCGCCGCCGCTGCCGAACTCCCGGTTCACTGTCAATAATCGGTAACCCATGACACCCCCTCCTGAACTAATTTCCGTCGAACGGACCGGTCCGAGGTCCATTTCCGGTCGTCGCGCACACGAGTGCAGATCGGATAGTGGATACACATTTTAGCTATCGGGGAAAATGGATCAAGTGAGGGGTATCACAGACAATTGAAGGTGGCTGAGAGAAGAAAAGACACCGCGCGGAGGCCGCACGGGGTGTCTTGTTGGGAAGCGGAATGATTAGTAGAGGATCTTCAGCCCGAACTGCACAATACGCGGCTCAAAGGTGCCGGTGATGGTGCCGCCTGTGGTGGGGCTGTTGACGCTGGTGGCGGTGGAGAGCGTGCCGCCCAGGCCGCTGGCCGGCAGGTAGAGATTGGTGTGGTTGAAGATGTTGTAGAGTTCGGCGCGGAACTCCACTTTCAATCCATCGACCGGGGTGTTGAAGCGCTTGTTGAGGTCGAAATCAGTCTCGAAGAAGTTTGGCGTGCGGGCCGGGTTACGAGGTGCGTTGCCGAACGGGCTCAGCAGGTTGCCGTTGGCGTCTTTGGTGGCCGGCAGCGTGAAAGCCGCAAGGTTGATGTACTGAATGCTGCCGTTGGCAGCGCTTCTGTCTGCCAGGCAGGAGTGCCCGGAGTGGCAGAGGACGTAATCCGCGCCAGGTACGCGGTTGGGCCGGTACTCATTGGCTCCGCGATACGTAGCGGAGATCTGCGGTGACACCGCATTGGCTGAGTTGGGTGTATAGCCGACGTTGAAAGGCGTGCCGGCCTGCGCCGTGTTCACGCCACTGATCTGCCATCCGCCAATGATGGCGTCGAGCACGGGGTTAGCGCTGCTCAGGATTTGCCGTCCATGTCCCACTGGCACGTCATAGACGAGGCTGGTGATGTTGGCGACGGGCAGGTTGTAGTCGGACTCGGCATAGTCGGCGCTGATGTTGTTGGCGTCTTGCGGCGAGGGCGTGTTGCCTTCGAGCGAGGCGCTGGCGTTGTCCAGTGAGTGCTCCCAGGTGAAGGAGTTCAGCAAGGTCAGCCCGTCTACAAAACGCTGCTCGTAGCGAATCTGCAGCGCGTCGTAGTGGGAGTAGAACTCGTTCAGTGCCTGCGTGATATCGCCGTAGTCGAAAGTTGTGCCGACCAAGCCGCCCCAGGTGGGATAGGGGCGATTGAAGCCCGTCTCGTTGGGTGCAGACGTTACGCCTAGTGCGGGATTGCCCTGGTTCGCGTTGTCGAAGCCTTGCAGCTTGAGGCCGTGATTACCGATGAAGGCGATGTCAAGAAGTGTGTTCTTGGCCAGGGATTTTTGTACGTCGAGGAAGAAGCTCTCGACGTAGCTGTCCTTGGTGTCCTTGGGAATGTAGGTGATGTTATCCGTCCCCGGGCTGAAGTTGGAACCGGCGGCGAGATTTGTCGGGTAGCCTTGATCAAGTGTGCGGTAACCTGCGGCCGTTGCGGTGCTGGGCTGGGTGACGGAGACGAACAAGGCGTTGGGTGCGTTGATGGGCAGAATGTCGCCGGAGCCGGCGCGCGTGTAGTGGACGTAGCTGGTGCCGAAACCACCGCGAAGCACAACCGAAGGCGTGACGGACCAGGCGAAGCCGACGCGCGGGGCATAATCGCCCAGGGAAGGATTTACCAGCGTCTTGCCGTAAACACCACCGCCGGAGTAGGGCGTGATGAATTGACTCGCCGTGTAGCCGGGCGTGAGCGTCAGCATGGAGACGGTTTGCGGATCGAAGTTGGAGAGGTTGTTGTTGGCCTCGGAGTAAGGCGCACCGTACTCCCAGCGAACGCCGAGGTTCAGGGTCAGCCTGGAGTTCACCTTCCAATCGTCCTGGGCGTAGACGTTGTCCATGGATTGGAGCAGGTGGGCCTTGAAGTAAGTGGCCAGCGCATAGGCGTTGGTAGTGCCGAAGATGAGGTCGGCCCAGTAGGTGTCGGCAGCGGCGGTGGGGTTGGCGCAGGCCGTTCCGGCAGTGGCCGGGCAGGCGCTGTAGCCCTTGCCATAGCTAAAGGAGCCGTAGAGCGGGTTGGAGTCCTGCACCTGCATCCAGATGTGCTCGTACTCGTAACCGAATTTAAGCGAGTGCTTGCCCTTGACCCAGGAGAAGTTGACCTTGGGATCGAGCAGAGAAGGGTACTGCCACTGCGGATTGGTGCTCTGGCGGCCGAAGGCTGTAAACCCGCCCGAGACGCTGGTGGAAGGCAATCCGCCGGCAACGACTGTGTTGGTGGGCAGGCCGGGGATGGTGATGGCATTGTCGCCGATGGAAAGGGTGAACTTGCCGGCCCGGGTTTCCGAAAGGCCAAGACGCGCGTCGAGGACTTTGTTGGTGCCGATGAGGCGGGTGTAGCCAAGAGCAATCTGCTGGTCGAGGATCTTGATGCGTCCGTTGGTCTGGCCGTCGAGCGGGAGGGGCAGGGTGGGATAGTTGATGCCCGTTTCCTTGCGGTCGCTGATCTTGAGGAACCAGGAACTCTTGTCGCTCTGCTGGAAATCGAGGCGAAGATCGCCCTTGTCCGCGTTATCAGTGAACGGCGCGTTGGTGGCGCAGTCGTTGGAGTCTACTCCGGTGGTCGTATTGATGCCGGAAGTGCCTGGAGCGACGATGCACTGGGTGGGGAGATCGTTGAAGAATCCAAGAATCTGCTTGGCAGTGGGGCTTGCATCCGGCGAGTTTAGAACCGATGTGCCTGCTTTGTAGTAGACGCCGGGCTTGTAGGGGTCCTGCACGTCAACGGCGAGAATGCCGTTGATTTCGTTCTGCGTGGGGACGGTGAGCACGACGGTCGGCGTGAGGGTCTGGCGGAAGCCTTCGTAGTCAACAAACCAGAAAAGTTTGTTGTGAACGACAGGCCCGTTGAAGTTGGCGCCGAACTGGTTGCGGTCAAAGCCCGGCTTGGGAAACGCGTGTGTGCCGCTCTGGGCCTTGATATAGCCGAATGCGTTCAGATCCGTATTGCGGAGAAACTCGTACAGCGTAGTGTGGAAGCGGTTGGTTCCGCTGCGGGTTGCGACGTTAATGGTGGCGCCGGCGGAGCGGCCGTACTCCGCGCTTTCGTTGTTCGTCACAACCTGAAACTGGGAGATGGAGTCCGGCGGGGGCTGAATAATCTGGTTATCGAAGCCCTGGTTGCTTTCGCCGTATGCGTTGTTGTCCATGCCGTCGAGCAGGAAATTGTTGAACATGCTGCGCAGGCCGTTCACGTTGTAAGAGCCGGCGCGCACCAGGCTGGTGACGGCGGTAGTGGTGGCTGCGGTAGGCGCCTGTCGCGAACCGCTGACCAGAGCCAGAAGGTCAGAGTAATTGCGGCTGACCAGGGGCAAGGATTCGGTCTGGTACTCAGAAACCTCAAGCCCGCGCTCGCTGGTTTCCGTTTCCAATTGCAGCGCGACGTCGCTCACCTCGACCGTGGTTGCGTCCGCGTTGCCGACCTTCAACGTGAGGTCGATGCGCTGGCGGCCGGCGACCGTGATGGTGATGGCCTTGGCCTCGGCCGGCGTAAACCCTGGCGCGACGGCCTCAATGTTGTAAACACCAACGCGCAGCGACGGGACTTCGTAGTCGCCCGATCCGTTTGAAGTCACCGTAATCGCATTAGCGGTATTGATGTTGGTCACGGTGACAGAAGCGTTTGGAACCGCCGCACCGGTGGCGTCATGGATGGAGCCGATCAGACTACCATCCTCGTACTGTGCTCTTGCGTTTGCGCCACAGAGTGCAACCAAGAGGCCTGCCAAAAGAAGGATTCTGCCAGTAAATCGTATGTTCCTCATGGGTGCGAGGCTACAGACGGTGGTTGACGCTTCTGTGAATCCTGAATGAACGTAGTGTGAATCGACCCCACTAAAGGCGGCTCAACGCAGGGGGTTTCGCAGGGTGAAAAAGCCTGGCCTCGTATTTGAGGAAGTTGCGGGGGTGAGTGACTGAATCAAACTGGATAGCTTAGGCTCTGGGCACAAACAGCCGTCCTGGATTGTCACCCACCACAACCCCCTCCGCATTTCCGCCGAGGTCGAGCATCAATTGCTTCATCGCGCCATCATGGAGAACGTTGTCGCGGATGACGCAGTTCTGCAGGCCCTGGTAGATGATCCCGTACGAGGGACTCCAGATGCCTGCATTCCCGTCGTCACGGCCGGACTGAATGCTGTTTCCAATGCAGGTCACGCCCGTGCAGCCGTCCAACAGGATCTGCGAGGAATCGTGCGTGTCCGGGGCGGCGAATTTGCCGCTGCGCTTGACGAAGTTGCCGGTGATGCTCACCTGTGTGCAGCCCCGGCTGCTCTTTCTCAGCGCGATCCCGACTGTCCCGGCGCGGTCGAAAAAGTTGCCCGTGATCTGGTAACCGTCGCCGCCGGTGATGAGCATGTTTTCTGTGCCGTTCCATTCAATGCGGTTGGCGGTGAAGGTGATTGAGGCGTTCTCATGACGCGCTGCAAACCCGGTCCCCTTATTGCCGGAAAACCAGTTGTCGAGAATGAAGCCGTCCCATCCGCGCAGGTTCATGCCGTCGCCCTTGTTGTAGGCAAGCATGCAGTGACGCACGCTGAAGCACCACACGCAGGACAGGTTCAAGCCGTCTCCGCTGAACCAGAGGACCTGGCACTTCTCAATGCGGAAGCCGTCCTCGTGCTTTGCATAGCCGGTGCGGTCTACGAACATTCCATGAATATTCGTGCCCAGGCTGCGGCCATCGAGCGCAAGGCCCTCGATCGAGGAACCGCGAGCGTCGGTAAGATTCAGCAGACACTTTTGGTCGGCGTCCGCGAGACGCAGCACCGTGCCGCCGGGACCGCTGTAGTTCCACGCCGCAACGCCAGTGATGGCCATGCCGGGACGGACATGAAGCTCCCGCGTGAGATAGACGCCGGGCGGCAGAAAGACTCCGCCGCTGATGGCCGCGGCTGCGTCGAATGCGCGCTGCAGGGCCAGCGTGTCGTCTGTTTTGCCGTCGCCTGCCGCGCCCTGCTTGCGGGCATCCAGCACTTCTCCGCCACCGAGGCCGCTCTGCGCGCTTTGTGCGCCCATGGCCCCGCTACTGAGGAGTATGGATGCTCCTCCGATCATGGCGCCCCGGGCCAGTTCGCGGCGATTGAAAAACGACTTGTCTTGCTGGGCCATGATTTTTTTATCTCCTCGCGGCGCGTGGGCCGGATGCAACCCAGTCTGCGGCCACCGATCATTGTATGCGTCATAGGCGGGCGGATTCTGGTTCGCTCGCCGGCCGCTGCAAACATGCCCGGTTGAACCACGATGTGCCGTAGACTGTTTAGGTGCATTTGTACGCCGGGGTTACCGGCGCGCACGCCATCTCGCAGCCCGGAGGCAAAAGGCGCTATGAAGAAGATCGGCATCCTGTTTGGCATGGAGAACAGCTTTCCCGGTGCGCTGGTGGAGCACATTAACGCGCGGAATATCGATGGCATCCAAGCCGAATTTGTTGAGACGGGCGCCGTGCACATGGATAAAGCGCCGCGCTACTCGGTCATTTTGGATCGCATCTCGCACGACATCCCTTTCTATCGCGCTTATCTGAAGCACGCGGCCATCAACGGAACGGTGATCATCAACAACCCTTTCTGGTGGTCGGCGGACGATAAGTTTTTCAACTACACGCTCGCAACCAAGCTGAGGGTGGCCGTGCCCGCCACCGTGATTCTGCCGCACAAGAAGCATCCGGAAGGAACCACGGACCGCTCCATGCGCAACATGGAATATCCCCTCGACTGGGAGAGCGTGTTTGCTTACGTGGGCGAGCATGGCTTTATGAAGCCGGTGGATGGCGGCGGCTGGCGCGATGTTTACCATATCCACAATCGCGAGGAGTTCTTCCACGCCTACGATCAGTCACGCGATTTGTGCATGCTTTACCAGAAAGCCGTGAACTTCACTGAGTATTTTCGCTGCTATGTTGTGGGCCAGAAGAAAGTCCATATCATGCCGTACGACCCGCGCAAGCCGCATGCCGAGCGCTATGTGCAGAACCCGCCGGCGTATGACAAGAAGCTTTTGAAGCGCGTCGAGCAGGATGCACTGAAGCTCTGCCAGGCGCTGGGCTATGACCTCAACACGGTGGAGTTTGCGGTCGAGAACGGAATTCCCTACGCTATCGACTTTATGAATCCCGCGCCCGATGCGGGGCTGGAGTCAGTGGGACCGGCGAATTTCGAGTGGATTGTGCGCGAGGTTGCAGACTTGGCTATTGCCAAGGCGAAGAAGGCACCCCATGTGCTTGATCTGCGTTGGGCGACGTTTTTGGGGGCGGAGACCAAACCGGTAAAGAAGGTCGCGCCGCCAAGGAAAAGGGCGAAGAAGGACGAGAGCCCGAAGCAGATCGAAGCCAGCTAGCCCTGCTTCTGAGAAAGCAATTGCTTTTCAGCTCTTCTCTGCTACGCTCGTCGCATGGGTTCCGGCGCAAAAGGCGGGCCGTGGCGGCTCCTGTTCGGCATTACGTTTTTTGTGTTCGGCCCTTGCCTGCTGATTGCAGCCCTGATCTCCGCGCATCGCACCCAGGTATTTCTCCGCAGCAGTGAGTCCGCGCCGGCAACCGTCATACAGATGCATGAGTTTCACAATATGAACAAGACATCCTGGAGCTATGCACCGGTATTTACCTTTGCCACTGACGACGGGCGGACCTATACAGTAGCTTCGAGCCTGGCAACGTATCCACCTGCATTCAAGGTGGGCCAGCATGCGACGGCCCATTACCAGAAGGGGCATCCTGAACAAGCGAAACTTGAATCCTTCACCCAGCTCTGGCTGATGGATTTGATCAACGGCATTATTGGAAGCATCTCCAGTCTCCTACTGCTGTTTTTGCTGTTCGCGCGAAAGGGTGAACCGCGGATTTATTTAAGGGAAAACTTTCCCCGGCCAAACACCAATTCCTGACCACATATCGCTCCCGGGCCGGACATCTAAACTTCCGCCTACGGAACTTTCCCGCGCGCATCCTCGTATCTCCCTCAGTCCGTGTGAAGGAGAACCTCTTGGTGATCAATCGCTTCCGTTTCCCCCTCCAGGCAGCAGTCCTTGGCGCATTCGTTTTCGCCGCTATTAACTTCTCCGTCGCGCAGGACAACGGCTTCAACCTCGATCTCCACGCCAACTCACATGCAACGGCGAAGGACATCGGCCTGCCGCTCTATCCCGGCGCTACGCCCTGGAAGGACAGCGATAACGACTCCTCCGCGGCGAACCTCGGATTCGGCTTGAATGGCTTCCATTTCGGCCTTCTCGTTGCGAGTTTTTCTACCACCGATTCGCCTGCGCGAGTTCTTGACTACTACCGCAAGCCGCTCTCTCACTATGGGGAAGTGCTTGAGTGCGACAAGGGCAAACCTGTTGGTGCGCTCACCGTGACGCACAGCGGCCTCACCTGCAGCGGCAACAAGGACGGAGGGGTTAAGATCAACGGCAATGGAGACAGCTCCAACGATCACGAGCTCCGCGCCGGCACGCCTTTGCGTTACCGTGTTGTGGGCATCAGCGAGACCAAGGACGGCAAAACCAAATTCGGCCTCGTCTATCTCGAACTGCCCAAGGATTCCGAAGCAAAAGACTAGCTCGCGTCACGCTGCGACCTTGCGAAATGTGAGGTTGTAGCGATACGGACCGGTGAGCGGATGATGGCCCGGCTTCAGCGGCAGCACGCCGTGAAAGCGCATACGCGAGGGTCCGCCCCAGACGATTACGTCGCCATGCTCAAGCAGGATGCGTTTGGTGGGATCGGTGCGCTGCAGTCCGCCTAGTAGAAAAATGCATTCGAGTCCAAGCGAGATGGAGACGATGGGCTGGGTCAGGTCGCACTCGTGGCGGTCCTGGTGGATGCCGAGCTTGATGCCTGCTTCGTAACGATTGATGTGGCAGGTGTCTGGACGGAACCGGGGAAAGCCTGCGCGCAGGGCGCAGCGCAGGGAGAAATCGAGCAGCACTCGCGGGGCGGGCGGCCACATGCGACGGACTGCGGGGTTGGCGGGATCCCAGCGACGGCGGAAGGCTTCCGGCGTACCGCAGTCGGAGACCATAACGCCCATGGGCAGGCCTCCGGGAGTGGTTGCGTGGTGCAGCGGGGCGGCAGCCAGAATAGTCTCCATGGCGGCGAAGAATTCGACGTCTTGCGGCAGAGCCAGCGCGCGCATGAGCACCGCGCCGGGAAAAATCTCCTCATGCGTTGGCTCGACGGCGAGTTGGGAAAAGAGGCTCATCGCGACAAATATAGTCTATCTGAAAAGCGAATAAAAAGCGAAAATATTAAGACGATTGAGACACCGGCCGGCTGGCGTCTGGGCGCGGGGGTGCAGCAAATCTAAGAGGATGGAGGAGCCAACCGATCGACAACCCGTTCGTCGTATCCCAGTAACATTCCAGTTTCAGGGAGTCCGAAGTTTTTGACCCGACCCGAGCAGCAATAGACTTCGAGCGTGCGGATCTGCCCGCCGACTTCGAACAGCATAACGCCAAAAAGTTCGTCGCCCATCTTCGCGAGCCAGTCGCTCACCAGGCGCTCACGCCTGGGCAGATTGCCATCATCCTGCAGCGCGAAGTCGATGGTGGGGCAGCCGCAGGTGCACTTGGATACGACCTTCAAATCCTTGATTTGGTCGAGAAGCCGATCACAGCCAGGCTCTCCGTGCTCCACCAGCCAACAAATGAGAGTTGCCTCCTGAGCCGTGATATCGCGGTTCTCTGGTTCGCGAACGCTCTTGGCGGTCTCCATAGGATGAAGTCTAGCGAAGCCGCTACAATGACGCAAAGCGTTCTCAGGAGTGCGTATGCGCCCATCGTTCTCGCTCGGCATTGAAGAGGAATACCAGACCATAGACCCGGTGACCCGCGACCTGCGCTCGCACATTGAGACCGAGATGCTGGCGGTGGGCAAGATGCGGCTGCAGGAGCGCGTCAAGGCGGAGATGCACACTTCAGTGGTGGAAGTGGGCACGCGCGTGTGCCGCAACATCGACGAGGCCCGCGAAGACATCTACGAGTTGCGCCGCGAGATGATCAAGCTGGCCGCAGACCACGGCCTCAAGCTTGTGGCCGGCGCCACGCATCCCTTCGCCGACTGGCGCACGCAGGAAATCTATCCCGATCCCCGCTATCACCAGGTGGTCAAGGACCTGCAGCTGGTGGCCCGCGCCAACCTTATCTTTGGCCTGCACGTGCATGTGGGTATTGAGGACCGTGAGGCGGCCATCCGCATCATGAATTCGATGCGTTATTTTCTGCCGCACATCATGGCGCTGGCCACGAACTCGCCCTTCTGGCTCGGCATCAATACCGGGTACAAGGGATATCGCGCGAAGGTCTTTGAGAACTTTCCCCGCACCGGCATTCCCGACGCTTTTCAGAGTTACTCCGAATTTGAAAACTACGTCAGTCTCCTGGTGCGCACCAACTGCATTGATAACGCCAAGAAGATCTGGTGGGACATTCGCCCGCATCCGTTCTTTGACACGGTCGAGGTGCGTGCGTGCGACATTCCGCTGCGTGCTGAGGAGACGGTTGCCATTGCCGCGCTGATACAGGCCACGGCCGTTTATCTCTACAAACTGCACGAGGCGAACCAGGACTTCCGCCAGTACGCCCGCCCGCTGCTGATGGAGAATAAGTTTCGCGCGGTGCGCTACGGACTGGATGGCAAGCTGATCGACTTTGGCCGCCAACAGGAACTGCCCTTGCGCGATCTGCTGGAGGAATATCTCGCACTGATCGACCCCGTCGTTGACGAACTCGGTAGCCGCGACGCCATCAATGGTGTGCGCAGGATTCTCGAGACCGGTACCGGCGCGGATCGGCAGTTGAAGGTGTTCGAAGAAAGCGATCACGACCTGAAAGCCGTAGTCGACTATATGGCGAAGGAGACGGCAGCAGGGCTGTAGCAGACTGCGAACGTTTGCATCTCAGTGCCCGCCGCAGCCGTGTCCGCAACCATGACCGCCGCAGCTATGTCCTCCGCCGCAGCTGTGTCCGGGTGATGAGCGTCCTTTAGCCCCTGATCAAGCGCTGACCCGCGTGTCTGCGCCTTCCATCCTTGCCGCACGCTCTGCCTCCAACTGCATGTAGACGGGCAGCAGGTGTTCCGCGACCACAGCGCGTAACCGCTCGCTGGCCGTCGCCTGTTTCTGGCTTGCATCTTCTGTAGAGCGAGCTCCCGGCGCCTTGGCAT
>JBEKUP010000011.1:0-126378 GCA_049514915.1 Occallatibacter sp. | reverse complement strand
GCTGCGGGAAAGGGTTCGTAGTTATGGAACCGACGGACCAGGGAGAGCTGAAGCTGACCGGACCCGACGAAGAAGTCTGCGTTTCGGAGATGGCGGTGGCAAAGGGCGGATTCTGCTGGGTGCGCTGGCCTGTGAAGAAGTTGGGTTTGTCATAAGCTAATTCAGCGCCTGCTCGAATTACGGTCTTGCCGTTGCCGGAGGGATCAAACGATGCGCCTACGTTGGGAGAGAACTGCCATGGTGAGTTTTTGGTGAACCCTTTCGGAACCCCCTTGTCCCGGTAGAACAGAACACCTGCGGGGGCGTTCGGATAGACGGAGCTTACCGTGTTGGACAAGAAGTCGCTCATGCTGAAGATAGAGCCGCGATTGAAGTAATCCGTGGGCATGAAATTGGGTCCCCAGCGCAGGCCAGCTACGAAGGTCAGTCGCTTGGAGGCGTGGAAGGTGTCTTGTCCGTAGAGGCTGGGGATGGGCCCGCGCAGCGCGTTCTGCTGCTGTTTGCTCTGTTGGAATGGAACCGTGGTTCCGCTCGCGCCCAGTGTTCCCTCAAGGAAGTCGAGGTTCTGGTCTCCAATGACGGATCCTCCCTTAGGCCCGCTGCCGCTGTATTGGCCGTTGAAGGTGAAGACGCCGTTGGACTCATATGCATTGCCGATATTGAGCTGGTTTTGGACCCACTCTCCTCCAAAGATGAGTTGGTGTTTTCCGCGGATCCAGGTTACATCGTCGTCGAAGGCGAGGGTGTTGTCATTGAAATGGGAGACGGAGTTGGTGCCGCCGCCGATGGTGAATTTGCCCTCGGTGATTTGCAGGCCGTTGGGAATGGCTTGATAGAGATTGATCCCCAAAGTTGCTGCATTGATATCGTTCGGGGCGTAACCGCGGTTGTCTACGCGTCGCAGAATAGTTGCGTGAGCCGAGTTCACCAGGTTGGAACTGATGGTGTACGCCTCACCGAGGGTGAAGGACTGAGTCCGCTCGATGTTTCCGGATTGGGTGGTGATGAGGATGTTGGTTGGAGAGAAGAAGGCTGGGGCCTGATAGCCGTCAATAAAGTAGCGGCCATAGAGGTTGTTCTTAGGGTTGATGGTGTAGTCGACCCTAGTGACAAACTCGTTGTCGGCGGTTTGAGACGGAATGGCATAGGAGACATTCCCGCACTGGTCCGGAGTTAGTCCGGAGAGGTAACCCATCAACGCTACTGATGGCGCGCTCCATGTAGGGGTCGTCACATATTTGTCACTCGGTACGGTTGCCCCTGTGAGGGGGTCGACCAATTGAACGAATTTTTTGGAGGCTTCGCAACCTGCGCCGTCGGTGGTGGAAAAGTCGCCCGCCAGATTCGCAGCGGTGGGGATAATTGCTTTGGTGCTGGCTTGAGTCTGGTCGGCCTTGAGATGTTGATAGCCGGCGAATGCAAAGAATTTATCGCGGATGATCTTGCCGCCGAACGTGCCGCCGTATTGATTCTGGTGAAGTGTATCGGGAGAAGTGGAAAAGAAGTTAGTGGCGTCGAGATAATTGTTGCGAATGAACTCAAACGCGGACCCATGATAAGTGTTCGATCCGGAGCGAGTAACTACGTTGACCATGCCACCGGTGTGTTCGCCATCCTGGGCGCCGAGTACCGTGGATTCGACGCTGAACTGGCTGACTGCATCGGGGAATGGGAATGGAAGATTGCCGTTTCCCATGTAATCCTGATTGTCACCACCGTCGAGGCGCCACAGTGTCGTATTGCCATTGCCGCCGGCAACGGAGATCGAGATGGTCTGGTATGAGTATTTGCTGCCAGTAAAGTCGGCGCCGGGCGCAGAATTGGAGCCGCCGGAAAGTGTAAGCAGGTTGGTCATCTGACGGCCATTGAGCGGCATTTCCGTTATGTCCTGCTGGTCAATGGTCTGTTTGAAAGAGGCGTCCTCGGTCTGCAGGGCGAGGCCTTCGGCGTGGACCTCGACTTTCATGTTTTCTCCGCCGACGGCGAGGTTTGCATTGACGGCGATGCTGCTGCCCACCTCAAGAACAATGCCAGTCTGCTCGTAGGATTCAAAGCCCTTGGCAGCAACCCCGAGGTTGTAAGTCCCGATTGGTAGTCCAGGGAAGACATAGACCCCGGCCTTATCGCTCTGGGTCACATGTTTCACCTGCGTTGACGTATTGGTAACGGTCACCACCGCATTCGGTATTACTGCTCCGGTCGGATCGACGATTGTTCCCTGAATGTTGCCGGTTCCGGCGATTTGGGAGTTCGCGTTTGTCGCAAACAGGAATACTACAGCACAAAGGAAGGTTGCTAACCGGCGACCGGCCGCTGTTAGTTCGCAAAAGCAACTGCACCGCATCGGAGCCTCCAAAAAGTCGGTGGGTTATGTCGTTGATTGAGTGGATGTAGAGATCAATACTCGGGCCTAAGCTCTCCACAACAAATCAGGGGGCAATCTGATTACTGGGGTTGGGAATTCGCAACCACCATCTTGCCCACAGATTTCTACAGTGGTCCGACCACCGATGTCAATATATATTTAATGAGATGCAGAAGCCATCATATAAGATTTTTGAAATCATACGTTTATTTCTACATTGACAATCAGGAACTTCGTCGATTGGTCAGACCTCAACAACCAGAAGTATTGCGGCCAATTACAACAATGCGGAACGGATCGGCCGTTTTATGGGCCAACTGCTGCGCGAAACTGCAGACTCAAAAAGACTTAGCAAGGTCCTTTTTCTTCGGGTTCGCCCGTAAAACCACAAGAGGATAGATTGGATCATGCCATCCTGAGCAGACCGACTCGCCCTTAGCGAGTCACGGATGAACGGGTGTTGAGCGGGCTAATCTGTAGGGACTGCGGATCGTGGAAGTAGGCCGGCTGCGCCCTGGAGCTTTCAAGCCCGATTTGAACATGGTTCCGGATTCTGTGATCGCGATTTAGGTGACTTTGGCCGCTTGCGGTCTTCGATCCCGTTGAGGAGATTACCCGATGCACAGTCTGGCCCGGTCGCAGTTTCAGGAGGAGCGATGGGAAAGCAGGTGGGCAAGGGAAGAAATTTGAGTCTGGAATGCATCGTGCCTGACTGAATTCTAAGAGGAAGATGGAAATGCGTCCGCGAAGAGAAGAACCACCGGCTTCCGCTGAATGAACCGGACGCAAGTAACCGTAAACACCAGGAACGTACTTCGATGCAGATTAGGCTACGTCCCTTTACTCTGTTGATTATGTTGATGGCTTGGACGATGCCGGGCGTAACGCAGCAGGTGTCGCGTCCGGATTCACACAACGCCGCACCTCCTTCATCTGTGGAACCATCGGTCGCAAAACCGGCATCCGATGCTCAGTTCGCCTTGTGGCGCGAACAGATCAAGGCGGCATTATTCCTGCCCGGCAAAATGCCCGCTCCTGCGGCGCGCGAATACGGAAGCTTCGCCGCAATGCGCGGCGTGTTGGCGCGCCGCATCACGTATGCGGGCCTATACGGTATGCGTATCCCAGCGATTGTCTACGGCACTGATCATTCCTTGGGGAAGCTGCCAGCGGTAGTCGTTGTGGCTGGACATGGTGGCGACAAGACGACTTGGTACGAGGTCTATGCCGGACTTCTCTATGCAAGCGCCGGAGCCGTCGTTGTCACGTACGATCCGGTAGGGGAGGATGAGCGCAATAGCTTGCATCTTTCCAACTCGCGAGATCACGATACGACTCTCCCCGGAAGTGACTCGCCTGCCAGATTGGGTGGAGCAATGATCGGCGACGTAATTAGTGCAGTCAACTACGTTGCGAGCCGGCCCGACGTAGACCCAAATCGAATCGCAGTTGTTGGCTATTCGATGGGAAGCTTTCACGCGGCAATTGCAGCCGCACTGGAGCCTCGCATCCATGCCCTGGTTCTCTCCGGTGGTGGCGACCTGGATGGAAATGGCGGATCGTGGGATAGCAGTAGCAAGGTGATGTGCCAGGGGGGACCATACCGGGCTCTCAGTTTCCTACCCGACAAAGGCGCGATTCTCTATGCGCTGCATCAGCGCTCAGGCAATACCTTGATTCAAAACGGCGCAGAAGATAAGCTGGTTGTTGCGCCGCATCACACAGAAGCATTCTTCTCCGACCTCAATGCGCGATCGACAGCGATTGCGGGTCCTGGCGCTTCTCCAATCGAATACATCTTTTACCCGAATGTCGGGCATCGTCCGAGTTGGGTGAATCGCGATGCCGCAAACTGGCTCAACACAAAACTCCACTTTCCACGCTGGCAGAATCTATCTCTCGATTCTCTGGGCGAAACGCACATAGCGGAGTGGGCGATTGCGACCGGCGCCGTCATTAACCGGGGCTACGAGACAGAAAAGTCCGAAGGTGGAATTCGCGCTCTGGGACAGGGGTTCCCTGCGCCAACCCGTGCGCAGCTGCAGGTTGTTCCAGAACCTGAGTGGAAAGCAGACGTAGAGCAGTATTCCTGGCAAGGGTTGGCTGGGAAGATTCTGCGCGCCCAAGGCCTTCCTGCGTCTGTTCTGAAACCCGGCACCACAGGTAACGTCAATTCGATGTCCTCGGGAAGCACCGGGCAGACCGCACCCCAATGACGCGTGAAAGTCGCGGAGCACTTCGCATTCGCTCGATGCCAGTCCAGATGATCTCATACTTAAAGACAACTTCGATTCCCCGCATGTTTCGTGTCTACGCGCCCACACCCGCAGGCGCCAACAGGCCTTGAATAAGTGGACCATTGACCGCAGCTTTGGGGTGCGTGGTGTTGACGGAGAGGTCTGACCACGCATAGGATGACCACTGTGTCTCCATATACAGTGATCGCTGCGAGGTCGAGGCCCTTGCGGCAATTCGTGGTCGTGCTGGTAGTCCTGATTCTGGCGGCGGGCACCACGGCGGAGGTCAGCGCACGCCAACCCTTCTTCAACGTGCTTGCATACAGCGCGAAAAACGACGGAACTGCAGACGCCAGCGAGGCCTTCAAACCCGCGATCAAAGCAGCGCACAATGCGGGCGGCGGTACGGTCTTCGTTCCGGCGGGCCGGTACATGTCGGGACCCATCGAACTGCCGAGCAACATCACGTTGGATGTGGATGCGGGTGCCACAATTGCCTTTCCGGTCGCGCCTGTCCCTTTTGTGCGCGGCCGCCATCTGGGTGTCGAAGCGCTTGTACCAATGCCGCTGATCAGTGCGACGGATGCGGAGAATGTCACAGTCACAGGCCGCGGCGTGCTGACTACCGGCGATTACAACGCCTGGGCCACCGCATACGGACCAGCGCCAAAGATCGCCGCCAGGAGCGACAACGCCAACGGGCCAAAATGGGATCGGCTGCTAAAGAAGCTTGAAGCCGGCGAGACGGCGACCGGCGCCGACTTTCGCGCCGCCGCGCCGGAGTTGCGCCCGTCGTTCTTGTGTTTCACGCGCACCCGGAATGTGCTGATAGAAGGCGTGCGCATTGTGGGCGCACCCACGTTTGCGGTGCACCTGCTCTATAGTGAGAACGCGACGGTGCGCGATGTGACGGTCGAGGCGTATCCGGGGCCCCATGCGAATGGGATCGTCGTGGATTCAAGCCGCTTTGTGCGCATCGAAAACGATTTCATCGACACCGGCGATGATGGCATTGTGATCAAGGCAGGCAAGGATGCGGATGGCCTGCGCGTCAATCGCCCGAGCGAAGACGTGGTGATCGCCAACTGCACTGTGCATCGAGCTCATGGAGCTGTTGTGATCGGGAGCGAAACCTCGGGCGGCATTCGCAACCTCACGGCGAGCAACATCGTCGCGGATGGAACCGAGGTCGGCATTCGCATCAAGAGTCGCGGCGGAGTGGCGGAGAATGTGCGCTTCGATAACTGGACCATGCAGAACGTGGGTAAGGGCGTCGAAGTGACGACCTACTACACCGTGTGCGGAGAAAGCGCTACGGCAGAGGAACCGGTGTCGCGCGGCACGCCGGTGTTTCGCAATATCGTCATCCGCAATGTGAGCATTCGCGCTGCAAAGCAGGTGGCCGATATTGAAGGCCTGCCGGAAATGCCGATCGCGCAACTGAGGGTGGAGGATTTGATCGATTCGGGCAAGCAAGGGATCAAGGCCATTTTCACAAGAGGCCTGGAACTGCATCGCGTGAGGATCGATCCCCAAATGAGGACTGGGTTTGATATGAGCTCGAATACGGAACTTGTATTGGACGGAGTGGCTAGCCGGGGACGGAGCCAAGGCGCGGCGAAGATCAACGTCCAGTACTGACGCACGCAGCGTCCTGATGGTGGTGAATGCGATGAAGAAGAGTTTGGGATGGATGTTTGCGATGTGTCTGGCGCTGGCTGGGGCCTGCATTGGATCGAATTCACAAGCGCCCGTGAACACGCACACGGGGGTCTACAATGTGCTCGACTACGGCGCAAAGAACGATGGCTCCGCCGACACTGGGCCTGCGTTCAAAGCAGCGATTGAGGCCGCACACAGGGCAGGCGGCGGGACAGTCCTTGTTCCCGCCGGGCAGTACATCTCTGGCCCAATCGAGATGGTCAGCAACCTGACGATTGATTTCGATGCCGGCGCCATCGTGACATTTCCGGCACAGGTGCTTCCGCTAACTCCTGGCCGCCAGCAAGGCATCGAGACACTGACACCGGTACCGCTCATTGGCGGACACGACTTGGAGAACGTTGCCGTGGTTGGCCGCGGCGTGCTGATGAGCAGCAACGATGATTGGATGAAGCTGCATGGACGCCGCCAGCCGAGTGGTAACGACGTAGGCACAGCGAACGGCGATAACTGGGAGAAGCTTCTCGCCGATTTAGGTGCGGGAAAAACGATTCCGCAGGATGAGTATCGCGCCGCCGGCGAAGAACTGCGGCCTTCGTTCATCCGCTTTATGAACAGCAAGAACATCCTGGTCAGCGGGCTGCGCTTTATCGGCTCGCCTATGTGGACCGTGCACCTGCTCTACAGCAAGAACGCGACGATTGAGAATCTGGTCATCGAAACCTATCCCGGTGTACACACAGACGGAATTGTGATTGATTCAAGCCGGTTTGTCAGACTCAGCAACGATTACATCGATACCGGCGACGATGGCATCGTGATCAAGGCTGGCAAAGATGCCGACGGACTGCGCGTAAATCGGCCCAGCGAGGACATCGCAATCACTAACTGCACCGTGCATCATGCGCACGGAGCGGTGACCATCGGAAGCGAAACTTCAGGCAGCGTTCGCAACGTGGTGGCCAGCAACATGACAGTGGTGGACGCGGTTAATGGCGCGCGCATCAAGAGCGAGCGCGGACGCGGCGGAGTGGTGGAGAATATCCGCTTCGACAACTGGACGATGGAGAACATCGAGGAAGACGCCATCGTAGTAACGAGCTACTACACGATGGAAGGCGAGAAGAAGGAGGGCAAGCAGCCGGTTTCCAAGACCACACCGGTTTTCCGCAACATAGCCATCGGTGACATGACCATCGATGGCGCAAAGCACATGATCGCCGTGGAAGGGCTGCCGGAGATGCCGATCCAATCGCTCCGCATCAGCGACATAACCGGCACGGGTAAGGAGGGCATGACGGCCCTCTATGCCGATGGCCTTGAGTTGCACAATGTGGAGATGAATCCAGAGGTGGGACCAGCGTTCGCGGCGGCGCATGTGCGCAACCTGGAACTCGACGACGTGGCCGAGCGGAAGCCGCTCGCGGATGCTCCGGTGATCCGGCTCGACGATGCGGCCAACGCGGTGGTGCGCAACTCGCGCGCTTTTGCGGGCACGGGCGTCTTTCTTTCCGTGGGCAAGAAGCAACTGAAGCAGACCACGCTGGAAGGCAATGCGCTGGGTGCGGCAAGGATTCCCGCCGAGTAAACTCTGGGCGCTCAACTGCGGTAACCTGCTGCACGCTGGACCGAAATCTGCTCATCGAATGTTTGAAACAGTACCGGGTGGAAACGCCGAAAACTCTTGACCCTACGCGGGAACGATGGCGCCTGAGACCGCGCGGCCGATGAATGACGGAGAAGATCGCACATACGCCGCATGTTAGAAGGTGATTGGGTTGAGGTTATTCTGCTCCTGTCCCCCACTGGGGGAAGCTGCTCCTTTTTGTCGCGAAACGCAGTCCGCAGAGGTGGGCGAGCAGGCGAAACTGCCTCAGCATCCAGATCAGTGCAGGTTGTTTTACTCCAAGCCGCGCGGCAAGATCAAAATCTCCCTGGGTCATTCTGGTAGAATAAATGGGCTCCTTGCGAACCGCAGCAGCCAGCCCATCGCTGTGGCTTCGGTCTTAAGATAAAAATGAAGTTGGCTCAACCCGGTCATCAGTTCGCTGGGGTGTTCTAGAAGTGCCGTCCAACATCTGCGGGCGAGCTTCTCCATGTGTGCTTCTGTTTTCGTGCTCTCGCGGAGTTCCAGGGCAGAATTGCAGCGCGGGTCGAGACACATCGCCATGGCGCGGCCCAGCACGATCAGAGAACGAAGGCTTGCGACAGGTTCATGCTCATACACCGTTGGGTCGATTTCAGGGGTCAGGCAGTTCAACGCAAGCGCGATGTCGAGGACATGGCTAAGACGTTCGAAGCGGTGCTTCACGCCGTGAAGACAGATGAAGAGCAGTTCATCGGAGGGCGCAAACTGCTACACTGCCTGACCAAGAAAGTCTCTCGGCTTGGCTCTCCTCCACGCACCAGCAACATCGAAGTTGAAATCGATCGGGTTCCCTACGTAAAAGTGAAGCTCGACAAGCGTTGTGCCGCGATGCCATGAGTAATGGTAGTCATCAGGCCTGGAGAGCGTTGCGAATCCGAGCTTTTCCAGCAATGAGCTGGCGGATCCGGTGTCCGGAGGGCTGACCAGCAGGTCAAGATCGCGTGACCCGCGAAGGTTGATACCACCGTAGATGCGCTCGGCAAGCATGGGGCCCTTGAGTGGAATCACGAGAATGGCTGCTGCGGCAAAGGCCTGCAGAATGCCTCTCAGTTCTGATGTCCACCAGAAGCTGGTCCTCGCGGCTTCCTGTTCGGCACGCGCAAGATCATCCAGGATCGCATTGGGAAGCGTCGCACCGCACTGCCGAAGCGTGGCCGCAAAGAAAGGCAGAATCCCCTCCTGCTCCGCGACTTGAAAGGCATCTTGCCACTCACTCAGCTCGATTTGCCGGCGGTTCGTCTCGCCGCGCAGCCCATCCAGAACGCAAGCTATTCCCGGTCTCATCAGGCTACAGCGCCTTCCTGCCGTGAGGTTAGTGTTTCGTGTACATGGAGCAGCGAAAGCGATTGGAGAAGCGAGTGTGCCACGGAATCGGCTTCTCCGCGGGCGGAACGCCGCGCGGTTGCGCCATCAACCATCGCCGTCAAGGTGGACATTACCCGGCTTGGAACGCGCTGTACCTGGATGCTGTGCCGCAGCATCTCCAGCACTGCCATTCCGGGACTGACGGGCTGGGGGCTCCATTGAGCACCGAGTTCATAGCGCGCGAAGACCACTTGTCTTACACGCAACGGGGCTGTCACCGCATGGTCATTCAACGATCCTACTGGCGTACTGCGCTGCTCAGGCCTGCCCTGTTCCCGCATCCGCAGATCACGTGCGTAAGGATGAACCCAGCCCACTTGATCGACGACCGCGAACTCGTCTGAATAGTAGGTGGCGCCGGCGCGTACCAGAACGGCGGTCAGCGTTGTCTTTCCTGCAAAGCTGGTTCCCGGCAGGACGAGCGCCATATTCTCCCACCCAACGACCCCGGCGTGGACAAAGACGCGATCCGGACAGAAATTGGCTACATGAATCATCAGGTCACGGGCAAACTGTTCGAGCACTGGCCCGGATTCGGCGCTCTCTCCGGTTAGCTCCGTGCCCGCAAAGCAGCGGTACCCATGTTGGTTGCCTAGCGGCAGAAGGGTGAAACTCTCAGCCTCTGCCGCCGGGGCCGAATTCATCTCGGTTGCGAATGGCAGTAAATGCGGCAGAGCGGTGAAGAGTTCATCGCTGCCGACCTCGACTCGCATCGGCACGTCGAAGGAAACGCATTGGATGGTGCGCATCCGACAACTCGCTGATGGAATGAGGCTCGGCACTTTCGGAGTTCTCCTTGAAGACGTTGTTACCTGATTCGTGCGCTCAGGGGCTACCTTTTCTGACGCTGACCTTACCAGATTTACGGACTGGCCGGTAGACCTGTCAAAGGCGTCTTGATCGGGCTCGCGAGCCCGACAAATTGCGTCACTTTGTTGTTTCCGGCGTTAGAGACGCATACACTACCGCTCGCATCGATGGCAATTCCGAAGGGCTCGCTAAGCAGAGCATCATGACCGAAACCGTTGGCAGGGGAAATAACAGCAGCGGTTGAGCCGGTGAGCTCTGTGATTGAGTCGCCGCGAAAGTTCGCGGCAAAGACATCTCCGGCTCCATCGATCGCAATTCCCTGCGGGGCATCGATCCCATTCGGAGACGAGACGGAAGCAGCCATGGCGCCGGCCGAGGTGAGCTTTACAACGCTGGCGGCGCCATAATCGGCGAGCCAGACGTTGCCGCCCTGATCGATAGCAACACCCGCGGGATCGTCGCAGCAGGAGAATCTGGTCATTGTTCCGGCGGGGGTATCCGGCTGTCACTGCCGTGTTGTTGTCGAAGCGCTGATAGAACGTCCCGGTGCTTGCGTTGTCCGTTGCGGTCCCGCTGTAATCGCCGCAGATCTCGTAGTCGCCCTCGTACACCGTCATGTACTGCGTGACTTCGCTCACGACGCCCAGCTCGATCGACGTGGACATCGGCCCGGCAGAGAGGCTGGCTATACCAGTGGTGGTATCCACACTCACCGTGTTGATTGGGCTGGTCACGCCCTGCGGAACCCCGCCGTTTTCCTGAGATGTCACCATCCCGCCTGAGGTCACCGGTGAGCCGCCCGATGTCACCGTGCCCTTCAGGGTAACCGTCTGATCCGCAACCTGCGGGTTCGCCGTCGAGGTCACCGTAGTCACCGTCGGACTTCCCCTATTCACCGTCAGAACAACGCACCAGCCTCCAGCAATCGTTTCGATATTGCCAAAGCCCATGTAGGGATACAGCGCCCAATCGCCGTCTGCCGTCGCCCCGCTGAAATTCGACTCAAATGTCTCCGTGATCGGTCCGTGGGTCTGACTGGGATCGTTGGCGTCGTATGCGTAGTTGATGGTTCCCGGTACCTGCGGAATCGAGGTGTCGATCGATGGCGCGATCGAGCTCGGGAAGAACTCGCCATTCTGGTTTGTGTCGGACGCTTCGTAGTTCGCTGGGCTGGCTGCACTATTTTCTGGGGGCGTTCCCACGCTTGGATATTGGCCGGCAGAATCGTAGAAATCCAGCCAACTGCCCGTCGAGTTATCTGACTCATTGAATCCAGCGTCAAGGAAATCCAGGTTGTGCGCGCCATCGGGCGAAACCAGCAGATGCTGCGCGAAGATATTTCCCGTCACGTCCAGCAACTCTACTTCCACGTTGGAAACCGTCTGCGAGCCATGGCCTGTGACCTTGATGATCGACGGATAAATCGAGCTCGTGGTCTCTTCCGCAATCGGGAGGGAACCCGTGTTGCAGTGCGTTTCGCCGCTGGGGTTCGTGGTAGTGCCCTCCACAAGCTGGCTCATGGCATTGGCTGAGCTCGAAGTGAATCCGGTTCCGCCGCTGTACGCGGCACCTATCGTGTACAACCCATGCGTGAATGTAATGGCGCACGTCGCCTTCCCGTTGCTCACCGCCTGAGCTCCGCATCCGGAGATGGTGGTTCCGCCATTCGTAAAGTTCACCGTGCCCACATTCACCGTGCTCGTGGAGGTAACATCTGCTGTAAATGTGACGGAGGCGCCCGAATTCGCCGGATTGGGGATCGAAGAAAGCGTCGTCGTTGTACTGGCCGACGCGGTCGCGTTATAGGTCAGCGTCAACGTCCATGATGAGATCGAATCGGGTCTGCGCCGGTATCGGGGGGAGTCTGAAATGTATCGTCAGTCACTATATGAAGCGTCCAAGCCCCGTCAGTCGATGCATTCGCGAACGTGCCATCCAGCGTCGCGCTCCCGTCGGACTGTGGGAGGCTCAGTCCGGTAGCGTTGGGGGGAATTGAAGAGTCTGAGCAGGCCGTTCCGTTGAGCCAGTACGAACTGGGCTTAACAGTGGTCGAGCCCGTATGCTGCCAAGCCGCACCTAACGGTGCCCCAGACGACGCCGTCGTCTACAATGGTCACGTTGACGGCGTCCAACCCTGAACCGGAATCCCCCTCGTCATCCCCGTCGGTCCTGTCGCCCGTGCAGCTCAGCAGCTCGAACTTCTGTCCTCCTGGACTCTCCAGGTAAAAGGACGTGTAGAAAACGCTGTCGCTGGCCGGCGCACTGCCTGAACCGCTGGATGTAAGTCCGTTCAGAACCACTTGTACGTTTGTCACCGTGCCCGTGGCGCTGACACTGGCCGTAGACGAACCCGACGCAGAGAGCCCCGAGATGCTGATCGCGCCTCCCGTGTAGGAGGTCGTCGTCTGCGCCGACCGACCGCGCCAGTCCCGTCAGTGAGACAACCGCGCAAAGAAGGAATCCGAGGTTGAATTTCACGCGGACACACAAGAAAGGCAACAGACCGCGGACCGGAGACAACATGAATGCAACCTCACATTTCGGCGATTGGCGATGCAGCTTAAAAACAGGGATTGTCGAAGGCTATGGGAGTTTGGAAGGATGGGACCTGATGGGAGTAGCGTAAACCACCAAAGACCACCCGCCAGGGAGCACGAGTGCTTTAGGCCAAGTTTTCATCACGTATACATGGCTCTGAGGATGAGTGTCAACGAAATTCTTACCCGGCGCGAACGCCGGCCGGACTGAATTAACTCGATCGCGAGGAAAGCTCCAGACGGCTACATTGCTATTAACTTGCAGGCAAGAATCTGAATGCTCTTCTTCCATCGCTCTTTCACTCAATCGTTCTCTCACTCAATCTGCGCAAAAGCTCGATCGCTATAAGTTTTCAACAATTAGCTCTTGCAATTGACGGTTGGCGATGATAGATGTTGTGAACCTGAAATTCTCCTCTTCCCCCCCGACTCTGTATAACTCAAGGAGGACCCTAAATGTCTCAGCCATTCGTTGGCCAGCTTCTGGCCGTCGGCTTCAACTTTGCGCCGGCGGGCTGGAAACTCTGCAACGGCCAGTTACTATCCATCGCTGAATACTCGACAATTTTCAACTTGATCGGAACTACCTACGGCGGTGACGGGCAGTCGACATTCGCCGTTCCGAATCTACAAAGCCGCGTACCCGTTCACCAGGATACAAGCCCCAGCGGTACCTACGTCATTGGCCAAACGGGGGGCGTGGAAAGTGTCACCATCACCGCCAGCAACTACCCCTCCCACACCCACAATTTCATGGCCAACACTAGCGGAACTGGGGTGAATACTCCCGGGACAAACACGGTTGGGGGAAGCGTGAAGATGTTTTCGAAGGCAACGCCCGGTACGCCCATGAGTTCCGCCATGATTGGAGGCAGCGGCGGGGGAAACCAGCCGCACTCGAATATTCAGCCCTACCTTTGCCTCAACTGGGTCATCTCTCTCTTCGGTGTCTATCCCAGTCAGAGCTGAGCCGCGTCGTCGTCTTTCAACATTCGGAGGATTGGAATGAGTACACCATTCGTTGGACAGCTAATGCTTGCGGCGTTCAGCTTCGCCCCAAAGGGTTGGGCACAATGCAACGGCCAGACGATGGCCATTAATCAGAACCAGGCGTTGTTTTCACTCCTAGGCACCACCTACGGCGGAAACGGCATACAAACCTTCGCGCTGCCCAACTTGCAGGGACAAACGCCAATCGGATTCGGCAACTCAAGCAGCGGATACTATACTCTCGGCCAGACCGGCGGAGCAGCATCGCACACGCTCACAGTCACCGAGGTGCCCATCCACACCCATAACGCCTTTGCGACCGCCGTTGCCGGAAACACCGACACGCCCGGCGGTGCGCTGCTTGCCGGGGGTGGCCCATCGATCTTTGGGGGGATGACAAGCCTTGCCGCGATGAATGCGGCTATGCTGTCTCCTTTCGGCGGCAGCCAGCCCCACGAAAACCGGCAACCTTACCTGGTGATGAACTGGGTCATCTCTCTCAGCGGCATTTTCCCGTCACGAAACTGACGGATACAGATCAGGAGACAAAAATGGCAGATCCATTTCTCGGTCAACTTATGCTGGTCGGATTCAACTTCGCCCCCATTGGATGGCAGCTAGCCCAGGGCCAGACGATCGCTATTTCCCAGTACACCGCTCTGTTTTCGCTTATCGGAACATATTACGGCGGAAATGGAACCAGTACCTTCCAACTCCCCAATATGCAGGGGAACGTCGCCATCGGCATGGGCCAGGGCCCGGGTCTCAGTCTATATGACATTGGAGAAGTCGGCGGCTCATCCACGGTAACGTTGCTTGCCAGTACAACGCCCGCGCATACCCATGCCGCCAACGGAACGGGAGGCCCGGGAGCTGAGACAGCCCCTGGCGGGAATGCCCTGGCCAAATCGGCAAGTGCGGGGACTTACAACAACACCAGCGGCGTCGCAACCACGCAACTCGGCACAACAGCCAATTCGCCGGTATCTCCGCCGGTTGGCGGAAGCCAGCCGCACAACAACCTCATGCCCTACCTCGCCCTGAACTGGATCATCTGTTTCACGGGCGTATTCCCAACTCGCAATTGACAAAGCGATCTTTCAACGAGGGCCGGATACCATCGGCCCTTATATTCATTTCTATGTCCACTCTCGCCGTACGGCCCGCGCTGCCCCAGGACGAAATCTTCCTCTATGAGCTTTACTCGGCCGTCCGCGGTCCTGAGTTCGCTCTGGCCCCTATCACGCCCACCCAGCGCGAACACCTCATCCGCATGCAGTTTCGCGGCCAGATGACGTCGTACGCGCAGATGTATCCCAACTCCTGCTACCACATCGTGCTGCTCGACGGAAAGCCCATCGGCCGGCTATGGGTCGCACAGCTCGATCACGTATTCCATCTCGTGGACATCGCCGTTCACCCCAGCATCCAGAGCAAGGGAATCGGCACCGCCCTGGTGCAGCGCCTGCAACAGGAAGCCGCAAAGGCCAATCTCCCTGTCCATTCCATAGTGAACAGGTTCAATCCCGGCTCTCTGCGCTTCCACAAGAAATTGGGATTCTCAGTAATCCGCGAAGATCAGTTGCATTGCTACCTGGAATGGCGCCCGGTACCGCTCTTTTAGCTCGATGCGCCAGCGGCCGCCTCCCGGCTGATTCCCAAACCCACCAGGTCGCGTGCCCATCCAGTGCACACAGCCGTGAGTTGCTCTGTCAGCTCGTCCACACCGCCGTAGCGGAAGACACGGAGATCCTGCCGCTCTTCCAGTTCCTTGCGGAAAGCCAGAATCTCCGCATTGGTTTCGTGTGGCGCGTCCTTGAGGCAGACCACCGCATCGCGCATTGGCATCGACGCGTCGTCCCGACACTCAACGGCCAGCAGAAACAGCTTCCGAAACAGGTCGCGAGCCCCCCAGTCGTCTTCGAATATCTGAATAAAGTAAGTACTCCAGCGAACGTTTTCCGACACGATGCTCCGACTGCCAGAAATCTGGCTGTTGTCCTGCAGGCCAACGGAAACCAGAAGGACCTTCGCTGCCATGGCCGTGGTTTCATTCACATGTGCGATGACGTTGTAACAAGCCTGCCGATCTGTTTCAAGATCGCCAGGGGCCGAAATGAATACGCGGTACGTGTCGAATCCGTGGGGCATGGAGAAGACCTAGTGTAAACGGCTTACCCGAAACACGACAAGATGCACTCAACCAACAATCCACTGGCAAAGAAAGATCGGGCACGCCAGCTGAGCTTGGTACCGGAAAGGGGGTTCGTTTCTTTACGATTGGCCCCTGTTGAATCCAATATTCTTTCCCCGGTGAAGTACTCTCTCTGCGTGCATATGATGGAAGGGCAGGCTGCACTGACGATGAAACGAGAGCGCTCAACGGGAAAAGAGTCTCTCTTGGCAAACTAAACAAATGTTTGGGAACAAATTTCTTGACAGTCAAAGGCACTCCGACGATACTTGCCTCGGCAGTACTTTTCCCAAAAAATGAAATTACTGAAGAACAGGGAAAAGGAGTTACATCGATCTTCCATTTTTGAGTGTTTTTGTAGCCTTGTGTCGTTCTCTCCGCCCGCTCGTTCCACCGGCAATTCCCGCTGTCCCGCCGGTCACCCTGTAATTCCGTTGTTAATAACTCATGTAGTCCAACTGCCTAGAATGAGTCCCGAAACTGCGCCGTTCGCTAACCCGCGACGACGATAAGCCTTGCGCGAAAACAAAAGGCGCTGGAAGTCTATCAGGGGATTTGAAGTTTCTAGCCGGGAAGGTTCTGCCGCACCCATGTTGCGTGGGCTGCGGAAGTGTCTCCGCTTGCGGAGCAAGGAGTTCCGTGTGCCCGAACGGCTGCGTTTGGTGAGCGAGCCACCGGTACTTGAGCAAGTGGTCATTTCGATTCCTCACCACAGCGCGGACACGGTGACGGTGAAGTACGACACGATTGTCCGCAATCATCCACAGGACAATAAGAACAAGGTGATGCTCTGGGTGGGAAAAGAGGTCGACTGGACGTCGACGCCGGAATCTATCCAGTTGGTTGAGAACAACGACGCCAACGGCACCTTCACGATGGAGAACCTGAGGCTGAAAAGCAAGGAGTACACCGTCGGCTACAGCGTCACAGGAGAAGTGATGGGAATCTGCGCCAGCGCATTGGTGAAAGGCACGCTGCCGATAGAGGAGTTGTTGCTCGCGCCGACGTCCGTGAAGCTTACCCTTCGCTCACTGGATAAAACCAAACTGGTCATCGACTACGCCACGCTGCGCGGCTACAACCCGAAATCCGCGGGAAACTGGATGGGCCTCTGGCGGGGCGATATCGATCCATTCAAGACCTACGCGCCGGTACTTGTCTGTCTTCCCGAGGACGATGTCAATGAAGGCCGGGCAACGTTTCTAACTGAGTTTCGCGAGCAATCCACGTACACGGTTGGTTATTTCATGGCGGACAAAGAGAACCAGACCACCAACAAAACCGCCGCGGCTTTGTTTCGCTTCGACACAGCGTAATTTCAGCGTCGAAGCTCAACCCCAATGACAGTACAACCCGAGAGGAGCAATGATGTCAGAGCACACACACCCGGAGTCGTCCACCACTACCGAAGCAGGCCTGAACCAAACCACACTGGAGCTAAAGCAGGTAACCTCGGATTTGATCACCGTTGAGTACAGACTGCTTCCCGACACCAATCCAGGCGCAAATTCCAATTACATCGCCATCTGGCAGAACTACGACAACATTCCTTACAATCAAGCACCAACAGATCCGCCGAAGGCCATCGAGGGCAATAGCCAGCGGGGCACGGTTTCCTTCCCCGTCTCTCTTATTCAGAACAATTACATTATCGGCTACTCGGTTGGACCGGCACTGGAAGCCCCGGCACAGAAGTACGGAAACGTCTGCTCAACGGTCTATGTTCCGAGGATACCCACGGCGACAGCTCTTCTTGAAGCCGGAGGGCATGTCGAGTCCGAGCCATCCGATTACTTCTTTACCAGCCTGACGGTGGGCGCGGTCAGCGGGGATGTGGTCACCGTGAAGTACAGTATTCCGCCCAATTGCCAGCCGAAGACCAACGGCGCCTATCTCGGCGTATTCAAGGGCGCAGCGGGATACGACCTGCCGCTCGAAAGGGCGGTCCCGATCAAGAGCAACGATGAAAGCGCGTGGGTGGCCATCAGTGGAAAGTACCTGGCCGGCAAACGGTACACGATTGCTTACTTCAATTCCGGCTACAGTGAGACAACTCCCGTGCTCAAGCGCATGGCGGCCACGGTTCCTTTCGTAGCCTAACCGCAAACCAAGTCGTTTGTCTCAACCAGCGGAATCGATCTGCGGGAGGGTTTCCCCATGCCCTACGAGTTCACCAGGGCTTTCGTCGATCAGCTTTATGCCGGACCGGCGGGGAGTGGCGAGTTTTGTCTCGTCCTCTCCGCCAGTGACGGGAAGGACACGATCGAGTTGGCGGCCGCGCTGGCCGATGCGCGCGTTACCTTCGTCTACTCCGCTGCCCCAGTTGGCATCACACAGCAGAACGCGCAGGACTTCGTCAATTCTGTACGCGCCGTGCTGCGCACCGCCGGCCGCGATCGCGGATTGATCTGGCTCCAGAACGCACAACGGATTGATGGCGGCACAACGGCCGTGATGGGGCTCTCGCCTGATGGGAGTACGGTTCAAGGGTCGCTGACGGGCGGAGAGATTGTCCGCGGACTCGACCTCGTTGTCACCAATGGCACTAACTTGTCGCTCGACGGAACCACCCTGAAACTGGATGGGGCAATTCGCTTCGAAGGTGCGTCGGCGCCGACCATTCGCAATGTCACCACAGGCACGATTTCCTTTGACGGCCGCGCACGCGGCAACATCGATTTTTCCGTCTTCATCCAGGGCTCATCCCTGAATGACAACCTGCACTGCGGCTTTGGATTTTTCTATCCAGGCACCACGCCCGACGACAC
The DNA here is from genome assembly GCA_049514915.1 of Occallatibacter sp. Lineage (GTDB taxonomy): Bacteria > Acidobacteriota > Terriglobia > Terriglobales > Acidobacteriaceae > Telmatobacter. The sequence goes on along the minus strand of JBEKUP010000011.1, from coordinate 107,802 downwards.
CCTTCAGACCTACATTAGCGTGGCTCTTCCTCTGGCGGACTACGGCGTCGATTTTCCCCGGTTTTTTGCGTCCCTGAACCTCAGCGATCCCAACAATGAAATTATCGCGAACAAAAGCCTGCTTACCTTTACGGGCCAAACCCTGCGCGGCAACCAGATTGTGCCAACCGAGCTTGCCTCTTATTACCGGACCGCATACGGCGAGCCAATCGTCCTGGTTCCGGCACCGGGCCCATTCAGTGACGAGCGGCCCAATGCCGCTCGCCTGCAGTTCAACAGCGGTCCAGTGCTGACTTCGACCCAGGAGCAATTTCACGCAAGCCCTATCGGGGACTTCGTTCTCCAAATTGGCGACGGCACGAGCGGTGCGACGCGCGATCTGATGTGTGGTCTGCAGGGATCGGAGTTCATCGCCTTCCGGCCGAAAACCAGCAGCTTCCCCGGAGATTTTCTGCGCTACTCCGCGAGCAATGCGGCCTATGCGCCCCGCTATCCGTTTCCGGTCAGTTCGCCCACGGGCCCGCCGGTGGCCCCGGACGCCCCGCTGCTCGTAGAGGATTTCTGGACCTCCTGGGGAAACCTGATCGCCGCCGATGCGACGTCCATTCCTTATGTGGCGCAACCCAAAGGTATGACCCTTTTTGGCCGCGATAAGGTGGTCAATCCGAGCCAGCCGCTGCTGTTGGGCATGATGGACCCAAGCGTTAAGCTGCCTGCGGCCGGCGACAAGGTCTTCCCGCTGGCACCGTATGCTGGCGCCGTCCCAGGCAAGGCAGATCTGCCGAACTTCGAATTGCAGATCATCGGCCCCACCCGGCGCAAGGTCATCGGCGAAAGTTCCACGGGATTCAGTTCTTCGCGTCACGGAGCGCTGCTGGCCGCGGCCAATGAAGAGTCCTATAACACCACCACGCCTTCGGGGTTCCTGGTGACGGTCGATAACGGAAAGTGGAAGAAGATACTTCTCGGCCAGAATCTCAAACCCGTCACAAGGCAGATGTACTTCTGTGATCCATCCCGGCAATTGCAGCAAGCGTTCCAGACCAATCAGCTTTTCGCGGTGATTGCGAACATCGACTATCTGGGCGCCCTGAGTGGCAGTGGGGCCGGCAAGTGTGAAGGCGACGCGGCCTTTTACAACGAGATCAACATCGCCGGCTGGGGATTGCGTGCGGAGACCGGCAAGAACAGATACAACGACTACCGCAGTGTCATACTGATTAAGGGCATGAAGGGCCCGCTTTACACCGTAACCGACACCGGATCCGGCCCCACGCCGACGGGATTGATCATGAATCCCGCACAATGGACGCAGCGGGACACACTGGGCGCACCGAGCGACTATCCTCCCGGCTCGACCAAGCTGGGCAAGCCCGATCCGCAGGAGTTGCCGGTTCTCTCCGGCTGGCTGCAGGATTATTTTGAAGCGGCGCGCGTTCACACCGAGCCCGAATACTTTCGCACGTTCAACCAGATTGCCAAAGACCCCAACTGGACAGGAGTCCTGGTCTTGCGCGCTTCCATCGACGTTCCCAAGGATCTGGCCGGAATCGTCTCCGGCGCACGGGATAAAAATTCATTTACTGCGCATCACTTCGCCATTGAGACCACACAGATCAACAACGCGGGCAAGCTTCTCGACATCGAGGGCTCGAGCTCGATGTTCGGCTTAATTTATTATCAGGACCCGTCGTTTACGCCCCCGGCGGACCTGACCGTAGAGCCGCAGCCGGTCCCTCCCACTGCGGGCGTCGATTACGAGTTCCGCCTGCTCACACTGAAGGTTCTGTTTGAGAACACCTCAATTGCGAGCTTCCAGAGCTGGTCGCAGTTGACAATCAACAAGCTCTTCGATTCGCCAGTCAGGGCCATCATCGGCGGCAGCAACAATACCATCATTCTGAAGGGCACCTATGAAGACAGACCGGGCGGCGGCAGTTATAACCTGAGCACCGACCACGCGGTGCAGTGCTATCTGCGCGACAACAACATCATCAACAAGATCGAGATCGTCACGGCGCAGATGACGACGCAATCGGAAATCAGCTCGCGCTTTGGTCTTTCCGGTTTTCTCGACTTCTCGGTTGTCCTCGACCGCAAAGGAGAAGTCTTCGATATCTTCTCCTTCGGCAGCGCCTACGACGAGAAGAACAAGAAGATGCTGGATGAACCGAGAAGGGGACTTGCCTTCGCGGCATTAGGCATCGACATGATATTTGCCGAGGACCCACTGCAGAACAAATATTCCTTCAACACATCCGATGTGCGCTTCGATGTGGTGCGCAGCACGCCGCGGCTGCAAAGCTTGTTCCTGAATCTTGCCTTGAGCCTGCAGCGGCTGATCTCAAGCAATAAAGAGTCTCCGCCCAGCAGCAGCGGTTATGCGCCGCTCATTACCGATGCGACGTTGACTGGCGTGGAAGGAGGCACCTGGTATGGCCTCGAATACCAGCTCAACCTTGGAACCCCCGGCAATCTGGCCGGGGCCGTGGGTCTCACTTCGGGTCTCTTGACGGCTTGGTCTCCGAAGAGCAGCGCGACAAGCGCCTATGCAGCGGTCGCCGGACTACGGCTGCCCGGCACCGGAGGCGGCGCAAAGCTGATCAGCTTACAGAATGTGCTCAAGCTCTCCATCGGGCAGATGGTGCTGACCTTTGACAGGAGAACAAACTCCTTCCTGCTGATGCTCACCGAAATAGCACTGCGGTTCCTCGGTCTTTTGAAGATTCCGCCCAGCGGCTCTTCGACATTTTTCCTCTTCGGTAATCCCGCCGGAGACGGCAAACCCTCCGGCCTCGGCTGGTACGCAATGTTCAACCGTTTGACGCCTAAATCCCCAGCCGCGCTCCCTGCCGAGGCTTCCGACGCTTCCGACGCGAGGTTCCAATGAGCTTGACGGATATTCTGATCAAACTATCGAAGAGCGGCGGCGATGTTCTTTCGCGCAATCTCAGTTCGCGTGTGACCAGCATTCTGGATTATCTTCAGGAGCTTCCCGAGATCCGCATCTTTACTGCGAACAGCCAGAACTTCGGCCATCAGGCCTCTACCGTCAACATTCTTCGCAACCTCATCCGGATGGGCATCACCAAGCCCTCGTACATGCTCGTTCTTTATGGCAGAGATGAGGCCGATTACACAAGTCTGGCGATCAAGATCTCCGTTCTGATTCCGCAATACACGGTCCTGGCGGACTCCTTTGTCCTGAACGGCTGCACCGTCAAGGTGAAGCTGATGGACCTGACCACGCCCGCGCTTCCACTTGGCCCCCTGGCCATCAACGGAGGATTCGACAACCTTGAAGCGGACAAGTTCCCTCCTTACGACCAATTGAATGTCGTCAACTATCTCCAGTTGCAGCCCTATGCCTGGCATCGCGGCACCAACATGGTGCGGATCGATGACGGAGGGCTTGCGGATATTATCGATCTGGACAAATTGAGTCCAGGAACCAATCTGCCGCGACGCGCTTTTTATCTGGACCCCAAGGTGACACCGGACGATTGGGAAAAGATGAAGTCCGGCAGGTTCGCGGTCCAAACCAATATCTGCGAATACTTGCTCCAGCAACTGGACGCGTCACAGATCTTCCTCACCGTCGGCTACGGTTATGGGACAAAAGGCGGCGGACTGACCAGCCTCTACAACATGCTGGCGGGAATGCGCCAATCGCAGATCACGCTGGCCGCTGCGCAAAAACCCACAGTGCTGGTCGCGATCGGAGTTGCCTCGGCGGAATCCAACGAGATCAGCGACGCCGATTTTGGTCTTGCCGACTTTAGAAACGCGACGGAAGCATTTACAAGCTTTCTCAATGACCAGATCGTCGGCCACATCCCTTCCGTCGGATGGGGTTCGACAACCGCCACCCTCGATAAAGTGAAAGAGGCAGTCGAAGCGCTGAAGGCCGATGAGAACAAGAATCAGAAGGTTCTGATTGTTTTTCTCGACAAGGTGCCGGGGCCGCTCTTCGATCAGCTCTACAAGCGCGCCTCGGTCCCTCCACTGCTCGAAGGACAAAACACAGTCGAGTTGATGTTGAATCTGGGTAAGCCCTACCTGAAGATTTCGAGCAATGAAACCGACGCAGTCTTCGGCTATCCCACCCTTCCTCTGAGTTCGCTCAGCAGCAGTGCGCAGGCGCTGGATGTGCAAGGCAGAGCCTTCAACGGAATCAGGGCCTCGGAGCCGAGTACCTGGTTTCCGGAGAGAGCCACCTATCCGCCTGCGCAATTGCCGCCCATCTCCAGAGCATATGTGACGCCGCAGGGCAGCACACTGGCGAAATACTTTACGCGGCTCTCTCAGTTTTTCCACGATGAGCTGAACGATAAGTTGCTGCGCGGTCTAGACCTCTTCGTAAACGTCATCACCCCTGGGCAATTTGCCGCGCCGCAGACCGCGCTCGTCAGAGCCGATGAAAAGGCCATTGAAAAGGCCGATGAAAACATCGTCGAAGCGCTCTACCTGAAGCTAAAAGAATTCGCGGACACGCACGACGGCGTAGTCAATCTTCTCCAAGTCATTACTTCGGGCGACGTCTACGAATTGTTCGCCGGCATTGTCATTGACAGTGTCTTCCGCATCACCGATGCGGTTCCCGCGTTGAGCAAGAACAAAGAAGTCTGCACGATGACCGGCAAGACCCTCGCCTTTGGCGGCGAGATTGGCGTCACTGTGGTGAGCTTCGAATTTGTCGACGCCAACGACAGCGGCAAGCTGGGAACAACCTTCAAGGCAGAGGTCTCCACAAAGTGGACGCTGCCGGGAGCAGACTGGCTCTCGATTTCTGACCCTGTTTTCGGCTTCACGATGAGCCCTGTGAACAAGGTGCCGTTTATTGGCGTCGTCGGCGCGCGCATCACCGCGGGAATGATCGCCGACATGAAGGTGACAATCCCGGTCGAGCCGGATATCTTCGAGTTCCAGGTCCTTTTCGTCGCGCCACGTCCGGGAATCAGCAATCTCTTTCAGATGGTGGGCGGAATCAACCTGCAGCAGTACCTTCCCTCGCAACTTCAACTGCTCACCGACATTGAAGCCGCCTCGTTTACCATGCGCTATAACTACGCGCTTGGCAGCGTGGATGCGATGAGCGCAACGCTGGAGACGCCGCCCGACAAACAATGGAACCTCGTTCCCGAGGTCGACGTGACTTCTATCCATATGGAAGTCACGGTGATCTCTCCCGGCGATCGTGTTGCGCGCAAGACGAAGTTCGCCATCACCGGTGAGTTTAAAATTGTGGAAACGACGGCGTATATCTCCGCCTATGTCCCGCACCTCCGCGTGATAGGCGGTCTGCGCGAGGACAGCAAGCCACTCTCCGTACGAACGATTGTCACGAAGTATCTCGGACCGCCGTTTGCCAGCATTCTTCCCCAACCGATTGCGAATGCTGAAATCTCCCGTCTTGCTTTCCTGGTCGATCAGGGAGCTGGCCGCTACTCCTTCGGCATGACGGTCCAAACCCTATGGGAAATTCCGTTCGGCAAGCCGATCTTCACCGTCAAGGAACTGGGCTTCGATATCGAGGCCACCTCCCGCGCCATCGATACACCCACTGGGAAAGAGGGCCGCACCATTGTTGTCACTGGCGAGCAGACTGAGGCCGAGGGACCCTCGGAGACCGAGATCACCGGCTCCTTTACCGGCAACATCGAGGTGGATACCTCGGAGACCGATAAGGCGCAGATTTCCGTCGGTGCAAACTACCTTGGCAAAGACAAGGGGTGGACTTTCTCGGGCAAGCAGACCGGGGGCGAGGTCAACCTGGGTTATCTGATTCATCGCTATCTGGAATTCCCCAAGCCCAAGCCGGAGTATGACTACGCGCTGGATGGCCTCGCGGTGACCGCCGCAACCGGCGATGGCGCATGGTCCTTCGCCGCCAAAACCAAGGCCCCCTGGAAAGTCCCCTTCATTCCTGGATTGGAATTCTCGGCGAATTTCACCGCTGGCTATAACCCGCCGAAGAAGACCTTGCTGCTGGAAGGCTCTACCATCGTGATCCCCTTCGGCGCTTTGGCCGTCGCTAATGGATGTGATGGCACCGGAAATTATGCGCGCCTTGAAGTTCTCACGATCTGGAACAATATCGAGTTGCTCGTCTGGTTCGACTATTGCGGTTCGGTGAAGAGTTTCGGCATCACCTGGGAGTTTCTTGAGGCGTTGGTCACGGAAAGAGAGAACAAAGAAAAGAAGCTCGAATGGATCGGCATCCTGCGCTTTAAGAAAGGGACCACACTGGGCGAGATCGTGTCCAGGATGGTCACCTGGCTCACCGGGTCCGCGTTCGCCCTCGAAGCGCCGTGGAATGTGCTGAACACTATTTCGCTGAATGCGTTATCGCTGGAGTTCAATTTCACCACAAACGCGGTCAGCTTCAACATCGACATCGGCCCCATCGAGTTGGGCTTTGCCCGCATAGACTCCATCGGCGTTGTCTATAACAACACCAAGGATAAGAATGCCAAAACAGGCGTCAACGTTACGCTCAAGGGCTCGTTCCCCTGGAATATCGGTGACGGCGCAAATGGCGACACCAGCAGCCTCGGCCCATGGGATACCAGCAAACCCGGCACCGCGCCGGCGCCTCCGGGCAACGGCAACAAGTATTTCGACCTGCGCCTGCTAGCGATGGGCCAGCATGTAACCGCCACCTGCCTGCCCACGGCAAAGACCGTGCAGGCGGCCATCGACTGCCTGGCTTCGCTGCCGGATACAAAACCCGGCGAAGTTCCCAACGTCGTCTTCAATGCGGATAGCGCCTGGCTGATCGGCACCGAGTTTGGCGTGCTGGCCTTCGGCGAAGACAAGAAGACGAGCCAGCTTGGGTTGGTTCCGCGCACGGGTCATACGCTGGCCAAGCCGCCAGAGCCCAAGAGCGGGTACATGCTGACGCTGCAGATCGTCTTCAACGATCCCAGCTTGTACGGATTGCGCATCGCGCTTGCCGGGCCGGCGGCCAAAATTTTCAAGGGCCTGGATTTCCAGATCATGTACCGCCAGATCAGCGACAGCGTCGGTGTTTACCAGGCCGAGATCACGCTGCCGGATGTGATGCGCTACCTCAGCGTCGGCGCCTATTCGTTGACGCTCCCGGTCTTCGGAATCTCGGTCTATACGAACGGCGATTTCCAAGTAGATGTCGGCTTTCCCTGGAACCAGGACTTCTCCCGGTCATTCACTATTGAAGGCATTATCTACCCCGGCATCCCGCTGATCGGGTCGGCTGGGTTCTACTTCGGCAAGCTCTCCAGCGCCACATCGAATCAGGTACCGGTAGTCACCAACGGTACATTCAATCCGGTAATTGTCTTCGGCTTCGGCTTGCAAATTGGAGTCGGCAAGTCCATCCGCTACGGCATTCTCTCCGCCGGCTTCAGCATCACGGTCTTCGGCATCATTGAAGGCGTTCTGGCCAAATGGAATCCGTATCAACTCACCAATGGCGGTGTCAGCGACAACTCGCAACTGCAGGGCGCGTACTACTTCTGGCTGCGCGGCACTGTCGGCATCATCGGCAAGGTCTTCGGCACGGTCGACTTCGCGATTATCAAGGCCGATGTCAATATCGAAGTCAAGCTGATGCTGCAGCTCACCTACGAGTCCTATGTTTCGATCGCCATCACCGTGATCGCATCGGTCTCCGTCTCGGTATCGATCTCGATCAATCTGGGACTTTTCTCGATCACCATCGGATTCAGCTTCTCGATGCGCCTCAAGGAGACCTTTACCATTGAGAATAGAGGCACCCCGCCGTGGACGCTAGCTGCTCCGCCTCCAACGCTGCTGCGCGCCAAAGCAAATCACCGCCTGCGCGCGCACAAAAGCACATTGCTCCTCGCACAGGCGACACCTCCGCTCAATTGGTCGAATCTGACGGAAGGCGCGACCAAGACTCCGCTCGCAGGATATTTCATTCCCGGCTTCACGGTTGCGCACGACGAGTGGGACGTAGCCAACCAACCTGCGGCACAGATTCCCTGCTATGTCGCGGTGATCGCCATCGAGTCGACGCCGCCGCCCACTCTGCAAAGCCAGCATCTGCTCGCGGCTCAGCTCGATAGCGCGGAAACATCATTCGAAAAGCTTGCGAAGATGGCCCTGCGTTGGGCGATTGCTGCTCAGCATGTCGGGCCCATTTCGCCGGAAGATGTAGATGCAAGCATCGTCACCGCCGATGCACTGCAAATCCTGATTGATTTTCAATTGAACAGCAAAGACACCGATCCGACGCCGATTCCCGCCGATGCGGCTTCGGAGTTCATGCGACGTCAGTTCCAGTTCACGCTTGACCTGCCAAATTCGGACAATGCCAATACTTCCTTCTTCCCCATGCCCGCGGAACTGACGCTGGCCGTCGACGCGTGGGGCCAGGACCAGCCCTTGAGCTACCAGTTCAAGAACTACAACCAGCTCTCCGATGGGATGCTAGCCTATCTCCGTAAGTACTTCGACGAGCTGGCCGTCAAAGTGCAGCAAGAGCGGGGGACGCCGCCTGTCCTGGCGCAGGCGCTGGCCGGCAATTCCCTCTCCATGGCGGAGTGGATACTATCCGACTACTTCCTGCTGATTGTCCGGCAGATGGTGCAGGCGGCGCGCGATGCGCTGCGGCAGTTCAAGGTTCCTTTGGCTCCGAAGGATACCCCGAACAAGATCGCCGGCTGGCTCAAGATGACGGGCAAGCTGGAAGGGTACACCCTGTTCGAGCTCTTTGCCGCGAATCCGACCCATCCGCTGAATGGTTCGAAGCGCTTGGTGATCGGAGTTCACGCGGCTGCAAGCGCGCAGGGCGGGATGCTGAGTTTCGATTCGCTGGCCCTCCACGCCGAGCAGAATGTAGGCGCGTTCAGTGCGACAACTCTGGCACTGGCCAACGCCACGAGTGTGTTGATCCTGCGGCCAGGAACGGTTGTCCGCTATACCAAAGCCGATGGCGAGGTGGTGACCTACACCATTGCGGAAGGCAACTCCGCGCTCGATGTCGTCAAAGCGCTCAAGGTCTCGCTCGCTGATCTGCTGATCAACTCGAACTTCCTTGGAGTTGAGGCTTTGCGCGATGGAGCGGAACTCTTGCTGCCCTACGCAACGTGTCGTGTACTCACCGGAGAAACTTTCAACTCCATCGCGGGCACTGCTGTGTATCAGGGCGGTTTTACTGCAGTGGCGCTGGCGCTGGGCAATGCCGGACAACCGATTCTGCGCACCGGAGCCAAAGTCGTTGTCACGTCCACGGGCCGCGAGTACATTACCAGAGCCAACGACACACTGGCGGATGTAGCAACAGGCCTGGAACTCACTCTGGCGCAGCTCTTCGAGCAGACCACGGTGCTGACAGATGCAGCGCTGCTGGCGCCGGTCGCGGTACTGCAGTTGCCGGCTTTTGGAATTTCTACAGCGGCCGGGGAGACTCTCGAGCAGATCATCGAGCGCTTTGCAATTTCGATGAATGTACTTTCGCTGACTCCGGCAAACGGCGATCAGGAGGATCTCTTCCTGATCGACGCGAAGAATCTCACCCTCGACGCTCCTCACCTGCCGCAATTCCGCGTCGACGGATTGATCAAGGAGATTCAACGCGGAGTGGTCCTGCAGCAGCTCTCCGGCATGGCCTCGCGCTATTACCTGCATGGTCTCCGCTTGCCGACGAGACAAAGCGCGGAACTGCGCGTGGAGCCGCTCGCCCGGGGCATGTGGGTGCAGGAGGTCGACAACAAACTTGTTCTGCCCGACCGTGCCGGCTTGTATGCGCTCACCGGGCAGCAGTTCAAGGTTCCGGTTCTGCCTGATGTGGAGAAGACGCCTCCGTTTGTCTTCCATCTGCAACGCACCGCCGGACCCGCATGGATGAATTTCACCGGCGGGCAGGAGGAGCTTACCATCTCCATCGCTTACGATTCCCCGGACGCCAAGCGGATTCGCAAAGTGACCGATGCGGCGCGCTCCGGCGCGACCGCGATCTCGCTCCGCAAACTCGGCCGCGGCCCGATGCTGCAAAGCGAGCCGGTACGCTACGCCTTCGCGAGTTCTCTATTGTGGCAGAGTGCCGCCCCGGTCGTTCTGCCCTATGGAGACCAGGCACAGGGCGGGCTTCCTTCGCTGCGCATCTGGCGCATGCCCGACGCAATGATCAACCTCGCTCGGCCCGCGATTTACGGCAGCCCCGAGGCCGCGCTGCTGCCTCGCTTCGGCATTAGGATCGCGCGTTACGACGAGGCCACCGGCGCGACGGTCACAACCGGCGTCCGAAGCTACGGCTGGGCCACAACGATTGAATTTTCCGTAAAGCGGGTTCCCGAGGTAGATACAAGCGTTTCCAGCAAGACGACTTATGAATTAGTGGGAGCAGCCGGAAACTCAGTTCAACTTCTGGAGCGCATCATCGAGCAGGCGCAAGGGAGCAACTCCGTCTTCCAGAAGGTATATCTCGGCTTTGCGCCCGAGCAAACGGGACCTGCAAGCGAAGGCATTCAGACAGACGCCCCCGCTGGCTTGACCTTCGGCATCGCGCAGGTCAATCTGTCAACCATCACTCGACCGCCAACCGCAGCCTTCGGCCTGCGTGCCGCCGCGGAGCAGGCGGGGCTTGGAATGTTGAACTCTCCAGCCGAGTTCCTGCAATTACTGTGGACGGCCAGCATCAGCCGCGCCGGCGGATTCTATCTCTATTATTTCGACGCCGAAGAGAATCGCGGTCTGCCGGAGCGGCTCTTCAACGATCGCAACGAAGCAGCCCTGGTGCTGAGTGTGGTCTACTCCGCGCCCGCGCAGCAGTCCGCGCAAAACCGGATCACCGACTACATGAACGCCGTCGCAGTCGGCGAGACGGTAGAGACGGGCAACTCGGTTGTCTTTGCCGAGAGCAATCCGACCGAGTTCTCTCTCGATTCAGATGGTCTCGGTTCGCTCGATGCGATTGCGCTCAAGTACTATGCGGATGCCGCGAAGATCGCGGTGGCCAATGCGGGCCGCGCACTCGCCGGCGGCGCCAAAATCTACGTGACCGAAGGCCTCTACCAGCCGCCGCCGGGGCCAGGTGTGTCTCTAAGCGCCATCCAGAATAATTTCTCGATCACGTTCGAACAATTGCGGGACGCGAATCCGCGCTATCGCGGAACACTGCCTGACCCGGTCGTCTTTCCTGTCACGCTCAACTTGCCGCGCATCGAAGTGGTGGTTGGAACCGGACCCAGCAGTAGCGGTTTCACCGCTATCGCAGAGTATTACGGTCAGGCAGTTGCCTCCCTCGCCTCCTATGCGGAGAACCGCGTCGTCACGCCGATCTTTGCGCCGGGGCAGAAGATAGATGTAACGAGTGGTCCGATTTCAAACTCGACCACAGTTCCGCCCGGCGTCCAGACGCTGCTTGCCCTGCGTGATGCGCCTCCGCCGATTCCGCCAGACCTGAACGCCTCCGGTTATGCCGACATCTTCCTCGCCCACAACTTCAGCCTGCTTAGCTATACCGTGGCGGCCAACCCGTACTTCAGAACCAGTAATCTGGGCTTGCCTGCAGGTCCCACTTCGAAGCCTGCCGTAGAGACCGTGGACAAGCTGCTGATCCCCGCGCCAGTGGCCGATGTGAAGGAGTGGAACTATCAGCAGAGCGTGCCCTTCTCACAATTTGCGATTGTTCCTTCGTTGCAGACAAGGTTGTTCCTACCCCCGGCAGCAAACAATCCTTATCGCGGCGTCAGTGATCTGTTGCAAATTCAATTTGACTGGCAGGATCTCTATGGCAACACGCTGGTCACAGGGCTAACTTCACCCACTGCCGGGAAGCCGCCCTATAACCAGCCTCCCATGCGGCTGGGATACACGGATGCACTCATCGGCCTCTCACAGTGGCCTTCCATCGCTTCGAGCTATCAGGTGGATTCCACCACCGGCAACCCCGAAATCCAACTCTTCCTCAGCTTTGACGCGAGCCGATATGAGGGGGTGCTCAACGCAAGGATTCCCAGTTCCGGCAGCATTCTCGTCACGTTTACGCAAGATGTGGATAAGGTCTCGGCGGAGACTGTCGTTAACTACGCGATCGAAGGCCACACCATTACCGCGGCAACATATGTGAGCGCGCGAACGGTGCACCTCACCGCAGACTTGCCGCTCGATCACCTTCTGGCGCTGGTGGTGAATCGGGTCGAGTCGGCGAATTTGAAACTCCAGTTTAGCGGGCAAGCCTCCTTCATTGGCGACCAGGCAGTTTCTTCCAGCCTTACCCTGGGCGCGAAGAATGCGCTGCGCACCTATCAGCAGTTGTACTACCAGTTCAACGATCCGTTTGGAGTCTCCTTCAGCGTCGAGACCAGCCTGTTGCAGAAGCCGATCGCGCTCTCATCCCCGCAAGTCACCGCTGTGAGGAACTGGCTCTTCGATGGCGAATCCGGCAAGACCTCCATTTATCAGTTCCTCGACGACCGCGGCCAAGGCAACACCACTGTTGCTCCGCCGCCTGGCGCATGCAACCTTCAACTGCCCATCTCCACGGGCCAACTGAACAACGATGAAGTCTTCCTGTTGAATCTCGCCTTCATCGTCCGCCGCACCGGCGGCTCGGTCCTGGATGATTTGGCGAACACGCCGGGCATTACCCGCAGCGAAACCATCGTTTCTCCGCGGCTCAAGGAGGTTTCTGGCGGTCCCGAGAACCCGACTCTCGGCCTGGCGCAGTTCGCCGCGCTTTTCCAGACCGCGCTTTCGACGCCCGGACAAGTCCGCTGGAAGATCGCCACCGGCGTCGATCGCCGTAGCGTCACCTCGGCCCGCAACGGCAGCGCACTTTGGGTGGTGCAGCTAGGGCTGAAGCAGGAACCGCAGCTTCCCATTTCGTACACGATTCCCAACACCGGTAATCCGGTCATCTTCGCGCCGCGTCCAATCTCCAATGAGCTGCAGTCGCACTCCGGTGTCGAGATCACGACTTACATCACCGGCGAAGGACTCAAAGGTCCGAAGCTGCGGATCGATTTCTCCAGTATCGATATGGATACCTGGGGACGCCAGTTCTTTGCCTCCGTCGATGGCGTTCTCACGCCCGAGTTCACCTCTGCCACGCAGATTGTCGAAACGCTGCAATCGAAAAACTATCTCAAAGATTTGCTGACCCAGAAAGAACTGCTCGCCAGCATCGCAAAGAAATGGATGATTCCGGCGTACGCCGCCGAATCAGCCGCGGATGCATCACGCGTGCAGGAGGCCTACTACCAGCAGATGCTGACCACGTTGGCCTCCGCCTACACCACGCGTGCGGCGCTTGAGTACAGCGCAAAAGTCCGTGCCCAGCTGGATGAACCCCAGTACCCCATCACGCCGCGGCTTTTTGGCGCAATCGACCTGGCCACGCCACGCATTCTCTCGGCCGTCTCCCACCCGGATATGCGTACCCTCGTGCTGATCAACTTCTCTTCGCCGATGGATGCGACCCAGGCAACCACGCCGGCGAACTACACTTTCACGCCCAGCATCGGAATTCTCTCCGTCAAGCTCTCCGACGATGAAAAGATCGCAGTGCTCGAACTAAATGCGGAGGTTCAGTTCGATAGCACGATGGTAACGGTGTCGACGGCGGTGAAAGACGAAATTGGCCGCACGTTGCATGCCCCGCTCAATTGGGTCGTCCGCAAACCCAACGACGCCCGCGACGTGGCGCGTGAGATCACCTTCTCTTCACCCAAGCTCGACCTCAAGGATTCTGAGGCCGCACCGATTCCGTTCCTGGTCAGCTCTCCGGAGAATGTGCGCGGCGAAAATGGCGAGATCGTTGCCACGCTGGAACTCGATCTTGTTTATCGCGGCACAGATATTGAGCATCAGATCTCGCGGCCCGAGGGCGTGAAAGGGTACGTCGCTTCCAGCTGGCTCAGCTTTGTACTTCGCGATGAAGATTGGCCGCTCGAACGGAATCTGGGCGTGGCCCGCATTCCCATGCCACTGCGCTCCTTCCCCACCCCCCCAGCGATGACCGACCAGACGCCGGTGGTAGATCCCGAGGCTCCGAACCTCTCAGACCTCACGCGCTGGAGTTACACCTTCACATACTCGCTGCCGGTTCATTATCCACAGGACCGGGTCCTGAGTTCCGTGGAATTCAATCTGGGCAACAATGCACAGTTGTTTGCCGAGCCGGGCCTGGAAGGCGCATTCAACGAGCTGGCGCAATTCATCACCACCTTCCCGCAGGTCTCGCGCGATCTGATTGAGTTCCTTGGCGCGGTGGATTCAAAGACCGAAGTAGGAAGCAAAAATGTCGTCAATGCGGGCGTCGCGCTGGCGAGCACGATCGAAATGCTGCGCGCGATTACCGACAAGGCAACCAGGGAGGGCGGCCTGTTGATGCCCGCCAGCCGTCGCCTGGGAACCGGCGATCCTAAACTGCGTTACCAGTTTTATATCGAGGAGTGCTCGATTGTGCAGGATGGCTCTCCGCAGAACGGCGCATTGCTTGTCACGCTGGTCGGCGCAAGGCCAGTGGGAGTGGGCATGCCCTGGGTGCATGTCGGCGATGCCAGCTATAAGGCCGAGCGCTACCTGGGCAGTTCCTGCGCCGGTGCAGCCTGCGACAACGTGGACCGTTTCTGCTTCCTCTATACGGACAAAGAGGGCAAGTATCTCTCCGCCGAAAAAGGACAGTTGATTCCGGGCCGCATCGTTGAACTGCCCGAGCTCGATCTCTTCCAGCGGCAGAACGCCCAAGCCGTCGCCTCGATCAAGCGCAATGTCGGTCTGGCTGCGCCCTTCGTCTACACCACCTCCGATGTGAGCTTCATCAACCCGCTGCAACCCACCGTCGATTCTTCACGCGCTTACGATATCGCCGCGCTCGGCACCGGGGATGCGGTGAAGCGATCTCTGTTCCAGCAATTGAAGAATCTCTTCGACAATTTGCTCAAGAACAACCAGCAGCAAACCATCACGCTCCAGGTTGAGATCAACTATGCCTACATCCTCAATCCCAGTCTGCCGCCAGTACCGCTGCCTCTGCTGATGCAGCCAGCTACCGCGGTGCGCGTTAACGGCACAGGCCCCGAGCCTTCGCTCGATCAGGTGCTCGCGGCCTGGAGCGATGGCATCGTCCATTGGTTTGAGACCACGCTTCCCCTGGGTACTTTGGGCAAGCTTCACTTCAACCTCACGCTGATGACGAATCTGGTTAAGCCCTCTATGCCGCTGCTCTGGACGCGGAACCTGGAGTTGGCGCTCGCGTCCATCGATCCTCCGCTACCAACCAGGTAACTCGACAGGGCCACGTGTGGAGAAAGACGACATCGAAGCCACTTTGCAAAGGAGCCGCCACCGATGGCAGACACCGATGTAGTGAAACGCGATCTTGCCGCCCTGTCGCCTGGCTTGCCGGTCAACTGGGAGGAGTACAAGGAGCCAGTCCCTTTTCCGGACATAAACCCTCATTCGCCTTTGAAACCGTCTCCCGCTTTTCTCCCGCCTCCCGTGACTACACGGGTCAGCTCCAAAGAACTGGTTACAGCGCCTTACCGGAGCATAGGGAGGATGGGGATGAATTTCGTCTTGCACGGCAAGACATTGAAAGTGACCGCAACCGGATGGGTTGTGGCCAAACGGGCGTTTGTCACCGCCGGGCACAGCGTCTACCGAGAGATTTATGGCGGATGGATCACCTGGGCGGGCTTCGCTCCAAGGTACAACAGACGGGTGGATACAGCCTTCGGCGTCGAATCAGTTTACACGCTCAAGGGTTGGGTCGATTCGGGAGAGCCTCGGTACGATCTGGCGGCGTGCGTTATCACCGGAGAGTTCGCTGACACAGAGCCGCCTCTGGTTTTCAGCAACAGCGACTTACCGCGTTTGAGCGTTACGGCTATCGGATACCCGGCCCGGCCTTCGGGGCAATTCAACTTCAATGGGGAACGAATGTGGAAGTGCATCGGCGAATTCGTCCGCGATGAAGATGGTATGCGGATCGCCGCCAACAATCTTACCGAAGGATCCAGCGGTGGCCCCTGGGGCGACACAGTTGACAACTCCGAGATCGTCGGGCTCACTTCCACGCGCGATGAAGAACATTTTGAACAACCCATCAGCAAGTCCCCTTTCTTCGCCCAAGGTTTTCAAAATCTCTATGACGCGGTTAAGGACTTATAGCATGAGAACATTCTGCGAAGGGAGTCAATGACCATGGCAGACACCGACGTGGTGAAGCACGACTTGAAAACAACAGCGAATGCCCCGGAGACGAACTGGGAGGAGTATACGGAACCCGTTCCCTTCCCGAGCGGCGGGGGAGATCTCTTGATCGAGCCCGGTAAGTTGAACTACACCCCTCCGGTCACCACACGAATTACAGTCGAGGAGTTGGTCACGGCGCCTTACCGCAGCGTGGGCAGAATGGGAGTGGTGATCGGAGGCGGGAAGAAAACCGCCAGCGGATGGGTGGTTGCCCGGCGCGCATTCATCACCGCGGGGCATTGCGTTTATCATCCCGATTACGGCGGCTGGATTACGCAGGCGGGCTTTGCCCCACGGTATAACAATGGCGTGGATACCGCCTTTACCGTGGCATCGGTCTATACGCTCAAGGGTGGGTCGACTCCAAGAATTGGGCATACGACATGGCCGCCTGCGTGGTTACCACGAACTTTGCCTCCACGGAACCCCCTCTCGCCTTCGATGCAGGGATTCTGCCAGGGCTGAAATTCACCGCCATCGGTTACCCCATCAAGCCCATTCCGGGCCACGAGTTCAATGGAAAGAGGATGTGGAAGTGCGTGGGCGATTTAATCAGCGCTGGGGGCGGTTTCCAATACGCAGCGAATAACCTCACTGGTGGCTCCAGCGGAGGTCCCTGGTGCGAGCCAGATAACAACATGGTCGTTTCCGGCCTTACCTCCGACCGCAAGAACGATCCAAATGCTGCTCAGTCGCCTTTGTTTGCCAATGGTTTTCAGAACCTCTACGACGCAGTCAAAAACCTATAACACGGCAGCGTGCGCCGGACGAGAATTGCAAACCTTCTTCATTCAATGGATCTGTAGAGGAATCCGTAGACAATGTCAGACAGCGATGTTGTGAAGCACGACCTTAAGACAGCACCGAACACTCCAGCGATTGACTGGGAAGATTTCTCGGAGCCCGTTCCCCTCCCCGACGACGACGCGGAACCACCCTTTGAAGACCTCCCAATGGCGATCAAGCCTCCCGTGGTGACGCGAGTCACGGACGAAGAACTCGTCTCTGCGCCC
The DNA here is from genome assembly GCA_049514915.1 of Occallatibacter sp. Taxonomy (GTDB): domain Bacteria; phylum Acidobacteriota; class Terriglobia; order Terriglobales; family Acidobacteriaceae; genus Telmatobacter. The sequence goes on along the minus strand of JBEKUP010000011.1, from coordinate 90,580 downwards.
TACCGCAGCGTGGGGCAGATGGGGGCCATTATGGGAGGCAAGAAGATCGTGGGAAGCGGATGGGTTGGCGCTCGCCGAGCGTTCTTTACGGCTGGACATTGCGTTTACCATCCCAAGTTCGGCGGCTGGGTCACCTGGGCAGCCATCGCTCCAAGGTACAACAACAACGTGGTTCCGACTTATACCGTTGCGTCGGTCTACGCACTCAAGGGTTGGCTCGATTCATCGAAGCGGGAGTTCGACATGGCGGCCTGTGTAGTAACGGTGAGCTTTGCCACGACGGAGCCGCCGCTGGCCTTTGATGCGGGGATCTTGCCAGGCCTGAATTTCACGGCCATCGGCTACCCGGCCAAGCCCGTCCCAGGCTACGACTTCAACGGCAAACGAATGTGGAAATGCGTGGGAGACTTCATCCGGACAAAGAAGAACCGCCTCTACGCAGCCAATAACTTTACGTCGGGCGGCAGCGGCGGCCCCTGGTGCGAAACCGGAAGACTAGGCGTTGTCTCCGGCCTCAACGCCGCGCGGCACACTGACCCGCAGATCGCGATCTCCCCTTATTTTGCCAGCGGCTTTCAGAAACTCTACGACGCGGTCAAGGACTTCTAGTCTCAACACACAGTGCCGAACGTGGTCGTGCCATCACGCAAAGAGCGTGTCATCCTTCACCGCAACCGCAGGCGCCACGCCGATGCTCATCAGGAAATAGAAGCAAATCTGCAATGGGAGTGAGTGAAAGTGGCAGATACCGATGTGGCGAAACATGAACTTCCGGAAAACTCTCCGTTTGAGCCGATCGACCGGGATGAGTACAACCAGCCGATGCCGTTCCCAGACGGAAACGCTTGTTGGTCCGCGCAAATCTCTTCTGCTTTTCTGGCGCCTACCGAGACAACACAGGTCTCGGACAAGGAGCTCGCCACCCGGCCCTATCGCAGCGTGGGCAGGCATCCTGCACGCGCAGAAGATTTCCTAAAAATGCTCTTGTCTTGCATTTGTTCGTATGCTAGCTTTGTCTTGCTAATCACGAACTTGCATTGTGATCCCGTATTTTCCCCGGCCCACCGAAAACCTGGAATCAGTCATAATCACGCATCCTGTGTATGTCGGCTGCGAATGCTTGCGAGCGCATAGATGTTCGCGGCTGATCCTTATCGTGTCCGCAAGACCAGGCGAATTCGCCAGGCGCGCGGGACTGGATGCGAACACCGCAGCGAAATCTCGCCTTGCGAGGCCACGCGACGAGTGTGCGTGTTTGAGCACAGGCTCTATTCTCTTGTTCCCGCGAATGAGGAGTGACGGATGGCAGAAAACCCATTAACAGGAAGCTGGACCTATCGAAGTCTTTTGAACGAGCCGGATGCCTCGATCCCCTTTGACCAGCTTCAATTCGGCGTCGGCACCATCGTTATTGCAGACGGGCCGCCGGAGTTGTTGACCGGTACCATCGGCGGCACAGGCTGGTCGCTGGCCCTTCGCGGCTCGCGCTCCTATGGCTCGCCGACGCAGGTGCGTTTTCAGGGCAAGGGCCTGGTGGGCGGCGAAGAATGGATTTACGACTACATCGGTTGGCTGGTGCCGGTTTGGCCTGCCAGCACGGACGCACTGGACCGCGCCGCGATTGTCGGCTCGGTCACGCGGACCATTCCGCACTCCTCCGGCACAGGAGGAGTTGCACCCGCGGGCGTCGTCGCATCCTTCTACGCGGTGCGCGCGTAGCTGCGTGCTTACCTCACCTACATTCACTCTTTGAGTTTTGTCGTTGGAGAGATATGAATCGATCGCTTGTTCGCCCTTTCGTCTTCGCTGCAATCGCCGCTGGCCTGTCGCTTCCCGCAGTAGCGCAGGTACGTGAGTTTGAGCCTCCGCCGACCCTCGTTCCCGCCGGACCGCAGGCCACTGCCAAACTCAACGCGCTAATGCTTGCCGCAAAACCCTCGCCCTCCGAGGCCTGCGAGCAGGCCACCGTCGCGGTGGACGGCCGCATCGTCAACGTGACCCTCAAGGAGATGTACGCCGACTCGTTCATCTTCAATCCGGCCACGGACGATCCCTGGCCGAATCACATGGACCCACTCCACCTGCGCTCCTACGGCGGCTGCAAACAGGGTCCGCTGATTCCCGTCTACCCTGGAGACACACTGCGCGTCAATCTGATCAACGATCTTCCCAAGGACGACCCGACCTGCCTGCCCAACCCGCCTGCGGGGCTCGCTCTGCCGCCGGGTGTGGGTTGCTTCAACACCATCAATCTTCACACTCACGGATTGCACGTCTCGCCTTCCGGCAACAGCGACAATGTCTTGCTGAACATTCTGCCGCAGACGCAGTTCCCTTACGAGTTCAACATCCCCGAGGACCATCCGGCCGGAACCTTCTGGTATCACGCACATCGTCACGGCTCGACGGCGGTGGATGTCTCAAGCGGCGCTGCGGGGATTCTGGTGGTGCGCGGCAACCGCCCGTACACGCCGCCAACCAAGGAAGATCCCCATCCAATAGCGGACATCGACACTGTCCTTCACGACCCCGCCGGCAAGCCGCTGGCCGAGCAGTTCTTCTTCTTCCAGCAGCTTGCCTACGCCTGTTTCAGCAACCCGCCTGATCAGGTTGGCGGACCGTGGCAGCAGCTCTGGACCAAGAACGGCTTCTACAATGTCCTATCCCCACCGACAGGAAAAACCAGCCCGGCCAATTCCGAATGGACATGTCCGCTCCCCACCAAGGACAACTACGCCACTCCTGGAGTGCTGGAAAACTTTCAACTCCAACTGTTCTCGGCGAGCATCTGGGACACCAACGGCCGCTTCACCAGCGTTAATGGCGTCGTCCAGCCCACCATCACCATACCCGCCGGTGAGATTCAGCGCTGGCGCTTCGTTCACGCCGGCGTTCACGACACCATCAACCTGCAGTTGGTGCGCGCTATTCCGCAGGTGGGCAGCGACACGGCGCTTAAGGATTCGAGCTTCAAGGGCAATCGCCTGGAGCAGGCGGACGAAGTGCAGCACGAATGTCCCTCCTTGCCGGAAACGCTGGTGCCGCAGTTCGCCATCGCCAGCGACGGCCTGACCATGACCCGCATTCACAACCTTGAAGGCCTCAACGTGCCCAGTTCGGACGGCGCCAATTACCTGCAGCCCGGCTACCGCAGCGACATCCTGGTCGTCTTCCCCGAGGACGGTTACTACTGCCTGCTCGATCAGGCGGCGCCCCAGAGCCAGCGATTCGATCCGAGCACTGGCAACGGCGGCGGATCCGGGCCTTCCAAAGCGCAGTTGCTGGGCATCATCCACGTGGTCGGCGGCCATCCAGTCACCGGCGACCTGGAGAAGTACATCGAGGATTCTCTCTACGCCGCCAATCCCCAACTGCCCGCGCCCGTCCGCGACGGACTTCGCAACGGCGATCTGACGCCCTGGGCTCCGTTCATCGACCTCGCTCCGCCGGAGCGCCGCGAAGAGCCGCAGCAGGCCAACTTCGCCATAAACACCGCAGCCTCGGGTTCGCCCTTCCAGATCAACGGCGTCTCCTACGATCCCAACGTGGTCAACATCACGCGTCAGGTCAACACCACCGACGACTGGATTCTTCAGGCCACTGGCAACCCGGTGCAGGCTGCCGAGCCGCACATCTTCCACATACACGTGAACCCCTTCGAGGTCATCGATGTCATTCACATCCTTCCTGATGGAACGCAACAGTCGATCTACGACGAGCACGGCCACTGCACCAAGGACATCGTTCCCGACAGCCAGGGCCTTGCCAACCAGTACTGCGGCATGTGGCACACTTTCCGCGACACCATCTTTGTGGAGAACAACTACTACGTCAAAATCCGCACCCGCTACGACCGGTACATCGGCGAGTATGTCATCCACTGCCACATCCTGGACCACGAGGACGCCGGCATGATGCTGAACATCGAGATCGTGCCCGATGCTACGCAGCCCAACGGAGGACTCGGCATGCCGGGCATGAAACACCTGCATTGAAGCAGCATGATGAAATGCGCAGGATGTACAGCAGATTCGCTTGGCAGCACTGCGCTGCCCGGATCGCTCTAAAGCCTGTTTTATTGCCCATTTCAAGAAACCAGAAATAAGTGCACTCAATCAGGAATCGACGCGCCAGTTTTTTTAAAAAGAGGGGATATGTCAAACGACACACCGAACCCGCCCGCGGAATCGCAAGGATGGTCGCGCTACCAGCAGGTCAAGAAGATCCTCGACGACGCATCCGGTGACGCTCACCCCAGTTATCAAGGGCATGACCGTTTCTGGAACCTGCCTCACGCCGAACTGCTCGAGTTCAAGCTTTACGGCGTGCGCATGATCGCTCCCGCAGCCGTGTTCGCGACGGCGTTTGTCGCTATGCCGTCCGCTGCCCCTGCCGCTGCAATGTCACCTTGTTGCCATGCGCCAAAGCCAAAGCTCGCCGCGGCCCCAACGCCGCCGGCTCCGCAAAACGGGCGTGGTGCGGCCTCCGGACTGATCGTCGCTCTCAAGGGCCAGGCTCCTTTTGACGGCTCGCAGTTTCCGCGCCTGCCGTGGGGTGGAACCGCTGTATCGCTTGAGGATATTCAGTTCATCGAGAAGTGGATTGATGACGGCTGTCCTGCATCCGACGCTCCTGATACAAGTGAAGCGAACGCCGCAGCCGCCGCGCAGACGCTGGCACTCGCCAGCGGATCCGCACACTTCACCGTGGACGCCAGACCCATCAACGCATCGCGCCAATCCAATGGCGGCGTGAAGGTGCGCAAGAATGTCAACTTCCTCACCCCGGATGAACTTCAGCGTTTCCGCAATGCAGTTGCGCAGATGATGTCGCTTGACGCGTACGAGCAGGACGAGCGCAGCTTCGGCTACTGGGCGCGCATCCACGCCAACCAATGCCAGCACTCGTGGGAACAGTTCCTCACTTGGCACCGCGCATACCTCTACTTCTTTGAGCAGCGACTACAGGATGTCGATCCCACTGTGACGCTGCCTTACTGGGACTGGGCCGCGGACCGCGACAACGTGGTTGCCTCGATCACCGACATGGGATCCACGATCTCTTACGACAACGGCTATGTTCCGCCGGCTTACCAGTGCTGGATCGACCAACCGGGCATTGACGCGTTGAAGGGGCTAGGCGTGCCGCAAGCCACGCTGGACAAGCTCGCCACGATTCTTGGCCAAACTTACAGTTCAGGCAACCGGCTGTTTATCGCTGCTGGAATCAAGTGGGGCGACGATCCGCAAAGCGACCAGGCGATCATTCAGCAACTCGCAGCTATCAATCCGCTTTGGCACTATCAGCGGTGGCCCGGTGGCAATAACACCATCATCTTTGAGGCGTACCCGACCCCCGACGACATTACGCGCATCCTTCAACTCGACAGCTTCTTCGAGTTCGGCAGCGGTCCGGAGGACAATCACTTCTTCGGCGCAGTGGAGAACATTCACAACCTGATTCACAACTTTTCCGGAGGTTTGAATCCGAATTACGGCAACTCGACCCAGCCGATGAATATCAACAACCCCAAGGCTGGAGACATGGTCAACGCCGGCCGCACCGCATTCGATCCCATCTTCTGGGCGCACCATTCCAACGTCGACCGCCTCTGGGCCGAGTGGCAGCAACAGCATCCCACCGGTGGTCCAGATGACCCGACAGACGTGCTCGCGCCGTGGTCCATGACGGTCGGCGATACCTACTCCACTTCCAAGCTAGGCTACGAGTACATGCAGTCCTCGGCCATGTTCACGGCCAGCAACGCAACACCCATCGCTCGCTTTGTTTCGCAGCCCGCGGGCGTGCACCCGCAGGTTACGGCCACGCATCGACGCGCAGAGATCCGGCTGCACAACGTACAGTACGTGACACGCGCGGGGTTCTTCATCCGCGCTTTCCTCAACCAGCCTGACGCAAATGCCTCCACGCCAATCAAGGACAATCCGAACTATGTCGGCGCGCAGAGCATGTTTACTGGTTTATGCATTGGGGGGCCCGGTCACTGCGATCCGCCGCCGAACGCGCCTCGACGCAAATTCGATCATCGCAGTCGCCCACACAAGACGCCGGCCAACTTCCGCTTCGACTGCACCGGGACAGTCGCGCGCCTGCGTCAGCAGGGTGATACCGACTTCCAGGTCTCGCTGGTAGTACTCAACATCGACGGCACACCGGCCACCGACGCCCTGCACATCGACGGCGTCTCACTGAACTTCTACGACTAGGTCTTCGAACAGGGGAAACCAGACGCCATGACATCTACGCCCAAGTACAGGATCCATCCGGCCATCGGCATCGCCCGCGTCGGCAACAGCCCGGACTCTTTCTACATCTCGCCCGAGCGCACCGGCGCACCGCCCATCGACTGCGGCCCCGATGGCTTGCCAATTGTGAAAGACGGCGTGGAACAGCCCGTCACACAGTACAAAGATGCAAAGAACCGCATCCGCCGCCAAGCCGCCCGCTTCCGCATCTACGTCTACGACGACGACAACCCAAAAGGCCGCGAGGTGAAGATCGGCGACACCGTCAGCGCCACGCAGTCCACCGGCAAGGGGCAAAGCGGGCAGGTCTTCACCGGTAAACTCGTCGATGTCCAATGGACAACGTATATCGCCAACAAGAAGGCCAGCTGGTACGAGTTCCAACAGTTGCAGGGTGAGCACGGCTACGGCCCCAGTCACCCACTGCGCAACGCCGACATCACCGATCCGGCACTGCGCCAAAAGCTGATTATCGATCCCGGCCCACGCACCGTTTCGTGGGTCACGAAATCGCAGCGAATCGCCAGCTTCGCGCGCGGCACCGCGCCCGGCGCCACGGAGACTTTTCCACCCGACGGACTGAAGCCGCACTCCATCGACACGTTGGGCCAGTTGATGAGCACCACGGACAGCGATGGCTATAACCGCCTGCTGGTGCTCGGCGGCATGGGTAACTCCGGTTCCTGCGAGCGCGGCTTCGGCCAACCCTCCATTCACCACTACGCCAACAACGATGGCTGGTTCGACGACACATCCGACGGCCCTGTTACCGCCAGGCTTGTGATCCAAGTCGAGGCCATCGACGGGTTTCCGGTTGGTGCGCAGAAGATCCAGAAGGCCATCTCCGTAGACTCGCATGCATGGGTTGTCACAGGCTATCCGCGCTACGCGCCACAGATCGTGGACATCGTGACCATCGACGACCTGGTCTACGACGTCGCAGTGCGCACCGCCAACTACGCGCCGCTCATCTACTCCAACGGCAAGTTCAACCGCGATTACATTGTCTATTTCTGGCGGGATATCTGGCCCATTCTGCAGAGGCCATTCAGCTACCAGTTCGTCGCCGACGTCGACCCCATGGTAGGTGGCGATCCGCATCAGAGCGGGCCCGGCTCCGGCGGCAATTTCGACCCTGGACCGCTCTCCATTCCGCCTACGCCCGACGAAGATCCAGTAGAACGCCAGAACAACGCCCGGCGCCGCAATTTCCTTTACAACGTGCTGCGCAAGCCGGGCCGCGAGAACAGCCTGTATTCCGATGTCGATATACCCAACCGCACCATGTACGCCATGCCTCTGCTCTGTGGCGACAACCCGCTCTCAAACGATGTGCCCTCAAAGTTCCTGCGCTTGACCGATACCATGCTTTTCCTGCTGCGACAGTGGGCCGATGGCAAATTCCTCAACGAGAAGTTAGAGGATATTCAGCCCGAACCGTTGCCAGATGCCATAGCGCTCGACCGGGGCGTATTGGGCAATGGACTGGGCGGTGCGTTTTGCCCCGGCGCCGAAACCTGCTGGATCATGCGCAATCCGGCGATCTACAGCGAGCCTTATCGTATCCATCTCGCCAACCCGATTGTGCCCGGCTCGCTGAGTCAGCCCGCCGTTGTGACTGGGGCTGATACGCCGGCAAGCATTGCAAATGGGCTGGAGCCCGGTGACCTCACAAAGTACAGCGCGGTACCGTGGCAGGCCGATTTCAATGAGTGCACCATCCAGCCCATCGATGTGACCTACGAGAATTGGTGCGTGATTGAAGCCGATTCCACCGGTGACATCTTCACCGACAAGACATGGCTCACCTACTGGTGGCCCGCGCATCGTCCTGTCATGGTCAACGGTGCCGCTTGGTCGCCCACTGCCGATACTAACTCTGGCGATCTCACGATGGTCAATATCTGGTGGCAACTCGGGTTTGTGGTGCCCGCTCCGGACTGGACCCAGGAGACGCCAGACTTTATCATTTCCGAAAACCAAATTGGGGGATAAGAATGTATTGCCTGCTTCGTTCAACCTGTGGAGGCGCCTGAATGGCCGCACTGAAAGTCGGTTTCCCTTTGTACGATGGCTTCGATTCGCTCGACGTGGTCGGCCCTTTTCAGACATTCACATTCGCGGGCATGGACCTCTATCTGCTCGGCCCGAGCAAAAAAGCGGTCACTTCGTTTGAAGGCATCGCTCTCACGCCCCGCGCCACATTCGACAATTGTCCGCAACTCGATCTGCTCTTCGTACCCGGCGGTTCCAATCCCGTCGCCGTACTGGAGCAGGGGCATCCCGGACACAATCCCTATCTTGACTTTCTCTCCCGTCAGGCTCCCAAGGCGGCACTTGTGTGCTCTGTTTGCACAGGCGCTCTCCTACTGGCTGGAGCGGGCTTGCTCGATGGACACGTCGCCACCACCCATTGGGCATTCAAACCTGTGTTGAGCCTCTTTCCAGTCAAGGTTGTTGACGACTATCGGCGCTACGTGAAGAGCGGAAACCGCATCACAGGCGGCGGCATTTCTTCCGGTCTGGACGAGGCGCTATTCATTGTCTCGCTTCTCTTCGGAACCGACCAGGCGCGCCAGGGACAACTGGCGATGCAGTATCACCCGCAGCCCATCTTTCATTGCGGCGACCCGGACGATACGGATATCAAGGATAATCCCGAGATGGTTCCCGATCGCATCCTGGCCTTTGAAGTCCCCCAGGCGATTAAGAAGGTCAAGCTGTGGCTGAAACGCTAGAGAGAACCCGCTATGCAGGCGCAGTCACAGCGTGGCGTCTGGCCCAAAAAGGCGACGCCGGCCAGCGCTGCTCTTCCCTGTAATAGGCCCGCCGGGTCTGCTCGTACTCATCAAATTCCGCGCGCGCCAACTTGGCGTAGCGATCGTGCGTCTCCGCGCCGCGCAGCAAGAAGTCTGCGGCAACAAACGATGCCATCTTGCCGCTGCGTAGCGCCTTCACAATTCCCTGCGAAGACAGCGGGTCAAAGGTCATGGCTGCATCACCGGCCGCCACCCAAGCGCGCCCGCCGAACCGGCTGAGTCTCTGCGAATGCGCCGCGAAGATCATAGGCGTTCCTCGAGGCACCGCGCCCCGCAACCTCTGCCGCACCTGCACACTCTGTGTCAGAAGGGTGGTCCAGTTTGCGGCGTTCTTCAACCTCATCTCGCGAATCAAATCCGTGTCGCTCATCCAGGCCACCACGGTGGTCGAACCTGGTACCGTGGTTGAGTACCACCAGCCGTTCTCGGCTGCTTCAATCAGCGTGTCTCCGGCGTTTGCCGTCTCATAGAGAACAAAAACTCCGGCAAGCTTGTCGCCTGCGAGCGGCTTTGCTCCTCGCTGCATGGCGAAGCGCGCTGCACGGCCAGTGGCGTCGACGACAAATCGCGCACGGCATCGCGCGCCCTGCAGTTCAAGTTGCCAGCCGCCGTCCACCTCTGCGGAATCCATTAGCTGCGCACCGTGCCGCACCTGTATCCCTGCGGCCTCGGCGCAGTTCAGCAGCATTGCATCGAAGCGTACGCGGTCCAGCCGCCAGCCATTTCCATGCAGGGAGTAGAGAAAATCATGCTCGTACGGCTCCGCTCCGCCCCAGACCGCGAGGGTTCCAAAACTCTCCAGCACCGCACCCTCTTCACGCAGGTTTTGCAATGCAGCTGAACAGCCCAGCGACTCAAGAATTGGAGTAGCTCCCGGCGACAGCGTCTCACCCGGCTTCCATCGACTTTCCTTCCCGGCGTCAAGAATTGCGATCTTTGCCTCCGGGACCAACTGGCGCAACGACAGCGCCGCTGCCGCCCCCGCTGGTCCGCCACCAATGATGGCAACGTCGAGCATTCTTCCCCGTTGCCTCCGCATCGGAAAGTGAGTCGCTTGCCACCATCCTTTCATAACTTTTCAAAGCCTGCTTCGATCATTGGGATGCAGGTGAGGAGTCATGGGGAAGGGGTCAAAAGGTGCGATCGGAGGGTTGTTCTACATAGCCGAAAAGGTGGCCTATCTGGTTACAAAACATGCGAAAAGGCTGCTCAAGTGGTTGCATTTCGTTGAGACATGCACCTTGTGGGCAGCCTTTTCGATGTGTTTCGATTGCCGAGAATTGAACTAAACGAAGTAAAGGATTGCTTAGAATTGAACATGTTTTGCAGAAATGCGCTGATTTTGCACGATTTATTGGCGCAACTTATTGATAATGCATTTGTTATTGTGATTTTGTTTTCTATGCAATGCGCGCGGAAATGGGTCATCGCTGGCGTCAAAAATTGAACTTCAAGGCGCCCTGCAGAATGCGCGGTGCGGCTGCGCTGATGGCATTGCCGAATGTCGAACTGCCAATGTTGCCATCGACGGAGGCCGGCCCGTTGAACTGGGTATGGTTGAAGACATTGAAGGCTTCAACACGGAACAGCAACGACTTTGAATCGGTGAGCGATAACTTTTTGGCAAGCGCCGTATCGTAGTTCTCCGCACCGGGGCCGTAGAAGAAACGGCGTTTGGATGTGCCGGGATCGCCGAGCGCATTCATGCTGAAGTCGGCGGTGGAGAAATAGTTGTTCCCTTTCGTCCGGGGATTGCGATTGAGATGCAGCGGCGCGCCGTTGTAATCGGGCTCGTCAATGCTGCTGTTGTTGACGCCGTTCGGATTGGTTCCGATCAACGAGTTGTCGCCCTTGTTGACCATGGTGATGGGAAAGCCGGTGGTGAAGCGGGTAATGCCGGAGAGCGACCAGCCACGCGTGAGCCGGTTGGGATGCAGATAGCGGTCAATGGATAACTGATACTCGTAGCTGAGGACGAAGTTCTGCTGGACGTCGAAGGATGAGACAGCGTAACTCAGCGCAGGGTTGAAAGGGTTCACTTCCTCGCCGATGTTTGAGGACTCATCAAGGGATTTGCCATAGGTGTATGCGCCGGAGAACTCGAGGCGTCCGCTGGTGTGGCGAGCGCTGAGCTCAAGAGCGTTGTAGTTGGCGTGGCCAATATTCGACTGAAGTGCATTGCTGCCGAAGTTAGAACCGAGCGGGCCACGCGTGCCGTTGACCTGACCACCAGCGATTGGGTAGTAGACCGTGTCCTCGCCATACGCGCCGCAGGTGAGCGTTCCCGGCTGTACTTCGCTGGGCTGGCTGAGACTGAGGCAGAGCGCCGGATTGCCGGGATTCGACTCCACCAGAACGCGCTGGCGGTGACTCGACGTGCCGACATAGCTGGCGCTGAGAACCGTGTTGGGGCCAGCCTGGCGCTCGACGGAGAGCATCCATTCTTCTGTGTAGGGCGCACGGTTGTGAATGTCATAGCCGGGAATGCCGCTGATGGGGACAAAGTTGCTCCAGTCAAAACTTCCGTCGGGATGGCTGCGCGAGGAATTCAACGGAGCGAAGGTGTAAGGGAATGGCTGGCCGTAGTTCTGTCCGCTGGCCGCCGAGACGAATGGCGTTGCAAAGAGCGGCGGGGCGGGACTGGTGTAGGTGGTGCCATAGGGCGCATTCGCAGCTAACACGCCGATGGATAGCGCGTCGATTGCGGTATAGAAATTGCCATAGCTGGCGCGGATGCTGGTGGTTCCGGGAGCGCCGAGAAGTCTCTCGACCCAACTGCCGGCGGTCTGCGGAGACCAGGCAAGACCGACGCGTGGCGCAAAGTTCAGTTCGCCGATGGGAGCGAGCGTATTGGAAACTCCGGGATCTCCGGGAAAGAGAATGCCCGCGGGTGCGCCGGGGAAGACATCCGATTGCGCTCCAGCGACGAACGTGGATACCTGGTTGTATTTTTCCGACCAGGGTGCGACGCGATCCCAACGAAGGCCGTAGTTGAGGGTCAGGTTGGGACGAAGGCGCCAGCTATCCTGCGCGAACGCGCCTACATATTTGTTGCGCGCGTAATACGGGTTGAGCTGGCTCTGGTTGTATTGGCTGGGCGTGCCGATGAGGAAGTCGGCGAAGTCGACACCGGTCTCGGTTCCCGAAAAGACAAAGCTGCCGTTGAATTGCGCAATGGCATGGGCATTGACCTGGTCGGCATGAAACTCCGCGCCGAACTTGAGGGTGTGATTGCGGATGACCTTGGAGAATGTGTCGGTGACCTGGTAGGTGTTGTTGGTCTGGATTAGTTGATTGGCCGCGGCGCCTGTGGAGTAGCCGTTGAAGTTGAGATTCTCGACACTCTGGCCGTTGGGGTCAAGCGCGACGATGCTGGGGGAGCCATCCGCATTGGCGAAGCCCTGAGATAGCAGGCTGACGTTGCGGCCTCCTACGGGCTGGCCGAGATTGGTGAAGTCGCGCAGATAGCTAAGGTGAAGATCGTTGACGGCGGTTGTGCTGAGGGCCTTGGTGTCGCCAAGGGCGATAAGCTGGGCGCGGCCCGTGGTAAGGGCGTCGAAGCCGGGAACGCTGGCGCCGCTTTGTGCAACCGGATAGGGATTGTCAAGCGTGAATGAGTCGAAGAAGTAATACGCCGAAAGAAGGCCCAGGCGGGTGTTTGCGTCGAGGCGCAGGGCTTCCTTGTTGTCGTTTACAGTCTGGTTATAGGCAGAGGTGGCAAAGCCATTGGCAGTGTCGGGGGCCGGGATGTATTGAAGCAAACGCTGCCCTGGGACGGACCAGGCGCTTGCCGGAATGGCTCCAGTGGGAAAGACGGCAGGACGGCCGGGCGTGCAACCGGTCGACTGCGAGGAATAGGGGTCGTTCGAGGCCACATTGGAGCCGAGGTCCTTTGAAAGGATGCCTGCCAGATAGGGCCCGCTTACGCATCCCGTAAGTTGGCTCCGGCCAGTTAAGGGATCGATGAAATTGCCAGCACGTTGCGCCTGGGTGGGAACTGAGATTTCGCCCGTATCGATTCCCTGCGTCTGGCGGGTTCCCTGATAGTCCGAAAAGAAGAAGACCCTGTCGCGGTGAAGCGGGCCGCCGAATGTGCCGCCGTACTGGTTCTGGCGGAATGCGCCGCGGGTAGGGGAAAAGTAGTTACGCGCATCAAGAGCAGTGTTGCGCAGGAAGTTGAACGCGCCTCCGTGAAACTGGTTGGTGCCGGACTTGGTGATGACACTGATCTGTCCGCCGGAGAATTCTCCGTATTCGGCATCGAAGTTGCTGGTGATGATGCGGAACTCGGCGACGGCGTCGAGGTTGGGAATGATCGCGGTGCCGGCATTCATGTCCTCCTCGACGTCGCTGCCGTTGACGCCGAAGTAGTTGGCGAACTCGCGCTGGCCGTTCACTGAAATGGTGCCTGGATTCAGGGTTCCCGAAGGAGACAGGGTGGTTGCGCCTACGTCCTGCACAGTGCTGGAGGAAATTGTGCTGGCCGGGGCGACGCCTGCCTGCAGAGAGAGCAGGTCAGTGAAGCTGCGGCCATCGAGAGGAACGGCTTCCATCTGCCGGCCGGTGATGACCTGGCCCAACTGCGTCTCGGTGGTTTCGACATGGAGCGCGTCGTCGTTCACACTCACTGTCTCATTTGCGCCGCCTACTTCGAGGGGCACATTGATGGTGAGCGCCGCATTCGTATCGAGGACAATCTGCTTGCGGCGGTAGGCGCGAAAGCCTTGGGCCTGCACTTCAAGGTCATAGCGTCCAACCGGCAAAACGGGAAGCGTGTAATATCCGTTGGCATCGGACTGGGTTCGGTACACGAGGCCCGTATTCAGTTCCTGGACGGTCACTTTCACATTGGGAACAGCGCTTCCGGATGGGTCATTGACCGTGCCGGAGATGCTGCCGGTGACGGAGCCCCATGCGGCTACGACCATAACAAGCAGAAAACAAATGAGTTCCACAGAAAAACGGCGATAGGAGAGGGACGAACTCACTTTGATTTCCTTTTGTGGGCGTTTTCCTGCCGGAGGGACTGTTTCAGGGGCTCCCTCGATACGGCGGCGATATACGACCAATCTGGTCTTCATTCAATATACGACAAATTAAGTCGGATATCTTTGCAGTGATTTAAATCACACCAAATCGCGGTACGGTGCGGTGGGAGATTGGGCTGGGTAGTGAGGGTCGCTGTTTTGTTGAGAGATTTGCTGATTGGTCGTTTCAGAGTCGGGCAGAAGGCATACCATCATGCGTTGGCCTTTATTGCGGAAGAACCAGCACGGCGAGGCACGAAATGCAAGACTCGACCAGCCCGCGGAACACACAGGAGATGAGGGACGCATACTTTGCGATGCGCCTCTCCCTGATGTTTGGCATTGCCATGCTGCTGGGCAAGACGACTGCCTATTTCATGACGCACTCGGCGGCTGTGTTCTCTGACGCGGCCGAGTCAGTGATTCACGTCATCGCCGTGGGGTTTGCCAGCTTCAGCCTGCGGTTGAGCGCGAAGCCGGCTTCCGATCATTTTCATTATGGGTACGAGCGGATCACATTCTTTTCGGCGGGCTTTGAAGGCGCGTTGATTGTGGTGGCCGCGATTGCGATTCTGTTTGAGTCCATCCATGAATGGATGTCCGGACTGCAATTGCAGCATCTGGGATGGGGCGTTGGGCTGATCCTGGTGGCGGGGATTTTGAATTTCGGACTGGGCTATTACCTGATCCGCACCGGGCGCAGGACGAACTCGCTGATCCTGATAGCAGACGGCAAACACGTGCTGACCGATAGCTGGACCAGCTTTGGCGTGGTGGGTGGACTGGGGCTGGTGATGCTGACACACTGGAAGCCGTTCGATCCCCTGGTGGCCATTGCAGTGGCCGTGAACATTCTGTGGTCAGGCGGGCGGCTGGTGTGGCAGTCGGCGGTGGGGCTGCTGGATTACTCCGATCCTGAGACCGGCAAAAGGATCCGCGAGAAGCTCGACAGCATTTGTTCCGAGCTGAATATTCAGTACCATGGCGTGCGATTCAGGACTACGGGATACCGGCAGATTATTGAAGTGCATCTGCTGTTTAAGGAAACCACAATGGTGAGCGAGGCGCATAGGCTGGCGACGATGCTGGAGGAGCGATTGCCGGATGAGCTGGGGATACCTGCCGAGGTGACGACGCATCTTGAGTCTCTGGAAGACCACGCGGACGTGCATCACCACACGCATTACACGGGGAAGCCGGATTAGGGCGGATAAAAAATTACAACGGCTGGCCGTCACAAAGCAGGGATGCAGCCCACTCTAGCGCAGACAATGCCCGCGTGAGCGGGATGCGCGAACCCTCCACCGATCCGCGGCGTATGCGGATACGGAAATCCCCGGGGTTCCTTGGAAGGCTACTTTCCCATGACGACAATACAGGTTTATTCGATTCGAACAGGCTGGAAGCCGTTGGCGTTGGCGGCCATGGCGCTGGCAGCGACAAACAGCATATTGCAGGCAAACGCATCCCCCACGCCTCCTCCGTCCGCAGCGGTCATCAACGCGTGCGTGACCAAGGGATCCGGGGTTGTCCATATTGTTTCTTCGGCAAGCGAGTGCCGGCACGACGAGTATTTTGATTCCTGGAACGTGACCGGGCCTGCGGGGCCGGCGGGAGTGGCCGGACCTGAGGGACCGGCTGGTCCGGCCGGTGCCAAGGGTGCGACTGGGGCTCAAGGCGTTGCGGGTCCACAGGGACCGGCTGGACCAGCTGGCGCTACTGGAGCAACAGGGGCGGCCGGACCGATTGGACCTGCGGGAGCCGCGGGCGCAACGGGAGCGACCGGTCCAGTAGGGCCTGCGGGAGCAACTGGCGCAACAGGAGCTGCAGGGCCAATTGGGCCTGCTGGTCCTGCTGGAGTTGCTGGAGCCGCTGGAGCGGTGGGACCTGCTGGACCTACCGGGCCTGAAGGGCCTGCTGGTCCTCAAGGGCCCGCTGGGACGGGAAGCGTTCCAGCCAACCTGACTGCGATTTCCGCGGACCTGAGCACCACGGGCGGAGTAGCTGCGCTGGGCAACTCCGCGTTTACTTATCCCGCGGGCGCGAACTGCGTCCTCGGCGACATCGTTCTTTCCGTCAATGGGTACGGCGCGGGCGCACTGCCAGCGGACGGGCGCCTGTTGCCAATTGCATCCTATACTCCCATTTTCTCATTGGTCGGTATCACCTTTGGCGGAGACGGTACTACCAACTTTGCGCTTCCCGATCTGCGTGCATTTGCCCCGAAGGGCTTGCAGTATTCCATCTGTGTGGAAGGAATTTTCCCAGCCGGAAACTAATGCCAGGTTCGAGTCGGCATATTTACAAGAGCGGCCCGCAGCAAACTTGCGGGCCTTTCTTTTTCGAGGATGGCCTGGCTGCGCGGCTTTCTCCAGGGCATCAGGCGCGAGCCGCATCGGACGGGAATCCTCACCTCTTTGCACCTGCTCCGTGAGACAATGCTCTCACTTGCTATTTCATAGAGCAAAGTGCCAATGAGCGTTAACTGCAGCGATATCCCTGGATCGTGGACCCCCGATGCAGCCATGGACAATGACCGTCTGGTCCGGGCCATTCAGGAGGGAGACAGTGAAGCTGAGCACGCTTTTGTGGGGCGCTATTTGCGGCCCGTGAAGGCGATGCTGCTGGCTCGCTCGCGCAACCCCGATCTGGCTGCCGACGTCCTACAGGATGTGATGATGGATGCGATTTGCGCTCTGCGGCGGGGACAACTGCGCGAGCCATCGAAATTGTCATCGTTTGTGATTGGCATTGCGCGGAACCGTCTCAATAACCATTTTCGGAACTCAGTTCGCCAACCGGAGTCGCTGGAATTTCCCGATCTTCTGCCGGATTCGTCGTTGAGCGCGGAGAAACGGGAGGAACAGGAGCGGGAGAATTTGGCGATGGAAGCCATTTCCAGCCTTGACGAGCTGGACAAATCGATTCTGCAAATGACTCTTGTGGATGGACTTAAGCCTGGCATCATTGCCCAGCGCCTGCGTTTGAACCCGGACGTGGTGCGGCAGCGGAAACTGCGGGCTACCCGACGCGTGATTGATTTTGTGAGGCGCCAGTCACAAAGTGAAAATCTGCACCACAATGTTGTAGGAAAAGTAACATGACCGATTGCACTTCAACCCTGATTGACCGATGTCTTGAGCGCTACATCCAGGGAACGCTTCCGGAATCTGACGCTCGGAGGTTCGAGGAGCATTATTTTGATTGTCCCGCCTGCCTGGCCCAGGTGGAGGCATTGCAGGCAGTTGCGCAGCAGCTTGGCAACCAGCCGCAGAAGGCCCGACGGGTGATGATTCCATGGCCGGTTCGCATTGTCGTGCCCGCAGCTCTTGCCGCGGGGGTGGTTCTTGCCTTCGTTGGTTACCACCCGTCGCGTAAGCCTGTGCAGCAGGCCAGTGGCGCTGACCTGCGCGATGGCAACTTGAAACTATCACTCGACAAGGGCGGGCAACTGCATGGGGCCGACGGCCTTCCGCAACAAGATCGGGATGCGCTTCAGGCAGCGCTGGCTACGGGCCGGCTGGAGGCAAGTGTGCCTTCCGCACTGGCCGGAAGCAAGGCAGAAACCATGCTGGGCGATTCGGCTGCAGCACCACTGTTCAAGGTGACTTCGCCCGTGGACCGGGTGGTGAGCGATGATCGGCCCACTTTCACATGGGAATCGATGACCGGCGCCAGCGGCTACCGAGTTCGTGTCTATGCGGGTGGGTATCGCAAGGTAGCTGAGAGCCCGGTGCTGCATGAGCTGAGCTGGCAGTGCCCTGTTGCCCTGACGCGTGGTGAGAACTACACCTGGACGGTGACCGCATCCAGCTCAACAGGCGAAGTAAGGACTCCCGCGCCGCCTCAGCCTGAGGCAGTATTCCAGGTGATGGCTTCCAGTGCGGCAGCGGACATTGAAAGCGCCCTCCACGGCCCGGCAAACGGCCATCTTCTTCTTGCCGTGCTTTATGCCAAGGCAGGCGACGTGGACGATGCGCGGGCGCAGTTGGATCTGCTGGAGCAAGAGAATCCCAATAGCCCGATCGTGGGGCAGCTCAAAGCGTCGCTTAATCAGGCGACGCCATCCCCCATCAGGACAAAGGCCGCCCAGTAGAACGGGTGCGCATACTTATCGCTGTGCATGACCTGTAACTCGGCCATGCGCAGCGCTTGTGCTTTGTTGAGCCCGCGCAGCATGTTCCGGTGGAAAGCGATCATGAGTTCTGTAGTGCTGGATGCCTCGACTCTCCACGCGCTTGCCAGTGATCCGCGCGCGCCGGCCGCGAGGGTGGCCCAGCTCATTCCGACCAATCCTTCCCCATCTTCAAACGAGCCCTTGCCGGTTTCGCAACCTGAGAGGACAACCAATTCGGCCTCAAGCTGCATGGCCTGAATTTCGCGAGCGCGCAACCAACCCGCTTGCGGCGTACCCCTGGAAGATGCGAGCAGCATGTGGGAGGACATGGGTTCGTGGTCGTCGAAGACTCCATGGGCAGCAATGTGCACCACGTCGTAATCAGGCGAGGTTTTGAGGAACTCTTCCAGCGTTGCGGCTTTGCCAATGAGCGTGCGCGCGTTTTTGGGACCGTAAAGTTTAGCGACGGCGAGGGTTTCATTGGCCTGTTCCTGCGTTTGGCCGCCCGGATCGCCCATGGCGAGCACTGTGATTGCAGGATGCTGCCGTGGGACAGAGGCTTTCAATGCCTGAAGAACGGCGAGAGAAGGTACGTAGTCGAACGCTGTTTGCTCAAGCAGGTAGTGCCCATCGGGCCGCTGCAGGGTTTGAAAAGGCGCCTGCCAGAGGATGCCGTCGGGCACCACTACGATTGCCTTGGCATTGCGCAATTGCGCCTGTGCCGGGGCGATCAGGGCGTCGTAAAGCCAGCGCGCGTTGGCCGCAAATTCCGGATCGCGGCTGGCAAGCTGATCGTGATATTGCCTGACCCGCCGGTCCAGTTCAGCATGAGTGACCGCGAGTTTGTAGCCGTGGATCGCGGCTGTTTCTCCCAGGCCACGAGTTACGACATAGAGGTAGTTGCCACTGTCGGTTAATTCGTATTCCAGGAGCACGGTGGCTGGGTCAGGAATGAGAGCCTGCATATCACTCAGGGAAAGAGGGGTAAAGTCGGCACGCCGGATACGCAACTCCGGATGGTGCGCGTAGAGCTGCTGACGATATGCGGCCAGGTCGCCCCGGGCTTTGTCGACAGCGTCATCGAGCGCCATTTTCTGAGTGGGATCGACTTCCGGCATACTCGCCTGCCTGTCAGCCTGCATGTCAAGCGAGACAAAACTGTTACGCAGCTTAGCCTCCTGGGCCCGCTCGGCATCGGACAAAGCAGCGTTGGTGGTGAGTCCGTTACCGGTGTACACATCGAGAAGAATGCGTCCCTTGCCGCGCTCCGAGCTGTTCAGCGCGACGGGCCAGTCCTTCTGCATCGACGCAACGAGCGCCAACAGACGATACGGTTCGGTTCTCTTCTCCATAAAGCGCTGCCGCGCCGCCGCGCCCCCGCTCACGTTGTCACGCATGCGCTCGATGGTGGCAATGGATTCCTCAAGAGCGGCGCGCGCCTCCTTCAGTTGCTTTAGTGCCAGGTAGGCGCGAGCGGCTACGTAGTCGGCGCTGTACAGTTGTTCAGCCATACTCCAGCGCCGGCAAATGTCCCCTGCAATCTTGGCTTGCCTCAGGCTTTCCGTATAGTTCTTGAGATCGTACTCGGCTTCGGCCATAAGGCGGATGGTCTGTGCAAGGCCCTCCTTGTCTTCAACGTCGGCTCCAAGATATCTGCCCTCCTGAAGGTACTTGAGGGCAGCCGCAGGATGATGGTGCTCGAGTTCAATAACCCCCATCTCTGCTGTGGCCTTGGCCGTAATCTCTTTCAACTTGATGTCGCGCCCGATCTGCGCTGCTTCCATCAGCATGCGGTTGGCGTCTTTGTCGCGCTTCTCCAGGTCGTAATAGTCGGCCAGGTTGATGAGGGATGTGGCGATATTGAATTTGCTGCCGAGTTCGCGCTTGATGGCCAGGCTTTGCTCGCAGAACTTAATCGCCGTGGGGTAATCGCCTTCAAGCTCGTGCAGCATGGATATGTTGTTGAGCACGAAGGCCTCGCCCAGCTTTTGATTATTTGCGCGTGCAATGCGCAGCGCATCGTTAAAAGCTGCTTCCGCCTCAGTGAACCTGCCCAGGTCGCGCAACGCATTACCGAGACCGTTTTCTGCGCGGGCGACTGCTACTTCGTCTCCAAGCTGGCGATTGATGCGCAGAGCTTCGTTGTCGTCGTCGATCGTCGATTGGAAATCTCCCACATCGAGGTAGGACATGGCGCGATTCAGAAGAGTGGCAGCACGTTTCTGCGGCGGAGCATTGGCTGCCAGGTACATGGCCAATGCCTGGTTGTAGACGGTGATGGCCTCATAAGGATCGCCATCGAGAGAGATCTGGCGGGCTAAGTTGACATGCGAATCCGCGGCCAGCAACTGCAATCCCGCGCGCGTGGCCACGGCTTCCGCCTCCATGAAGATGGTTCGGGCCGTGTGCGGGTCATTCTCCGATGCCTTCACCCCAATCTGTCTTACCGCGCGAAAGAGCCCCTCCGTGATGCGCGCAGCATCCGCTTCCTGAATGGCCTTCAATGCATCCTCTTGATGCATAGCAACAAGTTGCTTGGCAAAGCTCATTTCGGCGTCGGTGAACGCAGGCGCAGGAGGCGTGGCTGGAGCTTTCGGCGCAACGGTGGCGTTCGGAGTGGCCGGAGCGGGCGGAGTGGCCGGAGCCTGCGGTTGCTGAGCCTGCCCCGCCAGAGAGGAAACACCGCCGCCGATTAACGCAATAGCCGCCAAAGCCGACCCGAAGATCAGCCGGAAATGTTGGGAGGATCGATCTTGTTCGCGCATCAGATCTCTCTTTCGGGCAAGTTTCACCCGGTTATGAACTGTGAGTTGGTTCAGAGGGTAGCTGGACCCTCTCAGCATACATCCAGTTTGGGTTTCGTGGCGGCGCAATACTGGGCAACTGCGATGGCTCCGCAACACAAGCCACAAAAAGTGAGGCCTGCCCGCCGGACCCTTGTGGGGCACGGCGGGCCGGAGGCCATTGCAAGGGTGGGGGGGTGCCTACCCTTACAATCCGGGGAACTCATTTCAATTCGATAGCTGCTAATCTTCCCAGGCGGCTTCCGGAGACTTCCGATTCCGGCGCGCCGGAAATGGCCACAACCTGCTCCTATGCGGGCGTGGCACGGTGAGTAGTGGGAAGCGGATGGATTTTGTGACACAGATAATTTATCGTTCTGGGAATTCTGGCTATTCGACTCATTCATCGACCTTGAAGGCCCGAAATTGTTGATCGGGATTCAGGCAGGCGATGATCGCCTCAATCACACGCTTGGTATCGTGGGGATCGCGCACTGGAATTCATCTCCAGCTATTGAATCGGGTGCGGTTTCAATTCAGCCGCCGACAAAGATTTAACCTGGCGCGCTTGCAGGCACAGCCGGTTGTTGATGTCCGCCTGGTACCCACGCAAGGTCTCCGCTGATTATGTAAATTGCGAGCGCCCCCGCCATCAGAATGGCGCCTACCCAGAATCGCCAGTCGCGATGCATTCGACGCCAGTAAGGACCGGGATCAGGTTCACCCGCGTCACTGCTGTTTCCTTCGGGGTTGTGCTTGTTTCCAGTCATCAGTTCTCCATTGCCGCGATGGTCCAGCGACCGAGTTCATCATCGATGGAAGTAGTCTAAGACATTCGAACCCATCTCATAAACCAACTGCGCCGAGTCGCCATGGACTTTCGACCCGCTTTGGTACGGGTCTCATACTGCCGGATTCAGCTGTGCGGCTACTTATGAGATGGGTTGTGGAGATCGCGACGCGCTTCTATGTTGTGAAGAGCTTTTCATCTTTCTCGTATGCCTTCACTGTGTGCGAAGCCTTCTCTGCTGCTTTTTCTGCGACGCGCTCAATGCGCTTCTGTGCTGTGGCGTCCGAGACCGTTTCGTTTTCTAGCTTTGTGACTTCTGGATTCTCAAATGGCTCCGGCATGTTTGATTTCTCCTGTCTTCACCATGAACCGCGATCCTTTGAACTTCTGGTCAGTTTTGCTCTCTCATGCCGCGACCGGGGAGAGCGCGACGATTCAGGATTACTGCCTTCTCTACCACCACTCCATCAACCGCCCGGACCCAGTCTTTGTGCCTGTGTCAGGCTTTGGAGAGTGAAGGAGCAGCAGCGGGCATTGAACAAGCCTGACCACCTTTTCAGCGATGGAGCCGAACACCAGCGGATGCCACCCCGTGATGCCGTGCGTGGAAATTACAACCATGTCAATGTGCTCCCGATCGATTACGTCCATGATGTTTCCTGCCACATCATTTCCAACTTCGACGCAGGAGGCTGACTTGACTCCTCTCTCTGTAAGCGCCTGATGGCATTTCGCCAAGTTGCGCTCGGCAGTGGATCTTGCGTCCTGAAGAAACGACTCTTCCGGAATAAAGTCTGCCAGAGTTGTGGTTGGGAAGAACGGAATAACATTCACAAGATAGAGCTCGGCTTGAAAATGCTTAGCAAGGTCAGAAGCCATCTCCAGCGCGGCTTCAGACGACGGGCTAAAGTCGATTGGCAACAAGATCCTGGTGGGGATCGAAGACAGAGCATGGCCCTCAGGCATGAGACTCTCCTCGCCGCGTGATTCATTCGGCTGGAGACCATTTTTCTCCCTCTTCAAGAGCCGAGGCTGTTCTTTATTGACCATGTGCGAATGAGGCGGACAAACTGAGGCAGACAAGGCGATGCGCCACAAAGAGTGGAGAGTGAGCTTTGTTGCACAGCAGCCGGATGTGAGGACTGAAAGAATGGCGATAGAAAGATTGACGGCTATTCTCATCCACGGGCTCATGAGCTAAACAAGGCCGTCGGACGCGTGTCCCGCTGAGATGTCAGCGCACCGGCTTCTACTGCCCGCCCTCAATAAAGGGCGAGTGCCTCCGTCAGGCAAAACAAACGCAACGCAACGCAGGAGGGCAGAGATTTGCCCGCGGGAGATCGTGTGAAAAGCATTTATTTGTCAGCACTCGGATGTGTACTGAGTTTGGGCGCCGTTGCCCAAGCTAACTCGCAAGTGACAGTGGTCGAGCCGAACGCGCCCTCGACGATGTTTCACGTGGTTGTTATCAGCCGCACGGTGCAAGCAGTCAATTACCGGCATCGCCAAGGAACCTCCGAAGTGGGCTTTGCCGGGACCCCGTTGATGTCTACGGCCGAAGGAACAGCGCGGGTGCGCAGCGAGCGCGGCACCATGAAAGTGGAAGCGGAGTTCGCTAACCTTTCAAGTCCGACAAGTTTCGGCAGCGAATACCTCACTTATGTGCTGTGGGCTATTTCTCCTGAAGGACGCGCAGTGAACCTTGGCGAGGTGCTGGTGGGCGGCAATGACCGGAGCAAGCTGACGGCAACCACTGACCTGCAGGCATTCGCATTGATTGTTACGGCCGAGCCGTACTATGCGGTGCGCCAGCCGAGCAACGTTGTCGTGCTCGAGAATGTGATTCGGGCAGACACCAAGGGAACCAGCGAAGAAGTTGACGCGAAGTATGAGTTGATGGAACGCGGCGGGTATCTGCCCACCGGTTACAAGTTCGATCCCGTGGTGCTGAATGCCAATTTGCCGCTGGAATTCTACGAGGCGCGCAATGCGTTGCGCATCGCTAAATCAGAGGGTGCGGAGCAGTACGCCGACGAAAGCTATCAACATGCTGTGCAGTTGATGAAGACCACCGATGATTATGCCATTGGCGGGCATGGGGACAGGAAGCCGCTGATTGCCGCTGCGCGTGAGGCGGTGCAGACCGCGGAAGATGCGCGCGAAATCGCTGTAAAGAAGATTGAGGAGATGCGCCGCGAAAACGAGCGGCTGGCATCGCGCGATGCGCAGGCAGCGTCGCAAGCGCAGGCAGCAAACTCCGCCCTGGTGGCGCAGCAGGCGCAATCGGACGCAGCCAGGGCGCAGGCCGAAGCAGCTAAGTCGCAGGCTGACGCGGTAAAGTCGCAAGCCGACATGGCGGCGAACCAGACAGCATCGGCGGCAGCAATTGCCGCGGCGCAGGCCGATGCGGAGAAGGCTCGCCTGCTTGCACAGCAGACAGCGAACCAAGCTGACAGTGATAAGGCGGCCCTTCGCCTTCAACTGTCAGTGCAACTGAATAGGATTCTTGAAACGCGCGACAGTGCCCGCGGTTTGATTGTCAGCATGTCCGATGTGTTGTTTGACACAGGACAGTACTCGTTGAAGCCCGGCGCGCGGGAGAAGCTGGCGAAGGTTGCCGGAATCCTGATTGCTTATCCAAGCCTCAATATTCAGGTTGGCGGATACACCGATAATGTGGGCGGCGACGACATGAACCAGAAGCTCTCAGAGAACCGCGCAGGGGCCGTCCGCGACTACCTGGTGGTGCAGGGCGTGACGTCGAACTCGGTGAGCTCAATAGGTTACGGCAATAGCCAGCCGGTTGCTTCGAACGATAACTCGGCCGGGCGCCAGGAGAACCGGAGAGTGGAACTAGTTGTCTCCGGCGATGTAATTGGCAGCCCTGCCAACGTTACTACGGGAAGCTTGCGCTAGAGCGGATTGACTTCTGCGGCGGCCTTTGACGAGGCCGCTGCACACTGCACAAGTTCGCGCTGCAGACACTTTGATTCGAAAGCAGGCAGCATGACTCACAATGGCGCCAATCCCGACGGAAGCTTTTCAAGGGCTCAATCAAATACTCCTGTGCAGCCTCTGCACGCGGGTTGCAGCTTGCCCTTGCCTACACGCATCGCTTTCGTCGGCAACTATTTGCCCCGTCAATGCGGGATTGCTACGTTTACGACGGATTTATGCAACGCTGTGGCGGCGGAGTACGGAAGCGATCGGCTCTTTGCGATTCCAGTGAATGATCCTGAGTCAGCCTACGATTATCCGCACCAGGTGCGTCTGGAGCTTGAGCAGGAGGATTTGACAAGCTATGAGCGGGCTGCGGAGTTTCTCAATTTCAACGGCAACGACCTGGTCTGCATTCAGCACGAATACGGCATCTATGGCGGCGTTGCCGGCCAGTACATATTGACACTTTTACGCAAACTGAAGATGCCAGTTGTGACCACGCTCCACACCGTTCTTCGCGAGCCGGACGAGGATCAACGGATGGTTCTTGAGGAGGTCGCGCGGCTTTCCGATCGAGTGATTGTGATGAGCGAGCAGGCGGCGCAATTCCTGATTGAGGTATATGGCGTCCCAACGGGAAAGATCGATGTGATTGCGCATGGCGTGCCCGATTTCCAGTTTATGGATCCCAATTACTTCAAGGATCAGTTCGGTGTTGAAGGCAAGTCGGTGCTGCTGACCTTTGGATTGCTATCGCCGAACAAGGGGATTGAAAACGTGATTCGAGCGTTGCCGGGAATTCTTGCACGGCATCCCAACGTGGTTTACATCGTCTCCGGCGTGACGCATCCGCATATACGCCGGCGTGAAGGCGAGCGATACCGGGAAGAGTTGATTGCCCTGGCCGACGAGCTTGGGGTTTCATCCAACCTTATCCTTGTGAACCGGTTTGTGAGTGCAGAGGAATTGGTTGAGCATGTGGGTGCGGCGGATATTTACATTACACCTTACCGGCAGGAGGCTCAGATTGTTTCCGGAACTCTGGCCATTGCACTGGGCGCGGGGAAGGCGATCATCTCTACGCCGTATTGGCACGCGAAGGAGTTGCTCGCGGATAAGAGAGGCGTGATCGTACCATTTGAAGATCCTGCTGCCATTGCTGAAGCTGTGCTGCATCTGTTGGATAACGATGGTGAGCGGCATGCGATGCGCAAGCGGGCCTACCTGCACTCACGCGAGACGATCTGGCCGAAGGCCGCACAAAAATACATGGCCAGCTTTCAGCGCGCGCGCTTCGAGCGCACATTGCGCCCCAGGGCTGCGCACAAGGACGACGTGGCCATGGATGCAAGCGACTATTTGCCGTCATTGAATACGGATCACATGCTGAGGATGACCGATGACACCGGGATGCTGCAGCATGCAATTTTCTCAGTGCCCAATTCAAGCGAAGGTTATACGACCGACGACAATGCGCGTGCGCTGATCGTGTCAACTTTGCTGGATGAAGGCCACGCCAACGGCGCAGGACAATTGTTCGCAAATCTGTCTCATCGTTACCTGGCGTTCATGTGGCTTGCATTCAAGCACGATACGGGGCGGTTCAGAAACTTTCTCAGCTATGACCGCAAATGGCTGGAGGATTGTGGCTCGGACGACAGCCATGGGCGCGCTTTGTGGTCGCTGGGCAACGTGTTGGGACACTCCCGCAATGCGGGTTTGCGTGGCGCGGCAGGAAGGCTGTTTGAAGCGGCAGTCCCCGCGACGCATACGTTCACCAGTCCGCGCGCCTGGGCATATTGCATTCTAGGAATGCAGGCGTATCTTGATTGGTTTCCTGGAGACAGGGTTATTCAGGGTGCGCGCAATGCGCTCGCGAATCGATTGCTTGATATCTATGAGCGGACCCACTCGACGAGTTGGCGGTGGTTTGAGAAGAGCCTCTCCTACTCGAATGCGAGGCTGTCGCAGGCACTGATTCTGGCTGGGTGGCGCAGCGACAACCACAGGATGATTGAAGTTGGGATGGATTCGCTTAAATGGCTTGTTAGTGAGCAGCACCGTGACGATGCGGAGATTTTTGTACCCATCGGATCCAACGGCTTCTTTGTCGAAGGGAGTGAAAAGGCACGCTTTGACCAGCAGCCTGTTGAAGCGTGCGCGACCATATCGGCCTGTCTCGAGGTATACAGACTCACTGAAGAAGGACTATGGTTTGAGGAGGCGCAACGGGTTTTCCGCTGGTTTCTAGGGAAGAATGACCTGCAGGTGCCGCTGTACGACACGACGACAGGCGGCTGCAGAGACGGCCTTCATCCCGATCGCATTAACGAGAACCAGGGAGCGGAATCAACGCTTTCCTTCCTGATGGCCTTGCTGGAAATGCACGAGGCCAAGGTGACAAACGCACGCGAACGGCATCTTGAAATGAGCTCCACTTCTTGAACACCATTGCTTTACCGGTTGTAAATCCAGATTGCGGCTCCTCTGAATCTCACGTGGAGACGCATACAGGGCTTCCCTTGTTCACTCGCTGTGGATCCAATCCGATCCTGACTCAAAACAACTGGCCCTACCCAATCAACAGCGTCTTCAATGCGGCTGCAACAAAGCTCGCCGATGGAGATACCCTGCTGCTTTGTCGCGTGGAAGATCGCCGAGGCCTGTCGCACCTGTGCGCTGCACGGTCGGCAAATGGAATCGATGGCTGGCGGATCGATCTGAAGCCGACGCTGCCGGCGAATCCTCGCGACTATCCTGAAGAACTTTGGGGCATCGAAGATCCGCGCATTACATACGTGCCGGAGCTAGAGCAGTACGCCATCGCTTACACGTCCTATGCACGCGGTGGTCCTGGAGTGTCCCTGGCTCTAACCAAGGACTTCAAGAGCTTTGAGAGATATGGCGTCATCATGCAGCCGGAGGACAAAGATGCCGCCCTGTTGCCGAGGAGAATCGGTGGCCTCTGGGCTTTGATTCACCGTCCAGTGACCACGCTTGGCGCGCATATGTGGATATCGTATTCGCCCGATTTACGTCACTGGGGCGGTCACAAGATTATTATGGAGGCGCGCCGCGGCGGGTGGTGGGACGCGAACAAGATTGGCCTTTGCTCGCCGCCAATTGAGACCACCAGGGGATGGCTTACGATCTATCACGGTGTTCGGCAGACGGCCTCGGGCAGCATCTATCGCCTCGGCCTGGCGCTGTTTGACCTGGATCGGCCGGAGGTTTGTCTGCAGCGCGGAGACTCGTGGATGTTCGGTCCTGAAGCTGCATATGAGCGCGGTGGGGACGTAAAGGACGTTGTGTTTCCCTGCGGCCAAACGATTGGCGATGATGGAGACACCATCAATCTCTACTACGGTGCTGCGGATTCGTCGATGGCTTTGGCCACCGGAAGCATACGTTCGTCGCTTGCATGGCTCGACGCCAACTCGAGCCCGTTGGAAGGAAACACGCAGCAGCGAAATCTTGTTTCCAGCCGCTAGAGGTGTTGCATGAATTTCTCAAATCGGACCTGGCCTGGGTGGGTACCACACTTTGTGTGGCTTAGGCGGGAGTGCCCGCGCTGCAATTCGATCAAGTTCAAACCGGCCGAGCTGAGGCCTGTTGACAGCCTGCTGGCGATGATTGCGCTGCGGCCGGTCCGTTGCATGTTTTGCTGGCGACGGTACTACTGGTTTGCGTTGCAAGACGCAACTTCGCAGTAGGGCGGGGGCTGGCAAAGCTGGATAACCCAGCAAGCGAATGGGTAGAGCTTGCACCGTGGAGTTTGCGGTTCCTGCTGCAATGAACCGCATCTCCGGGCGACAAGTTTTTCTGGCGTTTTGCTCGGTTAGATGACACCCAGCAGATAGCAGATGAGAAGGATGAGGAGCACTGTGCCGAGCCCGATTCCGGCTCCGCCGCCGGCACCCCACCGGCGATGGCCGTAGTAGCCGCCGCCCCCGCCGAATACGAGCACCAGCACAATAATGAGTACGATGAGCATCTTTAATCTCCTTCAGCCCGGGATCTGACTCCCGGATTCTGTCATCATTTCGCTGAGCGGGCCCATGCGCGTGCGGCAGATCAACGAACCAAGATCAGATTGAAGCAATGGGGACGACAAGAGATGCTCAATAATGACCACGTCCTCTCTTCTGGCACAGTTCTGCCTGACTAGCACGAGGGAAGGCAACGGTTCGCGCCCGATTGCTTAAGCCATGCTGGGAGCGGGCTTTGCGAGCAGGACGCCGAGGGCGCAACTTGCCATTCGCGCCAATTCTCCATCAGCGCGGCTGGTAAGGACGATGGGGACTTTAGCCCCCACCACGACTCCCGCGGCCAGAGCTCCCGCCAGGTATTGAAGCTCCTTGAAAAGAATATTGCCGGCTTCGAGATTGGGAACCATCAGGAGATCGGGGTCGCCCGCCACGGGCGATTTGATCTTTTTGATACGAGCGGCTTCGCTGGATATCGCGTTATCGAATGCGAGCGGACCGTCGACGACCGCTCCGGTAATCTGCCCGCGGTCGGCCATCTTGCACAGGGCGGCAGCGTCAAGGGTGGACGGTATGGCGGGGTTCACTGATTCAACCGCTGAGAGGATTGCCACCTTCGGTTTCTCAACTTCGAGGGCGATCATCATGTCGATGGCATTCTGCAGGATGTCGATCTTTGTCTCGAGGTCCGGTTGGATATTGATTGCCGCATCGGTGACGAAAAGGGTCTTGTGATAGGACGGCACGTCCAGCGCGAACACGTGGCTGATGCGGCGGCCGGTGCGCATTCCGCCTTCGCGTGAAACGACGGCACTCATGAGCTCGTCGGTGTGCAGAGAGCCTTTCATGAGCATCTGGACTTCAGTCTTGCGCGCCATCTCCACGGCGCGCACGGCGGCAGTGCGGCTATCGGCGACGTCTACGATTCGGATTTCACCGAGGTCAAGTTGCATGGATTCGGCGAGGCTCCGGATTTTTGGCTCAGAGCCGACAAGAGCAGGAACGATCAACTTGTCTTTGAATGCCTGCATAGCGCCGCCGAGCGATACTTCGTCGCCCGGCCAGACAATCGCGGTCTTGACGGCAGGCTTTGAGGTCGCCCTCGCAATTAAGCCATGGTAGCGGCGATAGGGATCGTTGACGATGAGTTGAGGCACGGGCAGCGTGGACCAGCGCAGTTTTGTTTGGGGAGCAAGGAGGTGTGCGGTACCCGAGAAGATTGGTGTTCCGGCGCCATTGGCTGCTTCACAATCAAACGCGATGCTCTTTGTGGCATCCTGTTTGGCCGTAACCTGCACCTTGACGAGAATCCGATCTCCAACACGGATCCGATTGTAAAACGAAAGCGCAATGTGGGTGAGTGTGCATCCGGGTCCGGGAATATTCATGCTGAAGAGGCCGGAGACAAGCGAAGCGCACCACATATTTGGGCCTGTTGGAGGCACGCCCCCGGCACGCTCAATTAGCTCATCCGATCTGAGAACCGAGTGAAAACCGGAGATCGAGGCAAAGGCCATCGCGTCTTCCGAGGTCAGGACGTGCTCTGTCTTTGCTGTATCGCCGACGCAAATCTCTTCGTATGTTTTGCTTTCGATGAAACCCAGATCCATCGGAATTCCTCCCCCGCTCAAGTGCCGGTTGAATTATACCCACGGCTTCATCGTATTATCGGCATGCGTTGTCCAAAGTGACTTGAGTCACGCATGGAGAACCTCTGAGTGGCGCCACTCGAAGCCTAAGCGATGCGTGCCAGGCCACATTTCGGCTTGAAAGCAGCTCCAAAAGCGAGCAATTTCGCACAGTTTTCTCCGCTCAACTATGAAACGCTAGAGGGTTGCCCCTGTAGACGCGAGAATCCGCGCGCTCAATGAGTCCATCCGAGCCAGTTTTGCCCCTGCCGGCTCGGCCTTAATCGCCGTGGGTGAACCCAGGCCTTATTTGATTTCCGGAAAAGAGCGATCGGTCCCGATGGAATACGCGAAATTAAAAACCTTGATCCGCCAAGTCATCGTGGTTCCTATGGTGGTGACAACAGGGCTTGGTGGATTGCTGTTGTGGGAAACATTCGATTTGAATCGATCGCTGGAGTGGGTTGACCAAACCGATCAGGTCCTCGACCAATCCGGGCACCTTCTAAAGCTTCTTGTGGATATGGAGATGGCAAAGCGCGGATATATCGCAACGGGCGACGAGAATTTCCTTCGTCCCTACATCGAGGGCACCGGGCGTTTCGACTCCGAGTTCCATGCCTTGAATCAGTTGGTGGCAGACAATCCGCCACAACAACTGAAACTGAAAGACATCTACTCCGGCTTTAAGGCGGCAGAAGAGTACGACAGCCGGGTTATCGCTCTTCGCCGCGCGGGACAGGCCGACCCGACTCTACTTGAAAACCAGTTGCGAAAAAGCAAGATGGATACGCTTCGAGGGCAGGTTGCGGAATTTCAGGGGACTGAAGAAAGACTGCGAATCCAGCGTGTCGAGACTGCGCATCAGCGATGGCTCCTGATGGTTACAAGTTGCCTGATCCTGGGACTGGGATCCGGCGTATTCCTCGCCCTGTTCACGCGACACCATGTGAAGAAACTTGGGACCAATCTACTCGAGAGCGAAGAGCGATGGACAGCAACGCTGGGCAGCATTGGCGAGGCTGTCATCGCGACAGACAGCGACGGACGCATCACGTTCCTGAACCGGGTGGCCGCCACTCTTACAGGCTGGGAACCCGAGGAGGCTCTCAACCAGCCGATCGAAAATGTGCTTAAGCTCATCAATGAAGCTTCCGGAGAAACTGCGGATAACGAAGTGATCCGCGTGCTCACAGACAAGCGGGTTCTGGCAGTGGCCAACCATGTTGACTTAGTGACACGGGATGGCCGTGAAGTTGCGGTTGAGCATAGCGCCGCGCCTATTCTGGCCGGCGAAGGAAAGGTCATAGGCGTTGTGCTGGTGTTCCGGGATGTTGCAGAGCGGCGAACGGAGCAGATTGCAACGGCGGAGCAGGCTGCGCTGCTGGAACTCACGCAGGACGCGGTCTTCATCATCGATATGGAAGGCAGGATCCTGTTTTGGAGCCGCGGCGCCGAGGTGATGCTGGGATATACCAAGGCCCAGGCAGTGGGCAGGATCGCGCACGAACTGCTGCATACTGACCTTACGCAACCGTTCGCGGAGATACGGGCAGAGCTGTTGCAGATGGGACATTGGGAGGGGGACCTTATCAAGACCGCTTCCGACGGCAGGCGCATCAACGTATCCGGCCGCTGGGCGTTGCAATGGGGCAAGCGTGGCCATCCGCCGCGGGTGCTGGTAGTGAACAGCGACATCAGGGAACGGAAGCTTGCAGAAGATTTGCTCGTGTTGCAGAAAGAACAGTTGCGAGCTCTGGCTGAACGCCTGCAATCGGTCCGCGAAGAAGATCGCAAGATGGTGGCTCGCGAACTGCACGACCAGATCGGGCAGATTCTGACCGCGATTAAGATGGACATGACCTGGATGGCGCGCCATTTGCCGCAGTCGGAAGACAAGGTTCTTATTCGGCTTGCGGAATCGATCCAGTCAATCAATGATGGAGTGAAGGTTGTGCGCGCCATTTGCAGCGGTTTGCGTCCCGGAGTTCTGGACGACCTGGGCCTGGCGGCTGCGATTGAATGGCAGGGCAGCGACTTTGCTTCCCGAAACGACATCGCGTGCCGGGTCACAGTGCCCGCAGTGGATTTACACATGGATGGGGACCGGGCCACAGCGGCATTCCGCATCTTCCAGGAGTGTCTTACCAATGTGATTCGGCACGCGCAGGCTAAGTCGGTGCGCGTTGACCTGTCACAGGAAGATGAGTACATCCTGCTGGTTGTTGAAGACGACGGAATCGGTTTTTGTGCACCCGACGTATCGAACACCCTTGGGTCCCTTGGACTGCTGGGCATGAGGGAAAGAGCGCAGTTCTGCGGAGGCGACGTGCAGATTTCAAGTTCTCCCGGTCATGGGACAACTGTCACTATCCGCATTCCCGTTGATACCCCACGTGCTGAGAGGGAGGAAATATGCACATCCTTATAGCGGATGATCATGGCGTTGTGCGCCGCGGCCTGAAAGGGATTCTCGCGGAGGCTCTGCCCGGCGCCGACTTCAGTGAAGCAGGCAATGGCGATGAAGTAATGGGCCACCTGAGCAAAGCAAAAGTCGGCTTGCTGGTGATGGACATCAGTATGCCCGGACGCAGCGGCATGGACGTGCTGCGGGATGTGAAGCACGCATACCCGCGATTGCCGGTCATCATCCTAAGCTGCCATCCGGAGGAGCAGTATGCCGTACGCTGTCTGCGTGCCGGCGCGGCCGCCTATATCAATAAGGAGAGCGCTACCGAAGACCTGGCGCTTGCAACGAAGAAGATACTGGGCGGCGGACGTTACATGAGTGCCGCCCTTGCCGAGCAGCTGATTGCCAATCTCGATGAGCCTGGCGACAAGCCTTTGCATGAGTTGCTTTCAGACCGGGAACACGAGGTGATGAAAATGATCGCGGCCGGTGTGCCTCTGACCGAAATCGGCGATGCGCTGCATGTGAGCGTAAAGACGATCAGCACTTATCGAGCGCGCATCATGGAGAAAATGCAGATGAAGAGCAATGCAGAATTGGCCCGCTACGCGATGACGCAGGGCTTGGTGGATTAGTCCCGGATGCGTGTGTAGGAATAACCCTACAAGCGCATCAGATAGACCTTACAAAGAACACGGACTACGCTGATATTTATTCATTGTCGTGTCATGTAATGTTGCTTCAGGTCGAAGTCGCAACTTGGAATTCGGATAAAACTATGGACATTCTGATAGCAGACGATCACGCGAACGTGCGACGCGGCCTGAGAGAGATATTGCTCGATGCGTTCTCCGAATCTCACTTTTCCGAAGCCGCCAACGGCGATGAGGTGCTGGTGCAACTGGCCGGTGCTCAACCCGACGTTCTGCTGCTGGACATCAACATGCCGGGGCGCAGCGGGTTTGAAGTGCTGAAGGATGTGAAGCGCATTTATTCCAAACTCCCGGTGATCATGGTGAGCGTCCAGGCCGAGAGCCAGTATGCGCTGCGTTGTATTCGGGCCGGCGCAAGTCAATATGTCAACAAGGACAGCGCTTCTGAGGAACTTGTCCCGGCAATCAGGAAGATCATGGGAAGTGGCCTGAGACCTGCGTGAATCTCGACTGCTGAAACGGATACACCCCCTAACAATTGACGCTTGAATCACCCAGGGATCAACACGTCCCGAACGCATTTTCATCGTAAGGTAAACCCTACAAAATCAAAGTGGCAAAGCCTACAGCGATCCCAGCATTCGCCGATATTCACCCTGTTTCAGGCTCGGTATGTTGGATATATCGAAGTCGCAAGGAATGACAGTAACTCAAACCGTCGCTCAAACAAAGTAAGTCTGAAAGGTATCGATCATGGCTACTAATTTTGCACCTGTGAAGAGTTCAGCATCGAGGTTTCCAATGAGTCAACCGTTTCCTAAGCCTTCGGCTTCGCAGCATGGGCTGAAGATGGTTCCGAACCCAATGGCCGCCGCGGCGGTGCAGGCGCCGGCAGTCGATCTGCAGCTTCCCCTCAACAAGCTGGTCGCAGGCAAATCGCGTCGCGAATACCAGGTTGATGAAACGATTTTTTCGCAAGGGGACCAGGCCAATGCGATTTTCTATATTCAGAGCGGCAGGGTCAAGCTTACCGTGGTATCGATGGCCGGCAAGGAAGCGGTCATCGCGCACCTTCCCGCCGCCAGTTTCTTCGGCGAAGCAGCATTGGCTGGTCAGCCGACGCGCATTTCTTCTGCCAGCGCTCTTGAATCCAGTTCAATTATTCGCATCGAAAAGACGGTGATGCAGGACCTGCTGCATCGTGAGCCGGAATTCGCCGAGCGCTTCCTTACTCATCTGCTGTCCCGCAATATCCGCATGGAAGCTGACCTGGTGGATCATTTGTTCAATTCCTGCGAGAAGCGTCTAGCCCGGTTACTGATGCTCATGGCAAACTTCGGCCAGGAAACGAAGCCGCTTCCCTTCATCACGAAGATCAGCCAGGAGACGCTCTCGGAAATGATCGGCACAACCAGATCGCGTGTGAGCTACTTCCTCAATCGGTTTCGCGATCTTGGCTACATCGACTACGACTGTGCCGGAATGCGCATCAACAGTTCGCTGGTCAACGTTGTTCTACACGACTGAAACTGCCAATTCAGGGCATGTTCGGGCTCACGATTAGTTTTTTGATTTCTTGTCCACTCCTCTCTCAGGATTTCCGGCGTGGACAAGCTCCGGCGTCGAAACGGCCTCCAGTGTCATCTTCTGCCGTTGCGTGTCTATTCGCCGCGACCGTTGGAACGGCTCAAGCTTTTGAGGTTGACCGGTTTCCAATGCCTTCAGGATTCCTTCCAGGACTCGCACGTCGGCGTATCCCTCTTCTCCATCCGGTTCAGGATCCTCATTAGCGAGAATGCATTCAGAGAAATACTTCAGCTCTCCGCCGAATCGATCGGTGTTCTTAAAAGAGTGCTTTTCCTTATATTTGCCAAGCGCGACGGCCTGAGTCAGCGCGTCACCAAACGCATATGCCGGGTTCAACTCCAGGGTTCCCGCGCTACCCACGGCGATGAGCGAATTCGACGCGTTTCCAAAGTACGAGACGTTGAATTGTGCAAGTCTGTTGTTTGGGAAGCGTAGAGTGACGGCAACTGTATCGAAGAAGTCCTGGCTAAAGCCGGATTGAGGATGCCTGGTGCCAACCGCAGAAACCACTTCCGTGGGCTCGTCGCCAAATATATAGCGTGCCGCATTGACCGGATATGGCCCCATGTCGAGCACCGGACCGGCAAGTTCGCCATGCTGAGCGCGATGGTTTTTGGGATCGACCAATTGCGTGAAGGTGGAGGCGAACAGATGAACTTCACCCAACCCACCCGAGCGGATCTTCTGGATACTATCGAGCGTGGCGGGTTCGAAATGCAGCCGATAACCGACCATGAGCTTGGCACTCGACGCGTACGCCGCCTCCAGTATCCGCGTGCATCTCTCCGTCGAAACTTCCAGCGGTTTCTCAGTCAGCACATGAATTCCAGCCCGCAATGCCGGAATAATGAATTCGGCATGCCGCCAATTCGACGTGGCAACGTAGATGGCATCGAAAGTGCCCGAAGCAAGAGCCGCATCGAATTGTTCGTAGCTGAAGACCGTGTGCACGCCGTATTTCTCACCCAGCGTTTTCGCCTTGACTGGATCGGAGGTGACGAGCGCAGTAATTCTGGCCTGACCGACGTGATCCACTCCAGGCATCATGTCTTCCTGAGCAATGTCTCCGAGCCCGACAATGGCGTAGCGCACGATTCCACTGAACTCAACTCCCGGCAGCCTCTTGATTCCCATGGTTTCATCTCCTCTGCGATCCTCTTCGCACCGTTGGATGCGCGTAAGGTGGGATGCGTTCCCCCTGGTTGGAGGGTTGCGCACAGATCATCAGCGCGGAAGATGGAGCCGCCCAGGGCAACGTCCTAATAGTCCTAGTGAGGATGGTTTCCGAAGGGGAGAGAAGGAAGCTGGAGTGGATCCATTGGACCCCGACTCGCCTGTAGGTATCTATCGCCATCCACTCCTAAGTGTTTTGGAATGAATGGCGGGGACGACGGGGCTCGAACCCGCGACCTCCGCCGTGACAGGGCGGCGCTCTAACCAACTGAGCTACGTCCCCAGCTCTTTTCTTCGACTTTGGATAAGTCTAAGAACTTGCTTTAATGCGCGATTGCAGACCATCGCAACCCGGAACATCTGTCCATATCCCGTGAATCAAATTGTACCAAACAAATCGGGTGCCTCGCCAAAATCCCATCCGCGTGAAAAATGCGCACGCTCCCGGAATCCAGGAGGCAATTTATATCTGATTCGACAGCAGATCGTTATTCTAGCGAGGCACAGCTCACTCGACGACGCAAAGATAATCTCCAAAGTCGGTATTCTTATACCGGAAAATCTCAGATGCAACGATGCGATAACCGTAACTGGTCAACAGCGCAAAGAGGTCCTCTATCTTCTGCCCCTTTGGAAGCCACGTTGGATGAGTTGCGATGATCAGAGCTGGGTGGTTCTCAGCTAGAAGACGCTTTGCCCCCTCACAAACCCACAGCTCCGCGCCCTCGGTATCAATCTTGATCATCGTGGGCACGAGTCCCGTCTGCTGCGTGTAAGAGTCCAGGGTGATAGCTTCCACCTGGATCGGGTTGCTGCCTCGCGGATCGCTCTTGACTTCCTCAATCTCGACCAACGAGTTCATAACTGCATCTCCATTTCCGATGAGGATAAACGGCGTTGTGACTGCGTCATCTCTGGTGACCGCTTTGGGTACGATTTCCATTTGGGTAAGCCGGTTGACGCGCTTGTGATAGCGGAGGAAATCCACTGATAAAGGCGAAGGCTCAAAGGCCACCACTCTGCCGTTCGATCCAATTCGACGGGCCGCAACCATCGACATCCACCCGTGGTGCGCCCCAACATCGAAGAAAACATCTCCCGGCTTCAGGCACTCCGTGATCCAACGCAGAACACTATCTCCCCATACAACCCGGTTCCATAGCTGGACATGGGTCCAGACGGGCTTTCCCCAAAGCATCTTTGGCAATGGCAGTCCTGTGCGCTGAACGCCACTCTTGAGCAGTTGATGAAGACCAGGAGCATGTCTTTTGAGAATTGAATTGACAGCAGCAGCCACTCCGCACCTCGATTCCGCGCCTCTTCTGGTCTGGAGCGTTTCATTGTTATTTATCTGAACGAAAATGTTGTCCGCAAAATGTAAAAAGAGAACAAAGGCAGCCATAGAGATTTGATGGCCCTCAAGACGAAGACTCTAGAACCACGGTTCCGGCCATCGTTGTTTCGCTCGAGGGTTGCGCTTGAACGAGAGACGCCAACCTCGCCTGGAGGGACTCTTGATTGACGCGCAATCGCATCCTCGATCCGCTCAAGTATCCAAACGCTCGTTGGCGAGACTAGCACGGGCTGAAAGTTGATGCTGTCGATCTCCTCAATCCTCTTCTTTCTCGACAATTCCCAGGTGCGGAATTCTGCCTACAGGAATGGAAACGGTACGTGACACGCGTCTACACACTGGACGTTTGGCAGGCTCCTCTTAATGACAATTAACTGACAATTCCATTGCAACTGCTAACCCATTAGGGCGTTACGCTGGATCTGTCTTGGGGAGTGCAGATTGCGACAATCAAGGAAGATCGTCTTTTTCTTCCCGTCATTCGCGAGTTCCGAAGCAACGGCGCCGTTGGGGATTCTCGCTGTGGCCACGCCGTTGAAGCGTGCCGGATTTGAAGTTGTCCTGATCGACTCGACTATCACTCCGAATTTCAAGCAGCGCGTTCTAGAGGAAGTCCGAGACGCACTTTGCCTTGGCGTTTCTCTCGTCACCGGGCCGATGATCCGGGAGACTGTGGATATCGCGCGCTCCGTCAAGGCATGGAATCCGGAATTTCCGATCATTCTCGGCGGGTGGCACCCCTCGCTACTCCCGAAGCAGACTTTGGAAGCGCCCTATCTGGACTACATTGTGCGGGGCCAGGGAGAAGATTCTCTCCTCGAACTTGTGCAACATATCCAATCGGGTGCGGCGCCGGACTTTATTGCCGGCATCGGTTTCAAGCGCGAGGGCCGGCTGATCATGACGCCTGAACGTCCGCTACGCCCTTTGGTCGAGATGCCGCCGAAAGCTTATGAGATAGCTGACTTCGACGCCTATGAGCGTTCCTGCGGCCGTCGCTGGGCCATGTATACATCAAGCCTGGCCTGCCCATTCAACTGTGGGTACTGTACGAACTCGGGTGTGTATGGTCGAAAATGGAATGCCCTGCCTCCCGAACAATTTGTGGAAGAGACGGTCGACCTTAGCCGACGCTATGCGCTGGAAATGCTTTGGATCGTCGATGATAACTTTCTTGTGGACCTTGACCGTGCGCGCGGAATCGCGGAAGGGCTGGTCAGGGAGAATTCTCACTACAGATGGAGTGTTCAGGCTACAACTAACCTCACGTCGCGATTGTCCTCGGAAGACCTGAAGCTGCTGCGGCGCGCCGGACTTCACCAGATTTGCCAAGGAGTGGATTCCGGCTCACATACCGTGCTCCAACAGATGGGCAAAGACTGGCAGGATTTCGAGCAGATCTACGAGTGCGCAGCACGTTGTATCGAGGCAGGAATCCGGCCTTCCTTCAATATCATTTTCGCGTTTCCAGGCGAGGGCAGAAAGGAACGCCGCGAGACCATTCAATTCATGATGGATGTTTGCCGGCGATTTCCCGGCGCAGAATTCTGGACCAACATCTTTACGCCGTATCCTGGATCGCCAATTTTCGCGCGCACGAAAGAATTAGGTATCGAGGTACCAACTTCACTTGAAGGATGGGCCGACTTCTTTCCACGGTACACACAGTTGCCGTGGCTAAAGGGAACGGAGCACAGGCGTCTGCAGGTGACGCGCGATTATCTGAGGGTTGCCTTCGATCGCATTCCCATCGGCGCGGACAAGCGCGGGAAGATCGCACGCCTGGTACAGAAGACAATCTCTTTTCCGGCTCGCTGGCGCTTGGATCACGACATGTATAGCGTGCCGGTGGAATTGTGGGTTAATTCGAAGGTTAAGCAGTACGTGGCGAGCAAGCCCGCAGTTGACGCGAAACGGCTCGCCAATACGCCCGCCGAGGCGGCGTGTTGATGTTGAGGCTCCGTTTGATTCTGGAGTGCGCAAAACTCGCGAGGTGACCATTGGCGGATGTCCTTCTGACCCATTCCTATCATCTCCCGTACGACTCGAAGCAAATCCGCAAGATGCAGCCGTATCCGCCACTCGGTACCCTGTATGCGGCTTCAGCATTGCGCGCCAGGGGCATGTCCGTTGCGGTTTTCGATTCGATGCTCGTTGAGCCGGCGGCACACTTTGCCGCAGCACTTGAGATGCACAGGCCGAGAATCGTGGCCGTTTACGAAGACGACTTCAATTTCCTGTCGAAGATGTGCCTGACACGCATGCGGGAAGTGGCCGCCGAGATTGCGCTGGCCGCGCGATCGGTGGGTGCGACGTTGATCGTGCATGGTTCGGATGCGACCGACAATCCGGCTTTGTTTCTGAAAAGCGGATTTCACTACGTGTTATGCGGCGAGTCAGAGGAAACGCTTGCAGATCTGTGTTCCTCGCTCCTGCGTTCCGAAGATGTTGGCGATGTAGATGGCCTGGTGCGGCTTGACGAGACGGGAAATCCAATGTGCAGCGCAGTTCGTCTTGCGAAGAATCGGTCTTGGCAGGCCCTGCCCGCACCCTCGCGCGACCTGGTTGACTTGGAGCCATATCGGGCGGCATGGATGAAAGCGCACGGTTTCTTTTCCACGAACATGGTCTCGAGTCGCGGATGTCCGTACCGATGCAACTGGTGCGCCAAGCCTATCTCTGGCAATAAATTCCACCTTCGCGATGCGGGAGAGGTAGCGGAGGAGATGCTTCAGCTAAAAAAACGGGCAGGTGTCGAGCATATCTGGTTTGGCGACGATGTTTTCGCACTGAACGCAGCATGGGCAAAGCAGTTTGCCAACGAGGTCCGTGCCAGGAATGCATCTGTGCCGTTCAAGATTCAATCGCGCGCAGACCTGATGAGTGAAGAGACTGTAGATGCTCTCAGAACCGCAGGATGTACCGAAATCTGGATGGGTGTGGAGTCCGGCTCGCAGGCCATCCTCAACGCTATGGACAAGGGCGTGAAGCTTCAAACGATCGTTACAGCCAGGGAACGGCTAAGGCTGGCGGGCATTCGCGCCTGTTACTTTTTGCAGTTCGGTTACCCAGGTGAAACCTGGAATGAATTGCGGCAGACGGTCGGATTTGTTCGCGAGACGCGTCCAGACGACATAGGCATTTCATTTTCTTATCCGTTGCCAGGAACTGTGTTCTACGAGCGCGTACAGGCCGAACTTGGATCGAAACGCAATTGGACCGACAGCGACGATCTTTCTGTCATGTTCACGGCTAGCTACACGACCGAGTTTTATCGTGCCGTACGCGAGGCACTTCATGCCGAAGTTGATTCATGGTCCGTACCTATCGGCGACGATGCAGAAGTGGCGCGGATTGGAAAGCTTTGGCAGCGAGTGTATGCGATGGAGCCGGACAGCAGAAATTCGGACGCGCACTATGTATCGTGCGCAACAGGTTCGCGGGACGAAACTTCTGAGCTGGTTTCCATTCGGCAACTTGCTCCGGCGGTGGGGGCATAGATGCGGGAATTGCTGCTTGCGCATGGGTACTTTCTCTTCGAGGATCCGAAAGAACGGCAGATCATGAAGCCGTATGCCCCGCTCGGCATTCTTTACCTGTGTTCGCACTTACGCAAGAAAGGGTTCGATGTCGATGTCTTCGACACGACCTTCTCGAGCCGCGAGGACCTGTTTCGACTCCTTCGTTCCGAGACGCCGTCGGTTCTAGGCCTCTATGCCAATCTCATGACGCGCTCCAACGTAATCGAGATTCTTGGCGTAGCACACGAAGCCGGCTGGACGACGGTGGTTGGCGGGCCAGAACCCGGTGCATACACAGCCGAGTATCTGCGGGAGGGCGCGGATTTCGTAGTCGCCGGCGAGGGCGAACTTACGATGGAGGAGCTATTACTGGCACTTCGCAACGGTGCTTCCGATCTGTCGAGCATCGCCGGGCTCTCTTTTATGCGCGATGGCCAATTGCACCAGGGAATGCCAAGGGAACAGATTGCCAACCTGGATTTGCAGCCCTGGCCTGCAAGGGATGCTATTGACATCCAGCGTTATGTCGAGACCTGGCGCACGCATCACGGTGCAGGATCGGTGAACCTGATTACAGCTCGAGGCTGCCCGTTCCGCTGCAATTGGTGCAGCCATCAGGTCTTCGGGCAATCGCATCGCAGGCGTGATCCTGTCCTTGTTGTCGACGAAGTTGAATGGCTTCTGGGCAAGTACCAACCAGACATGATCTGGGTTTCGGACGACGTCTTCACCATCAATCATGCCTGGTTGCGGTCCTATGCCACCGAGATGAAAAGACGCGGTCTACATATTCCGTTCGAGTGCATTTCGCGCGCTGATCGCCTCAACAGCGAGATGTTGGACCTTCTCGCCGAGCTTGGCTGTTTCCGGCTTTGGATAGGCTCGGAAAGCGGTTCGCAGCGCATCCTCGATTCCATGGATCGCGGAGTCAAGATCGAGCAGGTTCAGAGCGCAGTGCGCATGTGTCGTGAGCGCGGGATTCAGAGCGGGATGTTTCTCATGTGGGGTTATGAAGGCGAAGAACTGGGGGACATTGAAGCGACCATCCAGCATGTCAGCGTTTCCAAGCCTGACATTTTTTTCACGACCGTTTCTTATCCCATCAAAGGAACCCCCTATTACAAGAAGATCTCAGACCGTCTGATTCAGTTGGGTTCCTGGAGTTCCACCTCTGATCGCGAACTCAGGAT
The DNA here is from genome assembly GCA_049514915.1 of Occallatibacter sp. Taxonomy (GTDB): domain Bacteria; phylum Acidobacteriota; class Terriglobia; order Terriglobales; family Acidobacteriaceae; genus Telmatobacter. The sequence goes on along the minus strand of JBEKUP010000011.1, from coordinate 48,336 downwards.
TAAGGGAAGACACACGCGGCAATTTTACTCGCATGTCGATAGGTTGTTGAGGGACGAAGTTGCCAAGGCACGCCTGCTTCAGGAACCACTCCAGGAAGAGTCCCCCGCTCTGCTGACGCTCGATAACAGCATTCGCGAAGCGCGCGAAGCCATGAGAGCAACCTATGCGGAGGTGGAACAGTGATTGCTCTCTCGAACCCCGCGAGAACAGCCTGGCAACTAATCGGCGGCTCGCCTGAAATCAGAATCCACGGCAATCACCTGCTGTTGTACCTGGAGAGAGGCTAGGTATGGAAGCCTCTCTGGACTACGCAGTCTCGGCAGATAGACCGGATTTCCTGAGCCAACTGCAGTGCCCGCGCTGCGAAATGCTCTTGCAAGGGGTAACCTGCAATCGATGCGGCTTCGTACTGCGTTCCGAAAACGGCATCTGGAAATCGATGCCCGAGGAGCGGCTCGAATATTACGCGCAGTTCATACGCGACTACGAGCGGATTCGTTCAGCGGAAGGTAGAGGAAGTCCGACTCCGGACTTCTATCTGAATCTTCCATACAGAGATGTCTCAGGAATCAACAACAAACAATGGGCGATTCGCGCACGCACCTTTCAATATCTGATAAATCATCTCCTCAAGCCCACAGCGGACCGCCAGATGCGCGTTCTGGACATTGGCGCCGGGAATGGATGGCTGAGTTACCGCCTGTCTCTCCACGGATTTGAACCCGTCGCTGTCGACTTGCTGACGAACAGCTTTGACGGACTTGGTGCCGCCGAGCATTTTCGAAATCAATTGCCTAAACTCTTTCCCCGGTTTCAAGCGGAGAGCACACACCTTCCTTTTGGCGGTGACGAATTCGATGTAGCCATCTTCAATGCATCGTTTCACTATTCGGAAGATTATCGTGCGACCCTCTCTGAAAGCCTGCGTTGTGTGAAAACCGGTGGGCTGGTAATCATCTGCGATACGCCCTGGTATGCCGCGGATGAAAGTGGAAGGCGCATGGTAGCGGAACGGCATCGGCACTTCATTTCAACATACGGAATCGCTTCAGACTCCATTCACAGTTTGGAATACCTCACCGATGAACGGCTCGAGGCTCTTGAGAGGCACTTCTCCATTCGATGGAGTGTGCACACGCCATGGTACGGCTTTCAGTGGGCCGCACGGCCTCTTGTCGCCGCCGTACGCAGGCGCCGCGAGCCCTCCCACTTCCGCATCTACAGTGCCTGGAAAGTCAAATGATCATTCTCTTTCATCCCCGCGCAACAAGGCCCAAGAACTGCCGTTTGCCTCTTGCCGTGCTTGCGCTCGCCGCGGTCCTTGAAGGCCGTGAGGAGTATGAAATCGTCGATGGAAATATCAACGATCGCCCGCTGGAGACAATCCTCAAGCTCATCGACAGTCATCCCATTGAACTGGTTGGAGTCTCTGTAATGCCGGGCCCACAGATGGTCGCCGCCATGGAGACATCGCGCGAAATCCGGCGACTTCGCCCGCAGGTAAAGATAGCATGGGGCGGCTATTTTCCCTCAATCTATCCAGACGCGGCTCTCAATGCGAAGTACATCGACTTTGTCGTCCGCGGACAGGGTGAGGACACGCTCCTGGAATTGCTGGACGCAATGCGAGGCAACCGGTCCTTTGACTCGATTCGGGGACTCTCCTACAAGGATGCATTTGGATTGCATCGTAGTAATCCCGAACGGCCCATGAAAGGGCCAGACAATTTTCCCTGGTCGCCATTTCATCGGGTCCCGGTCGAGCGCTATCTGCGGCCCTCGTTCTTCGGCAAACGCACCGCGGTACATCATGCGAGCATCGGCTGCCCGTTCAATTGCAGCTTCTGTGGAGTCCATGCAGCCTACGGACGAGACGAGAAAATGGAATCTCCGCAGCGCACAATCGCCATCCTCGAACATCTTGTCTCGAATTATGGTGCGGACTCCGTCCAATTCTATGACATGAATTTCTTCCTCCGCGAAGATCACACGGTCGATCTAATGGAGCGCCTTGCCCCTCTGAATTTGCGATGGTGGTGCGAGGCGCGGGTCGATATTATGTCGCGGTACTCGAATGCGACGATGGCTGCAATTAAGCGTGCCGGCTGCACTATGATTTTCTTCGGCGCGGAGTCCGGTTCTGATTGGGCCTTGCAGGAGATGCAGAAAGGGATCACGACAGAACAAACACGTATCATGGCGCGGCGAACGAGAGAATTCGGAATCATCCCAGAGTTCTCCTTCGTTGTCGGCAACCCAAAGGATCCAGAGCGCGATACCCGTGAGACACTCCAATTCATTCGCTCGCTCAAACGCATTAATCCCGGCTCAGAAATCATCGTGCAGCATTACACACCGACTCCCCAACCTGGGGCGATGTATGGGGACGTGGACGACAAGGTCTCCTTTCCCGATTCGCCGGCCGAGTGGGCCACGAAGAAGTGGATGGACTTCACGCTTCGCATTGATACCCGCGCGCCCTGGATGAAGCGCAGGACGAAGACCCTGATTGACAACTTCGAACTTGTTGTCGCGTCCCGCTGGCCCACTGTGCAGGACACCCGCGCTCCGCGCTGGAGCCGATTGCTGCTCAAGGCACTCAGTTCCTGGCGCTATGCGCTTGGTCTTTACGGCTTCCCATATGAATTGCATCTCGCTAACCGCTTCATCAACCTTCGTAAACCAAAGCGCGAGAGCCTATGATATCCGACCGGGATTCCCTCGTACTTACTCCGGAGGCTGTGCAGCGCAATCAGCAGGCGTTTGCAGCGTGGGCACCGGTTTACGATGCTCAACCCAATCCCTTGCTCACGTTAGAAGAACGGTATCTCAAACGCGTTCTCCCAGGAATCGCGCAGCGGGATGTGCTCGATGCAGGATGCGGCTCAGGAAGGTGGTTGCGGTACCTCGACGATCGGGCTCCTCGCAGTCTCAAAGGAATCGATCTTTCGCAAGAAATGCTTTGCGTAGCGGCCGGAAAAGAAACTTCGGCAGAACTCTTCAATAGCTCGTGTGAAGAAACGCCATTTCCAGATCTGTCTTTCAACTTGATCCTCTCTTCCTTCGTCTTGAGTTACGTCGGCGACCTATCTCGGTGTGCGGCGGAACTGAATCGTATTGCGCAACCCGGCTGCGATCTGTTTCTGTCTGATATGCATCCCGAAACGCAGCAACAGCTTGGATGGAAGCGTTCGTTTGTCGACGGGAATCGCAAGATCGAGTTGAGTATCGGAAACTATAAGCTAGACGAAATTGTCGATGCCTTCACTCGATCCGGTTGGATGTTATGCGCGACGCTTACCCCCAGGTTCGGCTCTTCCGAGCAAACGATCTTTGAGTCCCTTGGTCGTCAGGAGCACCTTCGCGCTGCTTCCGGTTATCCAGCGATCTACATTCTCCATCTGCAAAAGCCCGGCAGTGACGAGGCTACCGGCTTGGATGTAGGGAACGAATCGATTCCACTAGATACGATCCATCTGCGTGGCGGGAGCCGTGCGCTCGGCCCTGAGGAGCTTCAAACCGAATCATCCATCGAGATGGGATCGCCCATCGCATACGCACCCGGCCCGCGCACGGAATCCTCGTTGACCGCGCATGCAACGAAGGTCGACCTCGATCTGAGTGGCTATCTACTCCTGCCAGGTCTAATCAATGCTCACGACCACCTGGAATTCGCACTTTACCCGCGGCTCGCGACAAGGCTCTATCAGAATGCCACCGAGTGGGCGGAGGACATACACAAGCAGTTTCCAGAAATCATTGCTCTTCACCGATCGATACCACGACGTACACGCCTGCTGTGGGGAGGAATCCGAAACCTTCTTTGCGGTGCGACCACAGTCTGCCATCACAACCCATACTCACCTGACTTCGACTCTGATGACTTTCCCATTCAGGTTCTTAAGCGCTACGGATGGGGACATTCTCTCCATTTTGGAGGCAATCTCAAGGCGGCCTATGACGAGTCGCCGGAAGGCGCTCCATTTCTCGTGCACGCCTGCGAAGGGATCGACTCTGTTGCGTACCGAGAACTCAGCGCGCTGGACGAAATCGGCATTCTGAACCATCGGACCATCTTGATTCACGGACTCGCACTCGATGTGGAGGGCGCTAGGCTTCTGCGTAGCCGAGGTGTGCCCCTCATCGTTTGCCCATCCTCAAATAGTTTCCTCTTCGGGCAGGTACCATCGCTCAAGATTCTCAACACGGTGGATGCGATCGCACTTGGCAGTGATTCTCCGCTTACGTCGTGCGGAGATTTACTGGACGAGATCCACTTCGCCGCCCGACACTGCGGGCTCACTCCGCAGCGTATCTATTCCATGATCATCGAATCACCTGCCGCAATGCTTCGTCTTCCCGATCTAAACGGATCGTCTCGTAACTCCACGTCAGGCGACGTGATCGCCGTGCGCGATTTGGGGCTCTCGCCTGCTGAAACGCTCTGCACACTGTCGTATGAGGATGTCGAACTCGTTCTTCGCAATGGTCGCGTCGCTTTGGCTTCAGAAGAGATGGTCCTGCGACTGCCGGCTGAAACGAAAGACGAGCTTGAGCCGCTCTCCATTGGTGGAACCATTCGATGGCTTCGCGCGCCTGTTGGCGAAATGCTCAGGGAGGCGGAATCGGTTCTGGGAAAAGATCACGTGACGCTCGGCGGCAAACCCGTGCGGTCTGCCGAACGGTATTCGGGCCCGGCCCGGAAGGAGCAAGGAAGGGAGCTCACAGGTGCTTACCAGTAGCGAAGAGACGATTCGCGATTTGGCCATTGAACCTCAATGTCCGGACACTCGCTCGCACCGGCTGACGAGTATTCCGATCCTCTTGCTTCACGTGCATGAGAACTGCAACTGTCGATGCGTTATGTGCGATATTTGGCAGCGCGAAAGTGGACGGGAGATCGATCTGAAGTGGTTGGAGAGCCAACGCTCCGCGATCAGCAGACTCGGTGTCAAACAGGTCGTGCTGACAGGCGGCGAACCCCTTCTCCATAGCAACTTTGAGAACCTATGCGCTTTTTTGAAGAGCTGCGGAATCCGGATTACGCTTTTGACGACCGGACTACTGCTGGCAAAGCGAGCTGAGACTGTTGCCGGTTCGATCGATGAAGTCATCGTTTCGCTCGACGGGCCAGAAGACGTCCATGATCGTGTACGGCGAGTCAGAGGCGCCTTTCGTCTCATGCGGGATGGCATTCGTGCAGTGCGACATCACCGTCCAACAATACCCGTCCACGCTCGCAGCACAATTCAAAAGATCAATCATCGGCGGCTGCGCGAAACTGTCGCTGCTGCGCGCACCCTCTCGCTCGACTCGATCTCATTCCTGGCCGCCGATGCCACATCGCAGGCCTTTAACCGAGAACTTGTATGGCCCGGCGAGCGACAGCGTGAGGTCGTTCTGACACAAGTCGAAGTTCAGGAACTGGAGAACGAGATCGAGGCACTCATCGCAGAGAATGTCTTCGAAATTGAAACGCGATTCATTCTCGAATCTCGAGAAAAGCTGCGCGGCATCTCGCGCCGCTTTCGCGAACAACTTGGTGAGTTCGTACCGCGCGCACCACTCTGCAATGCACCATGGGTTTCGGCAGTTGTCGAAGTCGGTGGAGCAATTCGGCCCTGCTTCTTTCATGAGAAAATTGGCGACGCTTCCCTAATGTCTCTCGATCACGCGATAAACAGCGCAAATGGGCTGAACTTTCGAGCGTCGCTCGACGTGGCAAATAATCCGACCTGTCAGCGCTGCGTCTGTTCGCTGAATTACAAAGGGGAGGCTTAGTCGAATATCAGTGAACAATCGAGAGCGGATTTGGTTTAGATCATGCAAGTAACTAGATGCTAGCGAGCAAGTGCCCCATTCTGTCCCTTTTGGTTCTCAAATACTGCAAGCCGTGCGCGGTCGGGACAGTCTCACACGGGATTCTCTGCGTGACTTCGATATCGGCGTCGATCAACGCCTGGATCTTTTTGGGATTATTCGTTATTAACCGCACTTTCCGAATTCCTAAGTATTGAAGAATCTGAGCCGGAAACATAAAATCGCGGCAGTCTGATTTGTATCCCAGTCGTTCGTTCGCTTCAACCGTGTCGCACCCCAGATCCTGTAGTTCATATGCCTGAATCTTTGGAATCAGACCGATCCCGCGCCCTTCCTGTTCTTCGTAGATGATTAGCCCCGCGCCTTCCTTGGCGATCATTGAAAGCGAGATCTGCAGCTGTTCCCCGCAGTCGCAGCGCAGCGAGCTGAATGCATCGCCAGTCAGGCATCGCGAATGGATTCGCAACAGCGGCGGTTTATGTGCGAGATTCCCCATAGTCAATGCCACCGCGGTCTCGCGCTGCCGTTCTTGCTGCGATTCGCACTCCGTCTCGAAGCCAAGAATGCGAAAACGCCCCCAGCGCGTAGGGAGTCTGGCGGAGGCAACCTGACGAATTGAACTGTGCTCTGTTTGCATCCTGATATACCGTTCAACAGCGAACGTTCTTCGCCCGCCGAGAATACCTCGGCACGTCTCTCCCGTTACTGCGAATCAATAAGACTTGCGAAGACGCATGCCTTCCGGACTTGAATGAGAGCTACCGACAACTCATCGGCCTTAGAGGAATTGTGACCTGCTCATTTGCGACCAGCGATGATACAGACTTGCTCAAGCTCAGAAGTTCATGTCTGCGATTCGCCTGGATCGCCATGCATTGCAGCATGACTTATGTCGTCTCAGCATACAAAGAACCCTATAGAACACTTGTCATCGACTTGTCTTTGCATTGTCATTGAACACCACGCTCGATGAGGTCACTTAGCCACCGACCACCCCAATCCTACCGCTGACAAAGGCTGTGCGGATACTCCAGGTTTGCAATCTAACTACAGACTTAATGCGGCAGTAGAGAACTTACCAACGGATGGCAATCTGCTTTCGGGAAAGTGTTATTCTTCCAATCTATGATGCCGACGTTCTTCATTGCAGGCGCGCCGAAAGCCGACACGGATTTGTTGTACTACCAATTGGATCAGCATCCGGAAATCTACATGAGTCCGCTCAAGGAACCGAATTTCTTCGCGGAAGAAATTCGCCCTGAGAACTTTCATCCATCGGTGAAATCACACGCGTTGCAAATGATGGAGAGGACACGAAGGGACTTGGATACTGGGACCGCGACCAAGCGCTTTGGCGGGATCGTCTGTGGATTATCCGACTACGAAAAGCTGTTCACAGGCGTGCGTTGTGAAATCGCAATTGGAGAGGGCAGCGTATGCTATCTCTGGTCGCCATCAGCGCCGTCATCCATCGCAGGGCTCATCCCAGATGCAAAGATCATTGCTGTGCTGATGGATCCTGCCGAGCGGGCGTTCCGCCAATATCTTAAGAGTCTTGCCGACGGAGATGTAACCCACTCTTTCTCAAGGCATCTGGATCTGGCGTTCGAGGATCTGAGCAATTCGCGGACTCAACTCCGATTATTCAATCCGTTTCTTGCTTTCGGAGCATACGCCGATCAAGTCGGAAGATACCTCAAGCACTTCCATCGAGAGCAGCTGTTTTTCTCGCTCTACGAAGATCGGGAGCCGGACTATCAGCATTGGTTCGCGAAGGTTCTCGACTTCCTGGGAGTGCGATCGGACTTTGTAGCGGCACCGGTTGAAGTGCATTCAACTCCCAGGTTTCGCGGCAGACCTGTGCCGCAGCTCGGTCCAGAGGATCGGGCAAGACTGGTCAATTTCTATCGCGACGATGTTGATCGCCTGCAGGATCGAATTGAGAGAGATCTTAGTGCATGGCTACGCTGATGCGCCTCGTTCGATGCGGTACACCCGCTCCCACTCCAATGCGTCGGGAGCGCGATAGAGACCCCAATCCAGTCTTCGTTTCTCTACGAAACTGAATAGACGGGTGAACATTCCTTCGAGAGCTTCGCCTCTCTCAGGAGTGAGGTCGCATCCGATATCAACGACATACCCGGTGGTGAAGCAGGCAATCTGCTTTAAGTAGATTTCTTGAGCTTGCTGCGTCAAATCGGAGATAACATGCGAGCTAAACGTGAGATTGGCAACACCTTGTTTCAGGCTGCGCATCTCCCATGTCGGCATAAGAAGGATGTCCCGGTTCTCGAAGGCATCGATGGAAAGGCTCTCTTCGCCGTACAACAGCATTCGTCTTTCTGGAAGGGACCGGCCGAGATAATACGCGGCGAGAGCGAGGCTCTCCGGTATGTCAAAGTCGAGATACTTGACTCCCGGCGCGTCACGCAGGAGATAGTAGGCCATGTGGCCGTACCCACCTCCTATCTCGACAACTGTGGCATCATTTTCAATCAGCGAAAGGATATGAACCGCGCATGCATGTTGATACTCCGAACCGGCAGTTACGAATACTCCTTCAATCGTGGCTCCGAATGGGTTGCCGACGAGCGCATCCTGGAGGACAGTGAGTGGGTAGCGGCCTCCAGTCAATGCACGCCAACATCCGATACGATGCAACATCTCTTCGCCAATGAATCGGAGATCTTCGTCGTTCAGACTCAGCCCAACATCGGAGTTCGTGCGATGCGGTGGTCGCCGAACGAGGCCCTTCCCGCAGGCGTCGAAGAAGAAATTGCGATACATTCCGCGAAGGGCGCGAAGGTCAGAGGATAGAAGAGCTTTTTGAACGGGACGCAGATGCTTTGACTGTACTTCCTGCCACCAGAGGGTAGGGCGAAACTCGGATACCTGATCCGCGGCACTCTCCACAGTCGCTTTGTACGCAGCACATATCCTCTCGAGCAGCGCTTCTTCACCTCTCTCGAAGGACGTAGCCATCGAAGGTCTTCCCGGCTTTGGATAAGTTGGACATGCAGAGGCTTCCGCGTCTGCGCTTGAGCCAGGAGCCGTGGTGATTGCGCCAGCGGACACAATTGCTTCAGTATTGGTACTCGAACTCGGCAAGGTAGCCAATCGAATGGGTTCTACGATCTACATGAAGAATAATGGAGGTTGTCGACGGATGTTGTCACGGATTTGTCATCCCTTTGAGCAGACACGCAAGTGGAACTGCTTTCACATCCCCGTTTGACTATCCATCCTCCATGACAGGTGTCGCGACGCAGAGAAGTTCTCGGGCTCCTGGGCAACTGAAGACGTACATTCAAATTATTGGAGATAGGGCCAGCCGTCTGAGGTCCAACTGAGGACGTTGATGCCGAGCGCGGGGTAGCCGTTATTGTTGCCGTCGTAGTAGTGATAGACGAGGAGAGCGCCATCAGTATCGGTAAACAGGCTCTCGCCGCCAGGGCCGTTGATGTTTCCGTGCGCGCTCAGCACAATCGTTCCTCCGCCGGAAGTGAGGGCAACGCCACCGCGATCGGTGTAGGGGCCCGTGACGCTGGTCGACCGGCCCACTACGATGCGATAAGTGCTGCTAACTCCCTCGCAGCATGTATCGATGGATGCAAAGAGATAGTAGTAGCCGCCATACGGGTAGATATACGAACCTTCGATGCCGGTTCCGGAAGAATGATAGGCTAACTGGGTGCAGGCCGCGCCGGTTGGAATCCCAGTGGTGTTATCGACGGGCACAATCTGAATGCCGTTTGACCATGATCCAAAGGCCATCCACGCCTTTCCTGATACGTCCACAACCGAAGTCGGATCGATGGCGTTGGAACCTGCGCAGTCGGCCGAGGTGTAGACCGCTGCTCCGGAATCGACGTAGCTGCCGGGCGTTCCCGTGGGACTGGTGGCCAGGCCGATGGCAGAATTAGTGCTGCCGAAGGTCGATGCTGCGTAGTAGAGCCAGTAGGCGCCGTTGTGTGCCGAAGCGTCCGGTGCCCACAGGTCACCGCTTCCGCCGGTATAGCCATTTGTCCAAGATGGCAGCGAAGGAAGCGCGTAGCCATCGTCCGAAAAGCTCGCGCGGTCAGAGGATGTGTGAGCATGAATTAAGCCATGTGTCGAGAAGAGATAGTAAGTCGAGCTGATCTTCAGGATCGAGGGATCGTGAATTCCAATGGAGTCTGAGTCGGAACCCGTGTACGAGACATTGACGGAAATGGGCGCAGGATAAGGCGATGTGTTGTTCGAGGTGAGGACCCACTCCTGGCAGGTGCAGCCGGTTCCGCTGGTAGCGCGCGCACCCTGGACGATGGTAGCGGCCGATGTAGATCCTGAATCGGCGTCTTCCAGATAAAGTCCGCTATTCACGTTCTGGATAAGATAGTTCCCATCCTTGAGAAGGTAGAACTCCCACAAGTGATCATTGGTTCCGTTGTCAGCCCACTGCACGACTTGTGCTCCAGCCTCGGTGGAAGAGTTCTGAACCCCCATCACCTGATGCGTGAGCATGTTCTCAATATTGTATTCACTTTTATTCATGGGCAGAAAGTGCCAAAGCGCGTCAGATGATCCGCTGTTAGCTTCTTGCGCCACGTCGGTGCCTGCGGTCTGGCTCTGACCCGCAATGCCAAGCACGAGAGAACTGGCGGCATTCTCAAGAGTGTACTCATAGCTGTCGCTCACGGCGGTAAGGGTGCCCATGTCCGGTGTCGGCGTGGTGCCGCCTCCACCACTAGATCCGCCAGAGCCGGGGCCTCCACAGCTCGCCAGAAGAGACCCTGTGATGACTGCTGCTCCCATGCAGGCAGAGCGAGCAAATCTCGCTGCCTGCCCAAAATGACGATTCGAGTTTTGACCTCTCAGAAGTGGGAGCATCGCCCTATTTCGATTCTCCGGTTGTCCCCAGAGTTGCATGCGGCCAACCGTTGTCCCAGGTGAGCGTTGAGATTTGCAGTGCCGGCTTGCCGGTGACTGCATCGTAGGCGTGGAAGACGAGAATGTCGCCTTCCGGACGCTCCAAAACAGACTCGCCACCAGGGCCAAGCCAGCGGCCATTGGCTGTGAGCAGTTGGGTGCCACCGCCATTTAGCATCGGTTTGCCTTCCTCGTCAACGTACGGACCAGTGACTTGTTGCGAGCGGCCAACCATGGTTCGATACGTGCTCTTCGTGCCGCGGCAGCAAAGGTCGAAAGAGACAAACAAATAGTAATAACCGCCATGGCGGACGATAAAAGGGGCCTCAATGGCTTGCCAGTCCGCGGGCAATCCGGGTTTGGGCGGATCGGGATGTTCAGGCAGGGCGCGCGCAGCCAGAGAGTATAGTTTGGGATCGGCGGGCGATGGCTTGCCTGTAACTGGATCGATCCGGCGCATCTTGATGCCGCCCCAGAAGCTACCGAAACTCAACCAGGGTTGTCCCTCGGCATCGAAGACAATGTTCGGGTCGATCGCATTGAAGTTGTCCTCGCGAGTGGACTTCAACACCAGGCCCTCATCGTTCCAGTGATACCTGGGGCTCAGCGGGTCTAGTGTGTCATTGGTAGCAAGGGCTATGCCGGAGGTGTTAACGCCAAAGGCGGAGTAAGCGTAGTAGAGGTGGAATTTGCCTTGAAAATAACTGATGTCAGGTGCCCATAGTTCCTTCGTTGTAGGGCTTGCTTCGCGAATCCAAGCAGGGATCGTGTCGAAAACGTGGCCGCAGAGCTTCCATGCTTGTAGATCGGTGGAGCAGCGGATAGGAAACTGGCCTTCGCTCGCCTTAGAAGTTGTCGCGAAGACGTAGTATGTGTTTCCTTCGCGGGCAATGGAAGGATCATGGGTAATTGGATAGTCACCGCTCAGGGTAAACGCATGGGGCTCCTGACAAAATGACAGTGGAGTGAGCAACAGAGTAAATACAGCGAGCGGAAGAAGACGGTAACGCATGAGGACTCTCTCTCTGGGTTGAAAGACCCTTTGCCTTGGAGCATGCACAAAGCCGATGTAATGCACCACGACCTGATACGTATGCAAGGCCTTGTGGATTCTCCGGCCCATGCGGGCATGGGCCGGAGAGATGCGGGTTAGTAAGTAATCCTCATCGTGAACTGGACATTTCTCGGGCCAAGCAATGTACTCGTAATTTGCCCGAAGTTATCGTCTTGGACGCCGGAGTCTGGCTTGTTGAACGAGTGACGGTTGAATGCGTTGAACAGTTCGCCGCGGAAGTCCATCTTGAGTTTCTCGGAGATGGGGATGGCCTTGTTAATGCCGAAATCCTCGTCATAGAACGCGAAGCCGCGGATATCAGCCGAGTTGCGTGGCATGTTGCCGAATACATAGGGAACATTGGGGCCGGGATGAGGGTTGGGATCCGTGAAAGCGCCGCAGTTCCAAAAGCCGGTAGTGCAAGCGCCCGATGCATGGTTGTAGCCGCTGGTGCCGGTATTACTGAAGTCGAATGGGTTAAATGGTCCGGATCTTTTCGCCGACTGGCCGGACACGAAGTTGGGACGAATGCCATTGTCGAAGCCCGGAATACCGTTCGCTCCAAAGAAGCTGATAGGTTGTCCACCCAAGTAGCGCTGCACGCCACTAATACGCCAGTTAGAGATCACCGCATTGACCGGCTTCGGCGAATCAGCAAGCAACTGCTTGCCTTTGCCAACCGGCAACTCATAGAGGTAGCTAACTACAAAGTTGTTGGGGATGTCCTCATTACTGACAGCCTTTTCGGCTTTGTGGTCATAGGGGTTTTGTGTTCCACCCTGATTTTGCAGGGTGCTGTAGTAGGGTTGGATGGCGTCGGCGTCGGTCAGGGTTTTGGAGAAGGTGTACGAAGCCAGGACGTTAAGGCCGTTGTGGAAGCGGCGCTCCAACTTAGCCGTCAACGCGTCGTAACTGGCTTGACCGACGTTTTGCAGATAGCTGTCCTGGTTAACATACCCGTACTGCGGGAATGGACGAAGGGCCTGCGACACGTTGCCTCCACCGCCCCAGGTGTTCTGGAAGTTCGCGTAGGGCAATTGCGTGCCGGACGCAACGTTGAATAGATTGGTTCCCAGCGCAAGACCGCTGAGCGGCATGTCATTGGGATAGTCGATCAGGCCGTGCAGACGTACAGAGTGCATTCCAAGATACCCTAACGAAACAAACAGATTGTCGCTGACCTGGTACTGATCTTCCAGGCTCCATGTCTCGACCATAGCCGGACGCCCGAAGGGTTTTCCGACGCTATCCACTCCCTGTCCATTCAGCTGGGTTGGATCGAGGTCCGGTGTGGTGGATAACACCGGCAGACCTGCATCGACCTTCGGTCCGTCCAGAGGGTCGGCGGTAAATAGGGTCTGATTAACCGTAAATCCCTGCAAGGTGCCTTGGCCGAAATCGGCATAAACCAGTGGACCATAGTAGATTCCCGCACTACCGCGAAGAACATCTTTGTGCTGGAATATCCCGGGGTCCCAGGCGAAGCCGACACGCGGTTCAAAGTCCTTGTGATAGACGTCAGCCCAGGTTTCGTTCTTGCTTCCATTGCGGCCAGTGCCCAGACCTGCAAAAACCAACGCGCCGGGAATGCCGTTGGCCGCCGCGTTGGGAGCGGTCGGACTCATGATTGCCGTATCGCCGTCCGCTTCGTGACGCGGCGTATCGTAGCTCCAGCGTATTCCAAGGTTAACGGTGAGGTTGGGGCGCAGTTTCCAGTCGTCTTGCGCGAACAGGGCGCCGTAGTGGGCCAGCCAGCGAGGAGAGTGCAGTTGTTCAAGGGCGTTGGCTGTGCCAGATTGGCCGATGAGGAACGCAGCGAAGGAATTGCCGTCCCGTCCCCAAAAGGTTGTGTCCGATGCGGTTTGATTGTCCCAGAAGGTGAAGCAACCGGAGGTGCCGCTGCAGGTGCCACCGATTTTGCTCACGAAGGAGAACTGGTGATATTGGTCTTCGCCACCGAACTTGAAGCTGTGGTTGCCGTGTTGCCAATGCACGATGTCGTTGATCGCGATTACATTGTCGACATCCTGGGCGTCATCGTTCTCGCCGAAGTTTGGGTAAGGGCTTCCTATGAACACAAAACCGGGAAACACTGGTCCGGAACCATTGGCGATGCCGAGCGTACTATCCCAATCCGGGTTTAGGTTCACCGCGCGCGACTGATTGTAATTGTTGGAGCGGTTTGTGCCGAAGGTCAGTGAATTCACCAGAGTCGGGGAAGCGATCCATTCCCAACCTAAGCGGAACAGCTTGCCGAGTTGATTCACCTGTCCGCCGCCGCCGCTGGTAAGAGGCTCCGGCAGATTCAATCCATTACCCTGGTCGGTGTTCTGCCGAGAGCTCCAAAAGCCCCAGACTTTCTGTTTTGCTCCGATGTTCTGATCAATTCGGAAGCTGTAGACCGTCTGGGCAAGGGTGTCCTGGCTGTCATAGACATAATTATTGGTGCCACCGCCGGTCAGATTTGGCGTCGGCATGTACTTCAATACCGCCTTAGCCACCTGGCTCTCACGTCCAATCGGAATCTGATTGTTTGGGAAAGGTGTGTTGCGGCATTGGTTTGTTTCGGACTTCGGATCGAAGATCTCGCCGAAATAGAGCTGGGCGTTGCAGGCATCGGTGCCTCCAGGGATTGGGCCGCCGAGCGTCGATGAGAAGTCGAAGTATTGGCCATTGCTACCGAGTTCAGCAGGAGTCGGAATCAGGCTGGTGATAGCTGAACCGGTGGAATAGCGCAACTGCTCCCAGCTAAAGAGGAAGAAGGTCTTATCTTTGCCGTCATAGAGGCGAGGAATGCGAACCGGGCCGCCGAGACTGCCTCCGAAATCGTTCTTGGTGTCTGGTGGGCGTTGCAGAAGATCTCTTGCCGCTGCATTGGATTCGGGGGTTTGAGCAAGGTATCCATTGTTGAACCAGTTGTTGGCGTCCAAAGCGGCGTTCTTGTAAATATCGAACACCGCGCCGTGGTAGCTGTTGGTGCCGCTCTTAGTGTTGAAATTGGCCAAACCGCCGGTGGTTCTCCCAAGTTCCGCGGGCAGTCCGGAGAGAGTGATATGAAACTCATTGACCGCCTCAATAGAAGGGGCCACGATATCGAACGAGCCCGAACCATTTTCCATGCGGTTGGTGGTGATGCCATCCACCAGGTAGTCTGTTCCTTCTTCCTGGCCGCCGTTGATCTTGGTCATCTGGAATCCGGAACCGCCTGAGGATGTGCCTGGACCCACGGTGCCGGGGACAAGAAACTCCAGCGTCGACAACGAACGCAGGTTCCCGGAAACCTGGAGCGGAAGATCCGCTACCTGTTCAGGCGCAATGTTCGCGTCGATTTCAGAGGTATCCTTTTCCAGCGTCACCGTCCCAGCCGAAACGTTGATCACTTCACTGGCTGAGCCAACCGCGAGCGCCATATCTCGCGTTGAACTTGTGCCGACGGCCACCACAACACCCGTATAGATCTCGTTCTTGAATCCCGCCGCACTGACCTTGAGCTCATAGGTTCCGGGATGCACCGAAGGAAACGTATAGTATCCGGTTATGGAAGTGGTTGTGGAATAGGTTGTCCCGGTCGTGGTTTCGTCGGCCATGACAGCAGCCCCTTGCACCATCTTCCCGGCTGGATCGGTGACCACGCCGCTGATGGAGCCGGTGTCCAGCTGGGCAATCGCAGACACCGTTAATACCAGGACCATCGTGACCAACGCCAAACATGCTCCCGGTGACGGGAGCCGTGACTGAAGCAAATTCAACCATCTTCTGTTGAACTGAATGGATGCCAAGCCATGAATCATATATCTGCCTCCTGAACAAACGCTTTCTGAAGAATTGATTGTCGATCGAACCATCTTTTTCCTCTGCCGCCACTCAGCTTTCGCACCTGGAACGCCAATAGTGCCTGGCACGAGCGGCTATCGCTCCAGGCAAAAGATCAAAGACTTCATTCGTTAGCCGAGGCCGTCGCTGCGACCTCGTCGTCATTCACTGGGAGCTCCGTGCGCCTCCGCACCAGTTCCGCGGATTTGCTGTCCTGGCGGGCCTTCACATCAGCCCGCATCCGCTGGTAGTTCGCCAGCGCTGCTTGCGCGTCCTGGGCTTTGTGAAGTCTGCGATAGATCAGCGCCAGCCTGTAGTAAGAGGTCATGGCGCGATCACTCGCCGGATCTGCCGCAATCGCGGCTTCGAATTCCTGGATCGCCGCCGCATCCTGGCCTGCGCCCACTAGCCCTTCACCCAGGTAATAGCGTGCATCGATCAGGGAAGGGTCGAGCCGTAATGCGCTGCGAAGGAATGGAATACCGTCAGCCGGCGAAGGCCCCTTAGCCAGAAGGCTGCCTAGCTTGTACATGGAAGAAACCGCGTTCGGATCGATGCGGAGTTCTTCCCGGTAAGCCTCGGCCGCTTTGTCGACGTTGCCAACGATCCAGTATTGGTCCGCCAGTTCCTCATGGAGTCCCGGCTGTCGCGGCGCCATCTTCACTGCCACCTCAAACTCACTGATGGCGTTTTCGTTGCGGTACCCCTGGGCGTAAGCCTCGCCCAGCACCTGGTGGACGCGCAGGGAATCGTGATCCAGCTTGAACATTGCGTCGTAGGAGGCGTTAGCCACTAGAAGGTAAGCCCGCCCGCGATGATAGAGAATGTCCACGTCGGAGTGGTCCAGCGCGAAGGCTTTGTCGAGCGGGGGAATCGCCCCCTGCGGGTTGTCCTGCGCCAGCAGGCATACCCCTAACCACATGAAAGCTTTCGCGTTCGATGGATCCATCTGGGTTTCCTTCAGCAGGCT
This sequence comes from Occallatibacter sp., assembly GCA_049514915.1. Lineage (GTDB taxonomy): Bacteria > Acidobacteriota > Terriglobia > Terriglobales > Acidobacteriaceae > Telmatobacter. Next base: position 31,770 of record JBEKUP010000011.1, on the reverse strand, counting down.
GACCTCGGCGTCCTTGAAACGATTCTGACGATATGCGAGGATTCCAAGAAACAGGTGCGCGCCACGCAGAGCCGGCTTCAACCGTACTGCTTTTTCCAGTGCAGCGCGCGCCTCGTCCGACCGGCCAGCCTGCTCTTCGGCCAGTCCAAGGTTGAAGTACCCCTCGGCAAAACCCGGCTGCAACTTGGTCACGATGCCATAGGCCTCCGCGGCCTGAACAAAGTTCCCTGCCTTCATCTGCGCTGTGCCTTCCTGCATCGCTTGGTTGACAGCTTCGTTCGGCGCCGTCTGAGCCAGCGCGGGAACAATCAGGACGATCAGCATTGCGCAGCGTGGCAAGCTCCAATTCCGTCTAAGTTTGCCCATCGCTTCCCTCCACTCCGGTTACCTGGTATTGCCCCGTCAGGAAAACGCCCGTTTGCTCTCAAATCACAAACCCGCAGAAAAATACGATCTATAATTCGGTAAGCGTTTTCTCCTGTCTCTCGAAACCTGGAAGCATGCCTTTCAAAACACGGGGACAATCCGTCTCGCGAGCGTCGCGATTCAAACACTCGAAGAACTCAAAATACAACGCTATTAACAGCTTCATGGGACGTTTGTTGTTTTAAGTGCTTTATTTGCTTAACTTTTGATATACGCTTCCGCGGACGTCACACCTCCGTTTTCCCGTTTGTTGGTGTCATCTACCCGGAAAATCGTGCGGTGCTATAGTGAGGGATCGAGACAAGCGCCCGGGGCAATTGATTGAGCTATGTCGACAGGCCATCCACCCGTAACCCGGGAACCGGCAGTGCCCAGCCCGGAACAGACCGAGCTGATCCGGCAACACCTCAAGCAGGTACTGGCCAGCCACGTTTTTGCTGGCAGTAAGCGCGCCCAGGACTTCCTCGAACTCATCATCACCCACACTCTGGAAGGCGAATTCGATCTGTTACGCGAGCGCATGATCGGCGCCGAAATGTTCGGGCGACCGGTCAGCTACGATACAGGGAGCGATTCTGTTGTCCGTGTCAAGGCCACCGAAGTCCGCAAGAAGCTGGTCCAGTTCTACGCTGAAGCCAAAGAACACTTCGCAGTGCGTATTGAGCTGCCCAGTGGCTCTTATGTGCCAACGTTTCATTTCGAGCCGCCACTGGCCGCAGCCCGCTCTGGCAACGGAACTGAGGTCCAAACTGCTCCGGGCACAGCCCCGCATCCGGCGATCGCGGGGCCCGTTAGCGCCAAAGGGGATGGCGTCCCCTCCCCAGTGCGAACAGCTCTGCGTTCGTGGCGCTTGGCATCCGGCATCGCGCTTATCGTCCTTGCCGTGATCGGCTACGCCGTATACAAAAAATGGTCCAGCGATTCCCGCCCCAGATCGGAGCTTCGCTCAATCGCCATTCTGCCGCTCAAGAACCTCTCGGGAGATGCCAGCCAGGAGTACTTCGCCGACGGGATGACAGAAGAGTTAATCAACGACCTCGGCCAGGTCTCTACTCTCCGTGTCATTTCGTTGACCTCCGCTATGAGCTACAAGGGCACAAAGAAGAATCTCCCGCAGATTGCCCACGAGTTGGCTGTGGACGCGGTGGTAGAAGGCGGCGTCCTTCGCGATGGCAACAAGGTACAAATCAGCACACAACTGATAGATGCCCGCAGCGACCGCCCGATCTGGGCGCGCACCTATGAGCGCGACTTTACCTCCAGCCTTGCATGGCAGGGAGAAGTGGCACAGGCCATTGCCGGCGAGATCAGGATCAACGTGACGCCACAGGAGCAGGCGCGCTTCGTGCGCAATCGGCCAATCGACCCGCAAGCCCAGGATTTATACTTGCGCGGCCTCCTCCAATTAGAGGCGGACGATTGCAGGAGTGCCGTCGATTTTTTCAATCAAGCGATCGATAAGAATCCAAACTACGCCCAGGCGCATGCCGCGTTGGCCAACTGTTACGGACGCATGGGTGAGTCCGGCCGGATGGCGTACAAGGAGGCGTTTTCCAGACAGAAGGCCGAAGCCACCCGCGCCATCGAGTTGGATGACTCGCTGCCCGAAGGACATGCCGAACTCGCTAATACGGCCATGACCCTCGATTGGGACTGGTCAACTGCTGCAGCGGAATTTCACCGCGCCCTCGAACTGAATCCGAATTCAGCGCCTATCCATGAGAAATATGCGTTTTACCTGGTTCGCACCGGCCACTTGCCGGAAGCTCTTGCCGAAGTGGAGAGAGGAGTGGACCTTGATCCCGTCTCCTGGCATTCCTTCCACTACGAAGGCTTTGTCTATTACTTCTCGCACAGATACGACCAGGCGCTTTCGCTCATACTGCGGGTTCGCGCGCTGGACATCAAGCCCCCCGACTGGAGCTTTCTCCTCGGCGACGTTTACGCGGAAAAAGGTAAATATAGCGAAGCAATCTCTGAATTCATCAGGTCAGGCACCGGACCGGATTCCCTTGGCCATCTGGGCAATGCCTATGCTCGCGGCGGTCAGCCCGCCGCCGCCAGGAAAACCATCGCTGAATTACAGGAGACTGTAACAAAGGATGGTGTAGGAAGATACGAAATAGCTCTCGTCTACGCCGGCCTCGGAGAAAAGCAGGAAGCATTCAAATGGCTCGAAGAGGCTTACAAGGCGCATGACGTCGGTCTCTTATATCTAAAAGTAGACCCCTGTCTTGATCCCCTCCGCTCTGACGCTCGCTTCGATGACCTCGTCCACCGCGTGGGACTCGACAGATAGCCGCAGCGAACGCTCAATTCAATGGTTTAGCGCAAACATTGTCCTTTTTTTGAAAGTGAGGAGACGGACGCAGAGCCCTGAGAACCAATTCGCAACACGCAGTTCCGGGTCGTTTAACGTCGCATGCTATGAGCTGTTTAATCCAAACAAACGTTGACAGCCGATCTCAGATACTCCTAACTTCCGTACCGACAAGAACGGGCTTGATTAGTTAGCGGTCACCTCCTGATCATTTCCCTTCTCGAGACGTTCCTGATCAACGAATCGACGGAGAGTGCTTTGATTAGCAGTGTCTGCGTCAGATTCGCGATCTCATCAACATCGTTTCCGATGTGCGTCCATTTCTTGCCGGTTGAGGTTGTTCATAACCTAAAGGCCGCTGGTTCAAATCCAGCCCTCGCAACCACATGAATCAATAACTCACAGATTCTGGTCGCTTCCGGCAAGTCCCCGTTATCCCCCAAAAAAGGAATAGACTGCAATTTACTGGACCGTCGCGGTGGCCGCATCTGCCGGCAAATCCCGCGAGTTTGGGCCGAACACCAGTCCCACAACCTGACTGTTACTTCGCCTCAGTGGCTTGGAATTACTCCGCCCTTGACATGCGGAGAATTAGCCGCCTCTTCGCGTAACGCGTTTACCAAGCGCAGCGCGAGGTGGACCGATAGGTTCTGCAGGTTCTCAGGTTGCGGTGCTTGCGGAGGTAGTCGAGGTAGTTGTCGATGGCTGAGTTCATGGTGAGACGCGCGGACTCATCGACAACGGGAGCATCGTCAGGAGGCAACAGGCCGGCTTTGAGAGCGTTCAGTTGGATGGATTTTGAGCGAGCCGCGCTTCCCTGCCATCGAGACGTAAAGTTCCCGCCGGAAGATGGCAAGGATCGCGCGATTGCCCCTGCGCTTAAGCCGTCCAGTCCGTCCCCTGCTCCAGGAATTCACCGCTGGCTCTGACGGCATGTCGCGTGGGTCTGTCCTCGACTACAATTCGTTTACAGTAGAGAAGCCGCGGGAGCTGATAGCCAAGCAAAACTTTAACATCAGATTCCGGCGCAATCTTGAGCGAGTCGACCCAAACAATGACAACCATCCCGCAGAAAAAAATTCGCTGGGGCGTGCTCAGCACCGCCGCAATCGGCCTCCGCAAGGTGATCCCCGGCATGCGGCTGGGACAATTCTCCACCGTTGATGCCATCGCTTCCCGCGATTTCGCGAAAGCTCAACAGGCAGCAGCGAGTTGTGGCATCGCCCGCTCCTACGGTTCCTACGAGGAGCTGCTCGAAGACCCGGAAATCGACGCCATCTACAACCCGCTTCCCAATCAACTTCACGTGCCCTGGACGATCAAGGCCGCGGAGGCAGGTAAGCATGTATTGTGCGAAAAGCCGCTCAGCCTCAGCGTCGCCGAAGCCGAATCATTACTCGATGTTCGCGCGCGTACCGGCGTCAAAATCGGCGAGGCGTTCATGATCCGCAGTTATCCGCAATGGCTTCGCCTGCGCGAACTGATCAACGAGGGGCGCATCGGCGAACTGCGCTCCGTCGTCGGTTTCTTCAGCTATTTCAACGTTGATCCGGCAAACATCCGCAACCGCATGGACTCAGGCGGCGGCGCGCTGATGGACATCGGCTGCTATCTCGTCCATGCATCGCGCTACGCATTCGGCAGCCAGCCCACGCGCGTCGTAGCTTCCATTCATCGCGATCCCGAGATGCACATTGACCGCCTCACCTCGGCGATACTCGAGTTCCCTGACGGCCAGGCCATCTTCACCTGCAGCACGCAGTTGATTCCCTATCAGCGCGTCCATTTCCTCGGCACGCGCGGACGCATCGAGTTGGAGATCCCCTTCAACGCGCCTCCCGACCGACCGACTCGCCTGTTCATCGATTCGACCGGAGATTTGTTTGGGCATCCCGAAGTGGAAACCTTCCCCACCTGCGATCAGTACACCCTGCAGGGCGATGCCTTCTCAAGAGCGATCCTCGACGACACGGAGGTTCCCGTTCCGCTTGAAGATGCAATCAGAAACATGGCTGTGATAGAAGCCATTTTCAACTCTGGCCGTTCCGGGCAATGGGAGTCGCCATCGGCTTGAGGAGAATTGGAAAGCCTGCGACCGGTATCATTCTGATTTGCAGAGCTTGAATAAGCAACGGGAGGAACAGCAATGGCGCGTGTCGCAATTGTTGGAGTGGGTGCAATCGGGGGCGCGCTGGCTGCGCTGTTGGATGTTACAGCACGGCATCAGATCACGCTCTGCACGCGGCGTCCATTGCAGTCTCTGACCGTGAAAACACCGGAAGAAGTGGTCCAGGTGAAAGCAGCAAATCTTACCGAGCCGGCAAAGGCCGAGCCCGTGGATTGGGTGCTCGTGGCAACCAAGACCTACGACGCCGCGGACGCAGCCGCATGGCTTCGGTTCCTTTGCACGGACAATACGCGAGTCGCAGTGGTGCAGAATGGCGTGGAGCATCGAGAACGTTTTGCTAACCAGACTAAGCAGGAAATGACGCTGCCCGTGATTATCGACTGCCCAGTGGAACGGCGGGCCGATGGCACGGTGCACCAGCGCGGCGTTGCAAAAATGCAAGTGGAGACGGGCTCCCTCGGCGATGAGTTTGTGCAGTTGTTCGCGGGGAGTACTGCGAGAATCGAACTGACAGTGGATTTCACTTCCGCCGCTTGGCGCAAGTTATGCACCAACGCGGCGGGCGCGATCTCCGCGCTCACCAATAAGCCATCAGGAGTGCTGCGTAAAGAAGCTGCAGGTCAACTAGCCATGGACATTGTGGCGGAATGTGTCGCCGTTGGCCGGGCCGAGGGGGCGCGCCTCGATGAAAATGTCGGTCAGCAGGTTCTGGATGGATACCGTGCGCAGCCTGGAGACTCCATCAACTCCATGCTTGCGGACCGCATGACAGGACGCAGGATGGAGATCGATGCGCGCAACGGCGTCATCGTCCGCAAGGGCGAGAAACATGGCATCCCCACTCCCTTGAATCGGATGGTAGTTGCGCTGCTTCAGGCGGTCGAATAACACTCACAGAGAGGCCCGTCTCCGCCGCGGCGACCACCTGAGGATGCGACGACGGGCCCTAAGCCGACCAGGCCGTCCGATTGGCGCGACCCATCGACGTGTATCCCATATCCGAAGCGATGCCGCGTACGCATTGGAGCAGTTGATTGGCGATCGCGGGCAGCTTCTGAGCCGTCACGCGGAACGAAGGCCCGGAGATACTCACCGCGGCCACCGGCAATCTCTGCGCATCCAGAAGCGGAACGGCAATGCACCGCAACCCTTCCTCGAGTTCCTCGTCGTCCACCGCATAGCCGCGGCGGCGGGTCTTCTCCATCTCCGTGCGCAGGGCCTCAGGCGTGGCGATGGTGCGATGCGTGAACCGCTCAAACCGGGTCCGCTTCACCACATCCGCCGCGCGCTCTTCCGGCAGAAAGGCCAAAATCGCCTTTCCAACCGAGGTGCAATGCACCGGGTTGCTGGAGCCGATGCGGGTAATCATCCGCACCGAGCGAGCGGGCTCAATCTTGTCGATATAGATCACGCGCGCCTGCTCAAGAATGCAAAGGTGCGCGGTTTCCTCGGTCTCCGCAACCAGCCGCCGCAGATGGGGCTGGGCGCGGTCGCGCAGGTCATATTGTTCAATGGCCCGGTTGCCGAAGTCGAATAACCTCAATCCCAGCCTGAACTTACCACTTGGCGTCCGTTCCACCATACGGTGCCGCTCCAGCACCATCAGAAAACGATGCGCTGTGCTCTTATGCAGTTGCAATGACGCTGCAACCTGCGCCAAACCGAGCGGTGTTTCGCTTTCTCCCAGCAAATCCAGTACGGCAAAAGCCCGGTCCAGGGCCTGAACTTTATAGGTGCCTTGCAGTGTTGTTTCCCGCATTATGGTCCCCTATTCCGCTTTGCGAAGCTGCTTCCAGTTTGAATTCAAACGAGTCTCGTGTCAAGTTCTGAGACGCTATTTCCATCCATGAGACAGTTCTTTAGGCCGCTCTTACGGGTACAGGACTACAACAGAGAATGGAAGAACAGAGAAAGATCAGTCAGACAGGAGATCCATGCGCTTCGTACGTTACGCCTATGCTCTGTTGGCAGTTGCCGGAAGCCTCTCCGCCCAGACCGCGCCTCCCTCAGTTCCCCAGGTGCATCAGACCGCGGACCAGGACGGCATCTATTATGTCGGGCCTGAAATCTCCATCCCTAAAATGGTAAGCACGGTCTCCGTTCCCTACCCCTATAACGTTGCCGCAAAAGATATCCAGGGCATGACCGTGATGGCCATGGTCATTGACGCCAAGGGCATTCCCCAGCACATCCAGGTTCTGCGTTCTCATGGAGCGGCATTCGACCGCGCCTCCCTCGCAGCGCTGCGGGCTTCGAAGTTCGAGCCTGGATTGCTGGCGGGAAAACCAGTCCCTGTATGGATCGACGTGCGCGTGGTCTTCACGGCGAACCGCAGCGAGGCCGTCCCCCAGATCCTGATTACGGAACGCGACCTGCCCGCCCCGGATGCCTCATTGCTGGAGGACAAGCACCACAAGCCTCTGTCCTACACGCCGCCCTACCCCATTCATACGGTCGACGCTGATTTCACCGATCCGTATACCAGGCACCCGTACGTCGAGGTTGCCATCGTCTCGGTAGAGGTAGGAGCGGACGGCTCTCCCAAGGAGGCACATGTCCGGCGCGGTCTCGGCTTCGGAATGGACGAGAAGGCTCAGGCCGCGGTTATGCATTACAAGTTCTTTCCCGCCACCAAAAAAGGCACGCCCATTGAGGCGCGTCGCGACATCATGGTCGACTTCGCCAAGTTTTAAATATCGGTGAATGCTGGAACCGCGCCGTCCGTTTCCTCGTAGGGGTGAGTGTTGACGCGCATTGCGCTGCGCTACGCGTGCGGACCGCAAGGCTGCGTCTCACATGAACCGCGAGGAGCAGACCATGCGCTATTCCCCCTTCGTTCTCATCGTACTGGCTTCTTCAGCAACAGCCATGTTGGCGCAGCAAACATCTCCGGCTTCCGCTGTTGCCTATAAGCCGGCCGAACAAACCAGCACTGTGCCCGCGCCCACCTGTCCCCCTACTTTCGAGTTTCACCCGGAAGTGGATGGCATTTATAACGTTGGCGGCGACATCAAGGCGCCCAAACTCAAGCACTATGTGCCCGCGCAGTGGTCCAACGAGGCCAAAACCCGCGGCGCCTTCAATCCCTTCAAGCCGGAACCCAGCGCGGTCTCGTTTGTCGTCGATACGCAAGGCCTTCCGCAGGATGTATGCATCCTGAAGCCCGCCGGCTACGGGCTGGATGCGGAAGCCGCAAAGGCCGTATGGCAGTACCGCTTTCAGCCGGCCACCAAAAGCGATGGAACCGCCGTTGCCGTGCGCGTCTCAATCCATGTGGCCTTCAATGCGCAGCCCTAATGAGAGACCGAAGCGTGCGCGGTTTTCAATGAATGCTCTCCGGCGTTGGCGCCCGCGGAGGGTGCGCAGCGTGTGCCTGGATGCGCATGAAAACGTGAGAAACAGTTTGCTAATACACGCGGAAAACCATGTTATTTCACTCCAGAGAGTGTCGGAAAGAGATTCACAACCCTGTTTAAAGAGGCTTTTGAAAAACTGCCATTGCGCTTGAATGCACATGCGCGGGCCTTTTGGGCGGCAGAAGAATCCCGATGGCTACCGATTGATTCAGACCAACGATTTGAATGTCAATAGATGACGCCGTTCAATTAGTGCTTAGCGTGGACGACATGAAGACCTACGTGTCCGGGCGCGAGCCCTTGAATGGCGCGGCCGAACCTGGATGCGATCTCCTGGAAACTGATGTCTTCGAGGTCACAAAATCCGTGCGAGCGAAGAATCGCAGCAATGCCGCCCGGCTCGAAACGGGTGTCCGAGCGTTCTCCCATTTTCGCAAGCTGTTCGGCCCGCGCATTTTCTATTTGCCTTAGCTCTTCTGAGAATGCCTCGGGAGGTTCCATGTAGTCGAACACCACCTCCGAGTTCTGGATTGACGACATGTAGTCCAGAGTGCGGTCAATCGCTTCCTGGGTCAGATAGGGCACAACTCCGAGCCAGTTGAAAAACGTGGGCGCGTTTTGCTGAAAGCCTGCGCCCGCGAGCCTCTCTCCCACATCGTCCCGCTCGAAATCGACCGGCACGAAAAAGAGCCATGGCGGAAGTGCGATTTGAGCTTCAGCCAGGCGCTCGAGTTTACCTGCCTGCGTAGCGGGGTGGTCCACCTCATAGATGCGGATCTCCAGTGCTGCATGGGGATTCCGGAGGGCGAAAGTGTCGAGACCCGCGCCAAGGATGACGATCTGCCGAACTCCTCCTTCGACAGCTTTTGACAAAGCATCTTCCGCAATCCGGCTTCGCGCGGCGGTGAACAAACGTCCGATGCTGGCCAAGGGATGTTTGTTCGCGAATTGAAGCACGTCCATTTCGTCTTCACGTAGAATCCTCATGGCAAAAGGGTCATGGAGGATTGAGCCATGATCGAGCACTTGATGAGCAGCTCTTTGCCGGGCGATCATCAGGGCAGTGCGGCTGGGTTCATCAGGCTTCATGTTCGAGGCCTCGGTTAGAAAATCTTCGAGCATTGTAGAATTCGAGTCCGGCCACTCGTCGTTATAGTGAAGGCTGGGCGAATGGCCCGGGCAAGCACCGAATGTGTGGCACACCTGCTTGAAGAGCGGTACAGAATCACGGTGCGTCGACCAACTCAGGCCGGCACCACGTCTCCTTCACCCGGCGCAAGGAACAAGTTCGCTTCCAGCCCATGTTGGCGCGTGTACAGGTCGTAGTAGCGGCCTCCCATGGCGAACAGTTCCGCGTGGTTCCCCCGCTCAACGATGCGCCCTTGTTCCACCACAAGAATCTGATCGGCGCGTCGGATGGTTGAGAGGCGGTGAGCAATCACAAACGTGGTGCGGCCTTCCATGAGCTTGTTCAGGCCTTCCTGGATCATGGCCTCGGACTCGGAATCGAGCGAGCTGGTTGCTTCGTCGAGGATGAGGATGCGCGGCTCCGCCAGCAACGCGCGGGCGATGGAAAGCCGCTGGCGCTGACCGCCGGAAAGCTTTACGCCGCGCTCGCCTACGATGGTGTCGTACTTCTCTTCGAAGCGTTCTGCAAATTCGTCTACGCGCGCTGTGCGGCAGGCGAAAAGGAACTGCTCTTCGGTGGCGTCGGGCTTTGAGAACAGGATGTTCTCGCGGATGGTTCCGTCAAACAGGAATGAGTCCTGCAACACCACACCGAGCTGCGAGCGGAAGGTGTTCAGGTTCACATACGCAAGGTCCATATCATCTACCAGCACGCGGCCGGTGGTGGGGATGTGAAAGGCGCAGATGAGGCTGATGATGGTTGACTTGCCTGAGCCGGAAGAGCCAACGAGCGCGGTCACTGTGCCAGGCGTGGCGGCAAAACTTACCTCATGCAGAACCGGCTTGTCCGTTTCATAGGCAAACCCGACGTCTTCAAACTTCACCGTTCCCTGAATCGGCGGCATCAGCTCGGTGCGACCTGGGCTCTGGTTCTCTTCCATTTCGCCCATGATCTCGTTGGTGCGGTCGAGTCCTGCAAACGCCTCAGTCAACTGCGTGCCGATGTTCACAATCTGGATCACGGGCGCGATCATGAAGACCAGAAACATGTTGTATTGAAAGTAGTCGCCTACAGTCCAGGTGCCGCGCAGCACCGCATGACCGCCGAAATACATGACCAGGGCTGAAACGAGGCCGGCCATGGTGGTGGACGCGGCTCCCAGCGTGCTGGTCATGGTCAGCGACTTCATCACGTTTTCAAGCAGCCGCTGCACGCCCTCAGCAAAGACGCTGTGTTCGCGCTCCTCGGCGTGGTAGCCCTTGACCACGCGCACGCCGCCCAGCGACTCCGTCAGGCGGCCCGTGACCTCAGCGTTGATCTTGCCGCGCTCACGAAAGATGGGGCGAATGGTTTTGAATCCGTACTGCAGAATCACTACAAAAACGGCCAGGACGGAGAAGACTGTCAGCGTTACGGGCACGCTGCGGTGCATGAGGTAGATGAAGGCCAGAACCGCTGTGAGCAATCCGCCGGTGAAGTCCACCAGGCCTGTTCCAACGAGGTTGCGCACGCCTTCGACGTCGGTCATAATGCGCGCTACGAGTGTGCCGGTCCGGTTCTCATCGTAATAGGAGACCGAGAGCAGCCCGACGTGCTTCTGCACCTTGCTGCGCAACTCCGCGATGAGCCGCTGACCGGCCTTCGAGAGCAGTTGCGTCAACGCGAACGAAGTGATGGCCTGCGCCAGCATGGCTCCGAAGACCAGCGCGATCATCTTGGGCAATAGGGCAGGATTGCCGGAGGGCGATAACACCTTATCCATCAGCGGCTTCGCCGTGAAGGGCATCACCAGGCCGGCCACGCGGTTGACCACCATGAGGCAAAACCCTGCAAGGATCAGCCCTTTGCGCGGCGCCATCAGCGCCCACACCTCCGGGCCGACTTTCTTCAGGCTGATCTTTTTCTTGGGTATGTCCGGTCGCCCAGCGCGCACGCTGCCAGCCCGTGGCGACCGCTCGGCATGCGACCCGGTCATCCCACCCAATCCGCCACGCATGGTGCCCATGGACTAAACCTTCCCTGAACGGCGAGCGGCAATGAAGGACCGCACGCATAGAATTACGTAAACGAACATTAGGCTGGCCATGGCGACCTTTGAAGCCAGCGCGATCATGTCCGGCTGATGTCCGGCCGAACTTGCGCTCACGTAGCCGCGCACGGCTTCGATCGCACCGCCAAGAAATCCGAGCAGGCCTATGGTCACATTGATGTGCATGAACAGCTTGCGCCGGCCTTCGCTGGGGCTGATAGCGAGGAAACCGAAGACGCCAAGCGCCAGACCAAACCATGTGGGAATCAGGGCTGTATAGTGCACGCTTCCCGTGCCCAGAAAACCGGCGAGGCCAAGAACAACCAATAGAAGCGCAAAAACCAGTGCGACTTTCGCCATCGAATGCTTTCCTCTCTGTACATTGTGAGGATACCAGTAGCTTTGGATGAGTCGGAGGGGTGGGGCGATGCGGAATTCGCAGCCGAACGCAATCAGCCACTCGGAGTTACCGAGCGTTTACCCGCGAGCCGAGTCATTCAGGTTAGCCAAATGCACAATTTCAAAAAGCACTGGACTGCTTGGGGACTAATCATAGTTCTGCCAATTGCTGCGTGCACCTGGGTGCTGTTTTTCGGTTTGAGGGTGCCTCGGAATAGATTTCAATCCCCAAATCTCGAATCGGCGGAACAGGCAAGGCAGTTTCTCGCCGAAGCGCGTCTGCGAATTCAACAGTTCAGGCTTGAAACTACGGAACTCGATCATTCCAAGCTGATGGAGATTTCATTCAATATCTACCTACGCGCCATTGCGCATCCGGAACTCCCCGAAGTGTGGCAGACGGCGGCATCAGTAATCGACAAACGGTCGGGACAAAATGCGAACCGTATGACGTGCGGGACGGATTCATTCACCATAGTGTCCCAAGGGGATCGGGACCAGTTCGAAGGCGCGCCAATCGTCTCCTACCAAAACTGCACCATCTCGCTCGACGGGGGCGAGTTCGTCGCGGCAAAGAATCGACGGACTCCCATCAAGAATCGGAAAGACACCATGTTGGAACTCAAGAATGTCCACGTGGTTTATCGTGGGGGCCCATTTCCTCAGGTGAATATATTTAGCTGTGTCGAGTGCACTTTCGACGTGCAACTGCAGAGAATTCCGCCTCCTCGTGGAAGGTCGTTTATTCGGGGACTTCTGATGTCCGATTTCAGCAATTTCTCGATCATCGTCTCCGAAGATTGAAATTCAAATCCGAGTGTCCTGGGGCCGAGAGGCCCCCAGGACAGCCGGTTTGGAGACCGGCGCTACAGCCTTCGCCTGTTTCAAATGCGCTTAGCGCTGGATGCGCGCCGATCCACCTTTGGCGAAGGCCCGCACTTGATCCACTGTCGCCATGGTCGTGTCGCCGGGGAATGTGGTCAGCAGCGCGCCGTGGGCCCAGCCCAACTTCACTGCTTCTTGCGGTTCTTCGCCGGTTAGCAGGCCATAGATGAACCCTGCCGCAAAACCGTCGCCGCCGCCAACGCGGTCATAGACATCCAGTTCGGCCGTGGGCGCGTTGTAGGTTTTTCCGTTGATCCAGGCGACCGCGCTCCAGCTATGGCGGTTGGTGGAGTGCACCTCGCGCAGCGTTGTTGCTACCACCTTCACATGCGGATGCTTCTTCACCACGTTCTCAATCATGCCGAAGAACACGCTAGGATCGAGTTTCGATTTCGCCGCGACTTCCGGTCCGGGAACGCCAAGGCCCTTCTGCAGATCTTCTTCGTTACCCACCAGCACGTCCACGTTCTCCACGATGGTGGCAATGGTTTCGACGGCGCGTTCGTTGCCGCCGTGAATCTTCCATAGCTTCTCGCGGAAGTTGAGATCGAATGATGTAATTGCGCCCGCCGCTTTCGCGGCCTTCATCATCTCCGCAGCCAGCGGAGCAGTGGTGGGCGAGAGCGCCGCGAAAATGCCGCCGCAGTGAACCCAGCGCACGCCGTCGGCAAAGATTGCGGGCCAGTCAAAATCGCCGGGCTTCAGTTGTCCCGCGGCCTCGTTGCTGCGGTTGTAGAACACCACAGGCGCGCGCACGCCGAATCCCTGGTCGCTATAGACCGTGGCCATGTTGGGGCCGGTAACGCCATCGTGCTTGAAATGCTTGTAAAACGGCTTGACGCCCATGGCACGGACGCGCTCGGCAATCAGGTCGCCAATTGGGTAGTCTGACATTGCCGAGGCCACCGCCGTTTTCAGCCCAAAACAATCGGCCAGATTGGCCGCAACGTTGAATTCCCCACCGCTGACATGAACGCGGCACTCAGTCGCTTTGCGAAAAGGGATGATCCCTGTGTCCAGCCGGTGAACCAGCGCTCCCAGTGAAAGAAAATCCAGTTTGGCATCTGTGCGAATCTGCAATCCTTGGCTCATCGGCCTTTGTCCTCGAATCTTTCTGACAATGTCCCCAGTTCCCTCAGGAGACTCGTCCAATTGTATCTCAGTGGTCTGACCACTGCTTGTGACGGCTTCGCACCGCGCCATCCGATCCTGGCCCAACTCAGCCCTTGGTACCCGCGCCTATCCCCTTCAAGTCCCCCAGCACGTCCTGCACTGTCCATTCATTGCCCGCGTAAAACCGTACCACCTTGCCGTCGGGCCCAATTAACGTGGTCGACAGCGTGTGCGTGATCGATCCGTCGCCCGCGTCGCTCATCCCCACATCGAACCAGTGCGCCATCTCTGTCAGCACCGGCTTCTCGGGCACGGCAAAATCCCAATCCGCAAAGGCGCTCTTCGCGTCGCTACCTATATAGGTGGCGCCATAGGCACGCAAGCGCGCAGGCGTATCGTTGTCCGGGTCAAAGCTGACGCAAAGCAGGTGGGCGCCATGCAGCGCGGGCGTAGCGGCAATCTGCTTTTCCAACACGGCAAAATTCCTTGTCACGCGCGGGCAAAAATCCGGCCGCGGGCACCGTGTATAGATGAACGTCACTAGCAGAGACTTGCCCTTGAACTGCCCCAGGTGAATCGCATGTCCATCCTGATTTTTCAGCTTAAAGTCGGGCACGGCATCGCCCTGTGCCGGGACGTGGTAGGAGACGGTAGGCCGGTAATCCGGCTTGCCTTGGGCCACCACCACAATATGATCGAGCAGCACATCGGCGTTCGGGTCCTGCGAAACCAGTACGTCGGCGGTAATCACGTCGCCGGGATGCAGTTCGCTCAGGATGTTCGCGTCCTTGAGCTTGTAGGGCATGGTCATCGCCCCCATGAAGCCCGGAATGGCGTCATGATTCAGCGTCACTTCGCCTTTGCCGTGGTCGGTGGCAACCACTTTCCCGCGCAGCTTGTAGACTTTGAAATTCTGGCTGGCGCTCTGACCGTCTCCTGCTTCCGGCCCCGAGTGACACCCCGCCACCACAACCACAGTGAATAATACGCAAGCAAACAGTCGGCGAATCACTCCCCAGTGTACAACCCTGACAGCCTGGAATACGCTTGATTGCGGTGCGCGCTTGCCAAGCTCAAGAACGCAGGCCCGCCACTGAAAGGGTACGAAACCATGTGTGCGATGGAAAGTTTTCCCGAGTTCATGAAGAATCCGGCGAACAGGATCCCAACCGCTGCGCAAAACACTCCCGGGGTTGAAGGCTATGTATTCGATGGAAAAGATGGGAGCCAGATGGCCTTTTGGACCTGCCCCGAAAGCGCTGTGTCTGCTGCGCATACCCACGAATATGACGAGTACATGATTGTTGTGCAGGGCTGTTACACCGTGATCATCAATGGCGAGCGAATCCCATTGAGAGCCGGCGACGAATATTTCTTCCCACGCGGCGTAGTACAAAGCGGAGAAGTTCTTGCTGGCACCAGAACGATCCACGCATTTGGCGGCCACCGTGCCGACCGCGTCTGAGACGGTTGCCCGGCCGTCTTTGATTCGCTGATTATCCTCGCGCGTGGACCCCCCAGCACAACGGCGTATAACGCTGAAATGGGTCGCATAGGAGCAACGGAACTCGACGCATGGTTGCGCAAGGGCGGCACTGTGGTTGCAGCCTGCGAGGTACTCCAACCATGAATGCGAGCAACCTCGAGCTTCGCCATCGGAAGCTGCTTCATCAGCTCCTTGTAGCCGCGGCTTTCGTCACCTATCTCTACGACCCTGACGACATTGTCTGGCGATTCGTGAAGAACAGCTCAGCCTCGCACCAGTGGGAGCGCGCCCTATTCCTCGCCGCCTCGATCGCTATCTTCGCGGGTGCGGTCCTCTGCACATGGTCGCGCGCCCATCGAAAGGCGGAAAGCAACTCATCCATCGCGCCCGGCAGCCAGGTTGATGGCACGCAAGCGCTCGGCGAGATTCTCTATGCCGTCGGACTTGCTTCTCTTTTTCCGCTATCGGGGTTCCTTATCCTTGTGATTGGCGAGACGCTCCGCGTGGTTCGGCTTGTCTCTCCAACAGCCGATTCCGTCCGATCTGACCATCTTTTTCAGGGGCCCCGAAACCCGGATTTCTCGCCGGATGCCCGTGAAAAACAGCGGAGCGACGCGTGGGGAACGGCCTTCCGCATCGAGTTCGTCAAATGGGGCATCGTGATCACCATGATTGTCTTCGTCATCACGCTCACCGACAGGGTGGCGGAATATCTGGCTGGCGCCAGTTTTCTTATCGGAATGCTTCTCAACGCGCCGATCTTCGGCCACACCCGCCAACCAAATCCTGCAGACTAGATTCCAGGAAAACTCGCCATCGTCGAGCGGCTAGGATTTCCCCAGCCGAACGGCGTATAACCCTGAAATGGGTTCCGCAGCAACTGAAATCGACGCATCGCTGCGCGACGGCGGCATGGTGGTTGCCGCCAGCGAACGCGCCGCCCGCGCCATTGCCGCGGCCTTCCATCGCAGACGCCGCGCCGAGGGCCTCACCGCCTGGTCCGCGTCCAACATCCAGCACTGGCAAACCTTCGTCCGCAGCGCCTGGGAAGACCGCACACGCGATCGTTCCGACCCTCGCCTCCTTCTTAGCCCGACCCAGGAGCAGGCAATCTGGGCGCAAATTGTCGGGAACCAAAACCACGCCGCCGCGCTGCTCGATGGCCCGCGACATCGCCTGGCCGCACTGGCCATGGAAGCCCACCAACTGCTGGCTGCTTATGCACCTCACCTTCTTTCGAGAACGGCACGGAGCGCCTGGCAGCAGGATACGGCGGCCTTCAGCGCATGGCTCGCCGTCTTTGACGAAACCTGCCAGTCCGGCAGCCTGCTTAGCCCTGCGCGCTTGCATGTGGAACTGATCGCCCTGCTCCAAGCCGAGACAGCCAAATCCGACCCCGCCCAGCGCCCACCTCTCCTGCTAGCAGGCTTTGATCGCATTCTGCCTGTCCAGCGCGCCGTCCTCGACGCCTGGGGAGGGTGGCGTCAAACTACTCCCGGCGTTCCCGCTGAAGCCGTCCATTTCCATGTGGCCCCGGACACCCAGGCCGAGCTAGCCGCCTGCCGCCTCTGGTGCGGCCACCAGCTGGCCGCCAACCCAAACTTACGTCTCCTCGTCATCACCCAGGACGCGACCACCCGCCGTGGTGAGATCGAACGCGCCTTTCTCCAAATCGATCGCGGACCGGCCAATTCACCCTTGTTCGAATTTTCCCTCGGCGTGCCGCTTGGCCAGGTTGCGCTTCCCAAAGCCGCCCACTTGCTGCTGCGCTGGCTGACCCAAGCCATCGCCGAGCACGAGATTGACTGGCTGTTCGCCACCGGCTATGCCGCCAGTGCCGAGGAGTCCTCCGCACTGCAGGCGGCCATGCGTGAGATTCGTCGACGTTCCAACCAGCAGCCCCAATGGACCCTCCGCGCCTTCCTCGGAGCAATCCGCCAGCTGGCGAGAAACCGCGCGCCCGATCCTCACAACGAGCGCTGGATTGCCCGGATCACAGAAACCGAGCGTCTCCTGGCTGAGCATTTACGCCCCCCGCAAAGCCCCCTCGCATGGGCGGAATTGGTTCCACAGCTGCTGCAAACCCTCGGATTCGCCGAGTCCGTCCGGCTTTCGAGTGCCGAGTTCCAGGCCTTCGACAGTTGGCGCAAGGCTGTCGAAACCTGCGGATCGCTCGGCTTCGACAGCCGCCGCATCGATTGGCCGAAGTTCCTCTCGACCCTCGCCCGCGCTCTCGACGCGACACTCTTCGCGCCCGAGTCCCGCGATGCGCCCATCCAGATCGCCGGCCCTGCCGAGTCCGCCGGCCTCAACGCCGACGCCATCTGGTTTCTCGGCGCCAGCGAAGATGCCTGGCCCTCCAAAGGAACCACTCATCCCCTGCTTCCGCTCGCGGTGCAGCGCGAGGCAGGAATGCCCCACGCCACGCCGCAGCTTGACTGGGATCTTGCGCAGGCCATTACCGCCCGTCTGTTAATTTCGGCCCCAGTAATTCACATCAGCTTTCCGCGCCAAACTGAAGCATCAGAAGGACGTCCGTCTCGCCTGATCGTCCAGATCGCTGGCGAGCCTCAACTGCTGCCCGCTGAATTGATCGCTCCAACCCTGCCGGACCCGGCCACTACTCCTGTCGAAGACTTCAGCCGCATTCCCTTCCCGCCCGGCAAGGTTCTTGGAGGCGCCGGTGTGCTCACCTCCCAGTCCCAGTGCCCTTTCAAAGCCTTCGCCACCGCCCGCCTGGCTGCTCAAACCTGGGAGACAGCGGAAGCCGGCCTGAGCCCCTCGCAGCGTGGGAAGCTCCTTCACGCGGTTCTTCATTCCATCTGGGCCGGCCCTCCGGATGGCATTCGCATCCATCAGGAACTCTTGAGCATTGGCGACATGAAGCCGTTTGTCATCAATCACGTTCGGCGAGCTGTTCAACGGGAACTTAGCCCAGCGATTCGGGAACGCATGCCTCGCCGCTACCTGGAGCTCGAAGAGCTGCGCCTCGTCCGCCACGTTATGGAGTGGCTCCAATTTGAGGCCGCTCGTATTGCGTTTGAAGTCGCAGAGACCGAAGCAGGCCGCGCCGTATCCATCGCCGGCCTCGCCTTCGAACTTCGTCTCGACCGCATTGACCGCCTCAACGACGGCTCGCTTCTGGTCATCGACTACAAAACCGGCGATGTCTCCCAGAAATCCTGGGAACTGCCTCGGCCCGACGACGTTCAGCTCCCCCTCTACGCCGGATTCGCCCTCGACCGCGAAAACGAAACCCTCGGCGGCCTCGTCTTCGCCAAGGTGCGCCCCGGCGACAAATGCTTCGCAGGCCACGTCGGCGACCCATCCGCCACGCTGATTGCCGGCCTCAAAAGTACCGCCGCGCTGGCGAAGAACCCCCTTACCGCCGAACAGCTGATCGACTGGCGCGACAAAATCGAGGAGCTAGCTCGCGACTTCCTTGCCGGCCGCGCGGACGTGGATCCACGCGAATATCCGGAAACCTGCGACCGCTGCGGCCTGCAGACTCTCTGCCGCATTCAGGAGAACCGGATTGCGTACCAAGGTGACGACGAGCCGGACCAGGCGGAGGCCGCCGATGAGTAAATCCGCCTCTCCTCCTGACCAGCGCCAGCGCGAACTGGCCCTCGATCCCACACGCTCAATCCTCGTCCAGGCGCCTGCCGGCTCCGGGAAAACCACCTTGCTTACCGAGCGCTTCCTCGCCCTGCTCGCGGAAGTGGACGACCCAGGGCAGGTGGTCGCCATCACCTTCACCAACGCCGCCGCCGCGGAAATGCGCAACCGGGTCCTCGACGAGCTCCTCAAGCCTGAACCCAGTCCCCTTGCTCTCCGCGCCCTTGCCCGCTCCAACGCCCTCGGCTGGAAGCTCCTCGACCTGCCCGCCCAGCTCCGCATCTCTACCATCGACGGCTTTTGCCGCGAACTGGCCCTCCAGCAACCCCTTCTCTCGGGCCTTGGCGGCGGGCTCAACATCGCTGAGCAGCCTGAGGACCTCTACCGCCGCGCCGCCCGACTCACCCTGGAGGCAATCGGCAACTCCACGGACCCTGCGCTCAGCGCCGCCGTCGCGGCCCTGCTTGACTGGCGCGACAACAACTGGCAGGAGGTGGAAAACCAGGTTGTTGCCATGCTGGCCAAGCGCGACAAATGGATGCACGACTTCCTTATTGAGCGCGATCCGGACTGGGACGACCTGCGCCAGCGTCTCGAACGCCCCTTCGCCAACGCCGTCCGCGAGGGCCTGACTCACGTCAGCCAGCTCCTCGATCGGGTACCCGGAGCGCGGGAGGAAGCTCTGGAACTTGCTCGCTTTGCCTGCACACAATCCGGGGGAGAACGGCACCGCGGATTGGCCGAGATTGCCGATTTTCCCCTTCCTCCGTTCCCTACCCACGACGCTTTGGAAGAAGCGCATCAAGCGCTCGATTGCCTCGCCGGGATGCTGCTGACCCAGGACGGCGGGTTCCGCAAGCGCATCGACAAGACCCTCGGATTTCCCGCCGAGCGCAAGTTTGAGAAGGCCCGGATTGCCAAGCTCATCGCCAATCTCGACGCCGTCCCCGGTCTCGAATTCGCCCTTGCCGGCGTGCGCACCCTGCCACCAGCTCGCTATGACGAAGCGGATTGGCTCATCGTGCGCGCCTGCTTTACCGTCCTGCGCCACGCCGCCGGCGAGCTCAAAGTCGTCTTCGCGGAAGCCGCCAAAGTCGACTTTATCGAAGTCGCCCAGGTTGCCCTCGCTACCCTCAAATCCGACGACGGCTTCCCCTCCGAGACCGCGCTTGTCGTTGCCGATGGCATCCGGCACCTCCTCGTCGATGAGTTCCAGGACACGAGCCGCCACCAGTACGAGCTGCTCGCCGCGCTCATCGCCGGATGGCCCGACCGTGCCGGACGCACTCTGTTTGCCGTCGGCGATCCCATGCAATCCATCTACTTCTTCCGCGACGCTGACACCGAGCTTTTTACGCGCACTAAGGCAATCGGCCTGGAAATCCCAAACTCCGAACCGCTCAACCTTCAATACGTCCCCCTGACTGCAAACTTCCGCACCACCCCGCCACTCGTCAACCGGCTCAACGACGTTTTTACCCAGGTCTTTTCCATCGACGATGGAAGCGGCGTAACCTTCGCATCGGCGGAGCCTTTTCGGGGAGATTTCCACAGTCTTGAGAAGTCTCTCGAGTTGCACATTGGCTTCGAGGAGCAAAGTGCTTATAAAAAAGTAATTAACAACGTACGTGACTCTTCGCATTCCGATCAAAAAGAGACACAATCCGGGGAGATTGTCGACCTTATCCACCGTTTTCGACAGGCTGTGGAAAACGCGAATGCGTCCGGAAGCAAGTTCCGCATCGCTGTTCTGGCCCGCGCCAGAAAGTCCCTCGCCCCCATCGCTGAGGCCCTTCGCGAGGCGCAGATTCCCTTTCGCGCAGTGGAGCTTGAAAAGCTGGCTGACCGCCCCGAAATCCTAGACGCCCTCGCCCTGGCCCACGCTCTTCTTAATCCTCAGGACCGCATTTCCTGGCTCGGCGTTCTGCGGGCTCCCTGGTGCGGGCTCACACTAGCCGACCTGCACATCCTGACCAGTGCGGACAACCCTGGGCTGCTAGCCCGCCCCATTCCCGAGCTGCTGGTCGAGCGGCAACACTTCCTCAGCACAGAAGGACGCCAGGCTGTCAGTCGCGTCCTCCAGGCGCTCGATTCCCCTCCGGCGCTGCGCTCCGGCCAACCAACGGCTTCCTTGGGAACCCGCCTCGAGCAAGTCTGGAACCGCCTCGGCGGCGCCGCGTGCGTGGACGCGACGGCCAGCGCCAACCTTGACCTGCTGTGGAGCTGCCTCGACCGGCTTCCCGGCGGCGAGCAGGATCTACTCGGCCCGGCACTAAACGCAGCTTTAGACAAACTCACCGCACTGCCCGACGCAGCAGCCTCCAGCGACGGTGGCGTCCAGCTCATGACCATCCACAAATCCAAGGGCCTGGAGTTCGAGGTCGTCATCGTCCCCGACTTGCAGGCCGGAACGCGCAGCGGCAAACAGACGATGCTCTCCTGGCTGGAACGCGGACTGGCCAACCCGGACGATTCCGGTGAGATCACCGAATTCCTCATTGCCCCGCAGCAGTCCAAGGGCGAAGACAAGGGCCGGTCCAAGGCCTGGGTCGACCGCGTCTACCGCGAGCGCGAGACGCAGGAAGATCGCCGCATTCTCTACGTAGCCGCCACGCGCGCCCGCGACCAGCTTCACCTGTTCGCCCGGCCCGCCTATAAGGTGGAAAAGGATGGCACTCTGACCCTGTGCGAACCGGTGAATAGCCTTCTGGCCACGGCCTGGCCGGCCCTGGAGTCCGAGATTCGCTCGAGCTTCGAAGACTGGAAGGCAGCCCACGAGACCGTTCCAGCGGACATCGCGACCATCGCCGCCTCGAGCGACACCAACCTTGTTGTAATGCCTGCTTCCGCGAAGCCGACCATCCTGCGCCGTCTTCCCGCCGACTACAACGAAGCCAACTATCATCCTGAGCGACCGAAGGGATTCGAAGGACCTGCATCTCCGGCGACGGCTCCAGCTCTCGCTTCTGAAAACTGGGAAGGCAAGCTCTACGCCCGCCACGAAGGCGGCCTGCTCTCCCGCGCCTTGGGCACCGCCGTTCATGCCCTGCTTGAAGAGCTCACCCGCCTGCGTACCTCGAACGATTGGGCCACCGCCCGGACTGCCCTGCGCAAGTTCGAACCGCGAATCGCCGCACGCGTCCGCGCCCTTGGTATCGACCAGGCTCAGGCGGCAATGGTAGCCGCCGAGGCGCTTCGACTCGCCCTCAACGCCTCCAACGATCCAACTGCTCAGTGGATTCTCTTCCCACATGCCGGAGCCGACTCCGAAGTTCGCTGGGCCGGAGTCATTTCTGGTTCCATCAGCACCGTGCGCGTCGACCGCGTATTCCGCGCCGGCCTCATGCCGCAGTCTGACGGCGAGCAGGCTTGGTGGATCATCGACTACAAGGCCGCGCATGTCGACATGTCCGACCCCGCCACTGCCTTGCCCACCCTGCGGGCCCTTTTCGCTCCTCAGCTGGAAACCTACGCCCGCTTTCTCCGCAACCTTCACGGCCGCGATGCGGTCATCCGCGCCGGCCTCTACTATCCCCGCATGTTGCTCTTCGATTGGTGGGAAATCTAGAAGAGAGCGCGGCCTCTAATTGTCGACACCGAGGCCTATCGACCGCATCAGTTCGAGCGCATTGCTGGCTTTCACAATCCCCGGCTTCATCTTGTAATCGAAAATCAGCTGTCCATCTTCAAAACGGTCCTCGAAGCAGAAGTTGGCGGCACGTTTCCCCATCGACTCCGGAATCCGTGCCAGCGCCAGGTCGTGCGTGCTCACCATGCCAATCGCGCCTCGTTCCACCAGGCTCCGCACCACAAACTCCGTCCCCGTCAGCCTGTCATGCGAATTCGTGCCGGAAAACAGTTCATCCAGCAGAAATAGCACCGGAACTGGACCCTTCGTCATGTCGGTAACCAGCTTGATCCGATGGATCTCCGCGTAAAAGCGCGAGATGCCACCCGACAGCGAATCAAGAATGCAGATGGACGCCGCAACCGCCAGCGGCGACAGCCTCAGCCGCACAGCCCGCACCGGCGCGCCACACTGCGCCAGCACCGCATTTACGCCAATGCAACGGATGAACGTGCTCTTGCCCGCCATGTTTGGTCCGCTCAAAATAATCAGTTGTAGTCCATCGCCCAGCTTGAGGCTGTTGCGCACACACTTCGCCGACGGCAGCAGCGGATGACCTAGATCCTCCGCATCAAATAGCGCAGACTGCCCAGCCCCCACAAGATCCGGAAACACATCCTCGGGATGTTCGTAGGCATAGGCGGAAAGCGCCGTCAGCGCCTCGAACTCCCCCACGGCTGCCAGCCAGCCGCGGATCGCTGGACCGAACTCCTGTTGCCATCGTTCCGCGGCAAACATCAGTTGCGCGCTCCAGAAAGTGAAGATATCCAGCGGCCGCATCATAACGTTGTGCCGATGTTTCAGATACTCAACAATCCGCGCCAATCTGCAAATCGCCTCTGAAGGGGTCAACCCATCACGTTTCAGGGCTGCCTGAATTTCGAGCAGCTTCGTCGCAGAAAAGTGCTCCTGCTCCAAAAGGCGCAGAAGCCCCGCCAGCAACTCCAGGTCGGTTGTCGCACCTTCTGCTGCGTCGGCCGCCCGATCCAGCCGCGTATACAGCCTGTGAGCCCACGCCAGGTTCAGCAGCGACATGGCACCCGCCGCCCACCCCAGACCCCACACAATCCACAACACCAGGCTCGCAATCCAAAGCAGTCCGAGCACCGTGGTCATTACGCGGGTCCACCGCTCCGGGAACACCGCCGTGCGTTCGCCCCACACCGCCAGCGTCTGCGGCTGCACCCCCACCCGCACGGTCTCCCCCAGCAAAAATAGTTTCTCGCGGAAGGGTACGCGATCCGTCAGGTCGCGCACAGCCGACTGCCGTGCCAGAATCTCATCCACCGGCGCCGCCGCAAGCAGCCATGCGGCCAGCATCTCCTCACCCGCCCGCGTGCGCGCCGTGCACATCAGTTCGAACAGCGAAGCCGCGCCAAAGAGGTCGAGGTCGCGCGCGTACGGATGCGCCGGATCGAGGAATCGCTCGCCTGTCTCGCCGCTTCCCGCCCAGCGATCTTCAAGCCGCGCCAGCCCGCGATCATAAAACTGAATCGCCCGCGCGCGCAGAACCAGACGCCGGATCAACTTTTCCTGCAGCACGGCCAGCACGATGAACAAGACAACCGGCGCTCCCAGCATCTCGACGTAGGAAGGAAACCGGAACAGAAGAAACGCGGAAATCAGCGTGAGCGCAGCAACCACGAGCTTCGAATATCCGAGCCGCACCTCGCTCCGCTGCTCCAGGGCCTGCAACTTCCTGAGCATCTGCAATGCCTGCGAATAGACCTCGGCAGGACTCGCGCCGCCACCCTTTTTCTCGCCTGCCATCATTCCCTGACTCCGCCCCGCTGCCTTCAACACTATAGCGTCCTTCGACGAAGCAGTCTGACGAACTAATACCGAATGACGCTTCAACCACCTCAGAAAGCCCAAGCAACGGTTCAGCCTCTCCCGGGCCTCTAACCCACTGCCACCGTGCGCTCGTCGGTTAGCCGGAAGGTTAGGGCTGGATATCTCTTATAGGCGCCTGCATAATTCGAAGTCTGAGACCCTGGCCACTACATTACAAATGGAGACTCTCAATGAACCATGCAGTCCGGGGTTTCGGCCTCGCCGCTTCCCTTGTCCTCGTTTCAACCGTTGCTGCATTTGTTCCACAAGCAAAAGCGCAATCGACATCAGCGTATGTATACGTTCAGATTCAGGGGCCGGCAGGTGCAGTGTATGGCTACAGCGCCTCTTCAACGGGCCAACTGACTGCGATTCCGGGTTCGCCATTTAACCCTGGCACGCAAATTATCGGCAGCAACAAATCTCAGTTCTTCACCCTTGGAAAGACGACGATTCACAGTTACGAAGTAGGGTCCAACGGGGCCATTGGATCACAGTTGACGGACATCGGTTACCTGAATTTTGCCGGGAGCAGTTGCGGTGGGGGGACTGACGGGCTTAGTAATGCGGTGCTGGATCACACGGGGCAATATATCTACGTGCTTCTGCAGAACGGCGGGGACGGGAGCTGCGCGGCGTATCAGACCTACAACGTCGGTTCATTCACCTTCCAGGGAGACACGGAAAAAGATTTGGCGACGGGCGAAAGTGACTCCGTTGGCCTTCCGTCGATTCTGGGTAACGAAAGTTCTGCCTATGCCAACGAATGGGTCGGCCACTACTCCGATCTGGTCGGGTTCAAGCGGGAAAGCTCGGGAACGCTCGAAGTGATGCAGTTCAACGAGACTGACCCGACACTCTCGGGCAGCAACTATCTACCTGCCAATCCCGACGCATCGCCCGATGGCAATTATGTCGTCGTTCAGCTTTATCCAAACAATGGGAGTGGCGACACAAATCCAGCGCAAATCGGCAGCTACTCCGTGGCCTCGAATGGAAACCTCTCCACGACCAACACTTCGAGCAACATGCCGACGACGGCGCTTGAACAACCCAGTTCGATGTTCTCTCCCGACGGCAAGCTGTTCGTGCTCTACGGGGATCAGGGACCAGGAGGGTCGCAGAATGGAATCGAGATCTACAGCTTCAACGGGGCGTCACCCCTTACCTTCTACACGAGGCTGTTGACCGGAACCCCCATCGACAAGGTTGCGTGGGATAGCAGCAACCACCTATATGCGATCTCCACGCACACGAACGAGTTGTACGTCTTTACCGTAACTTCAACGTCAGTCACGCAGGATACTGAACTCTCGATCGGATCGCCGTTTTCAATGGTGGTGACGAGCCAAGCCGCGACGAGTGGGGGCGCCTGCTCAGCCCCGCAGAGCAATGGCGTGAACGTATGCTCGCCTGCCAATGGCGACACAGTCTCTTCCCCAGTGCAGATCAATGCCGCTGCGACAGTGAGCGGAGGAGTGTATCGCTTCGAGTTGTGGAATGGCAGCACGAAGTTGTTGTCTCTAGATAACAGCGGAATTATGGATCAGACCCTCTCGCTGGCGCCCGGCAGCTACAAGCTGACCTTTGATGCTTACAACACTTCCGGCACACACGAATACGCTTACCGCGATATCGCGGTTCAGTAGGAAAAGGTGGCGCCGGCCAGCCCGGCGCCACCTTGCCACAACATGAGTTCTACGAGTTAAGGTGGCCTTCCCAATCGTGCAGGTCCGCCGACTGGTTCCTCGCCGCACTGCCCGGGAACGGGCAGTGCGCTGCGTGTAAGAACAGTGTGCTGCATCAAAAAAACGAGTTGGATGATTAAACCGCCTCAGAGAGCACAAGCAACGGTTGACCCTCTGCCGCAACTCTAATCAACTGCCACCGTGCGCTCGTCGGCTAGCCGGAAGGCTAGGGCTGGTTGAATCTCATCCGCGCTTCCATCAATCGAAGTGTGAGACCTGGCCACTACATTACAAAACGGGAGAATTTCAATGCAGCATGCAGTTCGGGGTTTCGGCCTCGCCGCTTCCCTTGCGCTTGTTTCAACCCTTGCCGTTGTACCGCAGGCCCGAGCGGCATCCACATCGTCCCCTGCGGCGTACGTGTACATCCAGATACAAGGCACGGCTGGCGCAGTGTATGGCTTCAGTGCCTCTTCAACCGGGCAACTTACCGCCATTTCCGGCGCCCCATGGAAGCCTTCCGGGCAAATCATCGGTGGCAATAAATCGCAATTCTTTACCCTGGGCGATCAGAATCTCTATTCCTACGGGATAACTTCGAACGGCGGAATTGGGTCAGTAATAGGACAGGTTCCGGTGCTGGATTACGCGGGTGGCAGTTGCGGCAGCGGCGCGAGCGGCGGGGATGGCGCTCAACTGGATCATACCGGCAGCAACATTTATGTTCTGCTTGAGAATGGAAGCAACTTCGACTGCGCTGCCTATCAGACCTACAACATTACCAAAGCAGGATATTTCGATTTTGCCGGGGACACGGAGATAACCTTTCCGGACCAGGAGCAAGAGGGCGATTACGACTTCGGGCTTCCATCCATTCTGGGAAACGAAACCTTTGCTTACTCGCAATATCTGGATAATTACGGACCCATCGTCAGCGGTTTCCAGCGGTCAAGCTCGGGGACGCTGGAAGTGTTATCGAACTTCAAGGTGAACGTCCCGACGAACAGCGGCGGCCAAGGTTACGTTGCTACAAGTCCGGATGCGTCGCCCGCCGGCAATTACGTCATGCTTCAGCTTTATCCCGAGGACGCGCCTCCGGGTCAGCTGGGGGTGTTCACGGTGAATTCGGAGGGAGACCTCTCCACCACCAATACTTCGAGCAACATGCCGACGATGCCGTTCTCCCCGAAGGGCACGACGTTCTCTCCAACCGGCAACCTGTTTGTGATTTGGGGAGACGACGGATCGGATAGTGGTTCGGGAAACGGAATCCAGATCTATAACTTCAACGGCGCGGCCGCGCTTGCGCCTTATAAAACTCTGCTGAGCGGCACACCCATTGACCAGGTGGCGTGGGATAGGTCGAACCACATGTATGCCATCTCCCAGGCGGAAAACAAACTGTACGTCTTTACTGTGACACCAACGTCGGTTACCCAGGACACTGCTTGGTCGATTGGATCTCCTTACAAGATGGTTGTCGTTTCTGAGTAGGGTGGGAGCTTCGCAAGCAGCACAGTTGGACCATTGCCGGTGATTAGTCAAGGCCGAATGAGATATGTGGAGACGATCAGGGACGCATATTCCGCATTCCCCATTCTGCGCAACCGCTCGCACAGTTACTTACTCGCAGAGCCACTTAAAGGAGTGCTTAATTCTATGAAACGCACAGCCTGTGTTCTCGCGGCGATCCTCGCTCTTTCAGCGTCTTTCGCCATCGCCCAAACCAGCGGACCCGTTGCCTATATTTACGTGTCCACCAACGATAGTGGATCGAATAACAAAGTTGTGGGCTATGCCGCCAGTGCTGACGGAACGCTCACTGAAATCGCAGGCTCGCCCTGGGATGACAATCTCTCCTACCTAGCCACCAACGGAAGCTATCTCTTCGGCTCAACCAATATCGCCACTGACAACGGCAAGAATATCTTCTCCTATAAGTTGGAATCGAACGGCGCGCTCAGGTACATTGGCGCAACCAACATCCAGGATGATGGCACCGACAATGGGTGCAATGTTGCGGAGAATCTGACGCTCGACCATACCGGCAGCTACCTGTATGCCTACGTTGAAAACGCGGGCGGTTGCGACGTCAAAGACGACTCCTACGGTGCAGTCCAATCCTTCGCCGTCAACAAAAGCACAGCACTTCTAAACTATGTGGCCGTAACCAACACGACTCCACCTGCCAACTACATGCCGCTCACGTTGCTTGCAGACAATGATTACGCCTATACCCCAGGAGAGTACGGCAGCGGTATCGACACGCTCCAGAAGACCTCCAACGGAAGTCTCGCTTTTATCAACAGCACTTCAGCGGGTGTCGGGAATGAAGGTATGCCCAGCGGCTGGGGCTGGGGCTACGCAGCCGTCGCCGCGGATCCCACCAACCACCTGGCAACGGACGTAATATACTCCGCAGACGGCTGCGACTACGGCTGCAGCCCAGACACCGAAGACAAGATCGCGACCCTCACCGTCAACACCAGCAACGGATCGCAAACCACAAACAGCACCTTCTCCAATATGCCGACAACAGACGTGCAGTACGTTCGCGATTTAGCGATGGCGCCAAGTGGCAAGTTGCTGGCGGTGGCCGGAGCGAATGGCGTCCAGATCTTCAACTTCAACCCCAGTGGACAAGCGACCGTGAACACCGGCCTGATCACCACCGCACCCGTCTCGGGCGATTACTCCTCTCAGTTGTACTGGGACAAGAACAATCACCTGTATGTCATCAGCAACGCCGATAACGCGCTTCACGTATTTACCGTGACGGCAACCAGCGCGGAAGAGGCTCCCGGATCGCCTTACACCATTCCGGGCCCGGTGGCGTTGACCGGGCATTCCCTGTGAGGCGGCTATAGACCTGCGCACTTCATTCGCGCTGCCCAGCACCGGGCAGCGCGAAAGGGCGTCATACAGCCATTGACAAAAACCGAAGAGCTTCGATTCGAAGACTCGGGATTCCAGGAAAAGGGCCGAACCTCTTAGCGCGCAGCCTGCGGATCCCGTCCCCCGCCCGCAACTTTATGGTGTCGCACGTCCGCACCTTGCACCCAGAAAATCACATCCTCTGCGATGTTGGTTGCATGGTCGGCTACGCGCTCCAGGCTGCGGCAAATCATCAGCGCATTCAGCGCCTGCGGGGCAATGTGCCCTTGTTCCGCCATCACCTTAGTCAGCGCCTTGTAGGCCGCGCGGTTCATCGCGTCCACAGCGTCGTCCATCGTCAGCACAGTGCGCGCCATCTCCGCATCCGCCTCAATAAATGACTGCAGACATCTGCGCACCATATCCGTGGCCAACGCCGCCATCCGTGGAATATCCACCGGCAAATCCGCGACGGCCATCTGGTCCATGCTGCGCACGCGGTCGCTGATGCTCTTGGCCGCGTCGCCTACCCGCTCCAGGTCTGCATTGATCTTGATCACCGCGAGAATGAAGCGCAGATCGATGGCCATCGGCTGCTCCATCGCCAGCAGATCCAATGCTGCCTGGTCAATGTCCCGCTCCAGCCGATTGATGGCGATTTCGCTCCGACTCACCAGGTCGCAGATGGAAAGGTCGCGCACGCGGTAAGCCTCAATTGCACGCTGAATCGCCTGCTCGGCCAACCCGGCCATCACCAGCAGGTTCTCTTTCAAATCGTCCAGGCTTTGCTGAAACCGTATGCGCGTCATCCGAACCTGCCCGTGATGTAATCCTCAGTCCGCTTGTCGCTGGGATTAGTAAAGATCTTGTGCGTCGAGTCAAACTCCACCATACGCCCATTCAAAAAGAAGCCGGTCTTCTCTGCAACACGGGCCGCCTGCTGCATGTTATGCGTCACAATCACAATTGTGTACTGCGTCTTCAACTGGAAAATCAGGTCCTCGATCTTTGAGGTCGATACGGGATCGAGCGCCGAAGCAGGCTCATCCATCAGCAGCACTTCGGGGTCTACCGCCAACGCACGCGCAATACACAGCCGCTGTTGTTGGCCGCCGCTCAAGCTCGCGCCCGACTTCTTCTTCAGGTCGTCCTTCACTTCATCCCACAGTGCCGAGTTCTTCAGCGACTTCTCTACAATCTCGTCGAGCACGCGCCGATTGCTGTATCCATTCAGCTTCAACCCCGCTGCCACGTTATCGTAAATCGACATGGTCGGAAACGGATTTGGCCGCTGAAATACCATGCCCACGCGCCTCCGAATCTCCACCGGTTTCGCGTCTTCGTAAATGTCCAGATCGCCAATGCGCACCGTACCCGTCACGCGCGCAATGGGATTGGTTTCGTGCATGCGGTTCAGGCAGCGCACAAACGTGCTCTTGCCACAGCCCGAGGGACCGATCAGCGCCGTTGCATGGTTGGCCGGTATGTTCAGATTAATATCCTGCAGCGTGTGATTGGTCCCATACCACGCGTTCAGGTTTGTTACCTCAATGCCGACGCCCACTTAACTTGCTCCCTTCAACACGCCGCGGCCGGCCACGAACCGCACCAATGAAACCGCGAGCACAATCAACACGATCAGCACCAGCGCCCCGCCCCACGCCAGGCGGTGCAGGTCATCGTAGGGGGAAAGCGCGTAGATGTAAATCTGCAGCGGCAGAGCGGCAATCGGACGGTCCAGGCTTGCGCTCCAGAATTGGTTGCCGAGCGCCGTAAAGATGAGCGGCGCCGTTTCCCCCGCGACACGCGCAAAGGCCAGCATGCAACCCGTAATAATCCCCGGCGACGCGGTCTTCACAGTAATCGACAACACCGACCGCCAATTGGGAACGCCCAATGCCAGCGCCGCTTCCCGCACCGCATGCGGCACCATCAGCAGCATCTCCTCGGTCGTCCGGCACACCGTCGGAATCATCATGATGCCCAGCGCCACGCCGCCGCTGAAGGCCGAAAAGTGGCCTGAGAACGGAATAATGTGGTTCTGCGGCTTCACAATCAGCGCATACGCAGCCACTCCCATCACAATCGATGGAACCCCGTTCAGCACATCGGCCGTAAATCGAATCGCGTTCGCCAGCCGAGTGCCACGCCCGAACTCCGCAAGGAAGATTCCACCGCCGATGCCGATTGGAATACCGAGGCAACTGGCAACCCCCAGCAAGATTCCGGAGCCCAGAATTCCGTTTGCCATGCCCCCGCCGGTTTCCCCTTCCGGCTTGGGAAGCTCAGTGAAGAAGCCCAGGTTCAGCGAACGTGCGCCCTTGTATACCAGGTATACGAAAATGGCCACGAGCGGCGCCACCACCAGCAGCGTCGCAAGCACCGCCAGCCCGGTGGCTGCGTGATCCATTATCGTCCGCATCCGCTCTCGAGTTTTGTTTTCCTTCGCCACCCTGTCACCGTCTTCCAGCTCTTACCGGAATCTGCAACCTGTCATCTGCATTTAGCACTTACTGTCATCTGTAACCTGTCATCTGCTTTTACGTCACCCGTGCCGGAGCTCCGCGCGTCACAGCCCACACCAGCACACGCGCCAGCGCATTCACAATAATCGTCACCACAAACAGCGCCAGCCCAATCTCGGTCAGCGCGCTGAAGTGCAGATTGCTTGACGCTTCCCCATATTCATTGGCAATCACTGAGGCCATCGAGCTTCCATTCGCCAAAATCGAGCGATGAATCTCCGGCGTATTGCCAATCACCATGGTCACCGCCATCGTCTCGCCCAGCGCGCGCCCCAGCCCCAGAATCACCGCGCCTACAATGCCGATGCGTGCATTGCGCAGCACGCCCATCCG
>JBEKUP010000010.1:0-189418 GCA_049514915.1 Occallatibacter sp. | reverse complement strand
AAAGAGGCTTGTGCCGTAATAGGCCGAGGATTGTATATCCACGCCATAGACCCCGCCGACGATGAGAGAATCGTTCATCGTGAGGGCTCCGGGGCTGTTGAGCACTTCGACCCCATACGAGCTGGCTCCGGTGATGGTCACATGCTCCAGGATCGTGGTCCCGCCATCCTCGTTCACGTAGACTCCGGTGGCGCCGCCGTTGATGGTGGTGTTCTTCACGTAGAGCAGAGAGGTGCCGTTGGTCACATTGACGATGCCGTCATAGGTGAACCCGGTGATGATGCAGTTCTCGACCACAAGGCTTCCGCCGCCAGGGTAATAGATGCCCTCCACCCCGCTGCCACCTCCGTTGATCGATAGGCCCTTCAAAACAACGGTGTCGCTGGTGGCGTATTCATTGACGGCGATAGCCTGGCCACTAGTTTCCTGCACCGTGGCCAGTCCTTTCCCATCGATGGTGATGGAGTTGTTGATCACGAACGAGTCATAGTTGCCGGCGGTCAAGGCGTCCACCTCGCCGCCGTTCGCGGTCTTGTTGATCGCGCCTTGGAAGGTGGCACAGGGGCTGGTTTGGGAACATACATTAGAGTCGCTGCCCGCTGCGGAGACAAAGGTGATGGCGGACGTTGCATACGCCGGAACCGCGTATGCGAACAGGCCGAGAACCATACAGCACAACGCCTGTGGGAATTTCAGCATTTTCATCGTAACCTCCTGGGTTTGGTTGCGGTCCATCCGAGGGCTAGTTCACAGGGGGTGCCCATTCTCAACTGAAGACCACTGTAATTCCTTCCAAATTAGACTGCTCTCAAACGGTTGGCAAGCCTGAAGTTTCGCCTGTGGTAGAAGAAAGAAACGACTCCGCATGTATTGGACTCGACCGCATAGTTGACAGCGATGCTTTGCGGCTTGTAGCACTGGCCAAGTCTACGGAATGGATTTTGGGCTTCAATGCCGCATGCAGTATTCTCAGCGGGGTCGTAGCCATTTCTATATTTCGCTGGACGACCTTAAGCCCTACTCTACTTTCCAATGCAGAACGTAGAGAAGATCAGATTGAGGATATCGTCGGACGTTGTCTGGCCGGTCAGGGAATCCAGCGCCCAGAGGGCACGGTAGAGGTCCAGCAGGATCATTTCGTGCGGAATTCCGCTGGCATTGGCCTGCGCCGCATCTCGCAAAGCTTCCAATGTGGACAGAATCGCGCGCTGGTGGCGAAGACTAGTCAGCATGCCGGGCTCCTCGGCTGCGCCTCCCGTGGCCAGCGCTAGAATTCGACCCCGCAGCACCGGGATCCCCTCGCCCGTGAGCGCCGAAGTGCGCACAGCCTCAAGCGCGGCAGTCGCGGATTCATGCTCGGTAACGGCATCCACCAAGTCGCATTTATTCAGAACCACTACCGCGGGGCGCCCCCGGACGGCCTCCAGCAGTCGCCGTTCTTCCTCATTTAACGTCTGTGTTCCATCCAGCACAACCAGCACCAATCCCGCATCGGCTAGCGCCTCGCGGCTGCGCGCGATTCCAAGCCGTTCCGCTTCTTCGCTGCCCTCGTGCAGGCCAGCCGTGTCCACCAACTCCAGCGGAATTCCGTCGAGTGAAATTCGTTCGGTCACCGTGTCTCGTGTAGTCCCCGGGGTCGCCGTTACAATCGCGCGTTCCCGTTCCACGAGCCGATTGAACAGCGAGCTCTTTCCCGCGTTTGGCCGCCCTACAATCGCAAGCGTCAGGCCGTCATGCACAATGCGCCCGCGCCCATACGAGGCTTCCAGTGCTTCCAGCCCTGGCACCAGCTCGCCAATCCGGCGCGCAATCTCCTTCGCCGGAGCCACGTCCACGTCGTCTTCGGCAAAATCGATCCCCGCCTCAAGCAGCGCAATCAATTCCACCAGCGCCTGCTTCGCCGGAGCTACGCGCCGGCTGAGGGCACCTCCAAGCTGGCTGGCAGCCTGACGGGCCTGGGTCAAGGTCTGCGCCTCAATCAGGTCACGAACCGCCTCGGCCTGGGTCAGATCCAACCGTCCGGAGAGAAAGGCGCGCTGGGTAAACTCGCCCGGCTCGGCCAACCGCGCCCCCAACTCCAGCGCTCGCCGAATAAGCAGCTCCAGCACCACGGGGGAGCCGTGCGCAGCAATCTCCACCACATCCTCAGCGGTGTATGAATTTGGCGCCTGGAACCACGTCACTAGCGCCTCGTCGATTCGCCCCGCATCCGCCGGCGCCGCTTCGTCCGCCGGACCCTCCATCACATCCGCGAGGCGAGTACGCGCATGCTCCAGCGGCCGGCGCAGTCTCACCAGTTGCGCAGCAATCGAAGCAGACTCGGGGCCGCTGAGGCGCACAATGCCAATCCCGCCCCGTCCGGGAGGCGTGGAGATTGCGGCAATCGTGTCCGTGTTTGTTTTCGAATCCATCATGGGCCGTTGTTAGTGTAGATGCTTCTCGATCTGGTTCGTACTCGCACACTGACATCGTTGCTGTACCACCCGCGGATAAAGCAGACCACTATAATTGTTGGTAAGGACTGGGTTCATCTTATCGCCGCCGACAAGCTGGACGGATGCGCCCGCCTTCACTTCGAAGGGCCTCATTCATTTGAACAATAAAATCTGTTTCGGACCGGCCGCTTTCACGCCAAAAGGCAGGGAAAGACGATCCCAGCGTCTAATCCTCTTCGCATTTTTCCTTTTTGCCGTCACGCTCTGGTCGCAACCGAATGCACAGCCGGCCTGGCAAGGCGTGCTTCGCGATACCGCCGGCGCCCCGGTCTCAGATGCGAAGATACGCCTCAGTGGAGGGAGCGTCTCGGTTGACGCAACCACCTCTGAAGACGGACACTTCCGTATCGGCACCCTTCCAGCCGGCCAGTACCACTTGACCGTTGAGACGAACGGCCGCAAGGTTGAGTTCGCTCAACCGATCGACGTGAGCGTGGCCTCACCTGCCGCCTTACTTACGCTTTCAAGCCGCGGCGAGCTCACCGTGGGAGTTCTCACCGGCCAGGTAGCTACGGGCGGCGAACAGCTCTCCAGTGAAGCTGTAAGCGAGTTGCCTCTTAACGGCCGCGACTTCGGCACGCTGCTTCTGCTGGCCGCGGGTACCATGACGGACGCCAATGGGGCTACCAACTTTACCGCGCAGTTCGCCATCAACGGTCAACGCGGCGTGGAAGCCACCTTCGCCATGGATGGCGCCGACATCAGCGATCCCGAGATGGGCGGTTCGACTTTCGCAAATTTCAATGTGGACGCCGTGGAGAGAATCGACTCCAGTTCGGGTTGGATGCCGGCCAGCATCGGACGCGGCGCGGCCGGGTTCACTAACATCATTACCCGCTCCGGAGCCAGCGGATTTCACGGGTCGTTCTTCGAGTTTGTCCGCAACTCCGCATTCGATGCGCGCAATTGCTTTGACCACGCTACGCCTGCTTACCCGGGCCGTATTCCGCCGTTCCGCCGCAATGAGTTTGGGTTTACCAATGGCGGCCCTGTCTATATCCCGCATCTGTACGATGGCCGCAACAAGACCTTCTACTTCGTGCAGTCCCAGGCATTTCGCCAGGTGTTGGGAACCACGCAGGTAATGCCGTTGCCCACAGCGCTTGAGCGCACAGGCATTGATAACATCACCTATCCCGACGGTTCCACTGACACGCTCACCGTCCCTGTTGATCCGGGTATTGCCGCCGTTCTCGCTCGCTATCCGCTGCCTAACTACGCCGCTGGTTCTTACCAGGCGCACACATACGCAACAGCCTCGAAGGTTGCAACCGACGCGGTCCAGCTATCCGTCCGCATCGATCACAAATTCTCCAGCAAAGATCAGTTCATGGCGCGTTTCAACCTCGATAATCTCGCCGGGCCCACCACCAATCCTGATCAGACCGCCATTGATCCCGCCTTTGGTATTCAATACGACGACCACCAGCGCAATGTCGTGGGCGCCTATACCCGCACCGTTTCTCCTCGCCTTGTGCTTGAGTCATCCATCAGCATCAACCGTTCCACGCCGGGTTTTCCAACGCAGGACTACACGGACCCAGCAATCAAATTCAACGATGGTCTGTTTGAAGCTTTCAATTCCGATGCGGGCTCGGTGATGCAGGCTTACGGCAACTTGTTCCAGGGCCGCCAAAACGTCAGCTTTACCACGGGCTCACATGCATGGAAGGCCGGCGCGGAAGTTCGCATCAATCGGGACACGACGTACTTCGGCATCAGTCCCAACGGCGAATACGATTTTGGCGGCGGCACGGCCTACGCCACCGAATTCATTCCCTCGCAAAGCGGAACGCACAATATAAACCCCGGCGATCCATTGCCCGATACGCTATCCAGTTTTCTTTCAGGAAGCCCGTTTGTTTATACCGTGGCCATTGCGCCTCCGTACTTTTCCAACGGCCCGCACATTGGCCCCGCCGCCATCAACCGCAACAACGTGAACGCATATACGCAGGACACTTGGAAGGTAACGCCGCGATTCACGCTTGACTACGGAATTCGCTGGGAACTCTACACGCCGATTACGGAACGCGCCCATCGTACCGGCGGGTTCCTGACAGTCAATGGTGTGCAGGAGTATGTCATCAACCCCCAGCCCGGATACAAGACGGACTGGAATGCATGGGGGCCACGCGTTCAGGCGTCGTGGCAAGTTACAGACAAACTAACTGCCCATGCCGGCGGGGGAATTACCACCATACAGCCCAATATATGGCAGGATAACTTCCTCACCGGCTCCACTCCCTTTGCAGTCTACCCGCGTCTGCAGTCCGCGGCCAATGCGCCAATTCAATACGGATTTCAGATCACTCCTGCCCAGCTTCCCGCTACCTATACTCCGCAGGGCGTGAGTATATTCGCCAATGGAAACCCGAAGTCGGTTGCGCCCAACACCGTGATGGATGTAAATCGCTATGAGCAGGATGTGGCCGCGCTGACTCCCAACGGAGTGGTGAGTGCGCTTAACCTCAGCGGCATCGACCGAAACTTCGGAAACGCCACGCTTTACACATGGACCGCCGGTGTGGAGCGCAAAATTGGCAACCTTACCGCGGATGCTGGCTATGTTGGTACAGCGAGCGCGAAGCTTCCTCGCACCAGTTTTCCTAATGCCTATCCGGGCGCCACTGCAGCTTTCGCGCCGTACACCACTTTCGACAGTGCCGACCGCGTAACTGGCGGATTCGGCGTAGAGAACGTGATTACCGCAACCGCTCACTCCACCTATCATGCCCTGCAGACTTCGCTTTCCGGGACCACGGGCCACGGCGGTCCGGGCTTGCAGGCAAGTTATACCTGGAGCAAGTCCATCGACGACACCAGCCAGGTGATCGGCGGCACGGGATCGACAGGCGCCGTTGCCCAAGGCTTTCCTCAGAATCCATTCAACACGCACGCTGAGAAAGGACCGTCATCGTTTGATGTTACTAACTCATTCGGACTTAGCGTGGCGCAGGACCTGCATCTGGATAGCGTGCAGTTACTCAACCACTTGTCAAAGAAAGCTACGGCCGGCTGGGAGTTACTCTCGATATCCAGCATAAGTTCTGGATCGCCCTTCACTGTCTTCTCCGGTATACAACAAACCGGCGCAGGTTCCAATGGCGTGGACCGGCCCGACCAGATTGCCAAGCCGCATCTTTCCACCGCGCGCCCCAATCGCCAGGACTACTTCGGCGAAGGTGGAAACAACGGGAGCGACTACTTCTCAATCCCCGTTTACCTGCCAGA
This sequence comes from Occallatibacter sp., assembly GCA_049514915.1. GTDB lineage: Bacteria > Acidobacteriota > Terriglobia > Terriglobales > Acidobacteriaceae > Telmatobacter. The sequence continues at coordinate 183,689 of JBEKUP010000010.1, read as the reverse complement.
TGGAACGGGCCCAAATCAGGGCCGCTTCGGGACTCTTGGCCGCAATACCTTCCGCGGTCCTGCCTATTACGACTACGACTTTGCCCTCATCAAGAGCACGCCCTTTGGCCACCGCAAGAGCGGAGCGGAGCGAATGGACCTCCAATTCCGCTCAGAGTTCTTCAACCTGTTCAACATCGTCAACATGGGCCTGCCTTCGAATATCCTTCAGGTCCGGGTGGACCAGACGAAGAAAACTGCAGTGATCCTTCCCGACACCGGCTTCGGCGAAATCAGCAGGACCGCGGGTACATCGCGTCAGATTCAGTTCTCACTCAAGCTCATCTACTGATCGCCTTTGCCTCTTTCATCCTCGCCTGTTAAAAAGGATGCGGCCTTGCGGAGTGACCACTCGTCACTCCGTATGACGAGGGATTGAATGATACCGCATCGAATCGCATCACCTGCCGGCGTGGCGCTCTCCACCATTGCCATTGCCTTTGCCATCCACACCTCCCCGGCTCAGCAACCGCATGCCAATCCACCATCTCACCACACGCTGGACCTAACGGTCACAAAGCCCGAAGCCGTTGGCTTTTCATCCGAGCGTCTTGAACGTCTTCATGCCCTGATGCAGAAGTCTGTAGACGAGAAGCAGATTGCCGGCATCGTCACCATCCTTGCGCGGCACGGCAAGGTGGTGGATTACCGCACCTACGGCCAGCGTGACATGGCCGCAGGCGCGCCGATGACTAAAGACGTGATCTTCCGCGACTACTCCATGACCAAGCCGGTGACAGGCGTTGCGATGATGATTCTCTATGAGCAAGGCAAGTGGGTGTCGTCCGACCCCATCTCGAAATATATCCCCGAGTTTGCGCACCTGAAGGTCTACAACGGTGTGGATGCCGATGGAAAGCCGATCCTCGTCGATCCCATTCACGCACCCACTATGCGCGAATTAATGACCCACACCGCAGGCTTTACGTATGGCTACTTCGGCAATACGCCGGTTGACAAGATGTACCGCGACGTTCAGCCCTTGAACTCCGCCAACCTGCAGGAGTTCATCGACAAGATGGCCAAGCTCCCGCTCCTCTATCAGCCCGGCAAGGGTTGGACATATTCAATGTCCATGGATATCGAGGGCTACATCGTTGAGAAGCTCTCCGGCCAGTCGCTGCCCGACTTCATGCGCGACAACATCTTCAAGCCGCTGGGCATGAAGGACGCCGGCTTCTTTGTCCCTGAAGACAAGCGCAGCCGCTTCTCCGCTGTCTATACCACCGGCCCCAACGGAGAGTTGCAGCTTGTCGGCGCTGGCCCATCCGGCCGCTCAACGGAATACGCCTCGCAGCCAACGCTACCTTCCGGCGGAGGCGGCATGGTGTCCACTGCGGAAGACTACTATCGCTTCGCGCAGATGATGTTGAACAACGGCGAACTCGATGGCAAGCGCATCTTGGCGCCCGCGTCAGTGAAGCTCATGACCAGCAACCACGTGCCCGCGGAATTACTGACGGGTCAGTTCGGCATCGGCCAAATGGTCATGCGTCCGGGCTTCGGCTACGGATACAACTGCGCGGTGGTATTCGATCCACCGGAGGCCAATCTGCCCGAGGGCAAAAGAACTTTCTTCTGGGATGGCGCTGCAGGAACATGGTTCTGGGTCGATCCAACGAACGACGTCATATTCATCGGCATGATTCAGCGCATGCTTGGCCCCGCCAGCCCGAACCTCGAATTCCAAAGTCGCAACGCAGTTTACGGAGCGCTGGTTGATCCCGCGAAATAAGCATCGCGCCGGAAGGTGGCTGCCTCGCAGGTCGTCATTTCAGCAAGTCTAGCGCCATCGCCGTCATCGCCGTCACCCCAGTGGCAATCGCAGGCGCATACACTGGCGCAAACAGTGCCGAGTGCAGCCCCGGCAGCGGCACGCCCGACTTCTTGCTCTCGTCCAGCTTCCCGGTATCGGACGCGCCCAGGCGGAACATCACCGCTGGAATTTTTCCGTCAAGGGAAAACAGCCCCACGTCTTCCGATCCCATTACCGGATCGCCGCCATCCACGCGGTCCGCACCCAGCACGCGAACCGCAACCGCGTGCAGCCGGTCCGCCAGCGTCGCATCGTTGAATGTGGCGGGAGTGCTCTCGCCCAGGGTCACAGTAGGCATCCGATCCGCCGGAATGCCATATGCCTCCGCGAGTCCGTTGGCAGTGCGGCGCACATCGGCAACAATCTGATCGCGAACCGCAGGCGAAAATGTCCGCAGAGTCAGCCCCAGCGTCACCTCGTCCGGGATGATGTTGTTCTTCGTCCCTCCGTGAATCGTCCCCACCGTCAACACAGCCGGCTGCTGCGGATCGATCTGCCGGCTCACAATCGTTTGCGCCACCAGCACAAACTCCGCCGCCAGCACAATTGGATCTTTTCCCGCCTGCGGAGCGGAACCGTGCCCGCCAATGCCTCGGATCGTCATGTTCATTGTTGTTGCGCTGGCCAGCAGCGGTCCGCCCTTCACGGCAATCGTGCCTGCCGCATGTGCAGGATCGTCGTGCTCCGAAAGCACAAAGTCCGGCCTGCCGAACCGCTCGTACAAATGATCGGCCAACATCGCCGCCGCACCCTGTATCACTTCTTCAGCCGGCTGCCCAATCAAGATCAGAGTCCCGTGCCATTCGCTCTTGCGTGCGGCCATCTCCTTCGCCGCACCCAGCAGCACCGTCATGTGCAGGTCGTGTCCGCAGGCATGCATTACGCCCACTGTCTGTCCTTGGGCATTGGTTGTCGTCACATGGCTCGCGTAGTCGAGGCCCGTCTTCTCTTCCACCGGCAGCGCATCCAGTTCTGTGCGCAGCAGCAGCCTTGGCCCTGCGCCGTTCTCCATCACCGCAACCACGCCCTCCGCCTGCCTCCCATCCGCGTACTTACCCACGTGCTCCGTCACTGTGTAGCCCAGCTCCTCCAGCTCCGCAGCTACGTACGCAGCCGTCTTCACCTCGTGCTCTGAGAGCTCAGGGTTTTCGTGCAGGTGTTTATAGGTCTCCGTGAGCGCCGGCAATTGTTTCTCCGCCGAAGCGGCCAGGTCCGCGGCCGTCGGGGAGTTCTGTGCCGCTAGTGGCAAAGCCGCCGCAACCAGCGCGAAAACAGCAATCGTATGAAGCAGCAAAGGGAAGCCTCCAAGTCGAAAACAATCAGGAATCTACGCGCCAGCCTACCACAATCCATCCGCGCTGCGCCCCACAGGGAGCCACGTGCTGGAATCTTTCGTATTGCTTTCCCATAGAAGTTGGTGTACAGTCCACCTATTGGTTGGCAATAGAAGTGAAAAGGAAAACAAATGGGCGATAAAACCGACGTCTGGCAGGGAACTCTCGCGCTTATGGTACTGCGCACGCTTGAATCCATGGGCCCTCAACACGGGTACGGCCTGGCGCGCCGGATAGAGCAGACCAGCGGCGACCTGCTCCAGTTGAACTACGGCACGCTCTATCCCGCGCTCCTCAAACTTGAACAGGAAGGTTTCATCAGCTCCTCGTGGGGCACCTCTGAGAACAATCGCAAGGCAAAGTTTTATGAGCTGACGAAAGCCGGCCGGCGCCAGTTGAAGAAGGCCGCCGCTGAGTGGAATCAGACCACCGCCATCCTATCCCGCTTTCTTACGCCGGCTGAAGAAGCATAAGGAGCCGCCATGCGCCAACTAAAAGCATTCGTCGTCCGTCTCCGCGGCCTGTTCCGCCCCGAGCCCCTTGAGGCGGAGTTCGCCGACGAACTCGAGAGTCACATTGCGCTGCACACCGCCGCCGGCGTCCGCGCCGGCCTCAGCCCAGCCGAGGCCCGCCGCCGGGCACTCATCTGTCTGGGTGGCGCGGAACAAGCCCGCCAGTTGCATCGCGACCGGCGCACCCTTCCCTGGCTTGATAACCTGTTGCGGGATGTGCGTCACGCGCTGCGCGGTTTTCGCCGCAGCCCAGTTTTTACGATGACCATGATTGCAACACTGGCGCTCGGAATTGGCGCCACCACAGCGGTCTTCAGCGTCGTCGATCGAATCCTGTTCCGTAGCCTGCCCTATGCGCATTCCGAAAGCCTGGTCTCCGTTGGCCTGGTGGCGCCGATCATCCCGCAGGAATTCATGCTTGGGGGTTCTTATTATGATTGGCGCGACAACCAGACACCATTTTCGGCCCTCACTTCCGAGACCGGCGTGTACAACTGCAATTTGACAGAGCACAACCCTTCACGGCTCAACTGCGGGCGGGTCGAGCAGAATTTTCTGCCAACGCTGGGTGTCACTCCCATGCTGGGGAGAAATTTTCTACCCGAAGAGGATCGCCCGAACGGGCCCAGGGTCGCATTGATTTCGTATGCGTTGTGGCGAGGACATTACGGCGCCGACACCGGCATCGTAAACAAGCTGATCGATATCGATGACAAGCAAGTGCGGGTGATCGGTGTGCTTCCGCGGGACTTTGAGTTTCCAACACTGGAAGCAACCGATGTAGTTGAACCTGAGGCTCTGGACGAAGCGGCCCAGCGCAAGGCCATGCCTGGTGCGGTGATGTACGCATTCGCGAGACTGAAGCCGAATGTGAGCATCGCGCAAGCGGAGAATGAACTCCAACCAGTATTCAATTACTCGTTGAGCCTGGCTCCCCCGGCGTTTCGCAAAGAGGTCCATCTTCGCGTGCGATCAATTCGCGACCGCCAGATGCACGATGTCCGGTTTGTTGCGTGGATGTTGTTTGCCGCAGCACTGGCTGTCTTGTTGATTGCCTCCGCGAATGTAATGAGCCTGCTGATGGCGCGGGGGGCCACGCGTGAACAAGAACTAGCAACGCGCTATGCACTGGGTGCCAGCCGCTGCAGGCTGGCCCGGCAAATGCTCACGGAGACGCTGCTGTTATCGCTGGCCGGAGCGGCAGTCGGTTGTGTCCAGGCAGAGATACTCCTGCGCATATTTATCTCCATCGCTCCGGCGAGTATTCCGTTCCTCGATCATGCACACCTTGACGTTCGCATCATCGTTTTCACGCTTCTGCTTTCGCTATTGTGCGGCGCCGTGTTCAGTACTTTAGCGGTGCTGCACAAACCGCATGCGACCGCACTTAAGGGAAGATTTGCTACTTCCGGCCACCACGCATTCCTGCGCCGTAGCCTGGTGACGGGGCAGATTGCCATCACCATGGTTCTCCTTGCCGGCGCAGCCCTTTTGCTGCGCAGCTTCCGAAATCTGGAAGAGCAGAACATCGGGTTGAATACGCGAGGCGTACTGGCCGTGCATATTCCGCTTCCTCACTACCGCTATGACACGCCCCAGAAACGAATGGAGTTCTTCCTGCGAGCGGAAGCTGCCTTGCGGCGTTTGCCTGGTGTGCAGAGTGTGGGTCTCAGCGACTCGTTACCTCCAGGCGAAGTTACCCGCGAGCAGATCTACAACAACATCGGAGTCGCCGGAAAGCGGCGCTCAACGAACGGAACAGGCGGCATGGTTGTGTGGCGCTGGGTTACACCGCAGTACTTCAACACGCTTGATATTTCCGTCGTCCGTGGCCAGGCTTTGACAGAGGACGAACGAACGGCGAGTGAGCGCCTCATCGTCCTGAGCACCCTGCTGGCGTCCAGGCTATTCGCCGATCAGGACCCCATCGGCAAACAGATTCAGCCAGTTCCCGAGGGTCCCTGGTGCACGGTGGCCGCGGTTGTAGCCGACGCGAAAAACGCGGGCCTGACCGGCGAAGACAAACCGGAATTCTACCGTTTGCGGCGCAATCTGCCTGAGGATTGGAACACGGATTCCGCGATTGTTTTGAAAACTCCGCTACCACCACAGGGCGCGGCATTGTGGGTGCGATCGCAAATTGCACAAATTGATTCCACCGTTCCAGTGGAGATTGAAACCGTCGCCGAGGACGTGAATAAGCTTGCGGACCAGCCGCGCTTTGAAACCGCGCTGCTTGGGTTCTTTGCATCTTGCGGGTTGTTGATGGCTGTCGTCGGCCTGTACGGCGTTATCTCATTCATAGCGGCCCAGCGCACCCGTGAAATTGGCGTGCGTATGGCGCTGGGAGCTAGCCGAACCGACATTTTGAAGTTGATCATGAGCGAAGGTACCCGTCTGGTCGTGCTTGGTGGCGCAGTGGGATTGGCTGCCGCGCTGGGCTTGTCGCGCCTGATCAAGAACTTGCTGTTCCATGTTGGATCATACGATCCACTCAGTTTCCTCGCAGTCGCCGTGCTGCTGGCCTCGGTAGCGCTTGCGGCAACTCTGGTGCCCGCACGCGCCGCAATGAAAACCGACCCCATGCAGGCGCTTCGGACGGAATAGGAGATCAGGATGAGAATGCTCAATGCATTGCGGAAGCGGCTCTGCGGAATCTTCGGCTCGCGGCGCGACGAGAACGATTTTGATGCGGAACTCGCCAGCCACATCCAGTTGCACACGGAAGACAACATCCGCGCGGGCCTGAGCCCGGCCGAGGCTCGGCGCCAGGCTCTCATCCGTCTCGGCGGCGCGGAGCAAACCCGCCAGATGCATCGTGAGCGCCGCACACTTCCTTGGCTGGAATCGCTGCTGCAGGACATTCGCTTCGGCTTCCGCATGCTCCTTCGCAATCGCGCCTACACTGCGGTTGCGGTACTTACGCTGGCCATCGGAATCGGTGTCAGCGCCACGGCATTCACATGGATTCACGCGGTGCTGTTGCAGCCGTTGGGCGGAGTCGCCGATCCAAGCCGCTTGGTGACATTGGAATCCGTCACGCCCAGCGGCGGCCTGGTGCCCACATCGTATCCCGATTACATTGACTTTCGCGATCGCCTGAAGCTGCTCGACGGCGTTGCTGTCACTCGGCCTGCGGCATTCAGCGTTGGCAATCAGGATCACGCCGAACGCGTGTGGGGTGAACTGGTCTCCGGCAACTTCTTCGCTGTACTTGGTGTGACGCCTGCGCTGGGCCGCGTATTTCTTCGCGCCGAATACGGCGATGCTCCGGGATCGTTTCCTGTTGTGGTCATCAGCGACCGGTATTGGCGATCGCATTTCGGGGCCGACCCAAATATCGCGGGAAAGACTATCCGCATCAACCAGCATCAGCTCGCCATCGTTGGCGTTGCGCCACCTGCGTTCCACGGATCCATGCCGGTCACCGCATTTGACCTGTGGATTCCCTACATGCAGCAGCCGGTGCTGAATGGCGTGAATGTGCGTATGTTGCGCGACCGGCACAACAGGAACATGCTCGGCATTGCGCGCCTCAAATCGGGCGTTACCTCAAGTCAAGCTCTCGACGAGCTGCGGGCGCTCGCAGGGCGCATGTCCGTGGCCAATGCCGACGTGAGTGAAGGCATGAGCGCCACGCTTATGCCTCTCTGGAAGTCACCGCATGGTCCGCAGGGCCTGCTCATCGGCCCGCTACGCATACTTAGCGGCGTCTGCATACTTGTGCTGCTTATCGTTTGTGCCAATGTGGCCAATCTGCAGCTGGCGCGCGCCACCGTGCGCGAAAAGGAATTCAGTGCGCGACTTGCACTTGGCGCCGGCCGTATGCGCATTGCACGTCAGGTGCTGACGGAAAGCCTGATGCTCACCCTCGCCGGCGCTCTGCTTGGCGCAGCTGCAACGCCATGGATGAGTCTCTCCTTGCGTTACCTGATGCCGCCAAGCCCAATGCTGCAACTGGTCGCGATGGATACCCGTCCCAACCTTGCGGTCCTCAGCTTCACGGTAGGACTGTGTGTGTTCGCGGCGCTGGCCGCCGGTCTCGCCCCGGCGTTGCAAGTCGGCCGCCTGAATCTCGCTGGCCGCATGAATGATGGTGGACGAAGCGGCGCTGCCGGAAGGCGCAATCGGCTTCGGTCCGTCCTCGTTGGATCGGAAGTGGCGCTGGCTCTTGTGGCGCTTGTGGGCGCGGGCCTTTTCACACGCGCGTTTCAAACCACGATGCGCATCGATCCCGGCTTCGATCCAAATCACGTGCTGCTCGGCCAGTTCTATCTCAACACCAGCGGCTACAACCTCCAGCAGCGCGAAGACTTTTGCCGGCGTCTTGCTGAAAAAATGCAGGCCGCGCCCGGCGTTACCGATGTTGCCTATTCTGACGGCGTGCCGTTGGGCTTTGAGCCAAGCTGGTGGGAGGAGCTGAAGATCGAAGGCTATGCGCCGCGCCCCAACGAGAACATGAACATCTTCCGCAATGTCATCTCGCCCGGCTATCTGCCCCTCATGCACATCCCTATCGTGGAGGGCCGTAACTTCACCGAGCAGGACGACGAGTCCGACAACGCCCCGTTCGTCATGATCGTCAACCAGGCCTTCGTCCGCCACTTCTTTCCCGACCGCGATCCTATCGCACACAAAGTTCATGGGTGGGGAGTAGATTTCCGTATCGTAGGCGTTGCAAAGGACTCAAAATACCATTACCTCAGCGATTCAAACCTGCCGTATTTCTATGTGCCTTTTCGCCAGATCTATCGCACGGATATGGCGCTGGCCTTCTATGTGCGCTCGCAAGACAGCCCAGCGAACGTGCTGACTACTCTCCGCGCCCAGACCCGCGACCTCGATCCCAACGTGACTGTGTTTGACGCGGTGCCGCTGAAGGAATTCATCGGCGCCTCGCTTTATCCGCAAAAAGTAGCTGCCAGCCTGATGGCGGTGCTGGGCAGTATTGCCGTTATTCTTGCCGCTGTTGGTTTGTACAGCGTCATGGCTTACTGGGTGGCGCAGCGCACACAGGAGATCGGTGTGCGCATGGCCCTCGGCGCGCAGCCCGGACATGTGCTGCGCATGGTGGTGCGTCAGGGCCTATCGCTTGCCGTGGGCGGCGTGTTTGCAGGCGGGTTGCTTGCGTTCGCGTTGTCGCGCCTCGCCGCTTCCGTCTCATTCACCAACTCTGCCATGGGCGCAGGCGCAAAGCTCATGGGTGATGGTCGTGCCGATCCACTCATCTTCGTGGCCGCCGCGGTCTTCCTCTGTGTGCTTGCAGCGTTCGCCGCGTGGCTGCCCGCGCGCCGCGCCGCTTCTGTCGATCCCATGCAAGCCCTGCGCACCGAATAGGAGATACGCCATGCACAAACTGAGAGCTTTCATCCTTCGCCTTCGCGGTTTGTTGCTCGGCCGCCCTGTTGACGATGACTTTGCCGCCGAGCTCGATTCCCATGTCGCTTTGCATACGGAAGAGAACATTCGCAAGGGCCTTAGTCCGGCCGAAGCCCGCCGCCGGGCGCTTATTCGTCTCGGCGGTGCGGAGCAAACGCGACAATCGCATCGCGAGCGTCGCACGCTCCCGTGGCTTGAGAGCCTGATTCAAGACCTTCGCTATGGGATGCGCACGATGGTGCACAACGCAGGCTTTACTTCAGTCGCGGTACTCACACTGGCCATCGGCATTGGCGCGAGTACGGCCATCTTCAGCGCTATTAAGCCAATTCTCATTGACCCTTTGCCGTATCCGCATGCGAGCCGGTTGATGATGGTGTGGGAGATGCGGAAAAGCGGCGCGCAAATTCCGGTGACCTTCGGCACCTTTCACGGACTCTCACAACAGAACCGTTCCTTCGATGCGCTTGCGGTTTTCAAGCCGTGGAGTCCGGCGGCTACCGCCACAAGCCAGGCGGACAGGCCGGAGCGCCTTGATGGCCAACGCGTCAGCGCGGACTACTTTCGCACCCTGAGTATCGCTCCGCTTCTAGGGCGCGATTTTGAGACGTCTGACGATCGATACCGCGGCCCTAGCGTGGCCATTCTCAGCGATCGATTGTGGCGTCGCCATTATGGTGGGGACCGAGCCATCATCGGCAAGCAGGTTCGCCTCGACGATACGCTCTACACGGTGATTGGCATCATGCCGAGCTCCTTTGAGAATGTAGTGAGTCCTACGGCGGAACTCTGGGCTCCGCTGCAGTACAACCCAGCTCTGCCCTCGGATGGTCGAGAGTGGGGGCATCATCTGCACTTGATCGGGCGGCTCCAAGCGAGCGTCGATACCCAGCAGGCCGCGAACGAGTTGAGCGTAACTCTGCACGCGTTGGCGCAGGCTTATGCGAAAGGCTATGACAGTGCCGGTGGCGCTCCGGACAGCATTGTCGTGCATCCCCTGCAAGGCGATCTGACACAAGGCGTGCGGCCAGCACTGCTTGCGGTTCTTGCAGCAGCCCTGCTTGTTCTGCTGATTGCTTGTGTCAACGTCGCGAATCTATTGCTTGCGCGGGGCTCGCAGCGCAGCGCGGAGTTTGTCATGCGTGCCACGCTGGGAGCACAGCAAGGGCGCATCGCACGCCAACTGCTGACAGAGTGCCTGATGCTTGCGACGTTTGGCGGCGCGATGGGCATGGTGGTTGCGGAGGCCGGTGTGCGGGCCTTGCTGGCTCTGAGTCCGCCGGAGCTGCCACGGCTCAATGCAATCTCTGTTGATCGCGGGGTCTTTCTGTTTGCGCTTGCACTTACAACCATCATTGGGATTGCTGTTGGGCTGGTGTCAACTCTTCAGGTCTCGCGCAGCGATCTGCATTCCGGGATGCGCGAAAACGCAAGCCGCGCAACCGGCAGCCACCACTGGATGCGCCGCACGTTGGTTGTTAGTGAGGTTTCGCTTGCCGTGGTGCTACTGGTGAGTGCGGGCCTGTTGCTGCGCAGCATGCAGCGTCTGTTCGCCATTGATCCCGGCTTCGACGCGGACCACCTGCTCACAATGCAAGTGCAGGAATCTGGTCACCGCTACGATAGTGATGCCGCACGACTGCAATTCTTTCGAGAGACGTTGGACAGAATTCGCCGGATGCCTGGTGTTGTCTCTGCGGGGCTCACCAGCCAATTGCCGCTCAGCAGCGATCGGGACGTATACGGCATCCAGTTTGAAAAAGATAACAACCCCCTCGGCGATGCCGGGTTTCGCTACGCCGTTAGCCCAGGGTATCTCGAGACGATGCGCATACCGCTGCGCCGCGGACGTCTGCTGAATGACCACGACGTTGCAGGCGCGCCAGTTGCCGTGCTGATTACTCAGTCGCTTGCAAGCAGGGAGTTTGGCGGGAAGGATCCTATCGGGCAGCATGTGCATATTGGTCCGGATGTCGGCCAGACGGACCGCCCATGGGCCACCATCGTGGGCGTCGTGGGCAACGTCAAACAGCAATCGCTGGCTATCGATGACGAAGACGCGTTCTATACTACAACCGCGCAGTGGGCTTGGGCGGATGAGGTGCAGTCCGTGGTTGTCCGAACGCGTGCGCAGACAAATGCCGTCAGTCTTGCTTCTGCAATTCAGCAGGCGATCTGGTCTGTCGATCAGGACCGGCCGATCACGCGCGTGGCCACCATGGATTCGCTGCTGGTTGCGACGGCTCAAGAACGCCGCTTCGTGCTGGTGCTGTTCGAAGCATTCGGACTTGTTGCGCTGATGCTTGCTGCGATCGGCATCTATGGCATCTTGTCCGGCAGTGTCACGGAGCGCACACGCGAGCTTGGGGTGCGCGCGGCGCTGGGCGCAACGCGTGCCGGACTTCTGGCGCTCGTATTGCGTGAGGGCATGACGATGACATGCATTGGACTCGCTGCCGGTCTATGCGGTGCGCTGGGTGCGGGCCGGGCTCTCCACTCCATGTTGTTCGGCGTCACCTGGCTTGACCGCATTACTTATCTTGGCGCAGCTGCCTTGTTGTCTGTTGTGTCGGGCGTCGCCTGTCTCATTCCCGCGCGCCGCGCCGCTTCCATCGATCCCATGCAGGCACTCCGCACCGAATAGGAGAAATGCAATGCACAAACTAAGAGCCTTCGCCCTTCGTCTCCGCGGTCTCTTCCGCTCGCGGCCTTCTGACGCCGAATTCGCCATCGAACTGGAGAGCCACGTTGCTCTGCATACCGACGAGTACATTCGCAACGGCCTCACCCCAGCCGAGGCCCGCCGACAGGCTCTCATCCGCCTCGGTGGCGTGGAGCAGACCCGTCAGGCCCATCGCGAACGCCGCACCCTTCCGTGGCTCGAGTCGGCCTCTCGCGATCTGATCTATTCCTCCCGCACACTTGCCAAACATAGCGGTGCAACATCCATTGCCATTTTCTCTATCGGCCTCGGCATCGGCGCCAACGCCACCATCTTCTCCATGGTCAGTCGCTTCGTTTTGCGTCCAGCGCCGATGGGCGATCCCACCACACTGCTCGCGCTCCACACTACCCATGATGGTCACCGCTGCTGCAATCCGTTTTCGTTGCCACAATACAGCGACCTTCGCGATCACGCAAAGTCCTTCTCCGGCGTTGCCGCATATTACGAGTTGATCCCGGCTTCTGTAGGTGGGTATGGCGATCCGGAGCGCGTCTGGGGTCAGGGTGTAACTCCGAACTTCTTCTCTGTCACCGAGCTTCCCATGCAGTTAGGCCGGGGCTTCGTCCCGGGTGAGGAGAGCGCGCCTGTTGTTGTGCTTGGCTCCGCTTTGTGGAATCGCCGCTTCCATGCCGATCCGCAGATCATCGGCAAGCCCGTCGTGCTTTCCGGTCACACCTACACAGTTGTCGGCGTCGTCACGCCTGCATTCCACGGCGCTGACCAGATTCTTTACACCGAGTTCTGGGTGCCCATGGGCAACTTGGCGCAACTGGTTCCCAATCTTCCGGATCAGGCGTCGCTGGAGTTTCACTGGGTTGAGGTTCTGGCGCGTCTCGCACCAGGCGTTACGCGCAACCAAGCAGCGGCCGAGTTGAAGACGATGGCCAGCCGCTTCGCGCTCAGTAATCCCAAAACAGATGCGAACTCAAGAGTTGTCTTTGAGCAGGCAGGTTCTCTCCCTTCGAATATTCGTGCCAACGTGAATCTCTTCTTTACCGCGCTGTCGATCGTGGTTCTGCTGGTGCTGTTTATTGCCGGGGCCAACGTGGCCAACCTTCTGTTGGCACAAGCAGCCACCCGGCAGCGCGACATGGCTGTACGCCTGGCACTGGGGGCAACACGCGCTCGCCTGCGCCGCCAAATGCTAATGGAGAGCCTGCTGATCGGCCTTGGTGGCGGAGTGATGGGCGTGCTGCTTTCACTGTGGGCTACAGCGGTGCTTTCATCCTCACACCTTCCCGCGCCGGTTCCCCTCGACGTGCGAGTCGGAATTGACTGGCGTGTGGTGCTCTATTCACTCGCGCTCAGCATCGCCAGCGGTCTGCTTCTCGGTGTTGCACCAGCATGGGCTGCCTCGCGTCCCATGCTCTCCAACGCGCTAAAAGGGGAAGACGCACTCGCGCGCCCCGGCCGCCGCTTCAGCATGCGCAATCTACTGGTTGTCGCTCAGGTTGCCATGTCTGTCGTTCTGCTCTGCGTTACAGGGCTGTTTCTCCGCAGCCTGCAGAGCGCTGCGAGCATCAACATTGGCTTTCGCCCACAAAACGTCCTCATCGCGTCCATTGACCCCCGTGTCCACGGCTATACGGCAGAACGCACTGCGCAGTTCCTGACCGTTTTGCGCAGGCGTGTCGCTGCGCTTCCGGGTGTGGAGTCCGCCGCGGTTACGGATGTAGCGCCACTGTCAGACGGCAACCGAAGCGATGCCTTCTCCGTGCCTGGTCACGCCGCCAAGGATTCAACCAGCGCCAACTCCGATCTATACATGGTGACTCCCGGTTACTTTGAAGCCCTGGGCATCCCTCGCATCGCAGGCCGCGATTTTGGTGGTGAATCCCTCAACGGCCCGAAGACCGCAATCGTCAACCGTGCCTTCGTCGAGAGCGTTTTCGGCGGAGACAACCCGATTGGTCAGCAGGTAAGCGGCGGCGGAGCCACTTATCAAATCATCGGGGTAGCCGCCAACACAAAGTCCCGTTCGCTCGGTGAAGAAACACGCCCAATTCTTTATCGCTCTCTCGACCAGAGCATTGTGAGCGATCCCTCACTGATGGGATACACACTGGTCATCCATAGCAGCGGCGACCCCAACACTGTTCAGGATGCGGTTCGTCGTCAAATCCATGCGCTCGATTCGACCATGGCCATCTACAACCAGGAAACGATGGAGCAGCACGTGCGTACCGCCTACTTTCTACCAAGGCTTGCCGCGACTCTCTTCGGCACCTTTGGGTTCATCGGTCTCGTGCTCGCCGGTGTGGGGCTCTATGGTGTCATGAGCTACTCGGTCAGCCGACGCACACGTGAAATCGGCATCCGCGTGGCCTTGGGCGCTCAACCCCGCACTGTCGAGCGTTTGATTCTGCGCCAGGGCCTTGTGCTCACGCTCATTGCTGTTGCGCTGGGCTGGCCGGGCGCGTGGCTGCTCTCCAAACTCGCCGCCGACTTTCTTTATGGCATTCAGCCTCACGACGCGCTCACCTTTGCACTGGTGCCGCCTTTTCTCATTGCCATCGCACTTGCAGCTTGCTATATACCCGCGCGACGAGCGGCTTCCGTCGAACCCATGCAAGCTCTGCGCTCGGAATAACGCCGAACCGCCAGCGCTCCTTCACCCCGTTTCTATCCAAACTCGGATGCTACACTCCGGCTTTGGGGTCTGATGAATGAAGGCAGCCGATCGATGAAGGTAAGCGCGATTTTGTTCCGTTACAGGATGGTCATCAACATGGTGATCATCGTGCTGGGTTTTTGGGCGCCGTGGATACAATACGGGGGCATTGGCAGCCACATTCTGCTGCTTGAGTGGCTGGCGCTTGAAATCGCTCGCGCAGGCCTGCTCAGCTTCACAGCCGCCACTCCCATCCTCATCGTCGGTGGCGCACTCGTCGCAGCCGTGGGTGCAATTCTCCGCGTCTGGGGTTCGGCCTGGCTGGGTCACGGCGTGGTGCTCGACCCAAGAATGCAAGCCGGCGCCCTCACCGCCGACGGGCCGTTCCGCTACGTGCGTAACCCGCTCTATTTGGGGCTAGGCTTCATGTTCGCCGCCCTCGCGCTCCTCATGCCGGCCACCGGAGCGCTCTTTGTGATGATTGCCGGGCCGCTGTTTCTCTTCATTCTCATTCGGGGAGAAGAAGCCTTCCTGACCGCGCAATTCGGCGACCCTTATCGCGTCTATCTGCAAGCCGTGCCGCGTCTCATTCCGCGCCTGCGCACAACCGTTGCGCCCTCGGGCAACAAGCCTCACTGGTTGCAGGGTGTGCTTTCTGAGATCAACCCCATCGGCGTATTCGTCACTATTGCATTCCTGTCGTGGACCTACGATACCCAGCTCATGTGGAGGGCCATCGCTGTCACCTTCGGCCTGTCACTGGTAGTTCGCGCGTTCATGCCAGGGCTCAAGCTTGCCGCTAACTCACCGGAGTAATTTGCGGACGCTTTCCGAGCTTTCCCAGGTGCGTCCACCCGAAGCCCGCCGGATACTTCAGCCCATATCCCAGCAACCGATCCACGCCAATGTGGTTCACCCAGATGAGCGCAAACGGCATCACCGCTGGGCTCTTCAGCAGCAACGCGCACACCGCCAGCGTTGCCGGCGTTGTGTAGCTGTGGATCGCGTTGTAAATGCGCGCGCCAATGTCGGGACTCATCAGGTAACCCAGCATGCTCAGGTCGGGGACAAGCCACAACGCCGCAAACAGCCACCAACTCGTTCCTGTGTGTGCATACAGCGCCGCGGCAAAGGCCGCTGCCGCCAGCCCTTCAAGGCGCAGCAGCGTACGAACAGGTGCGCTCACAGCGGCACACGCACCGGGGTCAGGAAGCTTTGCAGTTGTCGCCATCGTAGACATACCTGATGTGATGTTCCTGTCCGGCTGCAGGCTCGCTTATTTCCGCACGCTGAATCATCCCGCAAAACAAGAAAGGGAAGAACCATCGGCTCTTCCCTTCCTCGAAACCAGTCCGGAATGCCTACTTCTTGGTGGGTGCAATTACGTCCTTGGCAGCCTTGGCCACGCGGAACTTAACCACGGTCTTGGCCTTGATCTTGATGGCCGCGCCGGTCTGCGGGTTGCGGCCGATGCGCGCCTTGCGCTCAGCCTTTACCAGGCGCCCAATCCCCGGGATCACGAAAACGCCGTTCTTCTTCGTTTCCTTGATGGCGGTTTCCGCCAGCAGATCCAGGAAACCTGCGACTTGCTTGTTGGTCAGTTCCAGCTTCTCGGCCAGTAGCCGGGTCAGGGCGGTCTTGGTCAATCCAGTTGCCATTCGATGTTCTCCTTATGGGCAAGCCCTCGGGGCTGCCGGTGTTGCCTGTGTATCCGTCGGGAAATTCGTGCCGCATGCAGGGGGTGCCGGCAGCGGGTCTCCAGCTTCAGTTCCTCAAATCCATTTCCTCAAGTCGACGCGAGCGTGACGGCGTTGCGGCCTTCTGGGAATGCGGGAAAGAGGAGCCTTTCTGGAAACGCCGTGAGCCGAAATTGCACGTTTCGCCTGTATTCATGCGGGTAATCGAGAACCCCGTCGTTCGTTACAATGCGACTTTGGGCCGTCCAAAGTCAACCCCAAAATCCCGATTTCCACAAGTTTTTGGGCATTTTCGCCAGATTTCTCCGAGATTTGCCTGATTTTGCCCGGTTTTGACCCTTTTGCGCCCCTGTAGAGCCTATCTTGCCGCTTCTCCGAAACGGCAGCTCATTCCGTAGTCATGGATCGAAAATAACCCCGGATGCACCCACCGCAGTGGACGGAATCCGGGGAGGCCGAGCGCAAGTAGGAATCGCCCCGTAGGGCTGATACGAAAAACGAACTTGATTCGTCAGGCTAATCCAGCCCGAAAAGCACCTTCTTCTTCGGCGCAATCGAGGCCGCAATCGGCGTATTCAGGGCATCCACCAGCGGCGCCAGCAGCTTGAAGTGCTTGATGAGCGTCTGGGCGAAGGTGGCCTCAAGCGCGGTTTCCGCGGGCAGCGTTGTGCTCATGCCCCACTGCTTGCACTTGATCAAATCCATTGCGGGATGGTCGCATGGAAAGCCCTTCGGTGGCCGGGTCAGCGCTTCTCCTTCGAACTCTTTGAAGATTCTTTTGACAGCGGGCTTCTCGATAATTTTTCTAAATGCGGTGTGATTCTCCAGCAGCCAGTGGCGGATGGCGGCCAGTTGCTCCTTCTCCGGCATGTAGGAGCCGGCGGCAATCACCACGCCCTTGGGGCTTACCTGGAAGTAGTAGCCCGCACCGGAAGTCTTCTCCATGCCCATGTGACTCCACCACGCCGCGACGTGCGTTTTGTAGGGCAGCTTGTTGTTGCTGAACCGCGTGTCGCGATAGATGCGAAACACCGACTTCTCCGCCGGGCGCAGGTGGTTGGGAGCAAAGTCCGTCATCGCGTCGGTGATTTTGCGAACGATGGCGAGCATGGGCTCTTTCAGCTCGGCCTCGTAGATGGCCTTGCGCTCGTTGAACCAGTCGCGGTTGTTGTGCTTCTCCAGGCCGCGGAGAAACCTCAGGGCTTCGGGGCGTAGATGGGCGGGAGCAGGTGACGGGGTGGAGTTCTTCTTTTTGGAAACCATCGCAAGGATGAGTTTAACGGATTCGGAGAATGCTCGAAACGTGTGCAGGGGAGATGCGGGATAATTCGATCAGGAAAACACATGCCCGATCCCACTAAGAAATTCCAAACCGCGCGCATCCGCCAGCTACGCGCAACTGATCTCCCGCCTACCGACGAAAGAACTATTGGACAGATTGAAGAACATGGATGCTCTGTCATCTCGGTTGGACGCGACTGTAAAGAAGACCTGAGCTGGACATACACCATTGGCGTGTATGACACCTGTGGCAAGCCGGACCTCATTACGGTGGGCCTTCCATCTAAGACGGCGCATTCCTGCCTGAACGAAGCGGTAAAGCGACAACGAGCAGGCGTGGATCTTATGCAAGCGCGACAGAGCGATCTGATCGGTAACGTAGACTGCAAATTTCGCCAGGTCGATCCCGAATGGGTGAAGCTACTGATGAATTGGGCGAACTGGTACTACGAAGGAACTGGCTATCCAGTTTTGCAAGCAGTCTATCCGGATCTCGAGAACCGTTTTCCGGAAGATGAAGGCTTCAACAAAAGATTCGCGCAGCCGCTCATGCAGCCTGGCGCTGCTCTGACCGAAATCGAGAGCGATTTCTGGAAGTCGGTTGAGGGCACGGGCAAGTTTGCGAATTGGAAGTTTCCCGATCCACCGCACACTGGCGTCTATCTTTCAAAAGCAGTTCAAACAGGAACCGAGCCGATAACATATGTTTCCCACGACGCCGATGATGGCGCATGGCAGTTCCTTGGCGACACAATGTCCGACAGTGGCGGGGTGCTCGTCTGCCTCCATCATCCGATTGACGACGATTCATCTATGGTTGAGCTCGCGGACCTCCCGGCCGGCTGGTGGGCGGAACGCGGTGCTCCCGGAGAGCCCTGGCATCGATATGAACAAGAACCTGACGAAGAAACAGAAGAGAGCATGAATTACGATGCGGACAGGGAAGCCCCGGAATCTAGCAGCTAGCAGCCCTGGTTACCGAATAACCTTCAGCGCCCCGCGGAACAGCCCGTCGAAATCGCCTGCCAGCGCCGCGTCCTTCGCCACGGCCTGCTCAATCGCCTTTTCCGCCGCCGGCCGCTGGTAGCCCAGATTCGTCAGCGCGGACAACACATCGTCCACCGCCGCGCCCCGCACGCTGGTCTGCACCGGCGCAACCGCAAAGTCATCCAGCTTGTCTTTCAGTTCCACCACCAGCCGCTCGGCCAGCTTCTTGCCCACACCTGGAATCCGCACCAGTTGCGCATGATCCTGCCCGCGAATCGCTTGCACGGTGCGTTCGCTTGAAAGCCCGCTGAGGATCTTGATGGCCAGCTTCGGCCCCACGCCGCTGACAGTAATCAGCCGCTCAAACAGGTGCTTTTCCACGCGGTCGAGAAACCCGAACAGCGCAATCTGGTCTTCGCTCACCTGGGTGTGGATGTGCAGCGACGTCTCCGCGCCAACCGAGGGGAGTGCCGTAAACGTGGGCACGCTTATGGTCACGTCGTATCCCACCCCGCCCGCTTCCACAATGGCTTGGCCGGGTTCCTTGAAAATCAGCTTTCCCCGCAAGTGAGCAATCATTATTCTGAGTCCTGTTTCCGACCTGAGCAAAGTCCGGCCCGCATCTTGCCTCCATACTACAGAGCGTTGGTCGCAATGGACGCGACCTGACTATTATCTCCGCAGGCAATAACTTTGGTCACTTGACATAACCGCATATCGCGCTATGCTGGCTGCGCTTCGTCCTTCTTCCCGATTCGCTTTCTTACTTCTCTGGACTGTCTTGCAAAGGCTGAAATTTCGCGCCTGCATTACTCTTCTGCGGATGCACTGCGCTCCTCCCCCGAATCGCCTGCCGCAGCGCGTTTTCCCGGCAACCATTTTCCCTGTAACGGTAAAAGCTCATTTCTGAACAACTGCATGGAGGTCAAATAATGTCTCGGTTTCTCAAAGCATTTGCGAACTGGCTGCGCTACCTCTACTTCCTGCGCTTCAGCATCCTGCTCTGGTTCTTTCCGCTTCTACTTATCTGGGCAAACTCCCCCGCCAGGGCCCGTTCGCTGGTCAGCGGAATCGTCACGCCATCGCGCCTGTTTCAATATCTTTGTGTCGCCTTTTTTCTGGTCGCCGCAAGCTTCGTGGCTCTCATCCTGGCGCGCATTGTCGTCATCAATGGAAAAGAACGGTTCGGCGACGATTCTCCGGCGCTTCTTCATTGGCTGCTGGCCAACGACCGCAGGGAATATGAGTGGGTTGCTCCGGTTGCGTGCCAGCTCAACAACCTCATCGTCTTCGCGTACTTCCTGACCAACGGCCCCCACGAAGGCGTATCCCCGACGGAGGCCGCGCAGGGGCTCGTCTATGGGGTTCTTTTCGCTCTTCTCTTCTGGTTTACCGTCAACGCGCTTTACTACCTCACCTACCAGCCGGCGTCGCCTGCACACCCCGTCGCTCGCACACTCGTGTTTCCCCGCAGCTGGCTCTTGCTCAGCAGACACGGTAAAACGGCCAGTTTTGGGGATGTTCTGGAACAATCCAGGCAGCCGATTCCGTTCCACAGGTTGGCCTGGTTCTGCCCCGTTCCTGGCTACCGGTGGCCCCCGCATGGAAACCTCTACGAGGGCCACTATTTCTCGGTTTTGGCGGCCTGCGCGGTGTTCGCGCTTTACCTGGTCATGTGGCCGCTGACGGCCCCGGTGCTTGTGCCCGCCTTCTACGCATGGCTGGCGATCATCCTTTATCTGCTCCTTGGATTGGCGGTCATCACAGACGTCCTGCTGGCCAAAGCCGGCAGGCTTCAAGACGCTATCAGACTGCGAATGTGGAAGGCTCTGCTCGCCGCTGCGATTCTGCTCTTCACAGCGGCTATTCCCTGGCTCTATTTCGTGGCGGACGCCGAGCGGTTTCCCACTCTTGCCCTCATTCTCATCATGGTCATAGGCGCCGTCTGGGGGTTGGGCGCAATCGCATTCTTCGCTGACCGGTTTCGCATTCCGGTTCTCACCACGCTTATTGTCTTCATGGTGATTCCGCGCATGTTGCACCTGGACAACGGAAAGGAAATGCATTATCTCTCCACTTCGTTGCGGGATACGCAGGCCACGCTACCCACTCCGGCGGAGATCCTCAACAGCAGGCTTGACAAGGATGAAACCCAGCCCCTGATCGTCGTCACCTCCACCGGAGGCGGCATTCACGCTGCGGCCTGGACCACCGCGGTCCTGGAGCAACTGGAGACGGTGTTTTCCAAAGACGCGTCGCTGAAGTCCTTTCACGATCATGTTCTGCTGCTCAGCACCGTCTCAGGCGGCAGCTCCGGCCTGTACGCTTACCTGCGCGAGCTGGACTCGCAGCCCGAACCGGGCCCGGACAACTGGGCACGCATGAAGAGCGTATCCCGGTGCGCCAGCCTGGAAGCCGCTGGCTGGGGCCTGGTTTACTACGACCTGCCCAAGGCATTCGTGCCCCTGATGCCGTATTTCGAATCACCCTCGACGGGCGTCGACGATTTGAACAAACTGGCCCTCGGCAAGGACCGGACCTGGTCGTTGCGCAAGGCGTTTGAGCGGAACCTCAACGATCCCTACTGCCGCCTTGACCCCAACGATCCCACACTAACCACGTTGAGCCAGCTAGCTCAGGCTGAACGGGCGAATCGGAGCGCCGAACACGTGCTGACGCTCGGCCACCTGCCTCCCTTGGAGCACGATATTCCTGCCTTCACCATGAACACCACCACAGTCGAAGGTGGCGAACGATTCCTGCTGGCCAATTACCAGATTCCCCCGCATAAGCCCAACCCCCTGGTCCCCCAACCCGCTGAATCCTTCCTGCAGACCTTTGGAAGCGTACAGTTTCAGCAAAATGGGAAGAGCTTCTATACCGATCTTCCGCTCGCCACCGGCGCCCAGCTCTCGGCTACCTTTCCCTACGTTTCTTCGGCAGCGGGATTTCCCTATGTCAGCGGCATGAAGAGTTCGCATTTTGTCGACGGAGGCTACTACGACAACGACGGAACGGCCTCCGCAATTGAGTTCCTCAGCACTGCCCTTGACGGCATCTCGCCCCAGCATGCCAAGGCCAAAGTGAAAGTGCTGCTTATCGAAATACGCAACAGCGGCGCGGCTGTCCGGGTCGATGAATCCTCGGATGCATGGACTCCCAATCAGAACAACGCAGTCAAGCCGTGGAATCTTCTCGACCAGGTAGCCGCGCCGCTTCAGGCCTTCTATAGCGCGGGACACGAAAGCGTCACCGCCCGTAACCGTATCGACCTGCAACTGATGATTGGCGCCTATCAGGACAAGATGGAACTGGAACACATCGTTATCACCGATGATCATGACGGCGGAAAGAACAAATGCACCGGTACCGATGACAGCTCCGACCCGCTCAATTGGTCTCTCACTCCAGCCCAGCAATGTGAAGTCGATAAATCTGCGACCCAGGATGCCAATCAGCAGAAATATCAGGCCGCACTGGACTGGTTCCTCGCCAACATCAGCCACCCTGCCACGGCGAAGCACAAGTAAGCCGGGAGAGTTTATCCAAGCCGTTGCGAGCAGCGCAACCACTGCCAGGGCTCCCAAATGGCCTGGTCAGGTTGCTTGAAGATCAGCTTGCCGTACAGGTGAGCTGATCGCCGCGGCCTCATTGTGAGTTCCCGCCTGCCACCCGTCACTCATTCCTGCTCTCCGCGCCGGAATTCCATCCTCCAGCGCGCGCTATTCTGCCCTCCACTGCGTCCAAAGAATGGCCCTTGCCATAGCCCGCCCGCACCCCAGCCAGCTACAATAGGGTTCTACGCTTAGGCAGCCGGGTTATCCGCCATTTTTGATTTATCGGAGCAGGTGCACGTGACAGGTTTTCTTCGCCGCGGTCTGCGGCTTCAGTTGGTTGCAGCATTGAGTATTGCGCTCGCCGTTCCCGCTCTGGCTTTGGCCGCGGAAAACGCTCCACGGCTGCCGACACAAACCGCCCTCGCCGTGCACTCCTTCAACCAGAACGGCCATACCCGCGCTACCCTCAACGTGACCGTTACCGGCGAAGATGGTCGTCCCGCAACCGGCGTCGTAGTCATCAGCGATAGCGGAACCCAGGCAGCAGGCGCCGCCCTCGACACCACGGGCAAGGCTACCCTCGTCGTTTCCCTGCCGGAAGGCGATCATTCCCTGACCGCGGCGTATACCGGCGACGCAACCCACCTGGAATCAACCTCCGACGCGGCCGGTACCCAGGCAACTGGTGGCACCACCCCCAACTTCGGCATCACCGTATCGCCTGTTTCACTCAGCCTTACCCCCGGCCAAACGGGAACCGTTACCGCCTCCGTGACTCCTGAGAACAGCGCCGCGCTTACCTCTCCCATGTTCGTCACGCTCTCCTGCTCCGGTCTTCCTGATCAGGCCTCCTGCACGTTTACCCCGGAGAACATTGAGATTCTGCCCGGCGCCACTGCGGCAATTCCCATTCCCATGGTTGTTGTCACGCAGGCTGCCGGCGGCACTGCGGCCTCGCTTCGTCGTTCCAATCCGGTTGCATGGGCATTTCTGCTTCCCGGCGCTCTCGCGCTCGGCGGCCTGGCTTGGTCGGCCCGCCGTCGTCCCTGGCTCAACCGCCTTGCGCTCTTGGCTCTCGTCGCCTTCGTCACCCTGCTGGGCACAACCGCCTGCGCACCCCGTTACGACTACTACAATCACGGGCCGCCCATTCCTCCTGCCACTCCCGCGGGGAATTACAACGTGATTGTCACCGCGCAGTCGAGCAACGGCGTTACCGCGATTACCAATAACGCCAACCTCGCGCTCACTGTCCAGTAGCTGTCCGGTAATCTGGTCAACATGACCCGGTGGCACTCCCCACCCACGGAACTGTACGCACTCATGGAAGACACGCCCGCGGCCGTGCTGCTGGAGTGCGCCGCGCCCGGCGAGTCCGAAGCCGCACACCCGTACACACGTCTCTTCCTCGATCCCATTCGCATTTGCATCGCCAGCCAGCCAGCCGAACTACCACATCTGTTTGCGGAAATCGAGGCCGCCGTTGCTGCCGGCTACTACGCTGCGGGCTATTTCACTTACGAGTGCGGCGCTTTTTTTGAACCCACAGCGGCGCTGCGCCCCAGCATGCCCGGACAGCCCGTGGCCTGGTTTGGCATCTACGATCGCATGCACTGTTTCGACCATCGTGCCGGTGTCTTTCTTGACGGTGATCCGCCCGGTCTCTCCGCATTCCGCACCAATCTCGAAATCGAAAACCCGCCCACCGCGCCTCAAATTGTGTCCAATCTTTGTGTCACCGGAGAGCAGTTCGCCCTGTGCATCGCCGCAATTCACGAGTGGATCCGCTCCGGCGATGTCTATCAACTCAACTTCACAATTCCAATTCGTATTCATTCTTCCGCTTCTTCCGCCGCGCTCTATCAACACCTGCGCACCCGCCAGCCCGCACCGTATTGCGCATTCCTGCACACGCAACAGAACCACCGCATCCTCTCCTTCTCACCCGAGCTCTTCTTCCGGATTGACAGCGCCACCGCAACGCGCCAGATCACCACAAAGCCCATGAAGGGAACAGCTCCCCGCGGCCGCACCACCACCGAAGACACCGCTCGCGCCGACTGGCTCCGCAACGACCCCAAGAACCGCAGCGAAAACGTAATGATCGTCGACCT
Organism: Occallatibacter sp.; assembly: GCA_049514915.1. GTDB lineage: Bacteria > Acidobacteriota > Terriglobia > Terriglobales > Acidobacteriaceae > Telmatobacter. The sequence goes on along the minus strand of JBEKUP010000010.1, from coordinate 159,637 downwards.
GCTCCGCAACGATCTCGGCCGCATCTGCGCCTTCGGCACCGTCCATGCCTCGAACCTCTTCGCCGTCGAGCGCTATCCCACGCTGTGGCAAATGACTTCGACGATTACCGGCGAACTTCGTCCGGATGTTGACTTCCAGCAGATATTCCGCGCCCTCTTTCCCTGCGGCTCCATCACCGGTGCGCCCAAGGTCCGCGCCATGCAGTTGCTTGCAACCCTCGAAGACCAGCCCCGCGGAGTCTATACCGGCGCCATCGGCTTCTTCTCTCGCGAGAAGACCGTCTTCAGCGTCGCCATCCGTACGCTCGAACTTGACCGCAATGAAGGCAAAATGGGCGTGGGCAGCGGCATCGTCATCGATTCCGAAGCTGCGGGCGAATTCCGCGAATGCCTGCTGAAGGCCGAGTTCCTCACCCGCTCCGCGCAGTCGATTTCCGAGCGCTTCTCCCTGATCGAAACCATGCTCTGGAGCAATGGCTATCCGCTCCTCGAGCTGCATCTTGATCGGCTTGAAGACTCAGCCCGATACTTCACTTTCCCCTGCGACCGCGCCGCGATCAAGGCCGCCCTCGAGGCCCACGCAAACGAATTCTCGCCAGCCGCAAGTGGCTCTCCCCACAAAGTCCGTCTTCTCCTCCACTCCGACGGCACATTCCACATCACCGGTGAGCTTCTGCGTGAATCACTAACCGCCGCCCAGGTCCGCATTGCCCGTCAGCGCACCGATCCAGCCGATCCAATGTACTTCCACAAAACCACGCATCGCCCCCTCTATGCTGAAGCGCTGAAGGCCGCAACGCAAGCCGGATATGATGACGTAATCTTTCTCAACCTGCAAGGCGAAGTCACGGAAGGCGCCATCCACAACGTCTTCATCGAGAAGGACGGCATCCTCTACACTCCGCCCATCACCTGCGGCCTGCTCCCCGGCGTCCATCGCCGTCACATACTTGAAACTCAACTCAACATCGTAGAAAAGGCCCTCAGCCTCGATGATCTCCGTACGGCGGACAATGTCTATCTGTCGAATGCCGTCCGTGGTATCCGTCCGGCTCTCATCGATTGGGAACCAACCGAACCGGACGCGGCGTCGATTCTTGCCGCTCGTCCTTAGCGCCTCTCGCGATACTCTTAAACACATCAACTTTCCCTTGGGAGGATCATGGCTTCATACAATCATGTATCCCGCCGGACCTTTCTCGGCGCCGGTGCGGCCGTCGCCGCAGCATCGACCTTCTCGACCGCGCAAGCCGCCCCGTCGCAGCCGGCTCTGCCCGCGCCCATCGCCACGTTGCCGGTTCTCTCCGGTCTCCCGCGTCCCTTCACCAACACCGAGCGCCTGTCCCGCATCGACCGCGCCAAGGTCCTGATGACCGGCGCAAAAATCGACGCCATCGTCCTTGCCAACTCCACCACGTCCTCCGTCTACTTTGCCGACATACGCCTGAATGGCGGAGAGCGTTTCTGGGCGCTTGTCATACCAGGCAAAGCAAAACCGTTCCTCGTATGTCCGCATTTTGAAGAAGGCCGTGCCCGCGAAATTCTTGATGCTGGCCCCTTCGGCGAAGACGCGGACGTCGTCACCTGGCAGGAGGACGAAAGCCCCTTCGTCGCCCTAGGCAAAGGCCTGGCCGACCGCGGTCTAACCTCCGGCACGATTGGCCTCGATGAGAACATGAAGTTTGTTTTCGCTGAGGGCATTCGCGCCGCCAATCCGCATCTGACCATTGTTTCGGCATCGCCGGTTACCGCCGGCTGCCGCATGATCAAGGACGCACATGAGATTGAGTGCCTGCGGCTCGCGTGCCACGCTACGCTGCTTGTCTATCGCGCCGTTGCCCAGTCTCTGACCGTTGGCATGACGACAACGGATGTAGGTTTTCTGGTCAACGCCGCTTATCACCGCGTAGGTTTTCGCGGCGAGGCCAGCCTGAACGTGGACGAGTTTACGGCGCAGCCACACGGCTCACCCCAGCCGCAGACCCTCCGCGAGGGTTCCATCCTGATGCTCGACGATGGTTGCGATGTGCAGGGTTACACGTCTGACATTACGCGGACATTTGTGCTGGGAAAAGCGACGGACAAGATGAAACGCGTCTTCGACATCGTTCACCGCGCCCAGTCGGCGGCTATTGCAATCGCGCGGCCTGGCGCGCCCACGGCAGCCGTAGATGCCGCTGCCCGCAAGGTGATTGTGGACGGCGGATACGGCCCCGGCTATACCTACTTCTCCCACCGTCTCGGCCACGGCATCGGGATGGACATGCACGAGTGGCCTTACTTTGTGAAGAACAACATGTATGGCTATGAACTCGATCCGCACCTGAAGGCCAACATGCTCCTCAGCGACGAGCCCGGCATCTACATCAAGGGCGAATTCGGAATACGGCTTGAAGACGATCTGCTTATCACCGAATCCGGCTCCGAGCTGCTGACCCCGCAAAGCCCCAGCTTGGAAGACCCCTTCGCCGGCATGGAGTAACCAAAGCGCGAATCGAAATGGATGAGGCCAACTAACCCACCGCAGGCAGCCCCGCTAGCGCCATTGCAATTTCCTCCGCCGGGTAATCGTAGTTCTCCAGCTTCCCCGCCGTGTAGTCAATGTACGACTGCATGTCAAAGTGTCCATGCCCGCATAGATTGAAGAGAATCGTTCTCTCCTTGCCTTCTTCTTTGGCCCGCAACGCCTCGCGAATCGCCCCTGCCACCGCGTGATTCGCTTCCGGCGCAGGAATGATTCCTTCCGCCCGCGCAAAGGTGATCCCCGCAGCAAACGCGTCTAGCTGCTGCACACTCGTTGCCTCAATCAATCCCAGTTCCTTCACATGCGAAACCAGCGGTGCCATTCCGTGATAGCGCAGTCCGCCCGCATGAATACCCGGCGGTATAAACGTCGACCCCAGCGTATGCATCTTCACCAACGGTGTAAGGTGCCCGGTATCGCCGAAGTCATATGCGAAGGGTCCCTTGGTCATGCTCGGGCACGCAGCGGGTTCCACAGCTACCACGCGCGCATGGCATTGCCCCTTGATCTTCCTGCCAAGGTAGGGCATCACCAGTCCCGCGAAGTTCGAGCCGCCGCCGGTGCATCCCACAATCACGTCCGGCTCATCGCCGGCCAGCGCCATCTGCTCCAGCGCCTCAAGGCCAATCACCGTCTGGTGCAGTAATACATGGTTCAACACGCTGCCTAGCGCATACTTCGTATTCGGATCCTTCGCGGCTACTTCCACAGCCTCTGAAATCGCAATCCCCAGCGATCCATTGGTGTCAGGATGCTCCGCAAGAATCGCTCGCCCACTCTCGGTCTCGATGCTCGGGCTCGCTGTCACGCTGGCTCCAAAAGCCTCCATCAGCGCCCGCCGGTAAGGCTTCTGGTTATAGCTCACCCGCACCATGTACACCTTACACTCCAGCCCGAAGAACGCGCACGCCATCGCCAGCGACGATCCCCACTGACCCGCGCCCGTCTCCGTCGCCAGCCGCTTCGTGCCTTCAATTTTGTTGTAATAGGCCTGCGGCACCGCCGTATTCGGCTTATGGCTTCCTGCCGGACTCACGCCCTCGTACTTGTAGTAAATCTTCGCCGGCGTATCCAGCGCTTGCTCCAGCCTCCTGGCCCGGAACAAAGGCGAAGGCCGCCATTGCGCATACACCTGCCGCACCGGCTCGGGAATCTCGATCTCCCGCTCCTGGCTCACCTCCTGCATAATCAGCGCCATTGGAAACAGCGGTGCCAGGTCGTCCGGCCCAATCGGCTGCAGTGTTCCCGGGTGCAGCGGCGGCGCCATCGGCTCCGGCAGATCGGCAGCAATGTTGTACCAGGCTTTCGGAATGCGGTCTTGCGGTAAGCTGTACTGGATGGTTTCCATGCGCGGAATTCTATCAGCGTTGGCACATGTTCAACAGTGATTCACGCGCTTGACCCAAAGTCTGATAGGACCGTTCGCTTGAGAAAGACCCGCTGGCTCCTGATTCGGCATCGAACCCGTATCTTTGTTAGGTTGTTGATCCAGATTGAACTCAATTGCTCTTGGCTTGCAATGCCGGAGACTACCCTCGCCTCAAATATGCAGATAGACAATTCGCAGCTTGGTTCCCAAAGCCGACTCAAGAATCGGGACGGTTTGGCCAGGCAAATCGTCCATGGGTTCATCACGCTCAAGGCAAATCGTCCAAAGGCCCCAGAGACTTCGTACCTGAGATCGTTTAAAGTGCAGATCTTCCCACAGCATGGGAGTGTAATTGGAGCCAGCCGGAAACCAACCTCTGCATTTTTCTCGGGCCTGACTCCAGGCACTGTCCTGTCGAGATCCAACGCATCCCCCCACCAGTCGGTGATTGCTTTCCCGCATGCAGGACAGAAGACACCCTCAAAGTTGCCTCCAGGGTGGAAGAACTCGATACCCCGGGGCAACTCCGCATTAACTGAATCCGCGCGCGGAAACAAACGGGAGGCCTCTTTTACCGCCCTCTTGATTTGCCCTCTGTCCGGCACATAGCGCGGGTCCTCGGGGACAAAATTGACCCAGTTATCCGACATATGAACCTCTCACGCGTGGCCCGTACCCCGCCGATCCACTCTTATTCCACCCGAAATCGATCGAACTGCACGAACGGAGACTCGCCCTGCTCACTCCACGTCTTTCACCATCTTCACCACCGGCAGCCTTTCTCCATTCCAAAGCGGCACTCCAATCCGTTCCACCTCCACATACCCCTTCAGCCGGTAAAGCGCCACGCCCGTCAGCGTCGAACCCATCTCATAGCGCGTAAACCCCGCCGCGCGTGCAGCCTCTTCCACGGTGGCAAGAATCAGCGACCCCAGTCCCATCCGTGCAAACCGAGGATGCACAAAGATTGCGCGCACCTTCGCCGCGTCAGTTGCCGGGTCCAGCAGCTCCGGCTCGCGACCCGGTCCGCCATCCGCTCCAAACAGCGTCTTCCGCTTCGACCATCCGCCACAACCTGCGAGGGGCTCGCGCACTTTTGGGTTTTCGTCGGACGCATTCTTTGTAGCCGCTGGTTCGGCCACAAAATAAGTCTTGTCGCGAATCAACTGCGTATCGAGTCCAAGCACCGTTCCCAGCGCACCCTCAATCTGCGCCTGCGTATAGTCGCCCGCCTGCAACCCCCGCACAGAAGCCTCAATCAGCGCATGCAGCGACGGAACATCCTCCTCCGTAGCCAGCCGCAAATTGAATTTGAAAGAGCTTTCCATGAAGAAATCAGCTCACCGCATGCACAGAGAAAACTGACAACTGATCACTGACCACTGACAACTGTTTCTCCACTTCCACCAGCGTCGAATAAAACGTAGCCCCGGCCCCAATATCCGTCAGCCGCTCGCTGGTCAGCGCGTTCACATTGCCGCCCTTGCCAGACAGCTTCGCCCAGTCCAGTTGCCCCGCCACCACACCCGCCGGCAAGCTTGCATTCATCATCGCCTTCAGCGTCAGCGCCCCGCGGTCATTCCAGATCCGCACCACGTCGCCATCCGCAATCCCCCGCGCCTCGGCGTCCTGCGGATGCATCTCCAGCCTCTGGCTTTTCCGCGCTTCCATCTTGCGGTGCCCATCCAGATGCGCAAACGTCGAGTTCATGTAGTTGTCCGCCTTGCGGCCCAAAAATTCCAGCGGATAGCGCTCCGCGCCCTCGCCCCATCGCGATTCGACATTCGGCACAAAGCCGGGCAGGGGATCGAGCCCCTTCGCCGCCAGCGTCTCCGAATAAAACTCCACCTTCCCCGACGGCGTTGGCACCCGCCCTGCCGTAAAGGGGAGAAACGGCTCGCTCTCCGGCTCCCTGTAAAACGCCATGGAAATGTGCCCCTGCGCCTTCAGGCCCTCCAGCGTAATGTGCTCCATCCCCGCAATGGTCGAATGCCCATCCGCCTGCCCATCCACCCCAATCGCCAGAGCCTGCCTCACCATGCCTTCCGGCGTATCCCAGAAGCATTCCTCTTCGAATCCCATCCGCTGCGCGAGCTGCCCAAACAGCCACACATTCGGCCTCGCCTCGCCCGGCGGCTCAATGGCCTGCTGCGAGAGTTGCACATAGTAGTGCCCATACGCTCCCTGCACATCCGTATGTTCCAGAAACGTAGTCGCCGGCAAAATGTAGTCCGCGTAGTCCGTCGTATCCGTAAAGAACAGCTCATGCACCACCGTGAACAGGTCGGCCCGCTCCATCCCCGCCTTAACAGCATTGCCGTTAGGCGCCACCGCCGCCGGATTCGAGTTATAAACAAACAAAGCCTTCACCACCGGGGCGCTATCGGGCTTTTCTATTCCCTGTTCCCTGACCCCTGATCCCTGTTGGGTCAGCGCCTGACCCAACTCACACATATTCACCGTCCGCGCCAGCCGCCCCAGCGGCGAAGCCGCAGCCAAGTCCGGCCTTTGCAGCGCCTCCTTATCCCAATCGAACGCCCCCGACGTCGAAAGCACCGCACCGCCGCCGCGATACTTCCACGCCCCCGTCAGCGCCGGCAGCATGGCAATCGCCCGCGCCGCCGTCCCGCCGTTTTCAGTCCGCTGCACGCCATAATTCAGCCGCAGCGCCGTGGGCCGTGTGGTCGCGTATTCGCGCGCCAGCGCCTCAATCTCGCCCGCCGTCATTCCCGTCCACGCCGCCACCCGCTCCGGCGTATATTCCTTCACCCGCTCCGCCAGCCCTTCAAACCCATGCGTCATTGCGCAGATGTATTCCCGATCCTCCAGCCCCTCATTCAGAATCACCTGCATCATGCCCAGCGCCAGTGCCCCATCCGTCCCCGGCCGTATGGCAATATGCCAATCCGCCAGTGCCGCCGTCCTGGTCCTGTAGGGATCGATCACAATCAGCCGGCCGCCATTCCGCCGCGCCTGCTCAATAAACGGCCAAAGATGCACGTTGTTCCCATGGATATTCGCGCCCCACGCCAGCACCAGCTTGGCCAGCCGGAAATCCTCCGTCGGCGTCCCCAGCTTCTTCCCATAAACCAGCTTCCACGCCTCGCCTCCGGCCTCACTGCAAATCGTCCTGTCCAGTTGGCAAGCGCCCAGCCGATGAAAAAACCGCCGGTCCATCGACCCAAACCCCAGCACGCCAATCGTCCCCGCATAGCTGTAAGGCAGAATCGCCTCCGGCCCAAACTCGTCGCTGATCCGCTTGAGCCGCGCCGCAACCGCATCCAGCGCCTCGTCCCAGCTCACGCGGTCAAAAGCCTCGTGCTCGCGCCCCCGCACCAGCGGCCCTTTCGCCACGCCGGCCTTTCGCTTCAGCGGATACAGAATCCTCTCCGGCGCATACACCCGGTCAAGGTACTTGGCCACCTTTCCGCAAAGAAACCCCTGCGTCACCGGATGCTTCGGATCGCCCGCCACCTTCACCGCGCGCCCGCTCGCATCCACTGTCACCAGCACCCCGCAAGAGTCAGGGCAATCGTGCGAGCACACCGTATGCACAATGCGAAAAGGATTGTTAGCCGTAGCCGTCGACATGGCGTCATTGTAAGCTGAACCCGGAGGTTCCCCAATGAAGCGCGCCCTGACGGTTCTATCTCTGGTCTTAATGGCTATCTCCGGCAGGTGGACTGCAACCGCGCAGTCTCCCGCCCCCGAGGAAACCGCCATCCGCGCCGCCATGGATGCCCAGACCGCCGCCTGGAATCGCGCCGACATCCCCGCCTTCATGCAGACCTACGAGAACTCCCCCGACACCACCTTCATCGGCGCCACTCTCCGCAAAGGCTACGGCCCCATCCTCGAGCGTTACAAAGCCAACTACACCACCAAGGAGCAGATGGGCGTCCTCACCTTCGACCACATCGACATCCGTCTCCTCCCCAGCTCCTGCAACCCCTCGCAAACATCCGCCGAGTACGCAGTAGTCACCGGCACCTTCCACCTGGAGCGCACCGCCAAAGGCGAAGCCAAAAAGGATGACGGCATCTTCTCGCTAGTCTGGCGCAAAGGCCCGCAGGGCTGGAAGATCCTCCTCGACCACACCAGCTAGCAAGCACATTTTGTTTGGAGACCACCTCGCATGGCCGCAAAACCTGAGACTCAATTCATCCGCGCTTGCAGCACCGGCAAGCTCGACGTGGTTCGCCAACTTTTGCGAGCCGGACTGTCTCCTGATGTGCGCGATTCCGACGGACTAACCGGCCTGATCTGGGCCGGGAGAAAAGGGCAAGTTGAGGTAGCAAAGGTCCTGCTGGCCGAAAGCGCAGACCTGGAGGCAAAGGATCGCAGAGGCAGAACAGCGATATTCCATGCCATCGCTTACAAGCGCTATGAGTACGTCCAGTTCATTGCAAGTAGGGGAGCCGCCCTCACACACGTTGATTTGCATGGCTGGACCGCACTCGATCTTGCAAGTATGCCCAGAAACCCAAAAATGGTCGAGTTGCTAGCGAAGCTTGGGGCGCCTCGAAGGTCCACACAAGACCCGCCTCCGCCAACGCTCGGTTTGAATCGGTTCGGCTCAGGCGGCGGAGCTACCGGCGGACCAAATCTTCCAATTGAAGTAGAACGAATCCATGTTCAGCTTCACACGCTCTTCCATCGCTGGAGGGGGGAATACTCTCCTGCTGTAGAGGGATTCGGCTTCCCTCGATATGTTGACGGGTCACTTATCCGATATACCGAACAGCTGAACATCCTTGGTCCACAGAAAGCCCAGCGAGGCGGGAATTGGCTCATGGTCAAAATCGGCGTCCCAGAGGAGTGGTGGTCCCAACCAGAACCTGCCTATAAGAAGCTCCTCTCCGATTCCATCGAAACCGGCTTGCACTCGATGATCGCGCTTCTGCGGCGCAATAAGCACGAGGTCAATGGCGACCTGCTGCTAACTGACTGGTCGAAAGTAAAGAAGGAATTCCTGGAAGTTCCCGCTCCACCCTTTGCGGCGGAAAAGCAGCGCGCCGCGATGCGCATTCAGGTCGACGAAATGCTCAGTCGATTCAAAGAGAAGAAGGAGGCGGACGCGAAGCAGCAATCTTAACCCTGCTGTACACTGGTCACGCCATGACCTGCCTCTTCTGCAAGATCATCGACGGCACCATCCCCTCCACCGCGATCTACAAAGACGACGAGTGCTACGCCTTCGCCGACATCCACCCGCAAGCCCCCGTCCACATCCTCATCGCCCCCCGCCAGCACATTGTCTCCCTCGCCGAAACCGACGCTGACGACCGCGAGCTCCTCGGCCATCTCCTCTGGGCCGCAACCGAGATCGCCAAATCCAAAGGCCTCTCCAAGGGCTATCGCGTAGCCATCAACACCGGCTCCGACGGCGGCCAGACTGTCGACCATCTCCACGTCCACCTGCTAGGCGACCGCCCACTGGGTTGGCCACCAGGCTAAGAGAAAAAGGGAACAGGGAATAGGGAGCAGGGAATAGACGGGTAGCAACTAGCGACTTTTCAGCTTGTTCATCATTACAACCAGCATTCGGCCGACTTCGTTCGACAAGGATTCAGCCTCACGCAGGGACTCCTGCGTGCCGAAGCCCAATGCCTGCGCGAAGACAAGCTGCGTCTGGACCTCTCCGTTCGAGCCTCTTGCATGCCCAAGAAAGGACACGTACTCACCTTTTGATGATTTGCCGTAACCCTCGGCTATGTTGCTCGCAATCGAGACGGACGCTCGTCGCAGTTGGCTGGTCAGGCCGAACCGCTCGTCGGGAGGAAAAGTCGAAGTAAGCTTGTAGATGGCCAGACCTAACTGAACAGCCCGCTGCCAGATCACAAGATCCTTGAAAGAATCGTTCATCCTCCGCCCGGTTCGCTTACACTCCGCGCCAACTATTCCCTATTCCCTGTCATACTGGCTGCGGATAGTATTCTTCTTCCTCTTCCAACCCATACCGCCGCAGCAAATTTGGCAAGCTCTGCGAGAAGGCAGACCGCGGCATCACCGTGTCGCACCCAGCCTCAATCGCCTTCATCTTCAGGTCGCCCTGCAAATGATTCAGGAACCCGATGATCGAGGTCGCCTTCTTGAACTTCGTTTTCAATTTGGGAATCAGCGTCATCGGCTTGGCATTCAGGTTGTTCAGGTCGAACACCAGCAGTGTCGGCCTGTCTGACTCGACCAAATCCGTCAGCCGTGTCACGGAATCCTTGTCGCCCTTCACAAACTCCACCTTGATGCCGAGCTTCTTTGCGGTCTCATTGATCTTGGCCTGGAAGAACAGGTCCTCAATGAAGCAGAAGATGCGGGTCACCGCGTCGGCACGGACCGCAATCGTCGGCTGCGATGAGAAGTTCTCCTGGTAGTGGTTGCTATTACTGTGGCCGTTGCTGAGTTGAATCGTGGAGGGGGGACCGTCAGACACGTTACCGTTTACTGCCCGGTAGCTGTGGTCCATGGGGCCCACAAACTCGCGCGGTCCCTTCTGCCTCATCTTGCGCTTGCCCATCCCGGAACCCTGTCCGTTGCCCGGGGAGAACCCGGCATTATTTCCCGGCTGTCCGGGTGGGGACGAGTTCTTCTGGAAAAACTTCTTCTTCTTCCGGGGTGGTCCCTGCTGCTGCACCGGAGCAGGTTTAGGCGGCGCCTGCTGCGCAGGTGCCTGTGCCTGGGGTTGGGCCTGCTGCGCCTGCGGTGCGCCTGCCTGGCTGCTCTTGTTCTTGCGGCGGCGCCTGCGGCGCCGATGCCCCTGCGACTGCCCGGGCCCTGCGGCCGGAGCGGGCCCCAGTTCAGACTGAGGCTGTGTCGATTCTGTCGTCATGCTTGTACTTCCTGGCACGTTGCAATTGGTTGCATTGCGCTCTCTATTTCAGCTATTCATTACCCAGTGCTGACCTGGCGCCGAACTTCCGCTTCGCCTGCCGCCTGTCCAGCTTTGGACCGGGGATACAGCGGCCGAAGATCCCATCGTTCAAGAACTTCAAGCAAACTGCTGCGGAGTAATCCCGCGTAACTTATCACAATTCCCATTAGGCCTGGCGCTTTGCTGCCTCGATATCTGAAGGGAGCCTCGTCAGTATTCCATCCGGCTGCCACTCCCATCGCTCGGCCCAGACTCAGGCTCTACATAGGATGCAGTCTGCGCTTTCCTCGGGTAATGCTTTTCCTACGGGAGCTTTCGCCGCCTGCGCCTTGGTAAGGTTTGAAGCTGTCGGCAAAGTTTCCTTGCTCGCGGCGAGCTTGCTCTTCCCCTCTCGGGTGGCCCGCGTCAGCCGCTTGATAGGCAAATCTGATACTACAGCCATCCACCCCGGCTTGCAAGTGCGCGGGACGCCACATTTTCAACAGAATCGCTTTTCGCTGTCCCAAATTGCCGCCAAACGCCAAAACGCCACTCCAAAATGGAGTGGCGTTTTGCTGTCCTGCGCCGGTCACTGGCCTCCCAAATCGACTGTGGACGGTGGTTGTCTCCACCGTGCCTACTGCAGACTGTCCCGGCCGGTTTCCCGCTTCATTGGCGGTTGCTCTTGCCGGGCGTCTGCTGTTCTTTGGGCTGTCAGGACTTTTATCCGGCAGCCGGTACATCACTGGCACCCTCTATTTAGCAATTGACGTGCCGTTTGAGTTAGTTAATCGTTTCAGTCACTTAACGGATTCCGGTCTGATGATTTTCTCGATTCCGGGATGGGAAGACCTACTAATCTACTGAAAAACATAGAATCCCCTGCTACCGCTGGCACTTCGGGCAGTAGTGCGTCCCCCGGCCAGCAACAAGAATCCGCTGGATTGCTGTTCCGCACCGGCGGCAGGGCTGCCCGGTCCGCAGATACACGCAGTGTGCGAGTTGAAAAAAACCGCGCACCCCATCGGCGTTCACATAGTCCGATACCGATGAACCACCTAACTGAATCGCGTGCTCCAGAACCTCTTTGATCGCCACCCTCAGCCGCTCCAGTTTTGGTCTGGTCAACCGGCCCGCCATCCTGCGCGGCCGAATGCCGGCCCGATACAGGCTCTCATCGGCATAAATGTTCCCCACCCCCGCCAGCAGCGACTGATTCAGCAGCGCCGCCTTGATGGCCAGCCGCCGGCCGCGAAACAGCTCCGCAAACTCGTCGGCGTTAATTGTCAGTGGTTCCTTCCCCGGCCCGGCGAATCCTGCCGTTTTCTCCAGATCGCGAAACTCCAGCCGTCCAAACCGGCGCGGGTCCACAAATCGGATTTCGCGTCCGCTTGCAAGAGTCAGCCGTGCATGCGTGTGCGGCGCCACAGGGCCTTCCGGGGTGGTCACCAGCAGCCGTCCCGTCATCCCCAGGTGCACAATCCACTGGGCGTCGGAATGCCGCGCCCCCGCCGGTCCCAGGTCGCAAACAATGTGTTTTCCAACTCGGAGAACGCCTCGGATCAGGCGGCCTTCAAGACCTTTGGCCTGCTGTGCGGGCGGCGTTTTAAAGGGTTCCCGATGCGATCCAAACCAGGCCTCCACAATGCAGTCACCGCGCACGCGCTCGTTAACGCCGCGGGCAATGGTCTCCACTTCGGGCAGTTCAGGCATTCTTAAATTGTAGTGGACTACTTGTGATCGCCAGGTTCCCGAATCCTGCTCGCCTCAAAGGCCACAACTTTCCACGCGCCCTGGGCATTGCGCACGTAGACGCGGGTATAGCGATAGTTGCCGGAAATCGCGCCGTCCGGCGTCGTGCCCGCGATGCTTGCCACCGAGGTCACCAACGCTGTGGTTCCGTAGAACCGCACTTTTCGGTCCGATATGTCCAGGGTCGTGAAATGCACTCGTCCGCTGCGCAGGTTTTCCAGGGTCTGTTCCTTGCTCTGCAGCGTGCCGGAAGCCGAAATTGCCATGTAGTCGTCCGCCAGCAGGGAATCCATCGCCGTCGTGTTGCCCTTCAAAACGGCGTCGCGCCATGCGTCTTCGAGCTGATCGATTTCGTGCCGGACCTCGTGCTTCTGCGTCCTCGGCATCCCGGCCCGCGCAGATTGCGCGCATGCAAGCGCAATCGGGACCAGCATTAGCCCAAGCGCAATCCAGCGGCTCACACGCATCGCAGAGTTTTTCATCTCAACAGGCATCGGCGTAACGGATGGTAGCCCGTGCAGCGCGTATTGGTCAAGGAATGCACGCACACCCAACCATTTTGATTAGACGGCGACCGGCTGTCATCCACCCTGCTTCAATTCAGCCGCACTATCTCTGCACCATTTGATGCTTTCGCAGCTCAAACGACAGCAACCAGGTCTTCCCGTACCCGTTCCCGCATCTTCTGGTAGAGTCCCCCGACGGCATGCTTCTTGAAGTGCGCCGACTGCCCGTGCGCCTCCAGCGCTGCCGCATCCCGCCACTGCTCATAAATCAACACGGTATCCGGATCCCCCTCTACCGTGTGGGCAATGTAGCTCACGCAACCAGGCTCCTCCCGCGAAGCCTTTGCCAGCAGGCGCAGCGTTTCCGCCACGTCGGCACGATCATCCGGGGAAAACTTCATTCGTACAATAAAGCTGACCATAGTCTCGGTTTCTCTCTTGCCCCGGCGAGTTCCCTCATCCAGGGCATTTCACCTTTTTTCCAAGTCTACGCGTGAATCTCGTTAAGCGCCGCTGCAAAATCCGGCAGAATAATCGTTTGATCCCTATCGGGGCCGGTTGATACCATCCCGATCTTCGCGCCGCTCTCCCGCTCCTGGAACCGCAGATACTCCCGCGCAGCCACCGGCAGCTTCCCGAAGTCCGTAATCCCCTCGGTCGACTCCTGCCATCCCTTTAGCGTCGTATACATCGGCTTGATCCGTTCAAGGCCATCCACGTCCGCCGGAATCTCATCCGTCACTTTCTCGTCAATCTCGTAGCCCACGCACACCGGAATCTCCGCTAGCGTATCCAGCACGTCCAGCTTCGTTACCACCAGCCATTCCGCGCCGTTCACATGGTTTGAATAGCGCAGCAGCGGAATATCAAGCCACCCGCATCGCCGCGGCCGTCCCGTCACCGCCCCGTATTCGTTCCCTCGCGCGCGCAGTTCTTCGCCCGCCGCATCGTGAATCTCCGTAGGAAACGGGCCGCCGCCCACGCGCGTCACATACGCCTTGGTTACTGAAATCACGGTGCCGATCGCCGTCGGTCCCACACCCGTTCCCGTAGCCGCCCCGCCCGCCGTTGCCGACGAAGACGTGACAAAGGGATAGGTTCCGTGGTCGATGTCCAGCATGGTCCCCTGCGCGCCCTCAAACATCACGCTGCCGCCCTCAGCCAGAATCCCATTCAGCAGTCGTCCTGTGTCCTTCACAAACGGCCTAACCAGTTCCGCCGCCGCCGCATATTCCTCAAACATTTTGGCCGGGTCCAGCGGCGCCGTCCCGCTGCCGAACAGAGCCTTCACAATCGCGTTCTTCTCTGCGCAAGCTGCCTCAATGTGCGTCTTCAGCAGCTCCGGCCGCAGCAAATCCACCACCCTCAACCCGCTCCGCGCCATCTTGTCCTCGTATGCCGGACCAATCCCGCGGCTCGTCGTCCCAATCTTCTGCCGTCCTGGCGCGCTCTCCGCAGCCAGCTCAATCATCCGGTGATAAGGCAAAATCACCTGCGCCCGGTTCGATACAAATAGCTGCTCATCCACGCCCACGCCCAGGTCCCGCAGCTTGGCCACTTCCTTCAGAAACGCAATCGGGTCCAGCACCACGCCGTTTCCAATAATGCCTTTGCAATTCGGCCGCAGCACGCCGCACGGAATCAGCTGCAGCACAAACTTCTGTCCCTTGATAATCACCGTGTGTCCGGCGTTATGCCCGCCCGCATAGCGAGCCACAGCGCTGAACCGCTCGCTCAGCACGTCCACAATCTTGCCTTTGCCTTCGTCGCCCCACTGGGCGCCAAGCACTACCGCCGTCTTAGCTCGCATCTCGTCCCACTTCTCGCACAAAAATCCCCGCACAGGCAGCCTGAAAGACCCCTGCACAAGGGCAAATATATGGTTGCAGCCGGTCCACACCGCACCATCTTCGATGATAAACCCTGGGTCGTTTCCTTGTTTGGGTCCGCTCCGGCTCCAGACCTCGCCGTCAAGCCTCCCAGTGCCCTCCGCCAACCAATTCCCGCGACATCGAGAAATAAATCAAAAAATCGGCGTTAACCAATCCGCCTCCCAATTCGTTATACCGGCAGAATAGCCTTCAACCCTTTTTCGCTGAGAGGAATTTCGCAATGCACCCCCTTCAATTCATGCCCCGGCTTCTTCGCTCCGCCGTCATCTCGCTTATCCTGCCTGCAACGCTCGCCGGCGCGCAAATCCAGCCCATTCGTCCGGCCATCCCTACCGCCCCCATCAGCGATAAAGACTTCCGTGCCACCCAGGACGAGCTCCTCAAGATGCTCCGTCTCAGTCCCACGCTCACCACCGTCGTCTCCCACGATCCCTCCCTGCTCTCCGATCAGGAATATGTAAGCCGCAACAATCCCCAACTAGCGGCGTTTCTGGCCGCCCACCCTGAGGTCACCCGCAATCCCGATTTCTACCTCTTTACCCGCGTGAAGCATGACGACGGCAGCCCCAATGAAGAGCTTGAGCGTGCTGTCTGGCCCGAACTCATCCGGCCTCCGCAAAACCACAATGCCCAGGAAATCGTCGAGCCCCTTGCATTTGTCCTCGGCTTCGGCTTGTTCCTCGGAACCATCATCTGGCTTCTCCGCCAGTTCCTTGAGAACCGCCGCTGGAGCCGCATTTTCAAGCTCCAGAGCGAAGTCCACGGCCGCCTCATCGACAAGTTCAGCTCCACCCAGGAACTCGCCCAGTACATGGCAACGGAGGCCGGCAAGCGCTTCCTTGAAGCCGCGCCCATCTCCGCCGGCATTGAGCCTGAGCAGCCAGTCCCCAACGCAGTCGCTCGCGTCCTTACCCCGCTGCAAATCGGCATCGTGCTTGTTCTGCTCGGCATCGGCTTGCTCCTCCTCCGTCACGTCAGCACAGACACCCAAATCCCCATGCTCATCTTCGGAACCATCGCCCTGATGCCAGGTCTTGGATTTATCATCTCTGCGGGAGTCACGTGGGTTCTCGCGGAGCGTCTCGGCCTCATGCCCGAAAGCCCCGCATCCGCAAGCAACAGCAAGTCTCCCTTCGGGTCTCGTGAAAACCAGTGACCCGCAAGGCCCGCAGCCGAGATAAGAGCCTTTATGCCCACTCTTTGGGAATCCGTTCTTCCCGGCCTCATCGCCGGCCAGGCCCCACAACCGGCGGCGTTGTCCCTTCATGCAATGGATAGCGAAGTCTTCGCCGGCTTCTACGGCCGTTCGGCACGGCCGCTCTGGGCTTATCTCGCTCGCGTCTCCGGCGATCCCTCCCTCGCCGACGACCTCATGCAGGAAAGCTTCGTCCGCTATCTCTCCGCGAACCTCCCCGCCGCTCTTGCCGTGGAAGGCGAGGTCGCCGCGCGCCGCTATCTCTTCCGCATCGCAACCAATCTCCTACGCGACCACTGGCGCCGTCCCCGCACCGCCTCCATCGACGACCTCCCCGAAGAATTCTTCGCCGCAACCGCCGCCCCCGGCCAATCGGACTCGCAAGCCCTCCTCGGTCCCGCTCTCGCCCAAATGCGTCCCCGCGACCGCCAGCTTCTCTGGCTCGCCCACGCCGAAGGCTACTCCCATCGCGAAATCGCCGAAGTCACCGGCCTCGGCTCCGCAAGCATTCGCCTGCTTCTCTTCCGCGCCCGCCGCAAAGTCGCTCGCCTGCTCCAGAGCTCGCCGCCTCGCCCGGTGCCGAGCCGCGATCAGGCCAACCCCCAGCAGGAGGCCGCCACGCCAAGGAGCACGCCATGACCTTCGGCCCTTGTGTTCACGAAAAAGAGCTCACCGGCCTGCTCGCCTTGGGACACTATCCCCACGCCTGCCCGCCGGAACTCCGCGACCACGTCAGCGCCTGCCGCTCCTGCTCCGAACTGGCCCTCGTCACCCGCGCCTTCCAAACCGCCCGTGCCCAAACCGCTGCCGCCGCCAACCTCGCTTCTCCCGGCCTGCTCTGGTGGCGCGCCCAGCTCCGCCGCAGAAACGAAGCGGTCGAGCGCGTAGGCAAGCCCATCCTCGGCGCAAATATCTTTGCCCTGTCCGTCATGCTGCTCTTTGCCATCGGCGTTCTTCCTGGTTTACGCAACTCCCCCAGGAATCGGCTTTTCATTTGGAGTCGCTCTGGCCATCCGCTCTGCTCAATTCCGGCTGGGGTCTCCCGCTGCTCATTCCCATTTGCGCCACTCTCGCCCTGCTCGGCGGAGTTGTCGTCTATCTGGCCCTCGAAAAGCAATAGACCCAATCCTCGCCATTTCCTGTTAGACACAAAAAGCCCCGTGCCCCGTTTTCGCGCCTCTTTTTCGCACGAAGGCGGGATAGCTCCACCTATCTATAGCTCCTTATTGTCTTAAAGCCCGTCATCTCTCTCGACGCAAATGAAAAACCACCTTAAACTGTCCTCACCCAATTTCGGTCGATCCTCGCGGAGAGAATCCATGCCCACAGCAACATCCATGCCCACAGCAGCCAGCATCCTCGCCGACCTAAAGTCCAAAGGTAAAGAGGGTACGCGCAAAATTTACGCCCGCCACGGCATGGACCCCGCCCGTGTCTACGGCGTCAGTGTCGCAGAGCTCAAGCTCATAGCCAAAACCATCAGGAAACAGCAGACCCTGGCCCTCGAGCTTTACGCCACCGGCATAATGGACGCTATGTATCTGGCAGGCATGGTCGCCAACGGCGCACAAATGACCCGCGCCCAGCTCGACACCTGGGCCGAAGGCGCAGCCGGCCTGCCGATGATCGCCGAGACCACCGTCCCCTGGGTCGCCGTCGAAAGCCCCTACGGTCGCGAACTCGCCCTCCAGTGGATCCAGTCCTCGAAGGAACAAGTCGCCACCTCCGGCTGGAATACGCTGTCGGGCCTCGTCGCCACCCAGCCCGACTCCGCTCTCGACTTAAAGGAAATCGAATCCCTCCTCAATAAGGTAGAGAAGGGAATTCACACCGCTCCCAACCGCGTCCGCTACACCATGAACGGCTTCCTCATCCACGTCGGGACCTATGTCCAATCCCTCGTCAAGCAAGCCAAAGCGGCGGCCCGGCAGACGGGTGTTGTCTATGTCGACATGGGCGAAACTGCCTGCGAAGTCCCCAGCGCGGCCGAACGAATCGAGAAAGCCGAAGCCGAGGGCCGCACCGGTCAGAAGAAGAAGACCATCCGCTGCTAATGCTGTCTCAACGGGCTATTTGGAATTGCTACGGGCTGCTCGGATCGTCACCATCAGGCCATGGCCAATCAGCCAGACGGCCAATGTAATCACCATCAAGGCCCTCCCCACTCAGTTCCGTCGGGATCGGTTCGCCTCGGAAGGTCAGGCCGACATCCCGTGTCGATATCCACCAAGTCAGGAGTGCCAGTACATCATGGATCGCACCCTGTCTTTCGTCGTGGAGTATTTGGGCCAACATCTGCCGCTGCTCAATCGATAGAGACCTGACAAAGGCATTGACAGCCTCTTCATTCGGTGCCTTGGAGCAGATACCCTCTTCGCGGACCAACCTTTCGCGTACGCCATAACTAGTTTCGGTCACAAGTTGGTCGATGATTGCCTTGTAGGCATCAACGGGACGGGAGAATTGTTGATTTTCGGACATCTCACACTCCGTACTTAATCGAGAGAAAACGCAAAGTTGCCGCGATGAATATAGCAGGCATTGGGAGGAGGTCCGAGCTTGGTGTGTGACTTTTTACCGCCCTCCGTATCTTTCCCCTTGCAATACCTAGAACTTCAAGGTATTGTTTCTCCATGCCGCCCCGCGACACCAATCCGAACTTCATGAACGGCGTTCCGGAGCTCCTCATCCTCCGTCTCCTCCAGCAGGACGAAATGTACGGCTACGAAATCGTTCAGGCCATCCGCACCCGCACCGACGAAGTAATTGCCGTAGGCGAAGGCGTCGTCTATCCAGTCCTCCACGGCCTCGAACGTGACGGCGCGCTCCAGTCCCGCCGCAAAACCATCAACGGCCGCAGCCGTATCTACTACTCGGTAACACCTGCCGGATCTGAGCGCTTAGCCGGCCTCGCCGATTCATGGTCCAATCTCACGTCCGCCATCCAAAAAATGCTCTCTGGAGGGCAACATGTCCAAGCTATTCAATGAACTGCGCGAACGCCTCCTGCGCGCCGGCGTTGCACCGCAGCCTGTCGATCGCTACCTCAATGAACTTACCGACCACTTCAACGACCTTCGAGCCGAAGAAGAACAAGCCGGCCGCTCCCCCGCCGACGCCGAATCCGCCGCCTTCGCCCGCCTCGGCAACCTCGACGACCTCGCCCAGGCCATGATCGCGAAGCCGGAGTTCCAATCGACCCTTCACTCCTTCTGCGTCCGCGCGCCGTGGGCCGCCTTCGGCTTGGCGCCGCTCGCGCTTCTGGTCTCGGCCTACGTTCTAGCCTCCATCATCCTGGCCTCAGGCTGGACAATCTTCCTGCCGCAGTCGGATACCCCTTTCGTCCCCGTCCACGGCTTCGCCCTCGTCTACTTCGGCATCGGCAGAATGCTGTATTTCTGGGCGCCCGTCCTCATCGGCTGGGCCATCGTCTTTGTCGCAGCCCGCGAGAGACTCAAGGCCATCTGGCCGGCGTTCGGCCTTGTTCTCACCGCCTGCATCGGCGCTGGCGCTCAGGTTCACGCCACCCGCACCTCCACGGTCAGCACCGGCGTTCCCATCGGTCCTACACATGTCGTTCTGGCGCTCAATTCCGCAAATGCCTCTAAACTCATCGCGATAAGCCCTTGGCACGCCGCCGCTCTCCTCGCTCTCACTATCCTCCCCTGGCTCCTCTGGCGCGTGCGGATGGCCTACACCGCCACCCGCTAGAACACGAAGCCCCGTGCCCCGTTTTCGCGCCTTCTTTTTGGCGCTAAGCCGGGAAACCACGATCCTCAACAATCCCGTTCCTCGGGTGATCAATCCTCTTCCCTCTCCGCAACTATCCCCCCGCTTCCGGGTCTACACTGGTCGCCCGTACTTCCGTCGCAGGTCGAAAGACCCCCTTGCGACGGCTTGGAAAGCACGTGGAGCCTTGGGCGGTCCGTCAGGTTCGCTGAGGAGAACATGAAACCCCAAACCGATCTGCGTCTTTTCAGGTGCACCGGGTATAAACGACTCATTACCCTCGTCCTCTTGACGCTTCTAGCCGTATCGCTGCCTGCAGCCCTTCCAGCACAGCAGCCCATGCCGCAGGACCCGCAATACGCTCCGGGCCAATACGCCCAAGGCCAATATCCTCAACAAGTTCAGCCAAAACCACCAGCCGGCCAGTACGCTCCGGCCCCGCCGCCCGGCTACGTCCAGCAACCCTATCAGGCTCCGGATCCCGGCTATGCGCAGGGATACGACCAGCCCGGCTACGACCAGCAGCCCTATCCTGCTCCCGATCCCGGCTACGACCAAAACCAAAACTACGCCCAGCCCGGCTACGCCCCAGAACCGCAAGGTCCCGTCCAGCAGCCTATGGGTCCTGACCAGCTTGAGCAACTGCTCGCTCCTATCGCTCTCTATCCAGATGCGTTAGTCGCCCAGATCCTCGCCGCCGCCACCTACCCCGCGCAGGTCGTCGGTGCAGATCACTGGCTGCAGTCGCAGGGCTACGCCTCGCCCGACTCCATCGCCTACGCGGCCGCCCAACAGGATTGGGACCCCAGCGTCAAAGCCCTCACCGCGTTTCCCCAGGTCCTGGCCCAAATGGACCACGACATCGCCTGGACTACCGACCTCGGCAACGCCTACTACAACCAGCCGCAAGACGTGATGCAAACCCTCCAGGTCCTTCGTCAGCGCGCCCTCACCGCGGGAACCCTGCAGAACACCCCACAGGAATCCGTCAGCGACAACCAGGGCTATATCCAACTGGCTCCGGTCAATCCGCAGATCGTCTACGTGCCCGCCTACAATCCCTGGAACGCCTACGGCCAGCCTATTCAGCCCTATTCCGGCTTCTCGCTCTTGGGGTCTCTGGCGTCGTTTGCCGGGTCAGCGGCTCTCCGGTTCGGCCCCGGCATCGCCATGGGCGCCTTCAACGCCACTCCGTTTGGCTGGGCCACGTGGGCTCTCAATTGGCTCACCCAGTCCATCTTCTTCCACCAGTCGAGTTACATGACCCACAGCACGACAGTAGCGCACTGGAACCAGCCCCGCGGTGTCGGTCCGTCCCGCGGCCTCACTCCCCGACCCATGGAAGGCTACAATCGCGCCGGCAACTACGCGCGTCCAGCCGAGGGTTTCCGGTCGGACAATCGCCAGTACGGCGCATATCGCAGTAGTGAAGCTCCGTATCGCGCAAACGAATTCTCCAACCGCGGCAATGAAGCTCCATATCGCGGAAATGAAGCCCCCAACCGGAGCTATCAGCAACCCGGCAACTTCGCCCGCCCTGCGCAGCCGGCCTACGCCTACAACCGCCCGCAGCCAAACATCCCCGCCCGCCCGCAAGCTTACGATCGTCCCAGCGGCGGCTACGGCTCCAGCTACTATGGCAACCCGGCCAATGGTCGTCCGGCCACTGAATACTCGCGCCAGCAATCCCTTCGCGAGCCCACGCCCCAGTTCCGGCAAGCGCCTCAGTACAACAGCTTCAACCAGCGCGCCTACTCGCAACCCAATCGCGCATACTCCCAGTCCTACTCTGAACAGCGCAGCTACTCGGAACCCAGCAGCTACGCCCAGCCGCGCAACTTCGCCCAAGCCCAACCCGAGCGTTTCAGCGGCGGCAATAGCTTCTACGGAGGCCGCGGCAGCGGACGCTCCCATGAGTCCTATCGCGAGCCCAAAGCCCCCAGGTACAAAGCCCCGAAAGCCTCCAAGGAGCACGGCGGTGGACACAGTTCAGGCGGGGGCCACCACAGCGGCGGCCATCGCTTCTAAAATCGCACCATGCAGCAATCCGTCGGGTGAACAACCGGGTGCCCCACCTTCGCCGCAGCTTTATCGCGGTTAAGGTGGGATAGCCCCATCTATCTGTAGTCTTTCGTGTTTTTATAGTTCTTGTGTTCTTTATAGTTCTTGCCGACACCGCCAATTCCGCTACGCCACCACCACCTCTTCCGCCCGCGCAAACGTATAAGGCCCTTCCGGCACCAGCGCCACACGCGCCCCTTCCGGCAGTCCATCCAGCACCGCAGCCACCGCCTCTTCCAGCGTCTTATAAGCCCAATCCCCCAGGAACCCCATCTGGCTCCGTGTTACCCCCGGCGTGAAGAAGAACAAATCAAACTTCTCCCCCACCAGCGCGAGCTTCTCCAGTTGCCACTGGTCCACCTCCACAGCAGCGCCTTTAATCTCGTCCAGAAATCCCTTGAAATCCCGCATCCCCGCCAGCTTCCGTGCAAACTCCGGCGACCCAACCCCCTCCGCGCACTGCGCCACCACCAGGATCCGCCCTCCCGGCTTCACCACATGCTGCGCCGCCGTAATCCCCTTCACCGTCTGGTAGAACGTTAAGTCCAGCGGATACCCCGCCGCGCTCGTAATCACCGCATCCACCGGCTCCGGCAGCCTTTCCAGGCAGGTTCGCTCCACAAACTCCACGCCCGTCGCATGCGCCTTCACCGGCTCTCCCGCAAACACTCCGCTGATCCCGCGCTCCTGCGTCAGCGTCACGTCCATCGCAAAGTCGTGCCGCGCCATCTGCGCCACTTCCAGCAACTCCGCATGCAGCGGATTGTCCGCAATCAACCCCTCCGTCGCCCGTGGCTCCCGCATAAACCGCGGCGAGTGGATCACCTTGATCGTCTCCTGCGCCGCCAGCCCTGGCGCAATCAGCTTCCGCCCGCCGCTGAACCCCAGCATCAGGTGTTGCTCAATAAACCCCAACGTAATGTGCAGGTCCGCCGCCATAAACCGCTCGTCGATATACACCGGCGTTCCCCGTCTCGTCTCCCCCAGAAACCGGTGCTCCCTCAGCGCCTTAGCATCGTGACTTACGACTTTATAACGCCTCGCAATCTCCTGCCCCACAATCGTCTGCACCTCGTCCTCGGTCGCCCCCCGGTGCAGCCCCGTCGCAATCAGAATCGTGATCCCCTCCGCCGGAATCCCCGCCGCGTGCAGCCTCTCCAGCAGTGGAGGCAGCGTCTTCCGGTTCGGTGCCGGCCGCGTTATATCGCACACGCTGATCGCCGCCGTCTTCTTTCTCCGCGCCATCTCCACCAGCGGCGCGCACCCAATCGGATGATCCAGCGCATACCCAATCGCCGCAGCCTCATCCTCTACGGCGTCAGCCGTATGGCTCTTGATCACCTGCGTCCGGAACCCCTCCGGAACCGAAACCTCAATGCCGCTCTTCCCAAAAGAAAACCGAGCTTTCATCCGCGCTCTCCCATCTCAATTACCTTCATCTTATTCCCGCCCTCAACTCGGCGTCCCTCGCGGCTGTTATATTCTCAACGACGAAAAACCGGAGCCAATCATGGACCTCAAGATCGACCTCAACGAAACCTCCCGCCGCGCCTTCCTCAAGCAGCTAAGCGCCGCCTCCGCCCTGGCCCTAACCGCCGCCACTGCCGAATCCCACGCGGACGCCCAGTCCGGCACCCAACCCTCCACCTCCACAGTCCAGCAGGTCGACACCGTCGCCCAGCCATCCGAAACCACAGTACATCAATCCGACACCCGCGAGCGCCGCATGGCCTGGTGGCACCAGGCAAAATTCGGCATGTTCATCCACTGGGGCCTCTACTCCGTTATCGGCCAGCACGAGTGGGCCAAGGAAGTCGAAGGCGTCCCCATCCCCCAATACGAGCTCCTCGCCAAACACTTCAACCCCAAGCCCAACGCCGCGCGCGAATGGGCCAGGCTAGCGAAGGCCGCCGGCCAGAAGTACATGGTCATGACCACCAAGCATCACGAGGGCTTCTGCCACTGGGACACCAAACTCACCGACTACTGCGCCCCCCAGCAAGGTCCCGGCCGCGACCTCGTCCGCGAGTTCGTCGACGCCGCCCGCGCCGAAGGCCTCCGCGTCGGCTTCTATTACTCCCTCATGGACTGGCATCACCCCGACGGCGCCATCTGCAAAACCGATCCCGCCGCCCGCCGCCGCTTCGTCGACTACACCCACGGCCTCATCCGCGAGCTCATGACCAACTACGGCAAAATCGACATCCTCTGGTACGACGTCGACTGGCCCCTCAACGCCCAGGAGTGGGAATCCGACCGCATGAATCAGATGGTCTTCGAACTCCAGCCCGAAATCATCGTCAACAACCGCAACGGCCTTGACGGCGACTTCTCCACCCCCGAGCAGCACATCCAGGCCTCCGAGTCCGGCCGCGCCTGGGAAACCTGCATGACCCTCAACGACTCCTGGGGTTTCAACCGTTTCGACGACGCCTGGAAGCCCCCCAAAACCATCGTCGCCAACCTCGCCACCTGCGCCCGCGGCGGCGGCAATTACCTGCTCAACATCGGCCCCAAACCCGACGGGTCTATCCCCGAGGAATCCGTCACCTGCCTTGAAGCCGTTGGCAAGTGGCTTCAGACCAACGGCAAAGCCATCTATGAAACCGAACGCGGCAACTTCAGTTGGAACACCAACGCCAACTACACCCGCCGCGCCAACACCCTCTACATCCACCAGCAATTCTGGCCCGGCCACACCCCCGCAGCCGAATGGCTAACCTTCTACCAGCCAGAAGCCGTAATCGCCATCGCCGGCCTCAAGCCCAAAGTTCTGTCAGCAAAGATCCTCAAAACCAACCAGCCAATCCAGTTCACCCAAGACGACCTGACCCTCCGCCTGACCGGCCTCCCACTACAACCCCCCGACCAACCCGCCACAGTAATAGAAGTAGAGTGCGACGGCGAACCAGTAATCAGCCACGACGCCACAAGACCCCTCTGGCCCAGATACAAAGTAGGCGTCAGCTAGAGAAATCAGGTACTCGTGCAATTGGGACCGTCCAGAAAGATTGCCCCAGAAATCCCGGAGACGAGCGAACAGAATATAATCCCGACTGAAACCTCCTGATACCCCGATGCGAAAACGCTTTCGTGCCTACTACGAGCCATCAGAACAGGCCCTCGAAACACTATGGAGGTCTGCGACGATTACACTTGATGCCAACGTCCTTCTAAATCTCTATAGATATCCGACCGCAGCCCGCGAAGATCTTCTGAGAGTTTTACAGCAGCTTTCACAGAGGCTATTTGTCCCTTATCAGGCGGCCATCGAGTACCAGAGAAACCGACTGAATGTCATTTCTTTGCAAAGAAAGCGGTTCGACGAAGTTCGAAATGTGCTGCTAGAGACTCAAAACAAGCTTCAGAGCGACCTTGGCAAACTCCAGCTTGAAAAAAGACATTCCTCGATCAACGCCTCCAAATTGCTGTTGGGAATTAAGAGCGTTTTCGACGAATTCACCGCAGAGCTCAATGAGAGTGAGAAGGACCACCTCAATGTGCGGAGCCACGACAACATAAGAGATTCAATTGACCAAATCGCTGAATCGAGAGTCGGAGATCCACCAAGCCAAAATGAGCTGGACGAGATATACAAGGAAGGTAAGAGTCGGTACGAAAACCAAATTCCTCCAGGGTACAGCGACACTCGGAAAGCGAAGGAGGTTCCTGCGCAGTTTTCAACACATGGGCTTCGAATTGAAAGGCAATTCGGAGACCTCATTCTGTGGAAGCAACTCATTAAGCTGGCGTCCACACAAAGCCTGAAGCACCTAATCCTTGTCACAGACGATGAAAAAGAAGACTGGTGGCTGACAATTGATTCACTCGGCAAGAAAACCATCGGTCCGCGCCCGGAGCTTCTTGAGGAGATGATGGATAACACCTCCCTTGAGGATTTCTACATCTACAACTCAGAGACCTTCCTTCAGAATGCGAAGAAATACTTGTTAGCGGAAGTCAAGGAGCAGTCCATTGATGAAGTGAGGATGGTCAGGCAAGAGCAAAACGCCAAAAGCAAGTGGGAGTCATTCACTCGGCCCGCTGTTGATGCAGCTTACCTGTGGCTTAAGGGCAGACACCCTGGTTTAGCCGCAAAGGTCAACGATGCCGAATGGGAGATTTCCTTCGAGGACTCCACCGGGATTGTCGCAGCATACCAAATTTACTGTTTATCCGGGGCGGATTCTGTCAGCCAAGTTGACTTCATTTTTGACAGCATTCGAGGGGCATCCAGTACGCCGAGTATTCTCGCTCTTCGCCAATTTGGATCGGTTATCGTCCTTGAAGATCGCAACCACTATGGGTACCTAGAGCCGTGGATTCGTGATGTGATATTGCAATCAAACATGTCATTGACGATTGGAGAGCTACACCGCGCATCCGACGGCGCAGCCTCGTTCAGCCCGTTCTGGTCTAAACGCGTTGAAGCGAGATAATCGCATGTGCCCCGTCGGTATCCCGGCGGCCGCCCCAGAGGCACCCACCCACTTGGGAGTTCGAATAAATTAAGCCGCCTATTTCCCCATGCCCTACTCCCTAACCACCCCCCGCCTACTCCTCCGCCCCTGGCGCGACTCCGACCACCTCCCCTTCCAGGCCATCAACGCCGATCCCCGCGTCATGGAGTTCTACCCCTCCACCCTCACCCCCGCGGAGTCCGACGCCCTCATCACCCGCATTCATCTCCACTTCGAACGTCACGGCCACGGCCCCTACGCCGCCGAGCTAATCGAAACAGGAACCTTCATCGGCTACATCGGCCTCTACACTCCCACCTTCGAAGCCGCCTTCATGCCCACAGTCGAAATCGCCTGGCGCCTCGCAGCCGACCACTGGGGCCGAGGCCTGGCCACCGAGGGCGCCCGCGCCGTTCTCCATCACGCCTTCCACACCCTCCAACTCCCGAGCCTCGTCTCCTTCACTGTCCCCGCCAATCTTCGTTCCCGCCGTGTCATGGAAAAGCTCGGCATGGTTCACAATCCCGGAGAAGACTTTGAGCACCCGCACCTGCCAAAAGGCCACGCGCTGCGCCGCCACGTCCTCTACCGGCTCAACCGGGAAGACGCCATCAATATGTAGAGTCTGAATTGGGAGATCGCAAGGGAAGGAAAGAGATGCCGTCGTCTGGCGCAATCGCTACGGAACCCGCGATCAGGCCCGAGCAGAAACCACCGCTTGATGCTTAACATCTCACTTCAAACTGGAAGCTCGTTCTGTGGTTCCCGTTCGAGCCGCTTACTGGTGGTGATTGTGACGGTGGTGATGCCTGTAGTGGTGATGATGGGTTTGACCTACAGCCACCAGGACCTGTGCCTGCGCCGCATAAGGTGCTGCGAAGCAGAAGACGAGGGCAAGTGTGAGCAGAATCTTCTTCATTCATCGAGTATGGGCGCATGTCCGGTTCTTTGCAGAGCTACTTTGACCTCCCGCATCGAGCAGACAGAAACGTGCATAGCTAATTGATTATAAATACTTTACACAAATACGCGCGCACATTTCGCCCCGTACATGGAACTCCGTGGTGAAAACATCCGTGTTTCCTGTAATTCCCTGCGAACTAACTCCCGAAATGCATAACCTTCCCTGCAGAACTGGAGGAGTTTTCCTAACTCTCCAGGCAAACCTTTGCGCCCTCCGCCTAACCACCTAGGCCGAATTTTGGGGCACGGCCTCACCTTCTTGGGTGTGCATCCCTCACCCCGGAAGGTGAATTCTCCCCACCGCATCGGCTATCGCCGCAGCCTCCCGAGCCTCCCGCACCCGGTGCACCCGAACCACCGAAGCCCCATGCAGAATCGCCGCCGTAAGAGCCGCCAGACTGGCCGTCTCTCGCTCCTTCACGGGCGCAATCGTCCCTCCACGAAGCGGCGCTAACGCATGTCCCAGAAACGACTTGCGGCTTACCCCAGCCAGCAGCGGCCGTCCCAGATTGAGCAATTCCGCCTGCCGCGCCAGCAACGCAAAATTCTCCTCACGCCGCTTCCCAAACCCATATCCGGGATCCAGCACAATCGCCTCCCGCGCAATCCCCGCCTCCGCCGCCCGATCCAGGCTCGCCCCCAGTCCCGCCCGTACCGTCACAAGCAACTCATTCGGTGGGAGTTGCGTCTGTGTCTTCCACTCCTCCGGCCTTCCCCGCGTGTGCATCAACACCACCCCGCACCCCGCCTCCGCGCACACCCCAG
Organism: Occallatibacter sp.; assembly: GCA_049514915.1. Taxonomy (GTDB): domain Bacteria; phylum Acidobacteriota; class Terriglobia; order Terriglobales; family Acidobacteriaceae; genus Telmatobacter. The sequence continues at coordinate 131,574 of JBEKUP010000010.1, read as the reverse complement.
CTATCGCCGGGTCCCACAAAAATCCGCTCACATCGTTGATGATTTCAGCCCCAGCGGCCAGCCCGGCCCGCGCCGTTTCCGCCTTGTAAGTATCAATAGAAACAATAGCTTCCGGCCGCTCCTTCAAAATTCCCCCCAGCACCGGCAGCAGCCGATTTTGCTCCTGAGCGGCACTCACCGCGGGCTCATCAACACCCGCCTTCGACCCCGGCCGTGTACTCTCCGCGCCCAGGTCCAGTAAGTCCGCTCCCTCATCCAACAGCCTGATTCCATGAGCGATAGCCGCTTCCGCATTCAGGAACTTCCCTCCATCGCTGAACGAGTCCGGCGTAATATTCACCACGCCCATCACCAGCGTTCGCCGCCCCAACTCCAGCGTCCGGCTGCGCAACTTCCACGTCGTGGTCATCCGCTTAAGTCTCTCAAATTCAGCCATTTGCCCCATGCCAATCCGCGCTCTTTACAGCCCTCATTCGTCTCAAAACTCAGAAGATTCAATGCTATGCCCCATCATGCCCGCATCCTGCTAAACTCCCTCCATGAATGCCCTTCGGCGAACTCTCCTGCTTGTTTTGGCAGCCGCTCTCGTCCCCTCCAGCGTCTTCGCTCAAACCAAGAGTCGCACCCTCCGACCCGCCGCCAAGCCCACGTCATCCACCGGACAACTCGCTGACCGCATTCAAGTTATTCTCGCCGATCCTGCGTTAAGCCACGCCACCTTCGGCATCAGCGTAACCACCCTCGACGGCAAACCACTCTACGGTTTGAACGAAGGCCGCCTGTTCACGCCCGCCTCCAACGTCAAGCTCACCACCACCGCCGCCGCCTTTGCTCTCCTGCCCGTCGACATTCTTACCTGGACCACCAACGTCGTAGCCGGAGGCGACATCGACGCCGACGGCACCCTTCACGGCGATCTCATCATTCTAGGAGCCGGCGACCCCACCCTCAGCGCCCGTCACTATCCCTACGTTGCTCCCGGAACCACGCCCACAACCCCTTCTGCCGCAGAAACTTCCGCAAGCGAAACTGCAAAGCCTTCCGCTGCCATGGACGTCATGAATCTGCTCGCCCAGCAGGTAGTGCAGGCCGGCATCCGCACCATCGAGGGCAGCGTTATAGGCGATGACAGCATATACCTCCACGAACCCTATGCCCAGGATTGGGCCTGGGATGACCTCCAATGGCCCGACGGCGCACCGATTTCCGCTCTCAGCTTCAATGAAAACACCGTGCAACTAGCCGTCGTCCACGACACTTCGCACCCCGATTCACCTGCGACCGAAGTCCAATGGTCCCCCGATGTGGACTACTACACCATCGACAACTCCATGACCCTCGCTCCAGCAGGCGAGCAACCCCACGCCGGCCTTGATCGTCGCCCCGGAACCATGCTCGTCCGCGCCTGGGGCACCGTGCCGCCCGACGGCTTTCACTCTAACCTGGCCGTCGATGACCCGGCACAATTCACCGCCGCCGCCCTGACTCAAGCGCTCCTTCGGCGCGGCGTAAAGATCAATGGAGAGCCCACGTCGGCCCATCGCTATTCCATTGAAACCAAGGATTTTGCCGAAGAACGTGCCGAGCCGGTGACCTTGGCCCCGATCACCTTAACCAGGCTCGCCGCGCCCCTCAACGACCGCAGAATCCTCGCTTCACGCACCTCGTTCCCCATGGTCGAAGATCTCGTGGTCATCAACAAAGTTAGCCAGAATCTTCATGCCGAGCTGGTCTTACGGCTCCTCGGCAAGACCCTCGGTTCCGACGGAAGTATCGAGCAAGGCGCGCGCGTCGTACGCCAGTTTCTCCTCAGCGCAGGAATCAGCGACGGCGACTTTTTCCTCTTCGACGGCTCCGGCCTGAGCGCCAACGACCGCATCGCCCCACGCGCCCTCGCTCAACTTCTGTCCTACGCGTCTCACCAACCCTGGGGACCCGCCTGGCGCAACACCTTCCCCGTAGCCGGCACCGACGGCACGCTCGCTGGCAGATTCAGAAATTCGCCTCTGAAAGGCCGTTTGTTTGCCAAGACGGGTACGCTGAATGAGACAAATGCGCTTTCTGGCTATCTCGTTGCAAACAGTGATCAAACAATCGCATTTTCCATAATGGTCAACGGCCATCGCCCCGGTAGCCAGTCTGAACTTCAGGCGATCGACCGCATCGCCGAGGCAATCGCAGCCGCCGAGTGACGCTGTATCATCAGAATCAGATGCTCTTGCGCTCCAATCCAACATTCCTGGCTGCCACGTTTGGCTCACTGGCGCTTGCCGCGTTCGCGGCAGGTTGTCGTTCTCTCCCAGCCTCCAAGCCAGAGGCGCTCTGGACCGTAGAAGAGGGAAGGGGCGCACAGGTCTATCACGCCAAGTGCGCCAAGTGCCACAATCCAAACACCACGCGTCCGCTCAACGGCCCAGGCCTGCAGGCACTAACCAAGGTTAAAGCCATGCCCTCCGGCGCGCCGCCTACCGATGAGCGCATGACCTACGTGATTCTGCACGGCCGCAACATGATGCCGGCCACCCATATTACCGACGATCAGCTCCAGGACCTGCTGGCGTACCTCCATACCCTATGACAGACGAAGCCCCGGACCCTCAGCTCGGCCCCAAAGAAGCAACAACGGAACGGCCGCTCCCGGTGCGCCCGGAACTTCTACCCTTTCCTGGGCTGGCTGCTATCGCGCTCTATCTTCTTGCTCTGGCTGGTGTTATCGTCGTAGGCGTCGTCGGGGGACGCCACTATCCCCCCCTGTTTCTAGTTTTTTCCATTGCATTCTTTACTGCGAGCGGTGGACTGCTCATGCTGTTCCGCTGGGCCTGGTCCCTCGCGCTCGCTGCCGTGCTGCTCCTGGTCATTTACAACCTGTGGATCTTCTCAACGCTTCATGAGGTGCCCGCCTTGGTGCAGGGGCTCCTCAACCTGGTTTTCTTCATGTACCTGGTGCGCCCCGAAGTCCGCGCCCGGCTCCGCTAGGAACAAGACCAAATTCAGGGGGACCCGATCCGGCAAGCCCTTCTGCGAAAATAGAAACCGATGCTCTCCCTGCAAAATGCCGGCAAGCGCTTTGGTCCGCGTGTCCTGTTCCTTGAGGCCAACTGGCTCATCCGGGCGCGGGAGAAGACCGCCCTCGTCGGCGCAAACGGCACCGGCAAATCCACGCTGATGAAGGTTCTCGCCGGCCTCGAACCGCTCGACTACGGCGCGTTACAGCAAACCAAGGGCATGAGCATCGGTTATTTGCCCCAGGAGGGCCTGCGCCTCGCTGGCCGCACTGTCTTTGAAGAGTGCCTCACCGTCTTCGACGAACTGCGGGATATGGAGCGCGAAATCGAGCACCTTGCCGGCCAACTGGCGGTCCTTGATCACGCCGGCCCCGAATACGAGTCCGCCGCAGAGCGCTTTTCCATGCTCCAGGAGCGTTTTCACACCCTCGATGGTTATGCTCTCGACGCGCAAGTTGGCGGTGTGCTGACAGGCCTAGGCTTCGCCAAGCAAGACTGGACCCGCCAGACTGACGAGTTCAGCGGCGGCTGGCAAATGCGCATCGCGCTGGCCAAGTTGCTGCTCGCCAAACCGAATCTTCTGCTTCTCGACGAGCCCACCAACCATCTCGATCTCGAGACCCGCAACTGGCTCGAGGATTACCTCAAAAATTATCCCTTCGGCTACATTCTCATTTCTCACGACCGCTATTTCCTCGACGTCACCATTGACCGCACGGCGGAAATCTGGAATAAGCGCCTCAACATCTACCAGGGTAATTACACCAAATACCTCAGCCAGAAGGACGAACGGCGGACGCAACTCGAGGCGGCCTACCGCAACCAGCGCATCCAGATCGAACATCTCGAAGCCTTCATCAACCGCTTCCGCGCACAGGCCACCAAGGCCAAGCAAGTCCAGTCCCGCATCAAGGAGCTCGAGAAGATCGAGCGCATCGAGATCCCTGAAGAAGAGCCTATCATTCACTTCAAGTTTCCCCAGCCGCCGCCTTCGGGACGCACAGTAGTTGAGGTGGAGAACCTGTCAAAGAGCTACGGCACCAAGCAAGTTCTCAACAACGTGAACTTCACTATCGAGCGTGGCGATCGAGTGGCACTAGTCGGTGTCAATGGCGCTGGAAAGTCCACGCTCATCAAGTTGCTTACCGGCGACGAGCCTGCCACTTCCGGCAAAGTCAAGCTCGGCCATAACGTTCTCAGCGAGTATTTTGCCCAGGACCAATACAAGGTGTTGAGCGGCGACGCCCGCATGCTCGACGACATCAGCCGCGCCGCTCTCAAAGTGCCGGAAGTCGAGCTGCGTTCGCTGCTCGGCTGTTTTCTCTTTCGTGGCGACGACGTCTTCAAGCCGCTCGGCGTCCTTTCCGGAGGCGAGCGCAACCGCTACGCCCTGGCACGCATTCTGGTCTCACCATCCAACTTCCTGCTTCTCGACGAGCCCACCAACCACCTCGACATGCGAGCCAAGGACGTCTTGCTTGAGGCCATCGCCGCATTCTCCGGCACAGTAGTTTTCGTTTCGCACGACCGTTATTTCATTGATCGTCTGGCCACACGCGTCCTGGAAGTGGGCGATGGTGCCGTCACCAGCCATGAAGGCAACTACGAAGACTACCTGCGCTGGAAGGAAGCTCAATCCGCCGTCCCCGCTGCACCGACAATTGGTCGTGCTGCGCAGGAATCGACACGCGCTTTGTATCAGGGCACCCCTTCATTCGTGCCGAAGAGCGCTCAGGGAAACTGGGCCTTAGCCCCCGCGCGATCATCGCCGGCAGCCTCTCTTGAAAACACCATCATTATCGAAGGCGGCCCCGACGACGCAGGCAAGAAGCGTCGCCTCAATCCCATTAAGCAAAAACAGCTTGAAGATCGTTGTGTCTTCCTCGAAGAAGAAATCCCGCGTATCGAAGCCTCCATCGCGCACACGGAAGAACAGCTGGGCGTATATATTTCCGCAAGCGAAACCGCTCGCCTCACTGCGCTCGCGGACGACCTTCGCAATCAGCTAGCCTTACTGACAACCGAGTGGGAAGACCTGATGCTCCAGTTGGAAGGTGTGTAAGTCAGACACCGGCAGCGCGGTCGGCCCCGGCATAATTCCTGGTACATCCAGGCGAAGACAAAAGCAGCCCGCTCCGATGGATGCGTAGCGTAACATCGTCCCGCACCCATCGGAAGGATCGTTCGGTTGCCAGTCCTGAAAACTAGTGTCGGCCGCCGAGTTTCCGCGCAAAACTAGCCACATTCAACGTGCCGAATCCCACCGCGGGATTGTAGCCTTCGCTGCCGCGATAGAACCAGTTGTCGCCGTACGGTATCGCATTGAAGGGCGGATCCGGGCCGGCATACGCCTGACCGGTGACCCCGAGATCGTACAGCGAGTAGTTGAGCAGCCCGAGCCTGCCATGCACATATTGACCAAACAGGGCCGTCACGCCGTTCAGCTGCGGTGCCACAAAGCTCGTACCACCCCACCCCGGTTCAACGCCAAATCCGGAGACAGATGAGGTGTAGTAAACAACGTAGCCGGTGTCCGGGTCCGCGTTGAATGAAATGTCGGGGACATTGCGGCCCGGAAAGTAAGGTGGCAGCGAGTAGAGAAGCTCTCCATCGTAAACAAAATTCTGGCCCGGCTGGCTGAGCTGGACGCCAGGCTCGAAGAATTGGTACAAGGGGCGACCAAACGACACGCTGACGCCTCCACCACCACCCCCTGGAAATATTCCGCAAGCCACAGGGTCGGGGACTCCGATGGCAGTGCAGAAGCCCTCAAGATAGTCCCATCCCCAGACCCTCTCGTGCGGGACATCAACGTCATAATAGGGCGGGGTGCAAGCCGCATTGAGGCAGAACTCCTGAACCCCGGCCAGGGTTGTGCCGCCGCCGGCCGTGATGGCTGTGTCACTGGCGGGATAGTCCACGCTGAGCGGTTCGCTGCAACTTGGCGAGGTAGAGGGAAAGCAGCCGAGGCTGTCGTTGGCGTCGAAAGCGCCGCCATCACCCGCCGCCGCAAACACCGTTTGGCCCTGAATTGCAGAGCGAAGCAGAAGCTGGTGTATCGCCTGCAGGGAGCTCGTAGTCCGGCCACTCGATGGATTGGTTACCGGGGAGTTCTCGAGATTGTCGAGCCACTCCCATTCGCCCCAACTGGTTGAAAGGCTATCGGCGGAATTGCTTTCTGCGGCTGCGGCGAACGCGTCGACGAAACTCTGATCCGTGTTGGGGGCCTGATAGACGATGACCTTTGCGCCCGGCGCCACACCCCCGGATTGCTCAACATCGAGACTGGTTTCAAGGGATCCGGAAGCGTCGCTGGGCGCTCCCGGGCCGCCATCGACGTTGACTATGGTGATGCGGTTTGCGTCCACCTTCAGTCCAAGAGCCTGCCAGTATGCAAAAGCATCGCTGGGTGTAAAGCTTGCCAGTGTAATAATGCCAAGCGTGCTTCCTTTACCCGTGACATCGTCCTTATACAGCGGTTCGACATCGTAATAGTTGGCGAAGTCGGTCACTGTCCAAAGCCCGGGGGCATCTCCCCCCGAACTCGATCCCTTGCCGGCCAGCGGGTGGGCAGCGATCTTGTTGTGCGGATAAAGGCTAGGTCGGTTGTCGAACCCGACCACGGCCGAGACTGATGCCGAGATTTCGCCGGGAATCGTGGCAGGAACAAGCGGGGCGTAGTAGCTGTAGCCGGGCGCTTTATCGTGTGCCGAAACCTCATAACTATGCAGACTTACACTGAAGGCGCGTTCCATATCGGCTGGGAGGCCGGTCACCTTGAGGGTTGTCGCGGTGGTGCGCTCAACCGTTAACCCGTATTTGGTTAGACCCGCGGTAACCTTGGCAACGTCGGCGGCGGATGGCGCAAAGCGCCCAACAAACTCCTCTGCGGTCAGAAACTTGTGATACTGAGGATCTCCCGGCGCGTTAATCGCTTTGAGCAGGTTCTCCGCACCGCCCAGATCACTCAAGCTGAGGACCACGGTAACGGAAATCGGCGCCGCATTGGGCTGCGAAGCGAGTGCCCCATGGTCGATTGCGTTGGGCGTTTCTGCGGTTGGATACGGCACTGCGCGATGCTCCTGGCTCTCGGCCAGAGCGCTTGCGCGGACACCCAGAATCAAAAACGCCATCAATAATCCAGTCCTTCGCGTATTCATGGATTCTTCTCCTCATCGCTGAACTGCGGGGTTGGTTCAACAGAATGGCACGCCCCCGGGCTGGCATGCGTGGCTTCTATTGAAAAGCGGCAACCTGGAGGAATGGGGAAGCACGGAAGGAAGAGGATCGACTGAAAGCGCTCCTCTCTTCGCGGAGTTCAGTGTGGAGCGGTGGTGGAATTTTGTCAATTGATTTGTTTTTGGGCAGGTCGGCGGGCTGCTGCGGTCCTGATGATTCAAGAGACAGGGGCCAGAACGCGCAAGCATCGCTCTCCTGGTTTCACCTCGAATTGAGAATTCACCGGACTCGCATCTCAGTGGAGAACAGTTCCAATTGCCACCGGCAGATTCAGAAGGCGCCGCACGGCATCGATGTCCGGTTTGAACGATCCAAGCGCCGTCGGGCCTTCGAAATGCCGTTCCCACCCCAGCAGCAGCGCTTCCACCATTTCTTTCCCGTCCGGATCGCCAACCGCTTCAAGCGGTGTACGGCCTCCCAGCGCGGGAACATTCTGGTGAATCCAGCCCTCAACCTGCTGTTGCATATATCCGGCGAATTCCTTTTGCATCTCAGGGGTGAGCGCTGGATTTCCGGTTTCGGGCTGCGGAATCGCCGCCTGCCTCTTCTTGCTCTGTTTTGTTGGGTCCAGCTCGATAGTTTCCGTGGTCGTGCTCAGGTGTGTCCCATGAAGGCCGAGCCGCCTCTCAATCTCTTCCTGAATCCGCTTGGCGCGATTCACCGAGTTCACGTCTACCGCCAGGGTCCGGCCAGAGATCTTTAGATGCCCGAGAATAGTATTGTCCCAGTCCTTATGCATCTTGTTGCCTTTGCCAAGCCAGTCGAATTCGACGCTTACCAGTGAGCCGTCTGCGTCCCATTCCGCCTCTTCCAGCAGAGTCTCCTTGGCCATGCTCCACGCCAGCGAAGCGAGCGCGTCAAAAGCCAACTGCGCGGAGCCGACGCGAAACGTCAGCTTATGCAGGACAACCGGCTCACCATCTATGTTAGTCAGCTTCTTCGGTCTCAGCGCCTCATCCCGAATGTCCAGATATACCGTGCGTATCTCCTCTCGATACCGAAGCAAATCCTCGGAGTTCAGATCCCGGTTCTTCTTCGCTATCTTTCGCCGCAGTTTCGCGCGAAGTACTAGGACTTCCGGCTTCTGTTCGGGCCGAATCAATCGCGGTCCTAGCCTGCCGATCGTCGCCACCTCAGGCAGCTTCCAGATTTGACCATAAACCAGGTCCCCAGGCCGCATCTTTCTGGTTGCGGAGTGTTCCTCCACCTCGGTCTCTCCGCCAATCAAGACGTCTCTGAATACGGCGCAGTGCCCTGCATTGCACCGGACAACCTCGTAGAAGCTGACGGGCTGTGAAATGGCCTGAATCAGAATCTGCATCTCCAGCTCGGTTAGGCGGTGGGCGTTCTTCTCCAGGTACATTCCCAGAATCAGCCCGGCTCTCGGCTTGCCTGTGCGGCGGCGCGGGGGAGCCTCCGGATCCCAGTCGAAGATCAGATAAGGGTTGAAAATACCTTCTTCATTTTCGAACCTGCTGATTGGTTCCGGAAATGGAACCTGATTGAATTCCGACCACGCCAGCAGCAAGTTTTCTCCTAGCTCGCGCTCCGCCAGCTTCAGCAACGCCGGTGTAAGCCGGTCCGACGCCTCGCGCTGCTTGCTCCAGGGGCTATCGGAGGTTGTTGGCGGCGCCCATGTTGCGGTTAGGCAGCAACGCTTGTACTTCTTGCCGCTGCCACACGGGCATGCGTCGTTTCTTCCCGTCGTTTGCCGCTGATCGACACCCACAATGGCGACATTATCGCGCACCCGCATCCGATTTGCACTGTATGAACTGTGGATTAGCGGTGTGAAAACAAGACTCATCCCCCACCGCGGCGGATAAGTCTTCCCAACTCTTTCCTGAGACGGCCCCAATCCGCCATCGTGCATAATCGAAAGACGATGGTACTTTTGTGGAACCCCGATAGTTGGTCGCAGCGTTTAGCCGAACTCGAAGCCGATTCCGGTGACCTGAAAGAAGCTCCTTTGCGCCGCGATGTGCGTTCGCTTGGCACCTTGCTTGGCGAAGTCTTGCGCGAGCAGGCCGGCGATGACCTCTTCGCCCATGTGGAAGCGCTGCGCCAGGGAACCATCCGTCGCCGCGACGCGGAGGCGCACGGCAACCAGGAAGAAGCGGCCCGCCACGCCGCCGTTGCTCTCGACCTAGTCCACTCGCTCCCCGTCGAGCGCGCTATTCTTCTGACTCGCGCCTTTGCCTTTTATTTCGAGCTCATCAACTTGGCTGAGACCAACCATCGCAAGCGCCGCCGCATTGCCCTGCGCCTCAACGGAGAAGCTGCTCATCAGCGCGGTTCGCTGGCCGGCACTCTCTGCGAGATGCGCCGCGTTGGCATCACTGCGGATGAAGCCATGGACTGGCTCAAGCGTGTGCTCATTGTCCCCGTGTTTACCGCGCACCCCACTGAGGTTGCCCGTCGCTCCGTCATGTTCAAACGCCGCCGCATTGGCGAGTTTCTGGCCGCGCTCGATCGCATACCCATCCCTGAGCAGGATATGGCGCGCCTCGAAGAACTTGTGACGGCCGAGATCACCAGCCTGTGGCAAACCGATGAGGTCCGCTCGCGCCGCCCCACCGTGTACGACGAAATCAAGATGGGCCTCGATTACTACGACGTATCCATCTTCGAAACGCTGCCCAGTCTCTACCGCGAAATCTCCGAGGCGTTGCGTGCCTCCTATGGACTTGAGATCGAGCCTCTCGATCTGCCTCAGGTGCTCATCTTCGGCTCCTGGATCGGCGGCGACCGCGATGGCAATCCTTTCGTCACGCCGGAGGTTACGCGCGACTCCATCCAGTTGGCGCGCGGCCACCTCCTGCTCTACTACGAGCGCCAACTGCAGGAGATCATCGACCTGCTTACCACAAGCGCCCAGCAGCGCCCGGTCAGCAACGAATTGCGGAAGCGCCTGGAAGCCTACGTTGAGCAAATCCACACCCCCGAGACACAAGTCTTCGGCGAGCAGTACGAGTTCGAGTATTACCGCCGGTTCATCATTTGCGTAAAGGCGCGGGTCCTTCGCACCATGGAGCACCCCGGCCCTGCTACCGCAACACTCCCCGTAACTCCCTACACGCTGTCTCAGGGGCAGGAGCACCTGGCCCAGGTCTTGCCGGCTTATTGCTCTGTCGAAGAACTCATTGACGATCTGGAAACCCTGCGCGCCTCATTGGCCGCGAACAGTGGCATACGGATCGCGCGCACACTCGTGGACCCTTTGATTCTGCAGGTTCGCACCTTTGGCCTCCACCTGCACACGCTCGACATCCGCCAGCATGCACGCGTGTTGGCCACGGCGCTTCAAGAGGCTATTGCCGACACCATGGCAGAATCGTTGCCCAGCACCATGTCTGCCCAAACAGCCAGTGTGCTTGATACGTTTCGCGTCGTCGCTGAGATCAAGAGCGGTTGCTCCCCGGAAGCGATACGCCAATATGTCATCAGCGGCGCTTCCACCGTGGACGACGTACTCGCTGTCATTCGTCTCGCGCGTCTCGGCGGCGTCAAGGTTGAGGGCTCTGGCCGCGATCCAGGCCTGATGCCAGTGCCGCTGTTCGAATCAATTGAAGACCTGCGCCAGGCTCCTGCCGTTTGCCGCGAGCTTTGGAGCCGCCCCGACTATCGCAAGATGATGGCCACCTGGGACAACTGGCAAGAGGTCATGCTGGGCTATTCTGATTCCAACAAAGACGGCGGTATGCTGACCAGTACCTGGGAGATCTTCCGCGCTCACCGCGATCTTCATGTTGTTGCACGAGAGGCCGGCGTCAAGCTGCGTCTCTTTCATGGTCGAGGCGGCACGGTAGGCCGTGGCGGTGGTCCTACGCATCGGGCCATCTTCGCCCAGCCCATTAACTCGTTCGACGGCCAGTTGCGCATCACCGAGCAAGGCGAGGTGCTCAACTTCAAATATGCTGACGAGGTTCTAGCCGAGCGCAACCTTGAGCTGATGATTGCGGCCTCTCTTGACGCCCTGGCCCGTCCCAACGCCCGCGACCCCAAAGGACACTTTACCGGCGTGCTCAAGCCCGAGTGGGAGGCTGTCCTCAACGAGCTTTCCGCCGTCTCTTACGACTACTATTGCACCCATATTCTTCAGGACCCAGGCGTGCTCACTTATTTCGAGCAGTCCACCCCGATGGGCGAGCTCGAAAACGCGAAAATCGGCTCCCGGCCCTCACGCCGCAGTTCTTCCCCTAAGCTCACCGATCTGCGCGCCATTCCGTGGGTCTTTGGCTGGACTCAGTCCCGCCTCCTGGTGCCGGCATGGTTTGGCGTCGGATTTGCGCTCGAGCAGTATCTCTCCCAGCCCGCGGAGCCCGCACGTCTTGCCGTGCTGCAAACCATGGCTCAGGAGTTTCCGCTGTTTATTGACCTACTGCGCAACGTGGAAATGGCGCTGGGCAAAGTCGACCTCGCCACCGCGCGCCTCTACTCCTCGCTGGTTGAGAACCCCGCGATTCGCGAACGCATTTACGACCTGTTTGAAGCGGAGTTCCATCGCACCGTCCGCGCAGTCCTCGCCGTCACCCGGCAAACAGAACTTCTGCAAACCAACCAGGTGCTGGGGCGCTCCATCAAGCTCCGCAATCCATACGTGGATCCCATGCACCTCATCCAGGTCGACCTGCTACGCCGCAAACGCGCCGGCGAAGACACTCCCGAGGTCAATCGCGCCATCGCCGCAACCATCAGCGGCATCTCTGCGGGGCTGCGTAACACTGGATAATGTCTAGAGAAGGATTCTGACCCGAAGAACATCCTCAACCGACCGAAGCGCGATAATTGGCGCGCCTGGTAAAAGGAGCGCTCAGCTTGTGATCTCGGCTCTACTTACTGTCGGCGTTTATGCATGCTTGCTCATCGTGGGACTCGTTTTGAGTTTCAAAGCCCGAACTTCGTCGCGTCGTATCGTCGCTGGCATCACTACCCTGATTCTCGCGATCCCGGGCCTCCTTCTTCTTGCACTGATTGTCGTTCTCCATGAAGCAGAGCCGCCAACTCTGGCAGATCTCCAGCGTGACTTCCCAACGAAACGAGCGGACCTCGAGACGGTCCTTCGAATGTCTGACGAAGACTCAAAGTTCTCGCGAATTGCTCCAAACTTTCTCGATCGGGAAACCAATGACACATTTGGGACGGGGCGTTTCATGAACGGCGACCCCAAGGCGGAACTTCCGAAGCCGCGCTGGGATGCTTACCGAGCGATATACTACCGGAATCACATTGAGCTTGGCATTCAGCGCGATAAATCGCGAGACGCCTTCATTATGGTTGACTCAATTGGCCTCCTCAACCGGGGCCATACTACCGGCTACTTGCATTGTGCTGATAGTCCATCGGCAGGTGGTGACGGTTTCTATCCCTGCCTGCTGCATCAGGAAAAAGGAGAACGAAAATTCAATCCGGATACACGCGATGAAGGATATTCATTCCAGAGACTAGACGATCACTGGTACGCCTACGACGAAGGCCCGAGCTAAAGCCGGTCGTGTCGCACTTGATTGATCCTCTGTGTTCGCTCTCCATCACACAGAAGTGCTCAAACTTCCGCCACAGGCCGCCCAATCTCCCATTGGTGCCCGAACGGGTCGGCCACACGCCCCACGCGCCACCCATGCTCCTCGGTCACTGCCCAAACCTGCGTCGCCCCGGCCTTTAACGCCCGCTCAAACATCGCATCCGGATCAGCCACAGTGAAAATGATCCGCACCGTCGATCCACCCAGCGACTCCGGGCTGAAATTCAAATGCTCCGGCGACTCGTCCCCGACCCAGAACTCCGCACCTTCCACCGAGAGGCGCGCCACCACGTTGCCGTCCGGGTCCTCGATCCGATAGACCTCAACCGCTCCGAACGCCGCCTTGTAAAACACCACCGCCTCCGCGCTCTTCCGCACATTCAACCAAGGAGCAATCGAGTTTCGCGTCGGAGCTCCATCCGAATCGTCTTCCATCCGTTCCCTTCTTAAACGATCAACTATCGCATCGAAAAGTGCACTGCCACATGCAGCGCCATCATGAGCCCGGTAGCTAAAATTCCCGCGGCCACCGGCCCTCTTTTTCGCCACAGCGCTATGGTTGCGATGATAAAAATTGCCTCCGGTATGATCATCACCGCCAACCAATACGCCCATGGCGAGTGCTCAAGTCCCGGAAATAGAAGGCCGCTGATGCGCAGCGTAGCAAATGCGCACCCAACAAGTGCCAATGCGGAAAACAACCCCAACCCCACTCCCAACGCTTTCTTGCCTGTGTTATTCATCCCGACCTCCTCCTTTGTCTTTCCTTTCAACCGCTCCCGGCAGGCGCTGGCCGCATCACGCAAAATCACAGTCGTGCTGCCCAGCGCCCAGATAAGCGCCGCCCAGTCGCCCTCCACAAAGTCCAATTCCCGCAACATCGCTGCAGCCCATTCGCCGCTCGCCTCAGGCGCCACCCGTATCGCATATCTCAGTAATGCCGTAGCCAACGTGCGCGGCGCTCCCATCAGCCCTCCACCATGCCCAGCGCCACTTGTTCCAGGGCCGCTCCCGAACGTCCCACGGCATTCGCTCTCGCAAACCGCAGACCATCCGGCGTAAACCTGTACATGTGCCGCGGAGGCTTGCCCGGCTCACCCGCCTCCCACTCGGTTTCCAGCAGTTTCCGTTCCGCCATCCGCATCAGAATCGGATACAACGTGCCCGACTTCAGCCCCGTCACCCGGCTCAGATCGTAACCGTACTTCCACTCCTCCGCCTGCACAAGAAAAGCGTCCAGAACCATCAACGTTTGTGGTGATAGCCGCAGCTTCATTTTCAAAACTCTATATATGTAGAGTTAGGTTGTCAACACCATTTTCCGAATCCCGCAAACCGGGTCGGAGTACCGCCAACCCGAAATCCTTCCGGGCAACTTACCGTATCGATCCGGGTCAACACTTCTACACCGGCAGGTGAGTCAGCCCCGGGGAGGTCAAACGATGACAGAAACGTTCACAAATGCATTGGCGCTGATGCGCTTTGGCGGTGGAAGGGGCAGTGGCGCCTTCGTCTGGTTCATCGTAGTGGCGGTTGCGGTCGTGGCAATTATGGCGCTCATGCGGCCGCGGACAGATTCTGCAAAGCAATAGAAGTCGGAATCGTGCGGACTATTTCTTTCGCGCTCGCCAGAATGAACTCACGCCGAGGTAGAGAAAAACCACTGTAAAAGCGGCGGAAACCAGGAAGGTTCTGTGATCGGGCCCATGGGCGAAACTGGCCCGAGTGCGCCACACCGTGGGGGCGAACACAACCACCGGCAGCAGGAAGAAAACTCCCGTGACTTCAAGCCAAAGAATGCCACCTACCCGGCCAAAGGGGCGCAGGAATCCCCCGATCCCTCGCGCCACGTTCCGGGTCGCCTTCCCAGAGGCGTTGCTGCGTGCGGCTACCTCCACACTACTCGGACCGGGGTTGGGCGACTTTGCATTTGCCGCCGCATCTGCACTTGCAGCCACATGTTGGCCCGCAATGCGTCCGGCTACCCGCAGCCCGATTCCCAAAGTGCGCCCGATGGAGTGAGGTTTCATTCCGTTTATGATGGTAGCAGCGACCGTCGCCTGAAAGCTTCTCAGGGTTTTCCGCTTTTCTCAGTTGCTCGCAAACGGTGACGGAAGTAAGGTAGAGGAATCTTACGACGCAACCCGCGCCTTTTCCTTGCGCAGGCCGCCCCGGAGGTTAAGGTGACATCACGTCTGCGCGAACTGATTCAACAACTGGGCGAGGCCATCCATGAGTCGGTCATCGAGAGCGAGCAGATCGCCGGGGTGGTTCAGGATATCCGGAAGCACGGCTTTGACGTCCTCCTCATGCTCGAGGCAACCATCGGCCTGAATGAGGTCACCGCCAAAGATCCAGACGATTCCGAAGCTGGTTCGAAGGAGGACGGCAGCGGCACCTCGTTCACGCAGAACGATCTCCACTTCCTCCGCCGTCTCCGCATATCCGTCGAAGGCGAGGACAAGGACAGCATCAATTCAGACACGGAGTAGTCCGGTCTGACTATATAAGCTACCCTGGGGCAGTTCAGAAACTGAAACCGGTTGGATTCCTCTCCGATTGAGAGCATACTGTTGCCATGGCTACGCTGCCCATTGAGGAGCCGTTCGTGACTGTCGAGGAGTATCTCCGCACCAGTTACCGCCCCGACTGCGACTATGTGGATGGACGCGTCGAGGAGCGGAATTTGGGCGAGTACGATCATGGATTATTGCAAACGCTGCTTGTTGTCTTATTTATGAACAACCGCGACGCATGGGGCGTGCGGGCGGTGACTGACGTAAGAACGCAAGTAAATCGGTCACGCTTCCGTGTGCCAGACGTCTCCGTGCTGAAGGCGGGTGCGCCGAGAGAGCGAATCGTCACCCACTCTCCACTGATCGCCATCGAGATTCTTTCGCCGGAAGACCGGTTGAGCCGCTTTCAAGATCGCATTGACGATTACATCGAGTTTGGGGTGGAGAACATCTGGGTTTTCGATCCAGAGACACGTCGCGTTTGGACTGCCGATCATGCGGGCCTGCATCTTGTCCTGAGCGGAGAACTGACCGTGCCGGGAACGCCGATCCGCGTGGTGCTGAGCGAGTTGTTCGCGGAACTGGACCGGGTGTAAGCCTCTTGCATGCCAGCTCCCGCCACGCCACTTCTTAAACTCCTCAGAAACTGGCAAATCCTTTCGAAAGTCGTAAAGACTGGGTGCCATGTTCGACCGTCTTGATCGAGACGACTTCGCGAATGTTGCCAAAATTATCGGGGCGATTATTCTTGTGGTTTCGCTCTTCCTGCCAGCCGTCACACCCGGCTACCCTCAGTCCCTAAGGGATTACCTGGTGACCAACGACGCATACCACGGCTGGGCCTGTGTCGCATGGACTTTGTGGGGGTCGGTTGCATTCATCGCAAGTCTTTTTAACCCGAGTGGACAAGGAGTGAACTTTTTCTTTGTGGTTTCAGGTTGGATAACGCCGTTGGTGGTTGTTTTTGGCGCAGTCGCCGATAACATTACTGCGAAGCGAAGATTCGCCCGAGCGTTACCGTTCCTCATGGTATTCCCGTTCTTGTTTTTTGCGTCGCCCGAGCCGGGCTGGGGACCAGGCCCATTTCGCCCACTGATTGGGCATTATGTTTGGACAGTGGGGTGTTTGCTCATCTTCACTCCCCAATACGCCGGAATGCTCCGCTCCAAGAGAAAAAACGACAACGAATCACCAGGCGAGCACTGATTGTATTAGCTCTTCAGCGCCACCCGAATATGCAGTTCCTTCAACTGCTGCTCCGTCACCGTCGTCGGCGCGTCGGCCATTAGGTCAATCGCCTTCGCCGTCTTCGGGAACGCAATCACCTCGCGTAGGCTGGGCGCTCCGGTCAGCAGCATCACAATGCGGTCCAACCCCAACGCGATGCCTCCATGCGGCGGCGTGCCGTATTCCAGTGCGTCCAGGAAGAACCCAAACCGCGCCTTCGCCTCTTCCTCGCTGATCCCCAGCGACTGGAAAATCTGCTGCTGCACATCCTTGCGATGAATACGGATCGAACCTGAACCAAGCTCTAGCCCGTTCATCGCCAGGTCATAGCAATTGGCCCGCACACTGGCAGGATCAGTCAGCAGGTTGGCCATGTCGTGTTCGTGCGGCGAAGTAAAGGGATGATGCGCAGGCACCCACTTCGCCGAAGCCACCTCGTATTCGAACATCGGAAAATCGACAATCCAGATCGGGTTGAATGCCGCAGCCCCGTCAATTTGCACCCCGCCACGCGAGTCAGCCTCGGCAACAGCCTTTTCCGTCACGGCAAACGCACCATGCCGCTCGGCATATTTCTTCGCCAGCTCTGAGCGAAAATTGCCCGCAGCGGAGTAGACGTTGATCTCTCGCTCGCTCAACCGTCCTTCAAACTTGGTGTCGCTTGCCTTCACCGGGTGTGCCGGATCGCCGGCAACGATGATCACAAAATCGGCCTCAGCCGCTCCAGCTAGTTCGCGCACCTTCACGGCAGATTCGGGGAAGCCCTTGGCCAGCCGCTTGAAGTCGTCAATGAACTTCGCGCCCTTCTTCAGGTCGAACATGGGGTGGTTGTCTTCGCGTTCCTTTCGGCTCAGCTCGCCAACCTTGGGGATCCGCAACGCCACAACGGGCAGCGCCGGATCGATCTGCAGCGTCGCCAGCGCCTCGTCGGTAAACGCCGGACGTACGTCGGTCAACCCGGGCAGCCGCATATCCGGCTTGTCACTCCCAAACTTCCGCATCGAGTCGTCATACGTGATGCGCGGAAACGGCTTCTGCAGCGTAACCCCTGCCGCCGCGAAGGCCGCCGAAAGAAAGTCCTCCACAACCGCGAAGACCGTCTCCTGATGGGGAAAACTCATCTCCAGGTCAACCTGAGTGAACTCAAGCTGGCGGTCGGCGCGCAGATCTTCGTCACGGAAGCAACGGGCGATCTGAAAATAGCGGTCGAACCCCGAGATCATGAGGATCTGCTTGAAGATTTGCGGCGACTGCGGCAGCGCGTAAAACTCGCCCGGATGCACGCGGCTCGGCACCAGAAAGTCCCTCGCTCCCTCCGGCGTACTCTTGGTCAGGATCGGCGTCTCAATCTCCAGAAATCCCTGCCGGCTCAGGCTTTCGCGAATAGCCAGCGTAATGTCATGCCGCAGCCTGAAGTTGCGCTGCATCTCCGGCCGCCGCAAATCCACGTAGCGATATTTCAGCCGGACTTCTTCGTTCTGAATCGCCTCTTCCGAAGGCGAGAACGGCGCAAGCCGCGTGTCGTTCAGCACCAGCAGTTGCGTGGCCTCAATCTCAATCTCGCCGGTCGGCATCTTGGGATTAATGGCGTCCGCATCGCGCAGGCTCACCTTGCCCACAGCGGCCACCACGTACTCCGGCCGAACCTGTTCGCCCTTCAGGTGCCCGTCGGGGGTCAGTTCCTTATCCAGCACAATCTGGCAAATGCCGGTGCGGTCCCGCAGATCCAGAAAGATCAGGTTGCCGTGATCGCGGCGCCGGTTCACCCAGCCCATCACAACCACTTGTTGGCCGGCGTTTGCTGCGCGCAATTCACCGCATAAATGCGTTCGTTCGAGACTACCTAGAAAATCGAGCACACGTTTCCTTTATTCGCCTGTGGGCAGAAGGAGTTCAGGTTCACCGGCTGAGATATGCCGCCAACTCCACGCGATCTATCTTGGTCTGCATCCCCGTAGCGAAAGTCTTTACCGTCAGAATACCGGATTGAAGCTCGTCTTCGCCCAGGATCACAATCCGCCGCGCGCCCTTGTCGGCCACTTCAAACGACTTCTTCAGGCGAAAACTGCCCTCGCCCAGCTCAATCCGTAGCCCCTGGCGTCGCAAATCACGCGCCAGCGCCAGCGCAGCTGCGTTCATTCCCTCGCCCAGCGGCGCAATGTAGGCGTGCGCCTTCTCCGGTGCAGCATCTTGCAGGGCCAGCAGCGTAAGCACCAGCCGGTCCTCGCCCATTGCGAAGCCGATCCCCGGAGCCTTCGGGCCGCCAATCGCCTCACTCAGCCCGTCATAGCGCCCGCCGCCCAGCAGAGCATTCTGCGCACCAAGGCCATCCCCGTGATGGCTGAATTCAAAGGTGGTTCGGGTGTAGTAATCCAGGCCGCGTACCAGCCTGTGATTCCGCGTGTAAGGCACGCCCGCCGCATCCAATGCTGCCGTCACCGCCGCAAAGTGTGCTCTGGAAGCTTCATCCAGTGAGTCCGCAATTACTGGGAGCGTCTCAATAATCGGTTGATCGGCAGGAACCTTGCAGTCCAGTACCCGCAGAGGATTGGTCACGGCGCGCCGTTGGCAATCCACACACATCTGGCCTACCACCGGAACCAGTGCCGCGCGCAGCGTCTCGTTGTAGCGCGCTCGATCCGCCGCAGACCCGACCGAGTTGAGCTCCAGAGTCCAGCCAGTTATACCCAGCTCATCAAGGAGCGTGGCCAGCATTTCGAGCACCTCGGCGTCGCGCAGTGGGCTTTCGCTCCCCGCGGACGGAGGCCCAATCACTTCGGCGCCAATCTGCCAGAACTGCCGGAAGCGGCCCTTTGCTGGCCGCTCCCGCCGGAACTGGGGCCCGACGTAGTAGAGCTTCTGCAACTGTCCGCTCTCGCCCAGCCCATGTTCGATGTAAGCCCGCACCACCCCAGCGGTATTCTCCGGACGCAGCGTGAGTGACTGAGCCCTTTCAGACTGCGCCCGCGCCTTGTCTTCCCAGGTGTACATCTCTTTGGAGACAATGTCGGTTTCCTCGCCCACGCCGCGCGCAAACAGCGCAGTGTCTTCAAAAATGGGCGTGCGAATTTCGCCGAAGTTATAGCGGGTAAACACCTGCCGCGCAGTCTTTTCAATGTGGTTCCAAAGCGCCGTTTCCGGCGGCAACAAATCGCGCGTCCCGCGTACGGCTTTCAATGTGCTCATAGCCTTAACAGTGTATCGAACATGTCCCTTCCATCTGGAACAGCTGAGACGCTCATTCCAACCTCAATCGAGTCTGCGGTAAACTTTGGGCACACGGAGCCGACCGAAGTGGTGTTTTGCAGCCAATGTGGATCTTCATCTCGCGACATGGAAGGTTTTTGTCGCGGATGTGGTGCCCCAATGGCTTCCGCGGAACCCGTAACCCCGGTGTCAGCCGTCGATGAAACTCTGCCTCAGCCCGCCACTCCCAAGTCGGCAGCCGTTCTCTCTTCTGGTTTTGCTTCGGACCGCCTATTGCCAAAGAACGTCTGGGTCGCCGCTTTGCTCACGCTGGTCTTCGGACCGCCTGGAATGATCTACAGTACGCCGCTTGGAGCCCTGGTCATGTCCCTTCTGTCCATCCCAGCCTGGTTCTACGGCGGACCTTTGCTGGTAACGGCTGTTTGGTGCGTGAGCATATTCTGGGCTGTCATGGCGGCGCGGCCCTAGGGCGGGCACTGATTTGCGCTTTCAGGATCAGGTCGGCAGCCAATCTGCATCCTCATGCAGGGCCCCGCATCCAAACCACCATGGAATATCGACTTCTGGGAGGCTCCGGCCTCAAGGTTTCAGCGCTGAGTTTTGGTACCGGCACGTTTGGCGGTACCAATGAGTTTTTCAAAGCCTGGGGAAGCTCAGACGTTGCCGAGTCCACGCGGCTTGTGGATATCTGCTTTGAGGCAGGCGTCAACCTCTTCGACACCGCTGACGGCTACTCCGATGGCCGTTCCGAAGAAATTCTCGGCAAGGCGCTTGAAGGCAGGCGCAACCGCGCGTTGATCTCAACCAAAGCGCATTTTCCAACCAGCGACGGACCAAACGATAGAGGTACCTCGCGCTACCATTTGCGTCGCGCCCTTGAGGCCAGTTTGCGTCGCCTCGGCACAGATTACGTCGACATCTACCACATGCACGGCTTCGACGCGCTCACGCCAATTGAAGAGGTTCAGGACACGCTGAACACGTTTGTCCACGAGGGCAAGGTGCGGTACATTGCGGCCTCCAATTTCTCGGGCTGGCACCTGATGAAGTCGCTCGCCGTCGCCGACCGCTACGGCTGGACGCGCTTTGTCGCCCACCAGGTTTATTACTCGCTGATCGGCCGCGAATACGAGTGGGAGCTTATGCCGCTCGGCATCGACCAGAGAGTCGGCGCGCTGGTCTGGAGTCCGCTGGGTTGGGGTCGTCTCACCGGCAAACTGCGCCGCGGGCAGCCGCTCCCCGAGCAGAGCCGCCTGCACAAAACCGCCGACGCCGGGCCGCAAATGGACGATGAATACCTCTACAAGGTGGTGGATGCGCTGGATAAGGTCGCTTCGGAAACAGGCAAGTCCGTTCCGCAGGTGGCGCTCAATTGGCTACTGCAGCGTCCAACGATCTCCTCGGTCATCGTCGGCGCGCGCAATGAAGAGCAGTTGCGTCAAAACCTGGACGCCCGTGACTGGAACCTATCTGCGGAACAGGTTGCCGAGTTGGATAAGGCCAGCGCAGTCCAGCCCATTTATCCCTACTGGCACCAGAGAAACTTCGCCGAGCGCAACCCGCCGCCGGTTTAGACAGCGGTCGAAATCCGCTCACCCTGCATACACACCAGCACTTACTGCAAGTCCCGTCGCCGCTTGTGCGTAACATAGCGCCCCACCATCCATCCCACAGCGCTGCCCACCAGCACATCCGACGGGAAATGCTGTTTCGCCAGCACACGCGTCAGACTCACACCGGTGGCCAGACCGTAAGCGGTAATCTGCGTCAGCGGGCCGCCATACTCTTCGGCGATAACAGTGGCCGAAGACCACGCAATGATGCTATGCGTCGAAGGGAATGACGAATTAAGGCCCACGCTGCTCTGGAAGAACTTTCCTTTGGCTCCATCGAGAGTCGGCCGTTCCCGCATGGTGACGGCCTTCATTACCTCGTCCACCACTAGGCTGTCGACCATCGCCTCCCCGGCCAACGTGCCGGTTTCCGTTGCATGCTCGTCATGATGCAGAAAACCCATCCCATAAATCGCCACAGGAGCCACCACGAAACCGCCAAGCAAGCCATTCGAGGCTGTCGTCGCCTCGTTATTGAGCGATGGGTTCTGAAGTTTGCCCAAATTCATCACTTGGTGGTCGGTCGTAATCAGGACCGTGGTACCCAGCACCAGCGGCACCAGGATGGGGAGGTCGTTGTCGCGCACACGAGCCGGACTCGTCCAAATTGCAGCCTGATCCTTCAGGATGTGCAGCGGTGTATTACGCAGTGTCACGGCGTCGTTATCCACTGGCACGCCCGGACCTGAGGATTGTGGCTGCGGAGCATCCGGCAGGGTATTGAGACTTATCTCGCCTGACCTTCCCGGATCGGGTCCAGCCGTAGTCTGGCCCCCGGCCGCAGCGCCGCCTGCAAGCATCAACGCGCAAGCCATCCCGACATTCAACCGCATGGTCTTCCTGGCCAATAACAGCATCAAGCGCGACACCCAACACACAGGTAGTTGCGTTTCTCCGGTGAAGTGCAAATTTGCAATGGGCTTTGTCTCTTTAGTCATCAAGATCTTTCCAGTCTAACTTCCAGCTTCCTTCAGGTAGATCTCCACGTAGTCAAGGTAGTTCTGCGCGTATTCCCGAATCAGCGCGCGGTCCTTGTCCCCGAGTTCACGCCGCAGCTTTGCCGGCACACCTGCCCACAGCGTGCGCGGTGGGACCACCGTGTGTTCGGGCACCACGGCCCCAGCAGCAATAATCGAGCCCGCGCCGATGCGGCTGTTGTTCAGGATCGTGACCCCCATCCCGATCAGGCATTCATCTTCCACCACGCACCCGTGAACCGTCGCGTTGTGGCCTATGGTCACCCAGTCGCCCACAACCACCGGGTACAGGTTGCGCTGGCCGTGCAGCACAGCGCAGTCCTGCACATTGGAATTGGCGCCCACGCGAATCGAGTTCACGTCTCCGCGCAGCACCGCGTTCATCCACACCGAGGAGTGTTCGCCAAGTATCACGTCTCCCGTCACCTGAGCGGAAATATCCACGTAGCAGCTGGCGGGAATTTGGGGCAGGCACCCCTGGTAACTGCGAATCATGCCTCACGACCTCTTCGCCGGATTTCGCCGGCCCTCTGAGAGTGTAAAAGAGAACCGGCCCCCCCTGTCGAACAAAGGTTAGATACTACTTTCCAAGCGAACATAGGTAATCGCGCACTTCGTCCTGCCCAAAGTACGCAGCGGCGCTTTCGGCCGTCGACTGGTACAGGTCCTCTTTGATGGTTCGGTCGGCGCCGCGTTCGATCAGCAACTTTACCGTCGCAAGATGTCCAGATTGCGCGGCAATGTGGAGCGCAGTAATGCCTCGGCCGTGCGTTAATCCACCAAAGGTCGCCTTCTGGTTCACGTCGGCTCCGTGATCCAATAACCACTCGGCCGCCTCTGTGCGGTTGCGGGCCGCTGCCCAAATGAGCGGCGTGCCTCGATACGGATCGGCATCCAGCTGCGCGCCGGCTTGCACCAGTCGCTCCAGCACCTGTACGCGGTTGCTTTTGCATGCCCACACCAGCGCTTCGTCCAGCACCTCCTGCGGATCAGTCGACGGTTGCCAGTCCGGGAACCCGCTGTGCGGGCGATAAAAGCCCCGGGCCGCGCAGGCTTCTGGAGTCAGGGTGCGTCCACCTGCAAAACAGGCCTCCACTAAATCGAGCATGCCAAGCCCCGCTACAGCGCGAAGATTGCCTGGTGAGACTGCATGACGCCCAAGCAGGTCGGCGACCTCGCGGTTTCCCCAGAACAGCGCCGCAATCAAAGGAGTCCCGCCCGCACCGTGCGCTTCTGCATCCAGGGCCGCGCCATTCGCAATCAATGTGTCCGCAATCTCCGGCTTGTTGGCATACGCTGCCGCGTGCAGCGGTGTCCAGCCGCGATCATTCGCATCATTCACCACGGCGCCGGCCGACAGCAGCAACTCGATTGCAGAAACCCCGCCTTTCCAGTCCGCCCTTCCGGCAAAGCTCACGGCGAGATTCAACAGCGAGTTGCCATTCGTTCCCCGCTCTGTTGCCAGGCGAGGATTCGCACGCAGCAATGCTTCCAGATCGGCAATACTACCCGACTGCAGTGCGCCGAAGGCCGCCATGAACGGTTCAGTGGTTGCCGCCTCTCTTGTTGAAGCCAACACATTTACGCGGCTTGTCAGGTCATCCCAGGTCTCGAAGCCGTGCTCCCTCGCATAGACCAGCCGGGCGTCTTCTTCCGTGAACGGCGCCTGTCGAATCTCCTCGTCGGTACAATCCGCAAAGCGTGGGTGCCACTCACGAATCTGTTCCAGCGCTGCCGGGCCCGCGGATTGACGGGTTCGCATCAATCCATGAACCCGGTCCGTTATCCATGCCACGTCTGCGACGAAGAGACGCGTTGGTCGGGGGGACTGCGATGAAGGCTCAGCGTATGCCCTCAATTTGGGCCAACTGGCGAACCCTTGTTCACGAGCCAGGACAAACTGGGCGTCGTGTAGCGCCACGAGTTGACGTCCGGTGGCTGCATCCACTGTCATCCAGCGGCTATGGTGGCGGCGCAGGCGGGAAATTGCTTCTTCATTCCCAGCCCTAATCGCCCGCAACAGTTCGCGGGCTTGTTTCTTCTGTTGTTCGAGATTCAAGATTCCTCCTTCGTGTGCCTGGTCCGCATGACAGGCGAAAGAGGATCAACTAAGAGGTGATGCCTCTAAAGAGGCAGGTGGGCGCAGCCCTTTCCGCGGACAGGACGCTTCCTGCAGGCGTCTGACCAGAATTTACCATAGCCTAAGAACTCTGCGCGAGGCTGCTCACTGGCTGGTCCTTTACCCCACGTATCTCAAAAAAGCGTCGATAAACCGGAATCGCATCGTTGCCCGAATCCGGTTGCATTCGCAAAAACGGCGCTCTTCAAGTATCCTGAAGGGAGCCCTTTGGCATGTTTGGAGGTGGGATTTTTTGGCAGAGGTTCGCGTACAAGAAGGCGAGCCGCTCGAAAATGCACTGCGCCGGTTTAAGCGCAAGGTTCAGCAGGAGGACATCATCAAGGAAGTCAAGCGTCACTCCTACTACTTGAAGCCCGGTGAAAAGAAGCGCGTTAAAGCGGCTCTCGCGCGTAAGCGCAATCGTAAGAAGGCTCGTAAGGAAGCAGACTGAGCTTCAATAACAAATCGCGACAAGCGCCGCCCCAGTTGGCTCCTCGAATCTCAGGGGTATCTGGAAACCGAAATCAAGGTCAGGCGGCCTGTCGCGATTTTTCTTTTTCAGGATTTTCCTTCGTTATTCCCGCAAAACCCATCGCCCTATTTCATTACCTGGCTCAACAAAAAGTCCCCTTTAAATCCTGCGGGAAATCCGGCCACCCGAAGCAGCGTTGCCAGTTGCGCCCAATGCCGTTGGCTGTGGAGCATTGCGTGAACAAATGCTTTACGCCTGGAAAAAGTCCGCAATTCCGGCGCCAGAAAGGGGCGGTCCAGGGTCAATGTTTCCTCCCAGTTCCAACTCGCCTCATTCACTAGTCCGTTGAACATCGCGTCAGCCTTCAAATGCAGAGCGAACAATGCATCCAGCGGGCCGGCTGGTAATCCATTTCGGTCCACTTCCGGCAGCCCCGCTGTCCGCAAGGCCCAGATCAGTTCAACACCCCAGACATGCCTGAGGAGCTCCTGAACATTGGCAGTCCCACCGATTCCGCAAGGCAACTCAAGCAATGCAGGATTGGCGACGAAATGCCCGTTCCAGAAATGGGCTGATTCCCGATTCCAGGCCAGAAGTTCTTCCAACGTCGTGCCGACTGTCATACCTGCCTCCTTGTGGTGCAGTTTCGAGATTCGCGCCTTTCTTGGTTAATGGTCTCTACCATCTTCGGTTCCTGGACTATTCCAGCGCCAAGCTGAGCAGCAGATCGCCCAGAAATCCGGAAGGAAAACCTTGGGAGCGAACCAGCGTGGAAAGCTGTGCCCAATGACGCTGACTGTGCAAGAGTACGTGGGCCAGGGCCTTGCGCGGTGTGGGCTTAGGAGCCTCTGGACGACGCCATGGGCAATGCACAGACTTTTCATCCCAGTTCATGTCCGGGTTGTCGAAGACGGCGCGGAAGTTCTGGACCGCTGAAGGGTGCAAGTCGTAAAGCGCCCCCAAAGGACCGTTCGGCCATACATCATAATCCGTTATCGGAAGGCCCGAGATGATCTGGCTCCAGACCAATTCAGCTCCTCAAATGTGCCGGACGAAAGTCTGTACGTCGACATTTCCGCCGATGCCGCAGGGCAATTCCAAAAGAGCCGGGTTGGCATCAAGGTGGACTTTCCAGAAGCGGGAAACTTCCTCATTCCAGGCCAGCAATTCTTCCAATGTGATCGCAGGTGTCATGGCTTCTTAGCTAAAGCGCGGTGCCCAATGTCCCGCCTATAGTACATCCCTTCAAATTCAATCTCCGCCATGGCCTCGTAGGCGCGGGACAATGCCTCTTCCAGCGACGCAGCAACCGCGGTCACGCCCAGCACCCGCCCTCCTGCCGTTCGCAGCTGGGTCCCTACTTGTGCTGACCCGGAGTGGAATACCTGAACACCGGGAACCTCCTCCGCTGCACTCAGGCCGGAGATGGGAAATCCCGTCTCGTAGCTCCCCGGATATCCTGCAGAGCTGGCCACCACGCAAACTGCGGCGCCTGCACTCCATTCCAGAGAGGTCTCAGCCAGCCGTCCATCGATGCAGGCCTCCAACGCATCAACCAGGTCGCTCTCCAATCGCACGAGAATGGCTTGCGTCTCAGGATCGCCGAACCGCGCATTGAACTCCAGTACCTGCGGCCCCCGAGGAGTCATCATCAGCCCAATGTAGAGCACACCCTTGAACGGCGCTCCCTCCTCCGCCATTCCCCTTACCGTGGGTTCGGCAATGTGGCGCAGAATCCAATCGTTCATCCCGGCATCCAGCAGTTCATCGGTGGAGTAAACGCCCATCCCGCCCGTGTTGGGTCCGGTATCGCCCTCGCCGATCCGCTTGTGATCCTGGGCCGGCGCCAGCGCGGCTACATCCTTGCCGTCACTCAAACATAGGAAACTCAGCTCATCGCCGGTAAGGAACTCCTCAATCACCACCTGCAGCTCCGCCTCGCCCAGCAGTTTCCCGCTGAACAGATCGTGGGCCGCCTCAAGCGCCGTGTTGCGCGACGAGCAAATAATCACGCCTTTGCCGGCGGCCAGCCCGTCAGCCTTCACCACAATCGGCGGATGGAATCCTTCGATCACTTTTTCCAGCTCGTTTGCCGTCGCGCACACGGCGTATTTGGCAGTTGGAATGTTGTGGCGCTGCAGAAACCGCTTCGCAAATGCCTTGCTGCTTTCGAGCGTGGCCGCTGCCTGGGTCGGTCCAAACACTCGCAGTCCATGCTCCTGTAGCGCGTCCACGATACCCAGCGAGAGTGGCAATTCCGGCCCCACGATCGTCAGTTCCGGTTTCTCGGCAAGTGCAAGCCTCACCATCGACTCCACACTCTTCAGGTCCACCGGAACGCAGCGCGCCACCTGCCCAATTCCGCCGTTTCCAGGAGCACAAACAACTTCCGTAACCCGCTCGCTTCGTTTCACTGCCCAGGCCAGCGCGTGCTCCCGGCCCCCAGAACCCAAAATCAAGACCTTCATCGTGCTTCCCTGCTCTTCCTCTAGTCCGCAAATCCTGAAAGGCTATCTGAGCAAACCGGGAAGGGGAAGTCAAACCATCCGCGCAAATGTCCTGAACCGCTGCTCCCCTATACTGATCCGTGGTGTCCGGCATTCCGGCGCGCTGCCTGTCAGGAGGGCCGAGCGATGGTCCAAACCCGCATCAAGCCCTTTTCTCAGCGGGCGGCCGAAGAGGCAAAGCGCGCGGACCAGCGGCGTATCTTCCGCCGCAATCAGGTGATTGGACTGCTGATTCTGGCTGCGGCCATCGTCCTTTGGAGGCTCTTCCACACCAACCCCGCCTGGATCTTTCCTTCCGGCTGGTGGCGTCCATGAGTCCTGCTCGGACGGGCATTGCATGCAGCAGCCTTTTCTGCTTCAGCAAACTCCCCCTTGCGGTGCTGCTTCTCGGCCCCACCGGAAGCGGCAAAACCACCCTGTCCCTCGCTCTCGGCGAGCGTTTCGCCGGCGAAATTGTCAGTTGCGACTCGGTTGCCGTCTATCGCGGCATGGACCTCGGCACAGCCAAGCCAACCCCGGAAGAACGCGCCCGCCTGCCCCATCACGTCATCGACGTGGCCGACCCCGACCAACCTTTCACCGCCGGCGAATACAGCCGCGAGGCCCGCGTCGCCCTCCAGGCAATTACCGCCCGCGGCCACCTGCCCATTGTCACGGGAGGAACCGGCCTCTACCTCCGCGCTCTCACTGAAGGCCTCTTCTCCGGTCCCGCGCGCCAAACCGAACTCCGCACCCGCCTTGATCGCAGCAGCCAACGCCACGGCGACGCATGGCTGCACCGCATCCTCACCCGGCTCGACTCCATTTCTGCGTCGCGCATTCACGCCAACGACGCACCCAAGCTGATTCGCGCCATTGAGGTCTGCCTCACCTCCCGAAGACCGCTCTCGCAGGTCCTCGATAATCCGGAAATAGCGCGCGACCCGCTCACCGGCTTCCGCCTGCTGCGCATTGGCCTTAATCCTCCGCGCAAGGCTCTTTATGACCGTCTGAATCAACGCGCAGCCACCATGTTTGCCGCAGGTCTCATCAATGAGACTCGTGAACTGCTCAACCGCTACGGCCCCGTCAAGGCCCTCGACTCGCTCGGTTACCGGCAAGCCGCCGCCGTCCTCTCTGGAGCAATCAGCCTCAACTCAGCCATCGAAGCGGCGCAACAGGGTCATCGCAACTACGCCAAGCGCCAGCTCACTTGGTTCCGGCGCGAACCCTCGGTCCATTGGCTTGAGGCCTTCGGCGACCAGCCGGAAATCCAGCGCGCCGCAATCGCGCTTGTCGAAGCTGAATTATAGGTATTCCTCAACGCCAGCGCGTCGCACCTGCTCCGAACCGAAACTCACTGGGCGCGCATCCTTTAAACTGGACGTGGCATTGCAGCGCTTGCGGCATCCTGCCCGCACCCTGAACGGAGTTCCCTTGGCAGACACAGTGTTCGATGTGGTAATTATTGGTGGCGGCCCAGCCGGCTACACAGCGGCCTTTCGCGCAGCGCAGTATGGGCTGAAGGTGGCCTTGATCGAGAAGACAGACAAGCTCGGCGGCACCTGCCTGCACGTGGGTTGCGTTCCCACCAAGGCCCTCCTGTTCAACGCTGAAATATGGGACCATCTCAAGCACGCATCAGATTTTGGCATCGACCTCGGCGAAGGCACAACGCCCAAGCTGAACTGGGCCGCCGTCCAGCAGCGCAAGGACGGCATCGTCACCAAACACACCAAGGGACTCGACTTCCTGGTCAAGAAAAACAAGGTCACGCGCATCGCGGGCTTCGGCAGCCTCACTGGCTCCGCACAGGCCGGCGTGCACACCGTGGAGGTGTCCACCACCGACGGTACCGTGACCCAGGTGCAGGCCAAGAATATATTTCTGGCCACCGGCTCTGAAGCCAAAATGCTCCCCGGTCTCACCGCGGACGATCGCATCCTGACCAATATTGAAATCCTTGCACTTCCTGAGCCGCCTAAATCGCTCATCGTCATTGGCGCTGGCGCTGTAGGCGTCGAATTCAGCTCCATCTTCCGCAGCTTTGGAGCCGAAGTCACCATCCTCGAGTTCCTACCCCGCATCGTCCCTGTCGAAGACGAGGAAGTCTCGAAAGAAC
This sequence comes from Occallatibacter sp., assembly GCA_049514915.1. Taxonomy (GTDB): domain Bacteria; phylum Acidobacteriota; class Terriglobia; order Terriglobales; family Acidobacteriaceae; genus Telmatobacter. The sequence goes on along the minus strand of JBEKUP010000010.1, from coordinate 102,067 downwards.
TGACGCGCCTCTTCAAAAAGCGCGGCATCGACGTGAATACAGGCGCCAAAGTCGAGACCGTGGAGAAGACCGAAACCGGCGTAAAAGTGACCTATACCGACGCCAACGGAAAGCCGCAGGTCAAGGAAGCTGAGAAGGTCCTGGTTGCAGTGGGCCGCTACGGGCGCACCAGCGGCATCGGCCTCGAAAAGACAAAGGTCGAGCTGGAGCGCGGCCTCATCAAAGTCAACGAAGCGCAGGAAACCGCGGAGCCAGGCGTCTTTGCCCTCGGCGACATCGTATTCGGCCTGCCGCAACTGGCCCACGTAGGCATGATGAGCGGCATGGTCGCCGCGGCCAAAATCGCCGGCAAAAAGTATCGCCCTGTCCGCCATGATCGCATTCCCGGCTGCACCTATTGCGAGCCCCAGATCGGCAGCGTCGGCCTCACGGAAGCTCAGGCGAAGGAAAAGGGCTTTGAGGTCAAAGTGGGCAAGTTCCCCATGGCCGGAAACTCGAAAGCCACCATTCTCGGCAGCCACGACGGCTTTGTGAAAGTCGTCTCTGACGCAAAGTACGGTGAGATTCTCGGCGTGCACATTCTCGGCGCAAATGCCACGGAACTGATCGCCGAAGCCGTTGCCGTGCTCGAACTGGAAGGCACGGTCGAGGAAATGATGTTCACCATCCACGCCCACCCCACGCTATCCGAGTCCCTGCTCGATGGCTACGGCGCAGTGGAAGGCATGGCCATCAACGCATAACCTCTGCGGTGAGGCAGATGCCCTTCGCGCAGGTTTGGCGCTACGCTCCCGATCGGATCTCGTTCCACAGTGGGCTATCCTCCGGGATAGCCCATCGTCATTGCGGTGAAGGAACGAGCACCACTTTTTCGGTAACAGGGTCCTTCGATGCGTTGCCCGGCGTGTTGTCCCGACGGAAATATGTAACAGGTCCCTGGATCGATGTAGGTAGCAGGATATAGACATCGCAGCCCGCATACGGCGTGCAGATCACGCGGAACTCGCGGAGTAGCCGCGCCTTCGATCCGGCGGGCAGCACCGGCGTATAAGTGTGCGACTGCAACACCGGCACAAGGGACTCCATCACCTTATCCCCGCCAAGCATATAGGCCTTCACCGGCTTTCCAGCTTCAAATGCGACGGAAAACAGCGCTTGTCCATTGAACTTGGTGGTATGGACAAACTCGTGCATTTCGATTTCCTTATCCAGTTCTGCGCGAAAGCTGCCGTTGTACTGGCCGTTATTGAGTGCCTTCGAAGTGAGAGGTTTGCCGGAAGTCCTCTTGTAGCCGTCGGCGATCTTCTCTTCGAGCGCAGAGCCCGGAACCAGAAGTGAGAGAAAGGGATTGGTGATCGAAGTGGCATTGGCCAGCTCATACTGATGTGCCGCAGCGGCCTTGTTGCCCTTCGCCTCCAGCACCCTTCCAAGCTCATAACCGCTGGTGCGGTCCTGGCTAAGGCGCCATGCGGCTCTCAAGTAGTTTTCCGCAGTGGTCAGATCCTTGGCCTCAAGCGCGGATTTGCCAACCGCATACCACCCGTAGGCAAGCAGTTTTGACCAGTAAAGGGAATGGATGTCATCGATCGGCACTTCACGGGTCTTGTCCTCGATGTCATTCAATCCCTTGCGGGCTAAATCGGTGGCTTTGACCACATCGTCCGCCGCCACTGGAGGATTCGATTCCAGGATTGCCACGGCGTCGCGCAAGGGCTTAATCAGCGCTACAACCGACGGTTGATTTGTCTGCTTCGCAATTACTTCGGCAATCCTGTCCTGCCAGTCGACCGCCATTGATATCTCGGGAGGCGCAATGAGGACTTGATGATTCAAGTCCTCATACATGGCGCGGCGGAAGGCCAGGTACTTATCGTACTGATCCAATGGAACCCGTGACATCTTCACCATGGCCACGCGGTCCGCCGTAAACACTCCGTCCTTCAGGCTGTATTTCGCGTGGTATTCAAGCCAGTCTTCAGTCAGATCGGTATCCTTGGGTGGTTCCATGGTCCATCCCTTTGGCAACTGCATCGTCGCGTGATAAGCAGTCTTGGTGGTGTAGCCTAGATCCGGATCGTCGGCGGGCTTCTTCTCCTTCACGCCGGGCGCCAGCTCTCCGCCCATTGCCGGCAGCGGCGCTGAAATCCAATGCGAAGAGTCCTTGTCATTCCACTGGTAGTACTTCTCCCGCGTGTAATCAAAGGAGAACTGAAAAGGCTCGCCGATCTTTTCAACCTCAGAGACCTGCGGGTTCGAAACTTCTCCGGCATAACCTTCAGAGCCTGCCAGGGTCTGCACTAACTCCTTCCACTGCGACTGCGGAACTCTGCGAAACGCGGAGCGAAACACGGCTCCAATATCTTCGTCTGAAATCTGGCTGATATGTCCTGTGAACTGGCCTTGATCTGAGAGCTTGCCTTCCACATCAATCCGCAGCGATCTCGGAGCGGGCATCTCCGCAGGAGTTCTTTCGAGATATGCCGGTTTACTATCCGGAATCGCCAGCGCCTGCTTGTCGCGCAATGCGCCCATCAACACCCCTACCGGCGCCACCTCGGCCGTCGAGTCCATCCACTCGAGTTTGCCGCCAACAGAAACAAGCGTAATGACATGATCGAACTGCGCAGGCGACGGTATGGCCGGGTCCAGCTCGCGACCACTGGAGATGAGCACGGGCCAAGCCTGAATGCCGGCGGCCTTCAGCTCAGTCGCCAGTAAGGTGTGCTTGTCCTTGCAATCACCATACTCGTTTGAAAGCACATCATCGGCAGGGTGCGGTTGGTAACGGCCAATGCCGAATTCAAGGCCGACATAGTGAATGTGCAACGCAACGTCATTGAAGATGGCTCGGGTCTTATCTTCGTCGCTGGTCAGCCCTTTTGTGAGAGCCCCTACCTTGGTCTGGATAGCAGGCGTGACGGCGAGCGAATCCCGCTGCAGGGCCTGGTACCACGCGCCCACCTGCTCCCAACTTGAAAACGTGGTCACCTGAATCGATGGCTTCCAGTGCTTCACGGACTTGGGTGGCGCATCGGGGTCGGGTCGGGCAAGATTTGAGCTGCTCCAGTGATAGAGCTTGCGGCCAAGTGCGGTGGTGATCACAGGCTGTGCGTCCGCGCTGGCGACCGTAACTGCCTTGTCCGCAGGAACGTCGAGATCTACCTGCTCATCCAGGTTGATCAAATCCTTCTGGAAGGAATACTCGAACCAGAAATGACCGGGCACCTCGGGCTTCACCGTGTTGAGCGTGAACTGATACTCAAGTGTATCGCCGACGCCGAGCCCTTTTACAGCGACATGTTTTTGGTGGATGTCAGAGTACATTGGCGCGGCGCGCGTTACGTCCGCCGGCAGATCCTGCACGTTGTAGTCGGGCGTGACCACAACTGTTCCATCTGGCTTGATGACGCGAACATAGGCAATATCCACCTGCTGATTCAGGGCCGTGTAAGTAAAGGTGAGCACCGCCATTTCCTTTACGCCCGCGTCGGCCAGAATGCGGATTCGGGCCGTGGTCTCGCGCTTGCTGGTGCCATCGGATTCTTCACGGATGCGCGTAGAGGCCTTGTCAAAGACGACGGCTTCTTTCGAGAAGTCAGAAGGAGACGTCGTCGGCGCGGTGGTGGGTGTTGGTAGGGCCGCTGCCGGTTTGGCTTGCGAGGATAGGGACGAAGGGTCACAAAGTCCAAAGACACAGCAGAGCATTGCCAGGGTGCAAAGGCGGACAAAGCGAGGGCGCAACGGCTGAGTAATCGAGCACCGCATTTCAGGATTCACCGGAATACTGGAACGATACCAGAGATTCCGGTGATTGGTCCGTGGGATGCGCAGGTTTACAACTCGATAGATTGAGTTTCCACGAGCGACTTCGCCTTCGCAATGAAATCGGCCAACGATAGCGTCCCCTGGTCACCCTTGCCGCGTGTCCGAACGCTTACACTGCCGGCCGCCTCTTCCTTGTCCCCAAACACCAGGATGTACGGCGTCTTCTGGTTCGCAAAATCGCGAATCTTCCCGTTCATTTTTTCGTTGCGATCATCCACTTCCACGCGAATCCCAGTGGCTTCCAACTCCGCTTCAATCTTCTGTGCGTAAGCATGATGCCGCTCGCTGATCGGCACCAGTCCCACCTGCACCGGCGCCAGCCAAAGCGGGAACGCACCCGCGTAATGCTCAATGAGCACGCCAAAAAAGCGCTCCACCGACCCGAATAGCGCGCGATGCACCATCACCGGCTGATGCCGTTCGCCATCTTCACCCACGTATTCAAGCTCAAAACGCGCCGGCAGATTAAAGTCGAACTGCACCGTCGAAAGCTGCCACAAACGGCCTAGCACGTCCACCACTTTCAGGTCGATCTTTGGCCCGTAAAATGCCGCTTCACCGGGAAATGCCTGAAACTTGATTCCGCGGCTGGTCAGCACGTTCTTCAGTGCGTTCTCGGCGTTCGCCCAATTCTCCGGCGTGCCAAGAAAGTCCCCGGCCTTATTAGGATCGCGGATTGACAGCTCAACGCGAAACTCCTTGAAGCCGAAAACCTTCAGCATCGCTTCCGCAAAATCGAGACACGCAATTACCTCGCCTTCCACCTGTTCCGGCGTGCAGAAGATGTGCGCATCGTCCTGCGTAAAGCCACGTACGCGCAGCAGACCGTGCATGGTCCCCGATCGCTCGTAGCGATAGACATTGCCGAACTCAGCATAGCGCTGCGGAAGATCCCTGTAGCTCTTCGGCGAGTTCTTGTAGATCAAAATGTGCCCGGGACAGTTCATCGGTTTCAACCGATACTCGGCGTCATCCAGCTTCATGGGCGGAAACATGTCTTTGGAGTAAACTCCATCGTGCCCACTCACCTTCCACAGGTCGCGCTTCATCACGTGCGGAGTGTAGACGAGCAGGTAGCCGCGCCGCACACATTCCTCGCGCATCCAGTCTTCCATCGCCTTGCGAACCGTTGCGCCCTTGGGATGCCAGAAGATCAGACCCGACCCAGCCAGCTCCTGAATGCTGAAGAGGTCGAGTTGCTTGCCTAGCAGGCGATGGTCGCGCTTCGCCGCTTCCTCCAGCCGCGCAAAGTGCGCGTCCAGTTCCTTCTGGCTGAAGAACGCCGTGCCATAAATGCGCTGCAACTGCGGGTTCTTTTCATCGCCCAGCCAATACGCCCCCGCAAGCGAAAGCACCTTGAACGCCTTCACACGTCCCGTCGACGGCACATGAGGGCCGCGGCAAAAGTCCACAAAGCTCCCATTTCGATAAAAACTCACCTCGGAACCGGGCTCCGTGAATTTGCTCACAAAGTGCGTCTTCATGAAGTCGCCATCGCGTTCAAACTCAGCCAGCGCCTGTTCGCGCGGCTCGTACTCGCGCACAAACTTCTCGTCCCGCGCCACAACCTCAGCCATCTTGGATTCGATCAGCGCCAGGTCTTCGGGAGTGAAAGGTTTTTCGCGATAAAAGTCATAAAAGAACCCCGCGTCCGTCGCCGGCCCGTGGCCGAGCTTGGTCTCCGGAAACAGCTCGAGCACCGCTGTCGCCAGCACGTGTGCCGCTGAGTGGCGCACCACCTTCAACGCTTCAGGATCGTTTTCCTTCACTAGCTCCAGCCGTGTGTCGGCGGTCAGCGGTGTCGCAAGATCCACAAGTCGAGGTGCAGCGGCGTCCTCGGCCGCATACATCGCCGCTTCTGCTGACTGTCCCTCGCCCGCGACGCCCGCGTTCACCGTGACGCCAACCGGGGTCAGCCTCGCTACCACGGATGCGGCGGCCAGCCGCGGAGAAATCTCGTTGGCAATGTCGAAAGGTGTTGTTCCGGCCGGAACTTCGCGAATGGCCCCATCGGGCAGATATACCGCAATCGTCTGCGTGCTCATCATAGAAAGACGTCCTGTCGTCTTTTTGCCGGATGGAAACCATTCCCCGGCAAAACAACAGAATAGTTGCCAAAGGCGGGGTGCGTCGAGCAGGACTGACCTTGTCCCAGAGGTTTAAACCGAACCGAAACTCCGCGCCAACCCTCGGGTGCACGTGGGAATCTTTATCCGGAACGAAGAAGGGTCGCTTTGCTCTGGAAATGTTTGACCGGCAGGGTCGGGCTCTTTGGAGCAACTGGCATTCAACTTCCCTGAGCCCGCCGCTCGTCAGTCTCATCCCTCAAAGTAGTCACATCGAATTCCGCTAAAGTCCTTCGATTCATCGGGAAGGGGAATAGCCACGGAGGGATTCTGTGAATACCGTTTTTTACATCGCTTGAAATTTCCCCCAGCAAGCATGGAGGTATCTATATGCAGGTCCTGTTTAAAAGCACGGACCAGAATGCGAATACGCATTGCTGTGTTTGCGGGCAGGGGTTCGAGCTGACGTGGGAGCGTCGCCCCGTCTCTGAAGTCATGAATGTTCTGTTTGAGATCCAGAAGAAATTATGCAACCACCACCGGGAAGAGGCGGGCCCACAGGCTCACCCAGAGAGCGGAGTGCTCATTCCAGAGTTGACTCAAGCCATGCCTGTCCGCAGCGCCAGCGTCCAAAATATGCAGCAGGACGCCTCGTAAAACTGCACTGGTTTTCAGCAGCGATCCGCACAAAGCACAAACACACGAGGGATTAAAGGCCGCCCCAAACCCTCGTGTGTATTGAGCTCTCGTCTGTTAGCTGGATCCTGCCGGAATCCGGGTCAAACGGTTTACAGAGGCTGCACGTCCGCAGCCTGCCAACCCTTGGGCCCCTTCACCACGTTGAACTGCACAGCTTGACCTTCTTGCAAACTCTTGAAACCGCTGGAATTGATTGCAGAGTAATGCACGAATACATCTTCGCCGTTCTGACGCGAGATGAATCCAAATCCCTTCGCGTCGTTAAACCACTTCACAGTACCTTGTTCCATTTTGATCGTGTTTCCTGGATTGAATTGCGCTGGATGAATCGGAGCGACCACTGGCAGAATCTTGCTTAAATGGGCGAGTACTGCGCACGCCCGGTTCGGCTCTAACGCTGGTGATAGTGTACCATTCCCGTGGAAAAGAGGGCAGGTATTCTTCCCCAACTTCCATATCGCTTCCATTCCCGCTTCCGGAACTCATTGAACACTTTGGCCTTAGCCCCTATCCACACCGCTGTGGTACTGTGAGAGGTCGCCATGCTTCAGGATCCAGTTCCCGGTCTGCTTTCTCGCGCCACTGAAGTGCTCGAAGCCGCGTTCGGCGAACTCCCCTCAGTCAGACCCTCCACAAACACCGAAGCCGAATCAGTGGCAATCTCCCGGGTTCTGGAAGCAACCGCGCACCGTCTCGCCGACAATTACCCCTATTTCCACCCTCTCTACGCCGGCCAGATGCTCAAACCTCCACATCCAGTCGCACGCGCTGCCTATGCCCTGGCCATGATCGTCAATCCCAACAACCATGCCCGCGACGGCGGCCGCGCCAGCTCCGAAATGGAAATCGAGTCTGTGGCGGGAATCGCGCAAATGTTTGGATGGTCGGAGTTTCTGGGACATCTGACTTCGAGCGGCACCATGGCCAATCTGGAAGCGCTCTGGGTCGCGGGCCAACTGGCGCCGGGACGCCGGATCCTCGGTTCGGAGCAAGCGCACTACACACATAAGCGAATTTCTGCCGTGCTCAGGCTGCAGTACGCGACCGTCCCGGCTGATCGTTACGGCCGCATGAACCTGGAAGCGCTGGAGAACGAGCTTCGCAGCGGCGATGTCGGAACCGTGGTCGTCACCCTGGGAACCACAGCCATCGGCGCGGTCGATCCCCTCCACGACGTAATCGCGCTCCAAAAGCGGTATGGGTTCAGGATCCATGTGGACGCCGCTTATGGCGGGTACTTCAGGCTGATTTCGGATCTGCTCGACGAGTCGGCGCGCTGCGCGTTTGCCGCAATTCACCAGGCCGACTCAATCGTCGTTGATCCGCATAAGCATGGGCTGCAACCCTACGGTTGCGGCTGTGTGCTCTTCCGGGACCCGGCGGTAGGCCGCTTCTACAGGCACGATTCGCCCTATACTTACTTCACTTCAAAGCAGTTGCACCTGGGCGAAATCAGTCTGGAGTGCTCCCGGGCCGGCGCGTCGGCAGTCGCCCTCTTGGCGACCCAGCAATTGCTTCCGCTCACTCCGGGGGGCGAGTTTGCCCGCGGACTGGCTCAAGGCCGCGCGGCCGCATTGGAACTCGCCCGCCGTCTGCGCAACGACGCTGCCAGGCGATTCCAGCTTCTCGAGGCCGGCCATCCCGAACTCGATATCGTCGTCTGGAAGGTGAGCGCGGAAACTCCGGAAATTGCCTCACAACTTGCGCAGCAAATTTTTGCCTCCTGTGCCACGCGTGATCTGCACCTGGCCCTAGTAGAATTGCCGCTGTCATGGTTCCAGCCGGATTCCGTGGATTTTCAAGCGCCGCGGTTGGTAACCTGCCTGCGCTCGGTTTTGATGAAGCCCGAGCATATGGCGTGGCTGGATAGAATCTGGGACAGATTCTCCGCCTCGTGCGCAGAAGTACTTGGAGAATAAAGTCGATGACCTTGGTGCGTCTGAGTCCGTCCAAAGAAGAAAACGTTCTCATTCTGCAGCCGCATAGTTTCTGGACCATCCTTCCCCGGGATGTCGCAAGTTCCAATCCACTGAAGGGTGTGACCTGACATGCACGATGTTGCTCTATTCCGCGCCATGCACTTTGAACGCTTCCAGGCTGAGCCTGCCATTTTCGCTGCGCCCGGGCGCGTGAACCTGATTGGCGAGCATACCGACTATGCCGAAGGCTTTGTCATGCCCGCGGCTATCGACTTTGCCACCCTCGCCGGCATCTCGCCGCGAGCAGACGGCAAAATCGTCCTCTACTCTGAAAACTACCAAACGGAGAGAACCTTCGAGGCCGACGCGCCGCCCACCTCCGCTGGCCTTCACTGGACCGATTATCCGCTCGGAGTCGTTTCCATACTGGCAGGCGAAGGTCACACAATCCCCGGGTTCAGCCTGAGCTTGTGGGGCGATGTCCCCCTCGGTTCGGGTCTCTCCAGTTCCGCCGCAGTCGAGGTGGCAACCGCACTCGCCGTCACCAGCCTCATCGGTGTCACCTACCCCGGCCCGGTGCTCGCTCGCCTTTGTCAAAGGGCTGAGAACGAGTTTGTCGGCGCAAGTTGCGGCATCATGGACCAGTTCATCTCCGCAAACGGCGCCAAAGACCACGCGCTGCTGCTCGATTGCCGCGACCTGAGCTTCATCCTTGCGCCCATTCCAGAAAACGTGGCCCTCATCATCGCCAACACCATGGTCAAACACGCTGTGGTCGGCGGCGAATACACCACCCGCCGCGCCGAAGTCGAAGCCGCCTGTGCCGTCATTGCCGGCCACCGGCCCGGTGTCCGCTTCCTGCGCGACGCCACCGTGGACGACCTCGAACAGTGGGGCCACGAGATGACCCCGAATTCCCTCAAGCGAGCACGCCACGTCATTACTGAAAACCTGCGCACGGTCGCCGCCGCCCAGGCCCTTATCCGGGGAGACCTTTCCGAATTGGGCCGTCTCATGGCCGAGGCGCATCTCAGCTATAGCAAGGACTTTGAAGCCAGCTGTTTGGAAGCGGACGCCATGGTCAGCCTGGCCCAGGACCTGCCCGGCCTCATCGGCGCACGCCTTACCGGCGGAGGCTTTGGCGGCTGCACCATCAACCTGGTGGAACAAAGCCACGCCGCCGCATTTGCTTCATCGCTCAAAGGCCTTTACGCTGCGCAAATCGGCATCGTGCCCCAGGTTCACATCTGTCATGCATCGGGCGGCGCCCATCGGCTGGCATAATCATTTTCAAGTGCTGAATTTACCCGCAGTTTTTCATGAAAGGGAACTCAAAACCGTCTACATTGCGTATAGCGAAACTCGTCCGCGTCCCCCCTTCGTAACGCCATCCGGCGTAACTCCGGGTCGGAAATCATGCGAACCTGAAAGGGATATCAGACCAAACTCTTGATAAAATTCAATCGGCGTCCCGATAAGAAGACTGTGCGGGTTAAGACCAGCCCTCCGGCTATAGGGATTCGCATACATAATTTTCGATCGATGCATCCAAGCCTTTAATGCGTCGAGGAGACTTGAAAAACTATGCCGCTAACTTCCTCAAAGCCGTTTTCCTATGAGTCCTTCCCCATTGCGGGCCAAGTTGCCTACTTCTCCATGGAGATTGCCATCAATCCTGGCATGCCCACCTACTCCGGAGGCCTGGGCGTACTCGCCGGCGATACGCTGCGCTCGGCCGCGGATCTCGGTGTTCCCCTCGTGGCTTTTACGCTGCTGCACCGGAAAGGCTATTTCCGGCAGCATCTTGACGCCAAAGGCGCTCAGACTGAGGACGTCCAGCTCTGGAATCCGTCCGACTTCTGTTCTGAGGAGCCGGCGCGCGTCACAGTGTCCGTTGAAGACCGCATCGTCACCGTGCGCGCATGGCGTTACGACCTGGTCGGCAGGCACGGTCATACTGTCCCCATCTATCTGCTCGATACGGATGTGGATGGCAACTCGGGTTGGGACCGCGGCCTCACCGATCACCTCTACGGGGGCGATACCAACTACCGCCTCCAGCAGGAAATCGTTCTCGGCATGGGCGGTGCGCGCATGGCTGGAGCCCTCGGCCACAACGTGAATGTCTACCACATGAATGAAGGCCACGCGGCCCTGCTGACCCTCGCCCTGTTGGAGAGGCAGTTGGGCGGAGGCCCCGTCGGGGCAGCGAGTGAGTCCGATGTAGCCCAGGTCCGGCAAAAGTGCGTATTCACCACCCATACCCCGGTTCCCGCTGGCCACGATCGGTTTTCCACCGAGCAGACTATCCGCATTCTCGGCGGCGAACGAACGGCCCGCCTTGAGAAGCTAGGCTGTTTCCGCGATGGAATGCTGAATATGACTCTGCTGGCGCTAAAGTTCTCCCGCTACGCTAATGGCGTTGCCATGCAGCACGCGAAGGTCTCGCGCCAAATGTTTCCCGAGTTTGCCATCGATTCCATCACCAACGGCGTCCATGCGCCCACCTGGGTCTCCGAGCCCATCCAGGAACTGCTCGATGCCAATTTCTCTTCCTGGCGTCGCGACAACCTCTATCTGCGCAACGCCATCGATCTGCCGGAAAAGGACATCCTTGCAGCCCACGCCCGAACCAAAGGCGATTTGCTCGCTGAGGTCGCCGCGCGCACCGGTCTGGTGCTCAACCCTAACGTGCTCACCCTTGGATTTGCCCGCCGTGTCGCAACCTACAAGCGCGCGAATCTGCTCTTCAATGACCCCGCGCGCCTTGCGGAGATCGCTACCGCCGCCGGCGGCCTGCAGATTCTCTACGCCGGCAAGGCGCATCCCCAGGACGAGCCCGGTAAAGCGCTCATCCAGGGTGTGTTTGAAGATGCCGTCCGGCTCTCGAATGAGTTCTTGCGCATCGTTTACCTCGAAAACTACGACTGGGGACTTGGTGCGCTCCTCACCGCTGGCGTTGATGTCTGGGTAAACACCCCCAGGCGGCCTTACGAGGCCTCCGGCACAAGCGGCATGAAAGCCGCTCTCAACGGCGTGCCCAGCCTGTCCATTCTCGATGGCTGGTGGATCGAAGGCTGCATCGAGGGTTTCACCGGCTGGGCCATCGAAGATGGCGCCAACGATGCCGAGGAGGCTGCGTCCCTCTACAACAAGCTTGAAACCGCCGTGGTCCCTCTCTACCTGCAGGCGCCGGAACAATGGGCCCGCCTCATGCGAACCACATTGGCTTTCAACGGTTCGTACTTCAACACCAATCGCATGGTTAAGCAGTACACGCGCAACGCATATTACCCGGGAAAACTCCTCGAACGCGCCAGCGTGGAAGAAGCTGCCTTCGCGGACTGACCGGCAGAGTTAAGCTGAGCTGGTCCGGGAAGGATGAACGCGAACGATCCGCTTCGGCTGGGGCGGATCGTTCACGTTGAACCACCCAGTCACGACTTCGATGCATTCAACAGTGCTCTAACGGATGTCTCTAAAGAATTCAATTCTGCTGAATCTGTAGGGAGCAACAATGCCGGCAGGACTCTAGGAACTGTCATCTGTAACCTGTCATCGGTAATATCGATTTTCACAGGCTCACATCCCGGGATGCCCAATCCCGGAATTGCATCTTTTAGATGCCCTGGGGCGTCCTTAAGACAGGCACAGCGTACCAATTGTTCGACCTTGCGCGTTTGGCCCGCAGATTCGTCTACCATTGTAGTTTCAACCGGAAGATTGATTGGCCCGGCGGATTTGCCGTCAGGACAACGAGATGCCGGCGAGCCGGTGATAATCGAACAGGGGTTTCTGTTTAACAGTCCTGACCGCATACCAGGAAACGGAAATCCCGCGGCGGTAAGCACCTTCAAGTGCGTCCCGGCTCAGGAGCGAGAACCAGCCCTATGATGTGGATTGTTCGGCTCGCGCTTCGGCGGCCATACACCTTTGCCGTCTTCGCGTTTTTGATCCTCCTCCTTGGTGTCTTCAGCATCCGCTCGATGCCAACAGATATCTTTCCGGATATCGACATTCCCGTCGTTACGGTTGTGTGGAACTTCACCGGGCTCTCCGCGCAGGAGATGTCAAACCGCATCGTCTTCAATAGCGAGCGGGGCATGACCACCACGGTCAACGACATTCAGCACATCGAATCGCAATCGCTCAACGGCATCGGGCTCATCAAGATTTTCTTTCAGCCGCATGTAAATGTTGGAAATGCAGTGGCGCAGGTGACAGCGATCAGTCAGGTGCAATTGCGCAGCTTGCCCCCTGGCACCACGCCGCCCTTCATCATCCAGTACAACGCCTCCAGCGTTCCGGTCCTGCAGCTGGGTCTCTCCGGTCAGGGACTCAATGAGCAACGCCTCAACGATCTCGGTCAAAACACGATCCGCACTCAGTTAGCCACCATCGAAGGTGCCCAGACTCCCTTCCCCTACGGCGGCAAGCAGCGCCAGATTCAGGTCGATCTCGATCTGCACGCTCTCCAGTCCAAGGGCCTTTCACCGGTCGACGTGGTCAATGCCGTCAACGCGCAAAATCTCATAGCTCCCTCCGGAACCATGAAGATTGACCGCTTCGAGTATGCGGTAGAGACCAACTCCGCGCCCTCTGTGGTCGATGAGCTCAACAACCTCCCCATCAAAGCTGTGAATGGGGCAATGATTTATATCCGCGATGTTGCCCATGTGCGCGATGGCAATCCTCCGCAAACCAACATTGTTCGTGTGAATGGGCGCCGCGGCGTTTTGATGAATGTACTCAAAACCGGCTCGTCCTCCACGCTCGACATCATCGCCGGTGTGCAGTCTGTTCTTGCCAACATCAAGGGTCAGCTCCCACCCGAGCTTCAAATCAGTGCGCTTTCCGATCAGTCGATCTTTGTCCGCAGCGCCATCGATGGCGTGATCCGCGAGGCGCTTATCGCCGCCTGTCTCACTGCCGTCATGATCCTCATCTTCCTCGGCAGCTTCCGCTCCACCGTCATCATCGCGGTTTCCATTCCGCTCTCCATTCTCTGTTCGCTCATCATGCTCTACGCCCTCCACGAAACCATCAACATCATGACCCTCGGCGGGCTGGCACTGGCCGTCGGCATCCTCGTTGACGATGCCACAGTGGAAATTGAGAACATCAATCGCAACCTCGAGTCCGGCAAGGAAATTGAGCAGGCCATCCTCGACGGCGCGGCCCAAATCGCTACTCCGGCCCTTGTTTCCACCTTCGCCATCTGCATCGTCTTCGTGCCCATGTTTCTACTCAGCGGCGTGGCCCGTTATCTCTTCGTGCCTCTTGCTGAAGCGGTCGTTTTCGCCATGCTGGCCAGTTATCTGCTCTCCCGCACCGTCGTGCCCACCATGGCCAAGTACCTCCTCAAGGAGCACGACGACGAGGAACACGAAAAGAAACAAGCCAGCCGCAATCCCTTCGTCCGATTTCAACTGGGTTTTGAGCACGGGTTTGAGAAGGTGCGCAACGGCTATGTGCGGCTCCTCACCGTCTGCGTCGACCACCCTGCTGTCTTCCTCGTTCTCTTCACAGTCTTTGCCTTGGCTTCCATCGGCCTGCTCCTGCCTTCCCTCGGTCAGGACTTCTTTCCCTCCGTTGACGCCGGCCAGTTCAAAATCCACGTCCGCGCCCGCACCGGCACGCGCATCGAAGAGACAGCCCTCCTTTGCGACCACATCGACGCCACCATTCGCCAGCAGATTCCTGCCAAGGAAGTTGTTTCCATCGTCGATAACATCGGGCTGCCCTATTCCGGCTTGAATCTCTCCTACTCCACTTCCGCACCCATCGGACCCGCCGACGCCGATATCCAGGTGCAACTCACGCCCGATCACCATCCCACCGCGCCCTACGTTGAGCGCCTGCGCAACGTGCTGAATCGCGAATATCCCGGCGTCACCTTTTACGTGCTCCCGGTCGACATCGTCACCCAGATCCTCAACTTCGGTCTCTCCGCGCCCATCGACATCCAGATCGTCGGCCCCGACCTCTACGGCAACCGCACTCTTGCCGAGAGAATGCTCAACGAGGTGCGTTACGTTCCGGGTGCGGCAGACGCCCGCATTCAGCAGCCGTTCGATTATCCAAATATGACCGTCAACGTTGACCGTACCCGCGCCGAGGACATCGGACTCAGCCAGGCCAACGTAGCGCAGAGCGTCCTCATCGCCCTCAGCGGCAGCTTCCAGACCGCACCCAACTTCTATCTCGACCCCCGAACTGGCGTTACCTACAACGTTGCCATTCAGGCCCCGCAGTACCGCTTGGACTCGCTCTCCGCCTTGGAAAGTCTCCCCGTGAATTCAGCTGCAGGTTCATCGCAGGCTACGGCCCTCACTCAAAATGGCGCGGCAGACACCAGCGTTCCCGGAACGCCCAAGCCCGTCAACGTCCTCGGCAACCTCGCCAGCATCGTCCCCGGCACCGAGCTGGGCACCGTCAGCCATTACAACGTGCAGCCCGTCCTCGATATCTACGCCAACGTCGACGGCACCGATCTCGGCAGCGTCACCCGCGCCATGCAGGCCATCATCAAGCGCCACGAGGACCACGGCGACCTTCCCCGCGGATCGCACTTCATCCTCCGCGGCCAGAGCGAGACGATGCGGGCCTCCTACTTCGGCCTGCTCACCGGCCTCGCGTTCTCCATCCTTCTCGTCTACCTGCTCATCGTCGTCAACTTCCAGTCCTGGCTTGATCCGTTCCTCATCATCGCGGCCCTGCCCGCGGCGCTGGCCGGCATCGTCTGGTTTCTCTTCCTCACCAACACCCGCCTCAGCGTACCTGCGCTCACCGGCGCCATCATGTGCATGGGTGTGGCAACATCCAACTCCATCCTCGTAGTCACCTTTGCCCGCGAGCAGTTGGAAGTTCTCGTCGGCGACGCGCGCAAAGCCGCATTGAACGCAGGCTTCGTCCGCCTTCGCCCGGTCGTCATGACCGCCCTAGCCATGATCATCGGCATGGTGCCCATGGCTCTCGGCCTCGGCGACGGCGGTGAACAGAACGCTCCCCTCGGCCGCGCCGTCATCGGAGGTCTGCTGCTGGCCACCGTTGCCACGCTTTTCTTTGTGCCCGCGTCCTTTTCTGTTGTTCACGGCTGGCTCGAAGGCCGCCGAAAAGCATCGCAAGGTCCAATCCGGGCCGGAACCCTAGACGAATTTGCAGAATTCGGGGAGTAGCCACGCTATGACCAATCAATCCGGTAACAACCCGCAACCACCTCGCCAATCCAGTCACGACACCGTGTCCGCGCCCGAACACGAGCCCATCGCGCCCGGCAAAGCTCTCCTCGGCGTCGTCTTGGTCCTCGTCGTGTCCATTCTGCTCGGCGTCTGGGGCGTCTTGAGCCGCAGGTCCGCCGAAACAGTGCTTGCCAACAACACACAGGAACTCGCTCCGCCCTCCGTCATTGCTGCCCCCGCCCAACCCGGCGCCCCGGTCGACAGCTTCCTCCTTCCCGGAAACGTCACCGCCTACACCGATGCACCCATCTACGCACGTACCTCCGGCTACCTCACAAAGTGGTATTACGACATCGGCGCCAAAGTGAAAAAGGGCGCGGTCCTCGCTGAAATCTCCACTCCCGAACTCGACCAGCAACTAGCTCAGGCCGAGGCCGACCTGGTCACAGCGCAAGCCAGCGCCGGCAACGCGAAAATTCAGGCAGACCGTTACACTGACCTGGTCAAGTCCGACGCCGTGTCCCGCCAGGATACTGAGACCTTTACCACCCAGGCCGCCACCACTTCGTCAGCGGTCAAATCGGCCCAGGCCAACGTCCAGCGCCTTCATGAGCTCCAGTCTTTCGAGAAAATCTATGCGCCCTTTGACGGCGTAGTCACCGCCCGCAATATAGACACCGGTCAGTTGATCAATGAAGGTGCGGCCAACGAGCTCTTTCACCTTCAGGCCATTCAGACCCTGCGCGTCTACACCAATCTGCCCCAGCTCTATTCGCAAAGCGTCAAGCGCGGCTCTAAAATCGACCTCACTTTCGCCGAACATCCCGGTAAAATCTACCAGGGCACTCTCGTCCGCACCGCCGACGCCATTGATCCGGTGAGTCGCACCCTGCTGGTCGAAATCGACATCGATAACCGCGCAGGAGAGCTTCTTCCCGGCTCGCTCGCCCAGGTCCATTTCAAGACCCCCGCTTCTGGCACATCCTTCATTGTGCCCTCTGCCGCCCTCATCTTCCGCCGTGAAGGCTTGCGCGTCGGGACAGTGGTCAACGGCAACGTTGCCCACCTGGTCCCCGTCATCATCGGCGAAGACGATGGTGCCACCGTCCAGATCGTGAACGGCATCGGCGCCGGCGACCGAGTCATTCAGGATCCCCCCGACTCGCTCATCGAAGGCGAAAAGGTCTACGTCGAGGATTCCGGCAATCCCGGCGTCGCGGGAGGAAAGTAGCCATGCCGGCTCCTTCACTCAATCCGTCCCGGTTTACCGCTCGCGCAACAATCGCCGCCCTGCTCGTCATCACCGGCTGCAAACCCGTTGGTCCCAACTACAGCCGTCCCACCTACACCGCCCCCGATGTCTACAAGGAATCCGGCGCAACCGCTGTCGTCGTCCCGCCCCCCAATCCCGCTGACGGCGGTTGGCAGCCGGCCAACCCCTCTGACGGAATGCTCAAGGGGAAATGGTGGGAAATCTATCAGGATCCCCAACTCAACGCACTTGAAGAGCGCATAGCCACCTACAACCAGGGCCTTCGCGGCGCGCTTGAAACCTACCTCGCCGCACAGGACCAGGTGACCGTCGCTCGCGCCGCTCTCTATCCCTCGCTCTCTGCCGGCCCTTCTGTGGTGCACTACAAGAACTCGTCCAACAAGCCGCTCACCACCCCTTCCACTACGACCAACTACAACGACCTCGTCATCTCCGGCCAGGCAAGTTGGGAGCCGGACTTCTGGGGTCGCATCCGGCGCACCGTTGAGGCCGCCCACGAAAACGCCCAGGCCAGCGCCGCCGACATGGCCAACGTCAACCTCAGCCTTCAGGCAACCATGGCAACGGACTACTTCCAGCTCCGCGGCCTCGATGCCCAGATCAAGCTGCTCAACGCCACCATCAAGGACCTCGAAAGCCAGCTCGACCTGACCCAACGCCGTCTAAAAGGCGGTGTCGCCACCGAAGTTGATGTCGCCCAGGCCCGCACGCAGCTCGAAACGACCCGTGCGCAATTGGTCGATGTCGGCGTAGCTCGCGCGCAATTTGAGCACGCAGTGGGCACTATCGCCGACTACAAGCTGCCCACGTTCAGCATCCCCTTCTCGCCGCTTGATGGACCGTTGCCGAAAGTCCCCCTCGGTGTCCCCTCCCAGCTCCTCGAGCGACGCCCCGACATTGCCGCTGCCGAGCGCCGCGCCGCCGCAGCCAACGCGCAGATCGGAATCGCGGTCAGCGCCTTCTACCCCACCATCAGTCTGGGTGGCACGGGAGGCTTTGAAAGCACCCACTTCGGCACCTGGATTCAGGGCCCCAGCGCGCTCTGGACCCTCGGCGGTCAGGCTACCGAACTGCTCTTCGACGCAGGCCAGCGCCATGCGTTGACTGACCAGGCTCGTCACACCTACGAGGCCCAGGTCGCAAATTACAAGAGCGCGATCTTCCTCGCTTTCAACGACGTCGAAGATCAGCTTTCCGGCCTCAGGATCCTTGAGCAGGAGACCACCGCGGAGCAGAAGGCCGTCGATTCCGCGCAGCACTCCTACAACGTCTCAAGCCAGCGCTACAAAGGCGGCGTCACCAGCTATCTTGAAGTCCTCACCGCCGAAGCCACGCTCATACAGAATCAGCGCACCGCCGTCGACCTCCAAACCCGCCAGTTCGTCGACAGCGTAGCCTTGGTCCGCTCCCTTGGCGGCGGCTGGGACGTAACCGAACTCCCCAAATAAGCAGCCCGCGTCCTGGAAGCAACCCTTCCGGGACTGACCAGAGAAGCTCCGTGCCCCGTTCTCGCGATTTTTTCTGTCGCGAGGGCGGGAGGGCACAACTCTCCACAGCCCATTGTTTTGTTGGACTTGCACTTCTGTCCTTGCTGGCCCCAACAACCCCGGATACTTCCCCACAAAATTTCCCTTGACACTGTGCACATACTGTGTATACTCAGTATATCGACATGCACAGTGACATCGTCATCTCGCAATCCGACGGCCGCCCGATGTACCTGCAGATCATGGAACAGGTCAAGCAGCGCGTCGCCGTCGGAGAATGGGCGCCCGGGGAAGAAATCCCCTCCATTCGCCAGCTTGCCGTATCCCTGAGCGTAAGCGTCATTACTGTCAAACGCGCCTATCTTGAACTCGAGCGCGACGGCATCATCCTCACCCAGCAGGGCAAGGGTTCCATCGTCGCCCCCAACCCGGACCTGGCCCCGCGCCTTTACAACGAAGAATTCTCCGAACACCTGGACCAGGTAGCTCGCCTTGGCGACTTGCTTGGCCTCAGCAGCGACGAAATCGCCCATCGCACCAAGGAAGCCTCAAACCGGCTCAACGAGGCCCGCTTCACCAAGGAGACCCTATGCAAGGAGACCCTATGAGTGCTCTCTCCGTTCAATTCAAGGCGGTGAACAAGAAATACCCTCACTTTGCCCTTGAAGACATCGACCTTGAACTGCCCGTTGGCAGCATCATGGGCTTCATCGGCGCCAACGGCGCAGGCAAATCCACCACCATCCGCATCCTCATGGGCCTGGTTCACCAGGACCACGGCTCCGTGCAGGTTCTTGGTCATTCCATGCCCTCTGACCAGGCTGCGGCAAAGCTCGAGATCGGGTTTGTCTCAGAGGATATGCGCCTCTACGGTCCGGCGACCCTCGCCTGGCACATGGACTTCCTCCGTCCCATTTACCCCGGCTGGGACCAGCGCTACGCCGATAAGTTGGTTCAGCGCTTCGACCTCAAGCCCCAGCAGAAGATCAAAGGGCTGTCGCACGGCCAGCGGGTCAAGGCGGCGCTGCTGCTCGCTCTCGCACGCCGTCCGCGCCTGCTGGTCCTCGACGAGCCCACCACCGGCCTCGATCCGGTCGCCCGCCATGAAGTGCTTCAGGAACTCATGGCTGTGCTCGCCGACGAAGACCGCACCATCCTCTTTTCCTCGCACAACACTCTCGACGTGGAGCAGATTTCCGACCAGATCACCTTCATCGACCGCGGCCGCATCATCGATTCCGACAACAAGGAAGCTTTCCTCGATCGCTGGCGTCGCCTCCGTCTCGTTCTTCCACCGGACGGCTCAATTCCCCGCCTCCCCGGGGTTGTCGAAGTCGGCGGAAGCAGTCGCCTTCCCGTCCTCACCACCAATCGTTTCGAGCCGGCCATGCTCTCTGCATGCAGTGACCTCGGCGCCACCGTGCAGGCCGTCGATACCATGACCCTCGAAGAAATCTTCGTTGCCAACGTGCACTGCAGAAGGGAGCGGCTCACCGCATGAACTATTCAATGGTCAAAACGCTGGTTCTCAAGGATTGGTATTTTCAGCGCCAGGCGATCCTGCTTGCGTTCGCCGGCGGCGCGGTATCGCTCGGCATCGTTTGTATCGGCGGCCAGGCCGCTTTTACCATCGGGCTCATTCTTCTTGTCACCGTCATGGTTATGATCAGTGCCATGACAGTGATGGGCAACGTGCTCGGAGAGCGGGAGAACCAGACGCTTGCGTTTGCCATGACCCTGCCCATCTCCTATGTCGAGTACACCGCCTCCAAGATCCTGGGCAATCTCCTCATCTTCGTCCCCTTCTGGCTCACGATGCTCGTGGGTTCTCTCGCCGTGATCCTCATCTCGCCGGCCATTCATGGCTTTTTTGCCTTCGCCATCATCATGGCAGTCGAAATCCTGGTCAGCACCTGCCTCATGCTCGTCGTCGCCCTGGTCTCCGAATCCAAGGGCTGGTCCATCACCGCCATGGTCACTGGCAACCTGGCCCTGAATGTCGTCGGCTATCTTGTAGCTCATCTTCCCGGCATCAAGGAGGGACTATTCGGCACGCAAATCTATTGGACCTCCACAGCCACAATCTCCCTGGCAATCGAGTTCGCCCTGATCGCGCTGCTCATCGGCGGAGCTCTCCACATTCAGTCCCGCAAGCGCGACTTCATCTAAGTCGTCCAAAGTCTTTGCCGGCCCAAAGAGGTTGAAACTCTACCGGGCGAAGTCCGGCCGGCCTCAAATGTTCCGCACCCCATTCATCGAGCGCTCCGGAGCCCCCAATGACAGGTCTCCGTCGCTGGGGTAGATGGTCGATGAGGTGGGAAAGCACAAAGCCAACCCTCGGCCATCGGGTCATTTCATCTTCCCCCTTTGCTACTCCGCCAGGCGGAATCCTGGACCAAATCGTCCTCCCTCCCTCATGTCCAGACTCAAAACTGCCGATTCTGGAGATGACGGGAGGGATGAACGCCATGATCCTCTACTGGATGTCATCTTTCTGGATTGAAAACGGTGCCTCCGCCGTATGCCTGCTTCTTCTCTTCATCGCATCCGTCGCTCTGATTCGCATCAACGACTGGTACTGCAGCAACGAAGCACGCGGACGGGCAACAAGCATTCGTGAATTGGAAACTCTATTCGCGCTGGAGGACTATCGGGAACATCGCAGCTACCGGCCTGGGAGACAGAGTTAAAGCCTGCGGCTTCCTATTCCCGAAACCGAGCCGTTACCGCATCTTGCTGCGCGCGGCCATACGCCGCCTGCGGCACATCGGTAAGCGGCAGCCCGGGCCCTTCCCACAGCAGTCGCGGCGCACCTCGGCTCACAGAGTGCAATCCCTCCACATGCAGCACATGCCTGCCCGCGCGCAATCCCAGCGACCCCCGATCGTAGCGCATTGCATTTCCGGGGGACCCGCAAACCTGCGCGAACGGCGGTCCCGTCTCCGCCACTTGCACACCGTCAATCACCAGCCGTCCTCCGTCTCTGTCTAGAAGATGAAACGTGTACCCCCCATCCGCCGGAACATCGACGAACCCGTCCCATGCTGCCGCATAGCGCACAAAGCCATGTGCATCCGAAGTCAGGTTAAGCGACTCGCCATTGAACACGGCGTGTTGCGTGGTCAGGTCCGGCAACTCCGTCCACTCTCCGGGATAAATCTGCCACACTAAACCGGGAACGGTCATCACCGCGGAGCTCACAGCCTCATGCCATTTGCCAACCGCCACCACATCCTGTGCAGCCCAATCCTGCTTCCCCGCCCTGTCCACCACATGCAACAGCACGCGAAAACGTCCCGCCCCCATCGCGTCGCCGTCCAGCATGGTCCCTTCATTGTCCGGGAATTTATGGCTAACCACGCGTCCGCTGCCCTGCGTACCATCGCCAAACAGCCATGTGTAGCGCACTCCGGGCTCATCCTTGGCCGTAAACGTTACCTTCTCCCCCGGACCGAAAACCGGCGGATCGACTGTGAAGCTTGCTTCCGGAGCATGCACTGGTGTGAACGTTGGCGGCTTGGCTCCATCGGCCGTAATCAGCGGCACACTCGCATCGTTCCCAGCCACAGTCTGCCCCACCTTTACGTTGTCGAAAGTCACCCCGTAAACATCCCCCAGCAGTGTGGAACTTGCGAGCGGTGGCTGGTCCAGTGCCCATATATTGCGAAACGTAAAATCGTGCAGTCCCGGCTTGCTCAAATCCTGGTCCATCTGCATCTGCACCAGCGAGTACCAGTCGTCCAGAAACAGATTTTCGAACGTGTAATTGGAATGCTCTCCATGCGCATGGTCCGCTCCCCAAAATCCCAGCAGTGCAAAGGTCTGCCCGCAAGCCCCTATCCCCGCATGCAAAATGTCTGAATCGCGCAGCGTGAAGTCGCGCGAGTTGAATGTCTTCCGTGGCCATCCCGGCCGAACAATATTTGAAATGCTCGTCGACAACTCGCTGTTCTCAATCAGGATGTTCTCGACATCCTTCCCCGGCGCCAGAATCGCCTCTTCGGTATACCCGTCCCAGTTGCCCTGAATTCCAAAGTCATCGTCCGACGCACGGATGAACGCGTCGCGCACAACCGTGCCCCCGCCGCCCAGCCAGTCCATGCCATCCTGGTTCGCGTTCCCCGGATTCCCGCCAATCACGCGCAGATCGTCAAACGTGAACCCGGTAGAATCCTTCATTTGGATCGACCACGTCCGCGCCCGCACAATGCAGGTCAGCCCGTCAATCGTCACGTTGCGCGCTTCGAATGACCCAATGCAGTGCCAGTCCGGCTTTTGCATCCAGCCTTCATCGGTAGTCGGGTCCTGCGACCCCTCATACACAATCGTGCCCCGTCCCAGCACCCTCACGCCGCCAACTTTCCAAAGGTTGAGGCTGCCAAAGATAAACGCCCCAGGCGCAAGATAATAAGTATCCCCGGACTTCGGGTTCAAGCTTTCCCGATGAATCCCCGCCGGAACAATGTGCACATTGGGGCCACTCGGCGGCGGAGGTGGCGGCGTCCCCGCAAATACAAACAGCATCTTCGCATGATTCAGGAAGTCCCCCGGCCTCGAAATCGAGAGCTTCGCCGGACCCGCCAGGTGAAACCGGATCGTCTGTCCCTCCCGAATCGGTCGGATACCGAGCCGCCATGGCTGAATATCCACTCCCCGGTCCCAGAACCCCGTCTCCTCAGCGGTAATCGCAATGTCCACCGGCCCCGTAATGTCGAATGAGACCCAGTCATAACTCGCCGCCGCATGGGCCACGTCCACAGCCTGGCCGTTCACAGCCACTGTGAAGGCATTGGAACGCATCTCCTCGGGAACCGGTATAGCCCGGACGCGGGGCGCGGCGTGGGCAGCGAAAGGAAGCGCGAGAAACAAAACAAGAAGCGAGCGAAAACCCGACAACAAGCGAAAACCCCAGCGTGAAAGTGGGAACAAATTCACTTTAGCACCGCGGGTTCACATCAACGGGGTTCCGGCGCTAAGGTCCACAACAAGAAAGAGACGGCCGTAAGGATGGAATCTCTAAAACAAGATAGAAGCGGTCATTCTTCATCTGGGAAAAAGGCGGTCATTCTGAATGAACGGGCCTCACGCTCATCAGGCGAGGTCTTCGCCAGCGGAGTGGAGTTCGGGGGTGATGAGTCGAACTCACCGAATCCCTATTCCCTGGTCCCTGTATTCAAATCCCCTCGCCCATCGAAACATACTCCCGCATTCTTCCCAGTTCCTCGCGATAAGCCTCCCGCTCCGCCTCTTCCGCAGCAAACGGCTCAGTCCCCGCTGGCGCGCTCCCGGTACGCATCTCCAGCGCCTCCACCCGCGCCGACAGCGCAATCAGCGCATCGGAAAGCGGGTCCTTGATGTCATGCGGATCGGTAATCAGCACCCGTTCCCCGTTGCGGTAAACAATGTGCGCCGGCACACCCACCACCGTAGAGTTCGGAGGCACGTCCGACAGCACAACCGACCCCGCCCCCACTCGCGAGTTCTCCCCCACAGTAATGTTCCCCAGCACGTTGGCGTTGTTCCCAATAAACACGCCATCGCACACCGTCGGATGCCGCTTCCCATGCCCCTTGCCCGTCCCGCCCAGCGTCACGCCCTGGTAGATCGTCACATCGGCGCCCACAATCGCAGTCTCGCCAATCACCACGCCTGTCGCATGGTCGATAAAGAGCCTCCGCCCCAGCAGCGCCCCCGGATGAATATCCACCCCGGTATAAAACCGCGCCACCTGCGACAGCATCCGTGCCGGCAGCCGCAGCTTCGCGCGCCACAGCGCATGCGAGACAATATGGAACCAAACCGCCCACAACCCCGGATAGCACAGAAAAACTTCCAGCCAGGAGCGAGCAGCCGGGTCGCGCTCCCGAACGGAGTTAATGTCTTCGCGGATGCGGTCGAACACATTCATGGCTTACAAATCCGAAAACAAGGACCTAGGGACCAGGGCTTAATGGCGAACCCCTTCAACGGGCCGATTGGTGCGGTTCTATTCCCTAGTCCCGAGTCTTTACACCGTAGCAACCACCGCAATCGGCTCGGTCGGCAGAGCCAGCGCCTGCTGGCGCAGTGGCTCAAACAGGATGCTCGAAAGGTAGCGTTCGCCAAAGTCAGGCAACACCACCACAATCAGCTTTCCGGCGTTCTCAGGCCGCGCTGCCACTTTCAGCGCCGCCGCCGCCGCCGCCCCTGAAGAGATACCCACAAAAAGGCCCTCTTCAAGTGCCAGCCTCCGCGCCAGGGCAACCGACTCGTCGTTGGTCACCTGCACCACCTCGTCAATCTGACTCGTATCCAGAACGCCTGGCACAAATCCCGCGCCAAGCCCCTGAATCTTGTGTGGCCCGGGTTTGCCGCCTGAAAGCACCGGGCTATCCGTCGGCTCAACGGCAATCGCCTTGAACCCCGGCTTACGTTCCTTCACATACTTCGACACGCCCGTGATCGTGCCGCCGGTACCGACGCCGGAAATCAGAATGTCCACCTTGCCATCCGTGTCCGCCCAAATCTCCGGTCCGGTCGTCGCATAGTGAATCGCAGGGTTTGCCGGGTTATCGAACTGCTGCAGAATATACCCGTTCGGCGTCTTCGACAGAATCTCTTCTGCCTTTGCAATGGCGCCCTTCATCCCGTTCGGCCCCGGCGTCAGCACAATCTCCGCGCCAAAGGCCAGCAGCACGGTGCGCCGCTCCAGGCTCATGGTTTCCGGCATGGTCAGAATCAACTTGTAGCCTTTCACCGCTGCCACAAAAGCCAATGCGATACCGGTGTTTCCGCTCGTCGGTTCAATCAAGACCGTCTCCCCCGCCTTGATCTTCCCCGCCTTCTCGGCCGATTCAATCAACGCCAGGCCAATGCGGTCTTTCACGCTTGAAACCGGATTCTGGCTCTCAAGCTTCACAACGACGGTTGCGGGCAAACCAGCCGCGATGCGATTCAGCCGCACCAACGGGGTTTTGCCAATCAGTTCAGTAACGTCCGCGGCAATACGCGCCATAATGTTCTCCTCTTTCCGGAGAGATGCTCCGGCTTGTTTCAAATGTTTTGGGGTGTGGATCGTTTTTTTTTGAGCTTGGCCTGTCTCTGGAGATTGGCTTGTCAGGCGGCTGAAAGCGCGTTCAATCCGAGCGCACGTTCGCATCGCGGCTGGCACCAGGGCGGTGTTAGCGACATCGACGCATACCAACAGCCTAGACCCGACTCCCGGAATCTGGCAAGCGCGAGCAAAGAATTCCTGCCATCATTTCTTTTTCCGCCACCAAACCCGCGGCGCCAGCGCATAGTTCAACTGCACCGCCACAATCCATCCAATGCTCACCCAGGTGTCAATCACGCAAAGTGCCGCGCCCGTTGCATAAAGAGACTGCGCAATCAAAATCCGCCTGCAAATACCAGCCCGCACCTCATCCGGCGTGTCGTCTTTGATCAGGCCGGCATGCGTCGCATGCGTCCAGCTCCAATACAGCATCGCGCCCAGCGTCAGGATATTCAGCCAGTAAATCAGCAGCGCCGACCGGTAAGTAATGAACTCCGCTAGCAGACGCGTCGACAGCGGCAGCAGTGTCACCCCAAACAAGAATCCTAGATGAATCCACGTCAGGTCCCGCGTCCCCTCACCAATGTGGTTCAGTTGCGTCTGCTGCCCGGCCCAGAAAATCCCCAGCGTCATGAAGCTCATACCCCAGGTGATCCACTGAGGCCCCAGCGCGCAAAGCGCTGCCAGCAATTCGCCCTCCGAGTGCGCCTGTGCGGCTGTAGGGATATGCAGATCCAGCACCAGCAGAGTCATCGCAAACGCAAAGATGCCGTCGCTCAATGCAGCCAGCCGTTCTATGCTGCGCCCCTGGATGCGGTTATAGAGTGTTTCCATCGTTTCTCCAACCTACCCGCGCGGTCCCGGCAAGCGCCTCTCCACCGCAGGTCGCGTCAGATGCCAAACCGCCAGCCCAAGGGCCATCACGCCCAGCCCATATCCCAGCAAAGCAGTCGACCCCGTATGAATCCTCCACCCTTTATAGAACGCAAACACCGACGCCACTAGCATCAGCACTCCCCGAAAATGATTCATCCCCTCAAACTCCTCCCTCCGGGTCTTTTCCACCCTATCCCACGTATAAAAGCCCCGTGCCCCGTTCTCGCGCCTTTTTCCTGGCGCGAGGGCGGGAGAGCATGAACTCAATGGACGTGGGGCCAGAGGCTGCCAAGCCAGTGCGAGCCTCCCGCGAGCATCTGCCCCACCGCAGGTGGTTGACCCCGCACGCACACACTCCCTATCGTGAAAAGAGTACAGGAACACCCAAAGGACCCCATGACCGACGCCGTCGCCCCCGCCCTCAAGAAGACCGCCCTCAACGCCACCCATCGCAGACTCAAAGCCAAGATGGTCGACTTCGGCGGTTGGGACATGCCCGTCGAGTACCCCGGCCCCGGCGGCGGCCTCATCGCCGAACACCTCGCCGTTCGCACCGGTGTCGGCCTCTTCGACGTCAGCCACATGGGCGAAATCCAGTTCCGCGGCCCCGGTGCCCTCGCCGCCGTTCAGCACATCACCATGAACGACGCCTCGCGCCTCAAAGACGGCCAGGCTCACTACTCCGCGCTCCTCACCCCTCAGGGCACATTCGTCGACGACATCCTCGTCCATCGCCTCAGCGACAACGACTATCTCCTCGTCGTCAACGCCGGCACCACGGAGAAGGACTACGCCTGGATTCGCAAGCAGGTCGGCACCTTCCCCTCCATCCACATCAGCGATTACTCGCCCTACTATTCGCAGCTCGCCGTCCAAGGCCCACGCGCCCTTGAGACCTTGCAGAAACTCACCAAGGTCGATCTCGCCGCAATCAAAAACTACTGGTTCACCTTCGGCACAGTCGCCGGCATTCCCAACGTCCTCATCGCCCGCACCGGCTACTCCGGTGAAGACGGCTTCGAAGTTTATCTCCCCGCCGACGAGCCCACCACCGTAAAAATGTGGAACGCCCTCATGGAAGCCGGCGAAGAATTTGCCATCCGTCCCTGCGGCCTTGGCGCGCGCAACACGCTGCGTCTAGAAGCCGGCATGAGCCTCTACGGCCACGAAATCTCTGAGGAGATCAACGTCTTTGAAGCCGGCCTCGACCGCTGGCTCAAGCTCGACAAGGGCAACTTCATCGGCCGCGATGCCTTGCTCGCCGTACAGGCGGCCGGCGGCCCCAAGCGCAAAATCGTAGGCCTTGAAATGGTAGACCGCGGCATAGCCCGAGATGGCTACAAAGTCCATGATCTGGACGGCAAAGAAGTCGGAGTTGTCACCTCAGGCAGCCCCGCCCCCTACCTCAAAACCAACATCGCCCTCGCGCTAATCCCCACAGAAGTAGCTGCAAGCGGTGCAGAAGTAATAGTCCAATGCCGCGCGAATCAGGTAAAAGCCAAGCAAGTCCCCATCCCCTTCTACAAACGGCCGAAGAAGTAATATCTCGAATAAAACCAGAACCATACGCCATGAGCGGTCGTTCCTCACACGCCATCCCTTCAATTCGGACACTGAGATTTTGCCGCGTTTATCAAAAGGGCTATTGCAGTTTTCTTTCAACATCTGAGAGTATGGACAGCCAAAGGAACTCAGATCGATTTTGATGAATCGACGATCTTGGGCGTATGGGAAGACTCCCAGTAAGGAAAGATCGATGCCTCTTACGCTCGGAGATCTCTCGGAGAAAGGACGGCCTCTCGGAGTGTGTGTGTGTACCAGATTTCCAAGTAACCTTCTATCGAGACGAGAAATGAGAGTTTTTTCTCGTCACAACCTAGCGGAATGAATTCCTCCAATACATCCGGAAATGAGAGTCTCCAATAAGACCTCTGAAATTTGAGCTGCGTTGGAATGAGCGTCGCGACTACTGCTGCCTCGTTGTTGTTCTTTGCCACTGTTGGACCAGCCGAAGGGGTCAATTGCTGAGTAACTATGATCGAACGTAAAATGTCGAGATTGGATTCTAGCTGGACCTGTTCGTCAGAAAGAAGCCGATAACGGCCCGGCGAGACGGCCCAGATCCACGCAGCGATTGTCTCGGATCCGGTAAGCCAGACCAAACGGTCCGAAAGGTGCTTCGGAAGCTGTAGGCGATTGCCATCAGGATCAAATGTGACGTGTGCCACTAGGGCGTCCATGCTCGTCCTGTTCCCAACCTTTACCGGATTTTCCCGAACGCTGGATAGAAATTATATCCATCATTTCAACAAGTTATCAAGTAGCCATATTGACATTTCCCGGATTTTCCCGCAATATACCAGATATTGAGAGTAGATTCACATAGACACAACGTATTGAGGCGGGAATGCGAATTCCCTTAGTGTTGGGGCAAGCAAAAGGCGAAGAGCTGCATCGAAATGGATGCGAGAGGAACCCCGTTATGACGCCGATGGATCTTCAAGACCGTGCTCAATATCTCTCGTTGGCCCTGTTTGCACAGCAAATGATATCTGCGTTGATGGAGTACGCTGATGAGGGCAAGAGCCAGCGGCTCAATACCTCCCTTCGGCAGGCGCTGAATTCACTCCTTCTAGCAAAGGATCCGTCTGCATCTGCCTCGCGAAAGGTCATTGCATTCAGTAGCTATGAGCAAATTCGGACTCTTGAAGAAGTCTGGAGCAACAAAGATCGCGTCAACGCGATCCGCATGATGCGAGCCATCTTGCGTGCGCCGAATTCTCCCAAATCGAAAGAGGTTGCAAACGACCTCATCGCCATGTTTTCAGGACTACAGAATCAAGCGCTTTGGAATTTTGAGCAACCGAAACCTGTATCCCCGAGAGTGATGCAGCGACTATGCCAGCTGGCCTAACAGATCTTTTGCATGACGTCACGGTTCTACACAGGTTCGTCGAGTTCATGGACGACTACTGTAGAGAGCAAGAGCGTTCTCAGGCATACGCTGATGCATCAGGGTTCTTCTTTAAATATGTCGAAAACTTAGCTGCTGGTATTAAGCAGGAACTTCCGAGGCAGATTGAGCGCGCAAGCAAGTTTCCCAACCGCCTCCCTATTCTGCGCTCCAATATATGGACGCTGAAAAACTACCTGCGTCTATTGCACGCTCTGGTCAAGCCAGCTGCGGATGCACACACACTAACAATACCCGCTCCACTTGTCGACCTCGCTTCCGATCAGCTCCAGGCTGTCGAAGCAATGAAAAAATCCACCATTGTAGTTCTCTTGGGCTCCGAGCTCATGTATTTTCGTGAGTTTTCGGCAAGGGTGCGTGACGCGATTTAGCTGATCTTGTTACGTTCGATCAGCCGCCGAGGTCGGCTGATATTGAACAACAAAAACGCATCCTCCATCCCAGAGCCAATCGCACAATTGCAACGACGGTTTGATGAGTTTCGCAGCGCTCAACCGCATCGGACCAAGCTGCCTGAGACGCTTTGGCAGGCCGCAGTAGAACTGGCGCGGGAGCACGGTCTGCATCCGGTTGCTCATCCTCTGCGGTTGGACTATATGGGGCTGAAGAAGCGCCTCGAAGGAGTTCCTGGCCCGCAAAAGAAGGTGGCCGCGCCGGCGTTTGTCGAACTGGTCGCTGCGCATCCGGCGACGATGTCGGAGTGCGTAGTTGAGTTCGAGTCCTCGATAGGAAGCAAGATGCGGATTCGGTGGAAAGGCTCCTCGACACCTGACTGGGCAAGCCTTCTCCGTGCCTGGCGGGAAGCGGAACGATGATTCATATCACGGCGCAGATGCGCGTGCTGGTGGCGATCGAGCCTGTTGACGGACGAAAAGGAATCGACTCATTGGTTCGCGTCTGCCAGGGTCAGCTCAGTGAAGATCCGATGACCGGTTGTGTTTTTGTGTTCAGGAGCCGGCGAGGAACATCGATTCGATTGCTCAGCTATGACGGCCAGGGATATTGGCTGGCACAGAAGCGTCTTTCCAAAGGTCGGTTCACGTGGTGGCCGGAGTCGACCGCGGCGGCCAAGCAGTTGGAGGCTTACGAAGCTCAGTTGTTGATGGTAGCCGGGGATGTGTCGCGCGTCTGCGCCGCGCCGATGTGGCGGCGAGTCAGCGTACTGAAATAAGAATCAAGAAAATCATCAATACCCCCTTGCGTTCCAAGAAGAACTGATTCATACTGCTGTCGAATGGCACAGTTCAGATATCGCGGGCGTGAAATCGGAGAGGAAGACATCCTCTCCATACGCGCGCTGATCGAGCGGTATCCGAAGGAAAGCCGCCGCAGACTATCGACGCGAATATGTGAAGCCTGGCAGTGGCGGCAGGCCAATGGCGCATTGCGTGACATGGTGTGCCGCGGCCTGCTGCTGATGCTGGAGCGGGCCGGCCAGATCACGCTGCCGCCGGTCAGTTACGTGCGGCATAATCCGCTGGCGCACAGAGCGCGGCCGGAGCCGGTGCTGATCGATAAGATTCCCATCGAAGATCCGTTGCGCAAGCTGCAACCGCTCGAGTTCGAGCAAGTGCGGCGCAGCGCGCAGGAGCCGCTGTTCAACAGCCTGATGGAGGAACATCACTATCTCGGCTATGAACAACCGGTTGGAGAACACTTGAAGTATGTTGTGTGGGCTGAAGGCCGTCCCATCGCATGCCTGGCCTGGTCATCTGCTCCGCGCCATCTTGGCAGTCGCGATCACTATATCGGATGGGATGCCACAGCGCGGCGCAGCCGCATCCGTTTCATCGCATACAACACGCGCTTCCTGATCCTGCCGTGGGTGCGGGTCGAACATCTGGCGTCGCATATCCTGGGCCGGATGGCGGCGCGAATCTCCGACGACTGGCAGCAGATGTATGGGCATCCGATTTACTTCCTGGAGACGTTCATCGATCCGGAGCGGTTCCGCGGAACCTGTTACCGTGCGGCCAACTGGGTGCTGATGGGCAGGACGACGGGACGAGGCAAGCAATCCAACAGCTACGTTCCGAACCGGTCGATCAAGGAGGTTCTGGGTTATCCGTTGACGAAGCATTTTCGTGAACTGCTGGGAGGCATGGCATGAAGAAGACCAGGCGCCGCATCGACGTGAACCTGGAGGAACTGGACCGGGTGCTGGATGGAGCGCGAGAAGCGCCGTTGAGCGAGGCGGACCACGACAAGCTCAAAGACACACTGCATGCTCTGGCGGCGATGCTGGTGCGGCCGCGCAATACGGAGAAGACCAGCGAGGTACTGGAAAAACCGCAAGGCGCAGAAACCGGGGAGCAGCCAGACAACAATACGCCACCGCCGCCTGGGCACGGCCGCAATGGAGCAGAGGCGTTTGGCGGCGCACGAAAGGTAGATATCGAGCACCAGAAGCTGACTCACGGGGACCGTTGCCCAGAGTGCGGAAAAGGCAATGTGTACGGGCAGAAGGAGCCGAAGGTGCTGGTGCGGATCGTCGGTCAGGCGCCGCTGGCGGCTACAGTCTACTCATTCGAACGGTTGCGCTGCGGTGCATGCGGCCAGGTGTTCACGGCGCAGGAGCCGGAAGGTGTAGGGCCGGAGAAGTACGACGAAACGGCTGCGGCGATGATCGCTCAACTCAAGTACGGCGCAGGAACGCCGTTCTACCGGCTGGAACAACTGGAAAGCCAGTTGGGTATCCCGCTGCCGGCGGCGACGCAGTGGGAGATCGTCGAGGAAGAAGCGCAGGTGATCAAGCCGGCACGAGATGAGTTGATCCGGCAGGCGGCGCAAGGCACGGTGGTCCATAACGACGACACCGGCATGCGCGTGCTTATGCTGAATCGCGATCCGTCCGATGAGCGCACGGGGGTGTTCACCAGCGGAATCGTGTCTGTCGGTGAGGGGCACAAGATCGCGCTCTACTTCACTGGAAGCCGGCACGCCGGCGAGAACCTCGCCGAGGTGTTGAAACAACGGAGCGTGGAACTGCCGAGTCCGATTCAGATGTGCGATGCGCTGTCGCGCAACGTGCCGAAGCTGCCTGCGGGGGTGGAGATCCTGCTGGCCAACTGTCTTGCTCATGGTCGCCGGCAGTTCGTGGATGTGGCGGAGAACTTCCCCAACGAATGCCGTTATGTGCTGGAGATGCTGGGTCAGGTATATCTCCACGATGCCGAAGCGCGTGAGCGCGGCCTGACACCTGAGGAGCGGTTGCGGCTTCATCAGGAACGCAGCCGACCGGTGATGGACAAACTGCACGCGTGGCTGGAGGCGCAGTTAACCGAGCGCAGGACGGAGCCCAACTCCGGGCTCGGCCAGGCGATCGGATATCTCCTTCGGCACTGGAAGCCCTTGACGTTGTTCCTCCGTCAAGCTGGTGCCCCGCTCGATAACAATCTGGTCGAAAGGTCATTAAAGCGTGCGGTCCTACATCGAAAGAACGCCCTGTTCTATCGCACGCTGAACGGTGCGCAGGTCGGTGACCTGTTCATGAGCTTGATCCATACCTGCCAGTTGTGCGGCGCCAACTCCTTCGACTACCTGGTCGAACTGCAGCGTCACGCCCGTGAACTGACTTCTCTCCCCGCGGAGTGGATGCCGTGGAACTATCGCGATACCCTCGCGCAAACCGCCCAGTTATGATCTGGGCCGGCCTCATCTCTTCTCTCCATTCCGATCAGGTCCGCAAAATCCGTCGCTCCGGCTAAGCAAATCGATATTCATGATTCTTGACATATAGCGAATTGAGATATATCGTAATTAATAATAACTATGGCGAGAAAACCAAAAGCGGGGCCCGCGTCAGACCCTGAGTTGCTTATCCTGGCCAGCCTGGCTTCAGGACCCAAGCATGGCTACGCAATCATGAGCGATATTGAGGCGTTTTCGGGCTTAGCGGTTGGGCCCGGAACGCTCTACACGGCAATCACACGATTGGTGGAAAAGAAGCTGATTGTTCCCAAGGCTAGTCCGGGACGCCAGCGTCCTTACGAGTTGACTCGAAGTGGCGCGCGCCAGCTTGCTACGCAGTTGAAGGAAATGCAGCACGTGGCTGCGGCCGGACTGGAAAGGTTGCGACTTGCATGAAGTTGCGAGGGTTCGCCACTCGGTTGCTCTTGCGTGTGTATCCCGCTGCGTGGCGGCGCGAGTTCGGCGCTGAGCTCGAAGAGCTATTGCACTATTCGCAGCTCAGTGTGCCAGTAATCGTGAATGTTATCGCCGGTGCCCTGGGCGAACGTGTAATGCATTTGCTTCGACGAATCACAATAGGAGGCGAAATGGCGGATCAGACATTCGGTGCGCATCATGACCGGCTGGCGCAAATCGTTTCCGTGGGCGTGGTGGTGCTGCTGCTTGCGGTGCCACTGATGGCGATGAGGGCTGGCGTGGTTGCGGTCTTCGTGGCCCTGGCATCGACAGCAGTGATAGCGCTGGCCTTCGCATTTTCGCCACGCGATTATGAAATCTCGACCGGAGCGTTTCGAGTGAAGCGAATTATCGGGGATGTAGTGTTTCCGTTGACCAGCCTTCGATTCGTGCGTGATACAAGTGCGGCTGATTTCCGGGGCTGCGTGCGGCTGTGGGGGAGTGGCGGTCTGTTTGGTTACTACGGATGGTTTTGGTCGAAGGCGCTGGGAAAGTCCAGATGGTATATAACGGACCGCAGCAAAGCTGTCGTAGTGACCGACGGAAGCCAGACTGTGTTGGTCAGCCCGGAAGATCACGATGAATTCGTAGCGGCGATTGAGCGCGCAAGTACACAAACGGTTGCTTCAAGCACCGAATCGACAAGCGATGGCCCGGAATTACCGCTCACCGAATCGGCGGACAATTGGCTTGCCTCTATGCGTATTGTTGGATTTGCAATCGCAGGATTCGTCCTGGCTATCGTTGCGATCGTTGCGGCTGCACTCCTCTATGCGCCAGGCCGTCCGCCGGTGGATTTTACTGGCGACGCGTTGGTGATTCATTCGCGGTTCTATGGCATGAGAGTTCCGGCTTCCAGCATCGATGTGGCCCATGTCTGCGTCGTCGATCTGCGGACCGACTCTGGCTGGAAGCCAACGATGCGGACCAATGGCTTTGGAAACCCTTACTATCGGGCCGGAGAATTCCAGACAGCAAATGGACGAATTGTAAAACTGTTCACAACAGGATCGGAGCGATTGGTGCTACTGCCGCCGTCCAGCAAAGATGGATTGCCGGTTTTGCTGGACGTGGATGAGCCCGATCAGTTCGCCGCACGCATACGCCAGCAGTGGAGCAGCCAGTAGATTGTGATCATGACTGACAAGGTACCGATTTTGACCGAACATTTCAAGATCCGAAAAAGACCGTAACGCACCGGAGTGTGGAATCTGTGTCTACATGTCGCTCGCATAACCGGCCAACTGGAAACGGCACATTGCCGGGCGAAAGCGCATGGTGATTCTCAATTACACAGGTTATCCACTATTCCGCGGGCATGAACATGTTCGCCCACACACTTTGGGGGTAATATGCGCATTCTTGCTCTTCTGCTCATCACGTCCTGCGCCTTTGGACAATCGCCCGAAGATCGCACCAGGCAAGTTCTCGACCAGCTTCTAGCGAACAAAATCGGGGCAGTCTACGCGAAGTTCTCACCGAAAATGAGAAGCGCCATCAGCCAGGAGACCTACACGACACAGATGGCACAGATTGTGGCGCTTGGTCCGCCGCAGAAGATCGACGCACCGCGCACACAGGCCGTCGGCGATCTGACAGTGGTCGCGATTGGAGTCCACTGGGCGCCGGTTTCGCTGGATTGTAAGGTGGTCTGGAACAAGGCCGGAGAGATTGACGGACAGTTTTGGAGTCCGGCTGAGGCTGCGAAGGAGTTTCAAAGCGCGCCTTACGCGCACCTGGATTCGTTCACATCGCTCAATGTGACCGTTGGCGACGATGCCTGGAAGTTGCCCGGCACACTGACGATGCCGAAGGGCGATGGGCCGTTTCCGGCTCTGGTTCTGGTGCACGGTTCCGGGCCGAATGATCGCGATGAATCAGTGGGCGGCGCAAAGGTCTTTCGCGATCTGGCCGAAGGACTCGCCTCGCGCGGCGTAGCCGTGTTGCGCTATGAAAAGCGCACGCGGCAGTATCCGCAGCAATGCGCGGCGGATGCGAAATTCACCGTGAATCAGGAGACGGTGGAAGACGCGGCACGGGCCGTCGCGCTGCTTCGGACGCAAACAAAGATCGACCCGGCACGTGTCTTTGTGTTGGGGCACAGCCTGGGTGGGTACCTAGCGCCGCGGATCCTCCGACGCGACCCCAAGATCGCCGGATTTGTCGTGATGGCCGGAAATGTGCGGCCACTGGAGGAGTTGATTGTCGAT
Organism: Occallatibacter sp.; assembly: GCA_049514915.1. Classification (GTDB taxonomy): domain Bacteria; phylum Acidobacteriota; class Terriglobia; order Terriglobales; family Acidobacteriaceae; genus Telmatobacter. The sequence continues at coordinate 66,378 of JBEKUP010000010.1, read as the reverse complement.
CAGACGGAATACATCGCCAGCCTCAAAGGAAATCTGATTGCTGAGGATCAGGCAAAGCTGGCGGAGATCAAGAAGAATCCCTTCGCTGGCATGAGCCTTCCTGCCGCGTATATGGCAGACCTGAAAGGCTATCATCCCGATGCCGAGGCCAAGAAACTCGATATTCCGATGCTGATCTTGCAGGGAGAGCGGGATTACCAAGTAACGATGAAGGACTTCGACCTTTGGAAATCCGCGCTGCAAGCACGGCGCAACGTCCGCTTTCACACCTATCCCAATTCGAATCACTTGTTCATTGCCGGTGAGGGAAAATCGCGGCCCGAGGAATACCAGCAGTCAGGTCATGTCGATGAAAAGGTAATCGGAGACATCGCGACCTGGATTCTCCAAGATCAAAAGTCCTTTCCTGGTTGAGCCAACCGCTCTTGTCGACGGAGGCCCCCGTCTGGCCGGAAGCTTTGACCAGGGAAGGTGAACCCCCGCCTCATATTCAGCGAGACAGGAATTCCACTATTAGCCAGATCGTTTGTAGAATCCCGGTAAGCTGGTGAGAAATCACTGGCGGGTATTTGCAGTATCCCCGGTTGTCATACGCTCTTCTCAGCGGATATCCCGACGTAGCAGTGCCGACCGCTCGAAAACATGCATCGTTGCCGAAAACTCACCGAGCTCATGTATTTTCAAAGACCGCACACGGAGATCAAAGATCAGGGTCGAATCGTAGAGAGCTTCATCCCGCGAGCGGTTTTTCCTCCCAAATTGGGCTTCATTGAGCTGCCGTATTCTCAAGGGTCAAGCTTCTTTACAAATTTGGTTATTTACCATGAGATCGGCCATTTCGTATACGAGGAACTCTCCAACTCTAATCCTCCCCATCCAGGGTTTTCCGTCCTTAAGTCCAGCGTCATTCAATCGCTAAAGCATTCCCTCGGCACAGCATCGAAAGATCCCCAGGTGTTCTCCATTGCTCTCAAGATTATAGAGAATTGGACACAAGAGATTTTTTGCGACCTCTTTGCTATTCGCCTCTTGGGGCCTGCATTTTCTTTCTCGTTTATCGAAATGCTGGGGATGCTTGGATTCCTCTCAAACGCTACCAGTATCAGATTCAATCCAACGCATCCAGCTCCGGCGTGCAGGCTAGCCGAGCATGTAGAAATGCTACGCGCCGACACTTGGTGGGCCGCAATCTCGGATATCAATCCTGATCAAAAGAAAGTACTGGAAAAGCTAGCCAAAATCCCCAGCTCACGTTACAGATTCTACGTCGACGAAAGAAAGACTGGGCCACAGGTTCTGGTCACAGTGTTCTTGGATGTGGCGATCCCCGCGATTCGCAAATTAGTACGCGATATCACTTCGTCTGCAGGTTCCTCGGCTAAGCAATTCACGAAGGACCGGACGAAAATTGAGGAATGCCTCTTGGCCGGGGTTGTGCCTCATAGCGTCGGCCCCACTCCGCTTCATCCGATATCCATCGTCAACGCAGCCTTCTTTTTTTATCTTACCTCGCTTCCGAAAGTCATCACAAAGTTCGAAAAAGACAAAGCGGAGTTCGACGTAGAGGTATACAGTAAGTGGACAAAGAGGCTTGAAATGTGGACGATGAAAGCCCTTGACGATTCGAGATTGCAAGAGCGATTCAGAAAGCTGAACGGTGCCAAGCATGGTGCTCGCTAGGAGCGAAATTGTAAGCAGGATGAGGAAGTTCCCCGTAACTTCTCCTCAAAACCTCGTAATAACTCCGATGCTCTAAGATCAAGAGAGCGATATCTTCGATGCCGACTCTGTAGATCTTCGCCTTGGATGCTATTTCCTACTTCCAAAGACATTGGATCGACCATACTTCTCACCTGATCGAAGTTCGGCCACCTCCCTTCATGATCGGATGCATGTCCCGCTTGGCCAGTTCCTAGTTGTGCCCGCACATCAAACAGTGCTAGGAGCCACTCTTGAATTCATCAAGCTCCCATCAGACGTTTCAGGCCAGGTCCTGACCAAGTCATCTGTCGCCCGAACCTTCATCGTCGTTGAAACAGCGCCGTGGATTCATCCGCAATATCGCGGATGTCTAACCTTGGAGATCGCTAATGTTTCCAATACGCCAGTGCTTCTTTACCCAGGGCGCCCAATTTGCCAGCTCGTCCTGATGCGCCTTGCCCCAACAGAGGAGGATATTGATAACTCGATCGATGGGAAGTCGTATAAAACGCAGCAAGGGGAAGCAAATTATTTCGGCCCAGTCTATCCAGAGGCGCCTAAATTTCGCGACCCGCAAGACGATCTGCGAAAAATTGGGATAACCCGTGTTTCCGGTCTGAAAAGGATCGAGCTGCGCAGTTCGAGAAGAGGATGGAAAGAGTCGGAATCGATGTAGCCACACCTGCATCATTTCCGCTTCCTTATTACGGGAAGTCTCTCCCACGTGGCGAACTCAGCTCTGTTTTCGTCCTTTGCGGAAAATAACTTTCAGCTGGCGCACAATAGAATGGAGAGGAAGGGCGGCCCGGCAGCGCGGAACGCGCAAAACAAATAAATACCCCACCCCCCTCTCCCCGAAAATGCGCATTTTTCAAAGCGGTCAGTTGCCGGGGTAGAGGAGATAAATATTATGCAATCAAAGACATGTAGTTGATTTGGCGATGGGCATCATACGCTCATTGATGAAAAAAACACCCCCAAAAACATGCCCCTTACGTCAATTTAGTACCCAAAAACGGCACTTTCCGTTTCAAAATAGGCAATTTCGAGGTGTGTTTCAGGAAATCAAACCTGCATCACTTCAATTTCCTTCTTAGCCGAGAGTTCCTCCATCCGCAGGATCTCCTGATCGGTCATCTTCTGCACTTCGTCAAGCGCGCGCTTCTCGTCGTCCTCGCTGATCTTCTTTTCCTTCGCCAGCTTCTTCAACGCGTCATTCCCGTCGCGTCGCACATTGCGAACCGCCGTCCGATGCTCTTCCAGCACGCGCTTCAGATGCTTCACCACGTCGCGCCGCCTCTCCTCAGTCATCGGCGGCACAGGCACGCGAATCACCTTGCCATCCGACTGCGGGTTCAGGCCAAGATCGGAGCCTTGCAGCGCCTTCTCAATCTCCTTCACCACCGTCGGGTCGAAGGGCGCAATCAAAATCAGTTGCGCCTCAGGCGTCGAAACCTGGGCAAGCTGATTGATCGGCATGTGCGTGCCATAGTATTCCACCTTGATCTGGTCGAGCATGTGTACGCTCGCGCGCCCAGTTCGCGTCGAAGCCAGGTTCGCCTGAAACGTGGCCACGGTGCCGTCCATGCGCCGCTTCAGGTCGCCGTAAAGTCCCTTGGTTGCTGCATTGCCTTCAATGAACGATGCCATCGGGTTCTTCCCTCGTAAGTGCCAGACTGCCAACGGCTATTCTACAACTCGTCGCGGCGCGGGTCGAGGTTCGGAACCCCTCATGACACCACAGTCAGCCCCGTTGAAGCCGCCTGCTCATGCGCGTGATAGCTCGACCGCACCAGTGGTCCTGACTCCACATGCCGGAAGCCCATCTTCAGCGCCTCGGTCTTCAACTCGCCAAACTCGCGCGGAGTATACAGCCGCGCCATCGGCAAATGATCGCGCGAAGGCCGCAAATACTGCCCGATCGTGAGGATGTCGCAATGCACCTTCGCGAGGTCGCGGAACACCTCAAGCAACTCGTGGGTCTCTTCACCCAGTCCAACCATCACGCCAGACTTGGTGATCCCTCGAGGGTTCAGCTCCTTGGCGTAGCGCAGCAGTTCAAGCGTCCGCTCGTACCGCGCACCAGACCGCACCACGCGGTACAACCGCGGCACCGACTCCGTGTTATGGTTCAGCACCTCCGGCTTGGCCTCCACAACAATCCGAATCGCCTCGGCATTCCCCTGGAAATCCGGAATCAGCACCTCGGCCCGGCACCCCGGAGCCTGCCGCCGTATCTCCTCAATCACCATCGCAAACGCACGTGCCCCACCCACCAGGTCGTCGTCCCGGTTCACGCTCGTAATTACCGCGTGTTGCAGACCCAGTAAAGCAACTGCCTGGGCCACGCGCCGCGGCTCATCAAAGTCAATTGGCTCGGGCCGTCCCTTGGGAACGGCGCAGAACCCGCACCGCCGCGTGCACAGGTTACCCAGCATCATGAAGGTTGCCGTCTTGTGGTGCCAGCACTCGCCAATATTCGGGCACTGCGCGCTCTCGCACACCGTGTGCAATCCCAGCGAGCGCGCCAGCCGCTTCAGGTCATGGTAGTTCTCGCCCACAGGCGCGCGCGCCTTCAGCCATTCGGGCTTAGGTGCCGGAGACTTCCGCGCCGGCAAAATCTGCACAAGTTCCATCACCTATCCATTGTAGTGGCAACCGAGTCCACACCATCTCGCCCCTTTCCGATCAGGTGACCCGCTCCAAGTGTCTGTGTCAAACTGAGAATGCACCCGGCAGAGGGAACACTCACCACCCGAAGTGCAATAGACTTCAATCGTCCATAGCAGTCATTGAAGTGTGTAGTCGAACGTTGAATTGAGATAACAAGCATCAAACAGGGCCTGTAGCTCAACGGTTAGAGCAGGGGACTCATAATCCCTTGGTTGGGGGTTCGAATCCCTCCGGGCCCACCATAGACCAAACAGCTTATACACAGTTCTGTTAATTCGATGCGGCTCGTGAGTTGATTTGTGACGGACCGGCTAGGTCCTCAATTGCGCTTGGCGCCTCCGGCAAGGTCAAGGTGCCACAACCAGATTCAGGTGTGAGCAGTTAGCACTCAGAGGGATCAGCGTAGAACTGAACGATTCGGAACCATTCAAGTGCATTGAAAAGTATCCGCTTCAACGCCGCCTTCTAATCAGCGCTTGCAACAGCGAAAACACTCCTGCTTGAAACAGAAAGAGCGGCATTCTCGAGCGAGAAGGAAAAACAGCTACCTCTACCCGTCAGGCTTTCTACCGTCACCTGCGTCCCGTGCCGTTCGGCGATCCATTTTGCCAGTGCCAAGCCCAAGCCCGAACCGCGTGGCGACGGGTCGTTGGGCTGTGCCACGCGGTAGAACCGTTCGAAAATGCGTGGGATATCTTCGGCGGAAATGCCAACGCCGGTATCGCGAACGGAAATAACGATGCGTCCACTGGCGACTGCTGCGCTGAGGATAACCGATCCTCCTGGCGGGGTATATTTGGCCGCATTCTCCAAGAGGATGGACAACAACCGTTGAATGCTGCCCGAGTCGCCAAGAAGAAAAAGGCTGTCCGGCATCTCAACGTGAAAATCGAGCATGGCGCGCTGCATCGGAGCCGTCCATGTCCTTTCAGCACTTTGGATGAGAGCACGCAAGTCGATCGGGACCATGCTTAAGGCCTCTGCTCCGCCGTCGGCCCGAGCCAGTGAGAGGAGGTTCTCAACCAGATTTGTCATGCGCACGGCCTCCTCGTTGAGCCGCATCAGTGTTTCGCGATACTCTTCCGCTGTGCGCGGACGATAGAGTGCGACGTCGATCTCAGTGCGAAGGAGCGAGAGGGGCGTGCGCAATTCATGCGAAGCGTTGCCGGTGAAAGCGCGCACGCTGGCGAATGCCTTGTCAATCCGCTCCAGCATCTGGTTGAGAGTCTTGGTAAGAGCGGAGATTTCATCCCCGGTGTTGGGTATGGGAAGGCGGGTATCGAGGTTACGATCGTTGATGAGGCGTGCCTGGGCAGCGAGAGCGGCCACTGGCTTCAGCGCCTTGCGGCTCATCAGGTGCCCGGCCAGCGCGGCCAGCAGAATCACTGCCGGCGTAAGCAAAAACAGGTCGGTGCGAAACATGGTAAATAGCGCGGCGGACTTATTGAGCGCCATGCCGGTTTGCACCGAGTAGATCTTTCCCCGCACGACGACGGGGTACGCAAGCACACGTACAAAACGCGTGCCTTGGTGAAACTCACTTTGGATGCCTTCGGAGGGAATCCGATCTGGCTGCGGTAGGTCGGGATTCTCCAGGATCATGCGCTTCGATCGGAAGATCCAATTGCCTTCCTGGTCGCGGACCTGCAGATATTTGCCGTCGTCCTTGATGCTGTAGATGGATTCAAAGTCCTTTTGCAACCCGTCCAGGCTTTGCTGCGGATCTTCATGTAGCAGCACCAGCTGCACATCTTCAGCCCGCTCCTGCAATTCGTGATATTCCGTTACATCCATGCTGCGGCGCAACATCCAAAGACTGATGACGCTCAGCAGGATGGCCGCCGATGCGAACATCGCGAAGTACCACAGCGAAAGGCGCACGCGGATAGGGAGAGAATTCATTGCGACGCGCTCCCCGTGGCTCGCTGCACCTTCAGCAGGTAGCCAGCGCCCCGCACGGTACAAATGAGCTTGTGCTGAAATGGCGCGTCAATCTTGCGCCGTACCGAGCTCACCAGCACGTCGAGAGCACCGGGCCCGACGGTTGCGTCGGAGCCCCAAACGCTCTCGCTCAGCGCTTGGCGCGAAACGCAGCCACCGGCACTACGCACCAACCGTCCCAGCAGCGCGAACTCTGTGCGGGTCAATTCAATGCTGGCGTCAGCACGTGTCACCGAGTGGCGCACAGCATCAACCACCAGGTCGCCCGCTTCAATGCGGCTCACTTTCTCTTCCCGATGCGGCCGCGTGATGGACTGCAGCCGTGCAACCAATTCCTGAAATGAAAAGGGCTTGAGCATGTAGTCGTCCGCGCCCAGGTCGAGACCGCGAATGATGTCGTCTTCCCCGTCGCGCGCTGTCAGCATCAACAATGGAGTGGCGCACTTGCGTTCCCGCAGCGCCTGCGCCACGGAAAACCCATCGCGTCGAGGCAGGCCGATGTCCAGCACAATAGCGCTGAAGTCGTGAGCCAATGCGGCCGCCAGGCCTGACTCACCATCGCTCGCGGTCATCACCGTATAACCGGACTCGTAGAGTCCTATACGCAGCAACGCCAGCATGCGGACTTCGTCTTCAATTACAAGAATGCGCATCGGGCCTCTCAGACATACCGGAAATCCGTTTTTACAAAAACGGCGAATGACAGATTAATTTCAACATGAATGCTCGCGGAATTGTTCATTCGCGCACAAACCTTAGAAGAATTTCACCGCGTTGTTAACGGGTCTTTAACAAAGCTTCCTAAACTCCGACTTGTGATCGGCCGGACTCCCTCCGTTGCAATGCGAATTAGATTTTCCGGTTGGTCAAGGAGACCATATGAGACGTTTGCCGCTTATATCCATACTGATGCTTGTCCTGTCGCTGCCCGCTTTGGGGCAGTCAACCAAGGGCGCAGTTACCGGACGAGTGGCTGACGCAACCGGCGCCGTCATCCAGAGCGCAGCCATCCAACTCGTTCCGTCGGGGTTGTCCACTACCTCCGACGCGCTGGGCGAATACATTTTTCCGGCAGTGGCTTCTGGCGCCTATACCTTGAAAGTAACCAGCATTGGATTCACTTCGACCACGAAGACCGTTACGGTTGCCGCTGGACAAACGCTTCACGCTGATGTGACCCTGGCCGTGGCTTCGAGCGACGAGCAGGTTGTGGTCACCGCGGCGAGCGGTAAGGATGAACTGCAGGCTATCAATCAGGAGATTACCGCGCCCAATATTCTGCAGGTAATGCCGGAGACCCAGATACTTTCGCTCCCCAACGCCAATGTCGCCGATGCCATTGGCCGCATGCCGGGCGTGACCGTCCAGCGCGATGAGGGTGAGGCTGTCTACGTCCAGGTTCGCGGACTGGATCCCCGCCTGACCAACACCACCATCGACGGCGTAACCATTCCGTCGCCGGAATCGAATGTGCGCCAGGTCATCCTGGCCACGATTCCCGCCGACATGGTGCAGTCGATTGAGCTGAACAAGACGCTCTCCGCCAATCAGGACGCGGACGGCATCGGCGGATCGGTCAACATGGTGACGAAGATGGCCGGCGAAGCGCCCACCTTCGATGCCATCTCCACACTGGGAATGTCACCCATCGAGAATGACCGCTACATGGGCTTGTTGGGCTTTACGCTTGGCAAGCGCTTCGGCGCCAGCAAGCGCTGGGGCGTCATCCTGGGCGCGAACTACGATTACAACGGACGCGGATACAACGACATTGAGCCGACTCCGGACCTTAACGCCAATAGCATCACTAGCACGACGCCATATTACGACAGCATCGACCTCCGCGAGTATCGCCATCAGCGCTTGCGCTGGGGCGGCACCATGGGCGCCGATTACAAGCTCAGCGAACACTCCACCCTGGCCGCTCACTTACTTCTCTCGGACTTCAAGGACTGGGGCGACAAGTGGACCTACACCATCCAGACCGACGCCAAGCCGAAGTTCAAGTACTCCATCAGGCGTCCGGATTTCATGATCGGCAGCCTCTCGCTGGGCGGAAACCATGTGTACGGAAACAAGTGGTTTACCTGGGGTTCTTCTGTATCGCGCTCGCGCGAGCTTAACGCCGGAGGCAATCCGGGAGGCGCCTTCGATCCCAGTTCAGAGTTGAAAAACGGGCCATCGGGCAATTGCGACTACCTCGGCGGACTTAATGGCGACCCCTACCGTCCGCAGTGGTCCCCGAACTGCATGGTGCCGAACACCACCAGCCAGGCTGACAACCTCTACAGCCTGTCAAATTACACGCTGGACAATATCAACACCACCACCGGCCAGGCGGTTCAACTGAACTTGCAGGAGTGGGGCGCGATGGGGTTCAACTATCACCTCGGCAAGCACTCCGCCACGCTTGAGTTCGGCGGTGAGTTCCGCAATGCTCACAAGGGCCAGAATGCCGAGACGCCCACGTTCGATTACTGCCCGAATCCGAAGGCGGATCCCGGCTACCCGACCAGCGACACCTGCAGCGCGCCGTCTTATCCGTCCCCGGCAAACTCGGAGATCTTCGCCGGCGGCTTCCAGGACCCGCACTACTACGATGGCACATACCACATGGGGGAAACGACGGACCACTACAAGGTGGATCAATTCCTTGGCGCCAATCCGGGCCTGCTTCCACTCGACGTGCCCGCCACCCGGGGCTCATCGGACCCCGCCAACTACAATCTGATCGAACGCGTCACCGCCGGTTACATCATGAACACACTCCATTTGCCCCATTTGAGCTTGCAAACCGGACTGCGTCTTGAAGCGACGCATGAGTATGGATTGGGATACCTGGTAAACCCGGCCGCCGGTCCCAACGGTGACGGGATGGACAACAACGGAAACTGGGTTGGAACGACACCAGTTACGAATGGCAAGGACTACATCGATCCTCTGCCCAGCATTCAGGCACGCTATGCCATTACGCCTGAGACGGCAGTCCGCGCGGTCTACGCGCGCGGCATCTCCCGGCCCAACCAGTACGATCTAGTGCCGTACGCTGCTTCCGCCGTCGGTCCAGGTAACATCGTGGCCACTATCGGCAACCCGAATGAATTGCCCACCCACGCCAACAACTACGATTTGCTGCTGGAGCAGCAGTTGAAGCCATTCGGCCTGATTCAAGCGGGATTTTTCTATAAGCAATTGACGAATCCGATTGTCACGGCCAACGAGCCCTGCTCCGTTTCTTGCGCAGCGTTTGCCAACATCGCTGGAGTCGCAACGAATGTTGCTCTGGAGACGCAAAATATCAATGGCTCCAACGCCAACGTGTGGGGACTGGAGTTCGGCTTGCAGCAGAAGTACACCAACCTGCCAGGAGCTTTCCGCGGCCTGGGCCTGATGGCGAACTATTCCTACAACGATTCGCACATCAGCGGCCTGCCCGATCGCGACGACTCGCCGTCGCTGATGGGAACGGCGCGGCATGCCTTCAACATCGAACCTGAGTACGAGTATCGCCGTTACTCGGTGCATATGGGCGCGTCCTATAACGCCGCCAATATTGACGCTTACCAGTACTTCTCAACGGACTCCAATCAGCCTGGCGTGTGCGGTAATACGAATCCGAACCCAACCGCTTCCGCACCTCTTAACGGGCCCATCAATGGGCCTTGCGGCGACAACTACTTCTACCCGCATTTCCAGGTAGACGCGCAGATGGAAGCCCGCATCTATCGCGGACTAAGGCTCCAGGTGCAGGGCCTCAATCTGAACAACGAGGTGTTCGGCTTCTACAACGGCAGTGAGCAGTACATGACGCAGCGCGAGTACTACAAGCCGACTTATGAAATAGGCCTGAAGTGGAACTCCGGCTGGGAGAAGTAAATCAAGTCGGGCATCAAGGGTCGTTCCTGGCGCTCGCACATTTCTGCTTTCGATTTGGAAACTAAACAATGCGGACTCTGGTAACGGCTCTTCTTTTTGCAACTTCTCTCGCAGCAACTTCACAAACCAATTCGCTACCTCTCAGCCAAACCATCCCACTCCCCGGCGTCACCGGGAAGTTTGACCACTTCGCTATCGACGCGGCCGGCCGTCGCCTGTTTGTTGCAGCCACGGGCAATCATTCTGTTGAAGTCATCGACCTGAAGACGGGGAAAGTGGACCAGAGCATCACCGGCCTCGGCAAGCCGCATGGCCTGGTATGGGATCAGGCCACAGGAAGCCTCTACGTTGCCGATGGTTCGCTTGCGGAACTCAGGCTCTACAGGGGCAGCCCACTGAAGCTTGGGGGCAGCATCAAGCTCTCAGACGATGCCGACGACATGGTCTTCGACGATGCGCATCACCTGCTTTACGTTGGCCACGGCGGTGGAAGCGCGGCGGTTCCAGGCAGAATTGCCGTAGTCGATACGGCGAAGTTCATGCTGTTGGCGAACCTTGCCGTGGGCAGCCATCCGGAGGCGCTCGACTTCGATGCGCAGGGCCGGCGCGCATTCGCCAACATCGCCGACTCGGCGGAGGTCGCGGTAATCGACGGCGCAAGCAACTCCATCGTCGCGCACTGGAAGCTGACCGGCGCAGCGGATAATGTTCCGATGGCCTATGACAGCGAGCGGCAACGGCTCTACGTTGCATGCCGCACCCCGGCTACGCTGCTTGCGCTGAACGCAGCCACCGGCGCTGAAATTGCGCGCGTGGCCATCGGCGATGGGGCCGACGACCTCTTCTACGACGCGGCGCAGCGCCACTTGTTCGTCATCAGCGGTTCGGGCGAGGTGGACGTGATCCAGGTCGACGGTGGCGCGGGAATGTCAACCGTCGGCGCGACACATACAGCGGCGGGAGCCAAGACCGCGCTGTTTGTGCCCGCGGAGAACAACCTCTACGTTGGCGTTCCGGCATCGGGCTCAAAGTCCGCAGAGATTCGCGTGTACTCCACAGCGGCGCAGAAGGAAAAGCCATGACACAACTTCGCGCGGCTAGGCACGCCGTCGCAATCCTTAGTGCTTTCGCCGTCGTAACAATGCTGCCGCCCGCGCAAGGTCACGCGCAAATTAATGCATCGGCCCCGGCAGCAACCCCGGAAGCACTGAAGTACATAGTCATCGTCAGCCGGCACGGCGTGCGTTCACCCACCGGCAAGACAGACACCCTCAATCAGTACTCAGCTAAGCCCTGGCCGCAGTGGAGCGTCCCGCCAGGCTATCTTACCGAACACGGCGCAAAGCTGATGACGCTCTTCGGCGCTTACGACCGCGAACTGTTCGCTCACGAGGGCCTGTTCACGCCCGAAGGATGCGCCGACGCTGGTCTCGTGTCCGTGATTGCCGACTCCGACCAGCGCACCCGCGAAACCGGCAAGGCGCTGGCTGCAGGCATGTTTCCCGGCTGCAAAGTCGACGTGAAGGCGCTGCCGGAAGGCACGCCCGATCCGCTGTTTCACTCGCTGGAGGCAAGAGTGGGGCATCCGGACAAAGCGCTCGCAGTCGCAGCGATCGCCGGGCGCATCGGTAACAATCCGGAAGGACTGATGGAAGCTTACCGGCCGCAGCTTCAGGCGCTCGAAGAAGTCCTGCTGGGATGTAAGCCAGGCCCAGCCTGCGCCGGCGCACACAGTTCGCTTTTCGACATCCCATCTTCAATCGCTCCTGGCAAGGGCGACCATCTCGTCGATCTTCGCGGGCCCATGAGCACGGCTGCCACCATGGCTGAAAATCTCCTACTCGAATATGCGGAAGGTATGGATGCATTACAGGTCGGATGGGGACGCGTGGACGCGAACAAGCTACGCGAGTTGATGCAGCTCCACACCGCCAATGCCGAACTGGAGCGGCGCACCACCTTCCTCGCGCTCTCTCAGTCTTCTAACCTGCTACTTCACATTCTGGATTCCATGCGCCAGGCGGCGAGCGGTAAGCCGGTTGCCGGAGCGCTGGGCAAGCCTGAAGACCGTCTTCTGATCCTGGTCGGCCATGACACCAACCTTTCGAACATCAGCGGGTCGCTTGGTCTCAATTGGCTCATCGATGGTCGGCTCGACGACACTCCGCCGGGCGGTGCGCTGGTGTTTGAGCTGTGGCAGGACCGTCAGACGGGTGACTATTCGGTGCGCACTTCCTATACGGCACAAACACTTGACCAGATGCGCCGTGCAACGCCCCTGAACGTAAAGAGCCCTCCGGAACGCGTGCCGGTATTCGTACCTGGATGCAGCCAAGCCGACGACTCATGCGGGTGGAAAGCGTTTCAGCAGGCTATACAGGCAGGGATCGAACCGAAATTCACACAGTGATCCGTGCATACGGTTTTGTGCTATTCGACGTACACCGGAGCCACGCCGGACATCCCCGGTGGTGCTTGTTCCTGAGGGTCCGCCATGGCGATTGCCACGGTCTGGCTTTAGCTGACGCGGAAGTGCATTAGATGGCGGTCGTATTGCCCGCGGCGCTCACCAGGCATGCACGGCAAGGATCGAAGGCGCTCCCGTCTTTCCATCGATCACGCTTACCTTCAAAACAGCCTCTATATTCCGGGCATTGAAATCTTTTCCGAGTTGGTCTCGAAGCAGCTGCATGTAATGCGGGCTGCTTGCGAATTCAGCAGCGGCTTCAGTTCCGTTGCGTCCAATTCCAGCCAGGACAACAACCCAATTATCGGTCGTAGTATCGCGATACCGCGCCACGAGCGCATAATCGTCCGCACTGGAATAGGAAACCGAAGGGTCACGGGACCACCGAACCTGTGGCTGCATCCGGTCGACAATCGACTCAGCCGGCTCGGATGCAAAATGAAATCGCAATGGCTCAACCAGGCGCAGCGACCATGGGTTGTTGAAAGCTCCCACCAGTATGAATGAATGTTCACGGAGTTCAGTCAAGGGAGTCGCCCCCGCGGACTTGAGCTCCGTTTGTGCTCCGGAACTCTGAAGCAGTCCGCTTACATGCGAAATTGCAGACGCTCCCTCCATGGAAACGAAAGGGTATTCAATGTCCTTTCCTGCGGTGAGAGTCCCTGAAACCCTCTCCGGCGCGAAGATCACGCTCCCTGTGCAAATGAGAATCGTTCGCTGATCGTGCAAGACAGGGCGCCAAAAATCGTCCAGGGCAGTTTGAGAATGAGCATTGCGATATCTCCAGCTCATCCCGCCGATTGTGATCACCACGACAGCCGCCGCGCAGGCCAGCCAGAACAGTCGTCTGGAGGATGATTCGCTTCGCCGGGGTACCGTGCCGAGGCTCAAATTGGCTGCCGCGCCCGGAGGGAAGGTCTGCGCCACAAGCGTCGACGGCGCAAGCAGCTCCGGTTCGGGCATTTCGCCAACCGGCGCATTGGAGAAGTGACCATTGTGGACGGGAGTTGCAGAAGAGGCTGGATCGTCTCCCATCTCGTCGAGCTCTTCGTGCCCATGCAGGAACTCCGGGACATACGAGCCCGCCGGAAGTGAAATTCGGATCTGCGAGCCTCGCCCGAGTTCGTGATAGTAGAGCGAAAGGCGCTTTCTGACTTCCCCAGCTGTATACCGAACCACAGTGTCGGCGTTCGTGTCGTATGCCGGCTGTCGATCGAAAACATCAACGCCAAGAGTCCGCTCTTTTAAGAGATCCGACTTGCCCTCCAGCGTCTTTTCCACGATGTACTGGAGCAGCGCGGGGTAGCGTTTGCTGCTGGAAAAGTGCGGGCTGGCCAAAACCTTTTTCAACTCGCGCAGAATCGCCTCACGCTCCTCTTTTGTTTGAGGATGCCAGGCGTTCGGGCTTGCGCTCACTCGGGTCATTGGAATTCCGAGATGATACTCGGGCCTTTCCACGGTATGCAAGGACGTTTGACACAAGAAAAACGTGCGCTGCTACGTCATTCATTTAACAAAGGATACTGATTCAGTTCAGTACCAAACGGTGAGTCACTTGCCATTCGTGTTTGCGAAGTCGAGCATTGGGGCGTTTTCCCGGAGATCCAGAAAGCCGGGGAGAGAATTGACCCATGCCAGCCTCTCAAAGCGAAGCTTGCCACAAAAGGTCGAAGCAACAACAAAATATCAGGCGAAACGCAACTAGGATAGCGTAACTCGCAAATAATTTCGGAGGCAGTATGAAAACACGCAACATGACGAGGACACTCATGACACGCGCAGGTACGCAATTTCTTGTGGTACTCGCTCTGATCCTTGGCCTCAGTACCGTCACATGTGGACAGCAGACGACCGGGTCCATCGTCGGCACCGTGAAAGATCAACAAGGCGCGGTGGTCAATACGGCCACCGTGAAGGCCACCAACGTGGATACTGGCTTCTCCCGGTCGGCGCCGGTAAACGGCTATGGGGAGTACCGCATCGATTACCTTCCCGTGGGCAGGTACACCGTCGAAGCAACGGCACCCAGCTTTGAACGCTTTGTGCAGCAGAATCTAGCCCTCGACGTGGACCAGACACTGACCGTTGAAATCAAACTCACCATCGGTGCCCAGACTGCCACCATCACTGTCACTGAGGCTCCCCCGCTCGTGAATACGGCTGACGCTGTATTGGGCCGAACCATTGAGCCGGACGAGATCGTCGGCCTGCCCCTGGTCAATCGCAATGTCTACTCCGAGGTTTCCCTCACTCCCGGTGTGATGGCCAATAACAACAGCCCCTCCTCGAACCCCTCCGGCAACCCCACTATGGCCACTGGACTGTACATCGAGGATGTGCAAGTCAACGGCTCAATGGATGGCGGCAGTGCTGCGGTGGCTTTCTATCTGGATGGCGGCAACAACATCACCGGCATGCGCAACTACGGCAACCCGTCGCCCAACCCTGACGCAGTGGAGGAGTTTCGCGTAGAGACCAGCGCATTCTCGGCGCAATACGGCCAATTCTCTGCCGCTGTGGTCTCGGTGATCACCAAGTCGGGAACAAACCAGTTTCATGGCGGCGCGTTCGAGTTCAACCGGAACACCGACTTCAACGCCAACAGTTGGATCCCGGCAAAGAACGCCGCGGGCCAGATCGTCGTTACGCCTTACCACCGCAACCAATTTGGAGGAGACGTGGGCGGCCCCATCAAGAAGGACAAGGCGTTCTTCTTCTTCAGCTATGCCGGTGTGCGCCAGGTAACCGATACGGTGTATACCGGCGCCATTGTGCCAACGGCCGCTGAGCGTCTGGGCGACTTTACCACGGACAACTTCACGGTCTACATGCCGGGAACAAAGACGCCGGTGAATGGAGCGAATAGTGGTCCCGGTTGCCAGGTTGTTAGTGCTGCTACTGCAGGGAAGTGCATTCCTTCCTCCCTGCTGGACACAACCGTTGCAAACATGGACAACGTGAGCAACACCATCGGCTCTCATATCCCGCTGCCGAATGGCGCACTCAACCCGACAAAAGGGGGCGGGGCTTACTCCGGTCTCTTGCCCAACCCGACAACGGAAAATGAATACCTGGGCAAGTATGACCAGAACATCGGCGAGAAGGACCATGCGACGGCGACCTATTTCTTCTCGAGGAACGTGCTGGGCAACAACCCAGGCGGCAACATCCCGTGGACAATCAATGAGAACGCCTCGAACGGCACCAATATCAACGTGAGCGACGTTCACACCTTCAACCCAACCACTGCCAACCAAGCGTGGCTCACTTTCACCCGTGCCGCAGGCGGACGCGTCAACCTGCCCTTTACCGGCCCGGCATCGCAAACCCTCGCATCGTACGGCTCGGACTTTCTCATTCAGGGGCCGCCTTCGTTGCCCAGCATCTCAGAAACCAATTTCTCGGCGACCGCGACAAATGCAGGTCCGTTCACGGGTTCTGACAACTATGAACTGCGCGACATGGTCAGCATGGTCAAGGGCAAACACAACCTCTACCTTGGCGGCGAGTGGGCTCTGGACAAGACCATGTTCTTTGCCAATCTGTTGAACTTTGGCAGCATCAGCTTTGCCACCTCAGCTCCCACCACCACAGGCAATGTGACTTCAGACTGGGTTACCGGTCAGGCCTCCTCGGCTGAGCAGGACTCGCCCTATACCACGCATCTGAACACATGGCACTACGCCGTTTTCTTTCAGGACAACTACCGCATCACCCCCCGGTTTACGGCCAACCTTGGAATCCGTTGGGACGTCGATACACCTCCCGTCGATCCCCATAACCGGACGGAATCGTTCATTCCCGGGCAGCAATCCACTGTGGCCCCTAATGCGCCGAACGGCGTCGTGTTCCCCAGTGACAAGGGCATCGGCCGCGGCATCATCTCCACGGAGTACTACCATATTTCGCCCCGCATCGGCTTCGCGTGGGACCCCTTCGGCAATGGCAAAACCTCGATTCGCGGCGCCGGCGGCATCTTCTACGGCACCGTTGCGGGCAACGAGTGGAACCAACCCGGAAATGCTCAGCCATTCGCGATTCGGCCGGAGCAAGGCGAGGGCAACCTCACTTCCATCACTAATTTCTATTCGACGCCGGGAGATTTCCCCTCGACGGCGCCGGGGGGCGGCCTGTTTCCGTACACCTATACACCCAGCAAGCCCACATTCGTCGCCGGGCCGGGCGGCGCCACTGAAGCTATCTCACCACAATTCAAATATCCCTACGTCTACCAGTTCAATCTTTCCGTGCAGCGGCAGTTGCCCGGCAAGGTAACTATGACGGCGGCGTATGTAGCTGCGCTCTCACATGATCTGCCCAACTTTATTGATGCCAACTACGCCCCCTATTCCACCGCTTTCGGGACCCCAAGCACTTCGGCGCAGAGCGTCGCCGACCGGCGTCAGTTCGATCCCTGCGTTGGACCATGTCCGAAGGGTGCGGCCGCCATTAACTACGGCCCTAGCGTACTGGGGGCATCGATCACCGATTTGTTGTCAGACCTGACGGGTAGTTACCACTCCCTTCAAATCTCGGGGGGCAAGCAGCTCTCCCGTAACTTCAGCGTCAATGGTTTCTATGTCTGGAGCCATGCAATCGATAGCTTCGAGCCGGACGCGGATGGACTTTCGTCACCGCAGGATTCCGGCTACTTTGGCGGTCCCTTCACCCCAAACAATAATAGTCTGGGCGCGATCGGCGGCGGACTTGGGGAGGAAAAAGGCAATATGAGTGCCGACATTCGCAGCAACGCTGCGATATCCGGCATATGGAACAGCGACTACTTCCACGGAGAGAACAGAATCCTCAAGGAAGTGGTCAACGGTTGGCAGATCTCACCGATTGTGTATCTGCACAGCGGTGGGGTATTCACGCCGACCACAGGCGCCAATAAAAGCTTTGACAGCACGAACAATCAGCGCCCGGATGTTGTTGCCGGCCAAAACCCAGTGCTCAACGCACACCGTTGCCGTCTCTGTGCCGGGGGTACGGTCGCAGAGTGGTTCAACACGGCAGCTTTCACACCGAACGGGCCGGGCGTAGCGGGCGGCATCGGCCCCGGTGGCGCGGACGGCAACGCAGGCCGCGACAGCCTCTACGGGCCTGGATTCAGGGATATCGACATGGGGCTGTTCCGCAACATCAAGTTCGAGCGTGGACTCGTGTTCCAGCTTCGCGGCGAGGCCACCAATGTGTTCAACCTGGTGAGTCTCTCCAACCCCACCGCATCCCTCGCATCGGGCAACTATGGCAAGATCACTTCGGCTGCAGGCACCCAGCGCATCATCCAAGTGGGAGGCCGTCTGACCTTCTAGCCCGGTCCCTTCTAAACTGTCTGACTTTTTCAACCTTGTTCCATGCGGGCGTTTCCTGAATGCCGCCCGCATGGACAAGAAAACATCCGCCGCACGGTATTCACGGCTGATGAAGCTTGCGACGGGACCGACGTTGCAAGCATGAATGTGCAGCCTCCATTGCGCCTGCTCGCTACGAGCAGGCGTACTTTTATAGTCGGCTTGGTCCAGCAGGCCGGACCCTTGCAATCCCCCGATGTTGTCACACGGGGTCCATGCGGCAAAGGTAATTTCAGCCTGAAGTCCTTAAATAAAACCTTCCTTAAAACGACTAGAGCCACCCAGAGGCGGCTCATTTAAACAACTCATTTTGCTTTGGTGCCGAAGAAGGGACTCGAACCCCCACACCCTTGCGAGTACGTGGACCTGAACCACGCGCGTCTGCCAATTCCGCCACTTCGGCACGGTACCCAGGTTCAGCGGTCTTCGCCAAACCGGCAGCATCTTCGAGTCTCGCAAATGCAGCAACCCGTGTCAAATGCGCGCGCCCATCGAGAAAGCGGAGCACATAAACCTCTCGCTGCTGTGCGAGTTGCCGTTTTTTAATCCGGTAATCAGGGAAAAGCGTTGACAGTAACTAAACTTGGGTACTAAAGTGTGCCACGTTGTTCATCTCACCCCCGGAGGTAACCAACTATGAAAATGAGAGTCGTTTTCGCGGCAGTGATCGCGCTGCTGGTTTCCAGCTCAACATTCGCCCAGGAAATCGCTCCCGAATGCGTCAAGGGAACCTTGGCCAGCTACATTACGCTTGGCGCAGGAGGCTGCATGTTCAATAGCGCCCTCTATCGCGATTTCATCTATGCCGCTCCGGTCTCGAACACAATTACGCCGGCCGAGATCATCGTGACTCCAGCCGTACTTCCCATGGCAACGGCTCCTTTCCAGGGGCTCAACTTCGCCGCGCCCTGGAGCGCCGCCGCCGGGCTAACCCAGGTCTCGATCATCGGTTATAACGTGGTGCCGTTCCCGCCCCAGGACGAGCCGGCTCCGCTGTCTGCCGAGCTCACACTCGATCTCGGAGGCGCAACAATTTCGGGAATCATCGGGAGCGTCGTCGTGACGCAGCAGAGCACCGCTACCCCCGCAGTATCCACCGCCAGCACGTACAACCTTGAGGTCTATGACATCTGCAACGAAGTATGCTCCATCAAGCCGACCGATTCGGTGACTGTCGCGCCCCTCACGACGCTTCAAACCACCCTTACTGTGACGCTTACCGGCGGCAACGCGGGGGTGGCGTTAAGCAACTTCGCGGCCGACGAGTCCTTTGGCGTCCAACCGGAATAGCACGTGAAACACCAGTTCCTGAACGTCACTCGCATGGGCGAGCGGGCGCTACGGGACAAAAAAAACCATCCCACCCTCGTCGCACTCCCGATTGGCGGAAGAAAGACGAGGATGGGATGGGCGGATCGACCTAAGCAACTTTTTCTTGGGTTCCCGAACGCTCTCTCACGGAGTGGAAATTTCTTCAAGACGGTCGCGCAGGCGCAGGCTGTACGGGCCGTGAACGATTGCCACCAACGCCTCGGGAAAACGGTATTTCCCCCAGGCGCGGATGGTCTCATTGTTTTACTTCGTCGATCCTCACGTGCTCCGGTTTGGCAAAGAGCTTCGGATCGAAATCCAGATCCCCATAACCGCTGTACCAGAAGATGGCATGCTTTTCGCCATGAGTCCACGCAGCCGCAAGCGGCCTTTCCGGAGTGCCGTAGGTGAACAAAGCTACCGTCGAGTCGCCGAAGTTAAGCTTGTAAGCCGAAGTTTCCTTGGTTTGAAGAACGCCGCCAGGATGCCCGGTTGCGCCCTTGCTCTTGAAGAACTCCAGTTCGTAGCCAAACTCAAGCGCGCCGATTTGCTTTGTCTCCTCTACGGGCAGATCGGAAATTAGCGAAGCAAAGATCGGCATTCGGCAGTTGAAAGTGGGGCCTGGGTCGACCATGTGCTGCGCGGATTGCGACTCAAGGTTGACCATCCACGCGTCGGGCTCGTTTGTGATCATGACACCGCGGATTCCATGCTCAGGGTCCGGCTCTTCCTCAACCCGGCAGAACTGAGTCCCTGCACGAATTATTGTTTTGGGTTTTGCGGCAAAGCTGTCTGCCGGCACGTCCGGGCTTTGCAACTGGACCACCATCTTGACCATGGTCCTTGGCGGCTGTTGGGCGATGAGCGATGAGGTTAGAAGACAGGCAAGAAGACAGGTGCGTCTCATCTCTTGTGCTCACATTCAGGTCTGAATGAAGGATGCAGCAAGAATAGCGCAATGACTCCCCGAGACGCGGAGTCTTATGACCTGGGCACGGCCTGTTTGAGTTGAAACGATTGCGGCCGATCCGGACAACCGGAACGGCCGCAGAACAACCCATAGCTAAAGCCTGAATCGCGTTACACCAGCTTGGCGTCCAGCACAATCTCCGTGTTGTTGGCAAAAAGCTTCGAGATCGGGCACCCGGCCTTGGCGTCGGCAGCGGCCTTGTCGAAGGCTTCCTTCGATGCGCCGGGAACGCTGGCGGTGGTGGTCAACGCGATCTTCGTGATGGCGAAGCCTGCATCCGTCTTGGCCAGCGTTACGGCCGCGTGGGTCTCAATCCTTTCCGGTGTCAAGCCTGCGCCGCCTAACTGCGCGCCCAGCGCCATCGAGTAGCAGCTTGCGTGCGCTGCCGCAATCAGTTCCTCGGGCGTGGTGCCCGAGTCTGCGCCTTCAAAGCGTGTCGCAAACGAGTAGTTTGCGTTGCTCAGCACGCCTGTTGCCGTGGAAATGGTGCCTTTGCCTTCCTTCAGTGAACCTGTCCAAACCGCACTTGCCTTGCTAGCCATTGTCCCTCCTTGGGGGATCGGAAATCCGGTTGTTCCTGCCTGTGGCGTCTCAAGGGGAAGTCAGGGTGCCGGCAGGGTGTTGATGGTGTTGATGCGTCGGGCGCTTCCCAAAATGTTGCCAGGAAGCCTGCCCTCCGTTCCATGCTAATCTGTCCGCCATGCTGCCGCACCGTCCCTCGGCTCTCGATTCCGGTTTTGCGACTGATTTTTCACATTCTGGTCCTGCGCTCGAACCAGCCCTGCCGGTCGACCACCACTGCCAGGTCTGCCCCAACTGCTCGCACCGGCTCACCGGCCACCACTGCAAGCTCGTCTGCACCCAGTGCGGCTATTACCTTAGCTGTGCGGATTACTACTAGGGTGTAAGGTCTGCGACCTAAGACCAGATATTGCAGCAGGCACATTCGACCCGGACCAAGCGATCAGCTCACGCGCAGTTTTGAATCGATCCATGCGAGATATTCTTGCATGTAATAGAAGTGATCGGGAGCTTTACTACTCTCCCATTGGTTGTTTTCCAGAAGGTGGATAATGTGGCTTTGCGGACCGAGATAATATATGTCCCCAAACGCATCCTTTTCGACAAAATGAAAGCCGTGTTTCGCGAGATCGGTCTCTTCTGTCTCGGTTCCTTTCACACGGCCTACTTTAGGCCACGACAACTCATCGCAGCTGCACTTAAAGACTCCGCGTTCTTCTCTCCGAACCTCGCCGCAATTCCCACAGAGAAGCATAAGTCGAACTCGATTCATGCTAGGAGAATACACCTCGACTCCCTTCACTACCGTCCTGAGTTGCTCTCGCTGGCTTTTCGGGCGCGTTCAAACTCGTCCCCCGACACCCACTCCACCGGCCCCGCCTGCCCACTCGCCATCCATCCCAGCACCAGCCCAAACCGCGCCATCTTGGCATTCCCGCGAAAATCCCAGTCCGTCCGGTACTCGTCGGAAGGCTGATGGTAGTGGTGCGCAACGTAGTCCTCAGCCTGCGCATGTCCCCACTCCGGTGTATGCCCTTCAAACAGCTCCCCCTGGTCAACTGAAAACGCCGGAATCCCCACCCGCGCCAGCGAGAAATGGTCGCTCCGATAGTAATGTCCCGCCCCCGGCGTCGGATCGGGCAGCAACGCCAAATCAAATGCTTTCGCAACCGTCTGCACCGTCGGCCAAAAGTCAATCCGCTCGGCCCCGCCCAGGCTCACCGAGCGCGGAATCCCAATCGGCAGCAGCATATCGTAATTCAGGTCCAGCGAAATCTGCCCCGCTGGCACCGGTGGATGCATGCCCAGAAACTGCGATCCCAGCAACCCCTGCTCCTCTGCCGTTACCGCGGCAAAGTACACCGCATGCGGCGGCCGGGTCGAAGATTGCGCAAAGGCCCGCGCCATTTCCAACAGAATGCCACAGCCGGTTCCGTTGTCCGCAGCGCCGTTGTAAATGTTGTCGCCCTTGCCATCCGGATCAATCCCCAGGTGATCGTAGTGCGCGGTATACAGCACCGCCTGGTTTGCCTCACTCGCTCCCGCTACGCGCCCAACCACGTTTGAGCTCACATAGCGACGCACGCGGCTCTCGATATGCGCCTGCAACTTCACCGGAAGCTCCACAGCATGAAACGTCCCCGGCTTCCCCGCCTCGTCAATCGCATTATCCAGATCGCCCAGCCCCGCCAGAGTAAACAGCCGCTGCGCCACATCGTGCTGAATCCATGCCGCCGCTCGCAACGTCGCATCCGGATCGCCCTGCAGATAACTCTTTTCAATCGCCTGCGAGTTCCGCACCACTTCCCAGCCGTAGCTTGCCAAATCCCTTCGGTGGATAATCAACACCCCCACCGCTCCGCGCCTCGCCGCCTCCTCATACTTGTAGGTCCAGCGGCCGTAGTAGGTCAGTGCCTTGCCCTTGAAGAACTTCTCATCGTCTGAAGGCGGCTCGTTCACAATCACCAGCGCAATCTTGCCCCTCAGGTCGATATCCTTTCCGTCCGCTCCAGCAAAGTCGTTCCAGTTGTATTCAGGCGCATGGATCCCGTATCCAACAAAGACGATCGGCGCATCGAAGTCCGCCGTCGCCTGCCCCGTCTGATCCTTTGACACGATCTCCGAACCATACGCAAGCTCAACCGGGTGCCCGTTCACCGGCACAAATGAGAACTTCGTCTTCTCCTCAATCGTGTGCACAGCCACCAGAGGAACCTGCTGGAAATACGTGCCATTGTCCCCCGCCGGCTCCACGCCTGCCAGCGCGAACTGCGTCGCAATATATTCGGCCGCCAGCTCCGCGCCGCGTGTGCCCGGTCCACGTCCCTCCAGCAGGTCGAGCGACAGAAAGCGCACGTGCGCCCGGATTTTTTCGGCGTCAATCGAAGCCGCAGCGTCCCGCGCCGCCTGCGGCCAACCTGGAATCTCGGAAACAGGATTGCTTGCGGTTTGTTGTCCGCGCACGACCGGTATCAAAACGATCGCAGTGGTCAGCAGTGCAAAGGTTCTATTTCGAGTCACGTATTCTCCCTTCAATCGATGGGATTTTTGATCTGAAGCGAAATTTCAGACTACTTCCTGCAACGGTCGTACGGAAACCCTCTCGCTCCCAACAATCCGAAGAAGTCCGGCACGCGTCAGCACTTTCCGCGCCATTCCCGTCAACGCCATCCCCGCCGCTTCGTCCAGCGAAACCCAGCGCCGTTCGCCTTCGGCAACCGTCATCGACTCCGCGTCTTCCTCCGCAACAGCGCGAATCCGAACAATGTAGTTCACCTGCATAATTGCGTGACGCACCGTCATCCGCAAATCTTCCTCGGGCACGTCCACATCGCGCAGCGCAGGCAGTTCCCACAGGCCGGGCATCACCGTCTGCTCCGCACTACGCTGTTCCAGCAGCACCTCGTCGCCATCCAAACCGCTGCCTGGCACACACCCCGTGCGTACCACCAGTGCGTAGCCCACTTCCCGGGTCGTCATCCGCGCCCGCGGCTCCGTCTTGTGCTCGCCGCGCGTCTTACACTCCGCGTTCAGCGGGCAAACCAGGCATTGCGGATTTCGCGGCAAGCAGACCGTCGCTCCCAGTTCCATCATTGCCTGATTAAAGTCTCCGGGTTGCGCGGGATCCACCAGTTCCGCAGCTAGATTCTCAATCCTCCGCTTCTCCGCCACCCGGCCGCCGCCCTCCCAACCCTCCAGCCTGCACAACACCCGTTCCACGTTGCCATCCACCACGGCCGCCTTTTCCCCGTAGGCGATGCTCGCAATCGCAGCAGCCGTATAGCTGCCGATTCCCGGCAGCGCCCGCAGCGCCTCCGCAGTCACCGGCATCTCACCGCCATGGTCATTCACCACAACCTCCGCCGCCTTGTGCAGCATACGCGCTCGCCGGTAGTAGCCCAGCCCGCTCCACAGCGCCAGCACCTCCTCCACAGGAGCCATCGCCAGGACGGTAATCGTAGGAAACTTCGAAAGGAATGCACGGTAGCGTTCCACAACTACGGCCACTCTCGTCTGCTGCAGCATGATCTCCGAAACCCAAATCGCGTAAGGATCACGGGTCTCGCGCCAGGGAAGTTCGCGCCGGTTCACGGCATACCAGGCCAACAACTCCCGCCGCAACCACGGAAGGTTCTCCCTCTCTTTGGCCCGCTTCACCATGGGCAAAGCTTACGGTATTTGCCTGGCTGTGGGGTAGGCTGCCGGCGTACCGCCCAAATTGGAATCTTGCGTTGGTCAAAGGAATCGTCTCGAAAAAACCGATAGATAAGAGAGGATTCACGATTCAATCATGCTACTGTGAGGGAAAATCTCCAGCGCGCAAATGCGGTGCTGCATCAAAGCCGCATAACAGAGGCGGATCCCGGACCGCCAAAGCGCGTGCAGGAATGCCTGAGCTTGACCGGGCACAACGACTATTTGGAGGCTCCTCCTTGAAACTCACCGCTATTTGCCTATCGCTTGCCCTGCCAGCCGTGTCCTTGATCGCGGCGGCCCAATCATCCAGTCTTTCCTTGACCCCGATTGTTGCCGAATCCAGCTCCGACGGCGGCTCCGCCCAGGTTCAGCCTTCCGTCAGAAACTCCCCAGCGGAGGTCCGGCCGTTTTCGCGGCTCGCCTTCGGCGCCGGCCTTTCCCCTTTGGGAATCGACTTCCAGGTCGCCACCAACGTCAGCCAGCACTTCAACATCCGCGGCACCGGTAACGTTTTCAAATACTCCACTAACTTCACCACCAATGGCCTCACCGCCAACGCCAACCTCAACCTGGCCTCAGCCGGCGTGGCGCTGGATTATTACCCCACCCGGTTCGGATGGCGCGTCAGTCCCGGCGTGCTGATCTATAACGGCAACCAGCTCTCCGCATCCGATACTGTGGCCGCCGGAACCAGCTTCACCTTGAACGGTACAACCTACTATTCGTCCTGCAATCCGAACAATCCGGCTTATGTGGGTTGCACTGCTGGCGCCACTCCGGTAAGCGGAAACGCAACACTGGGCCTGAACACTACCAAGCCGGCCTTCACCATCACCACTGGCTGGGGCAACATGATACCCCGCAAAGGCGGTCACTGGTCCTTCCCGTTCGAGATCGGGGTAGCCGTCATTGGAGCGCCTTCGCTGAACGCGAATCTGGCGGGCACGGCTTGCTACTACCAGGCGCCAAATTATTACTGCAACAGCATTACCGGCAACAACCCGATTGCGGTTCAGGTTCAAGGCAATTTGACCGCGCAGATTGCCAAGTGGAAGAACGACCTGAACCCTCTGCAGACGTTTCCCATCATCTCCGGCGGGGTCGCCTACGCCTTCCATATCCGGTAAGCTCTCGCGCCAACGCACCAAGGGCCGCTCCCAAAAAAGGCGCGGCCCTCAATCTTTAAAAAGAAACGGATCTCGATTCTTATCGCGACAAAATTCCGAGGCACCCTTCAATAAAGAAGAATGCTCCGTGCCCCACTCTTGCAGGTTTTTTCTGCGGCAAGAGTGAGAAGCAGTACGCCAGTTCGAGTCTTCCGGCGTCATTCTGCCTAGACGATCAGCTCCCCAACAATCCCCGCCGCCGCCTGCAGAGCCGCATCAATCTGCGCTTGGTCCTTGCCGCCAGCCTCCGCGATCTCCGGCTTCCCGCCGCCTGATCCGCCCACTAGCTTCGCTACCGCGCCCACCAGCTTGCCCGCCTGAATCCGCTTGGTCAGCCCCGCGGTCACACCGGCAATCAGCGCAACTTTGCTATCGGGTTGGGCCGACGCCAGCACCACCACGCCCTCGCCCAGCTTCTGCTTCAGGTTGTCCACCAGTGTCCGCAGTTGTCCCCGCTCCAGGGAGTCCGCCCGCAGCGTTACCAGCTTCACGCCCTTCACATCCACCGCCCGCCCCAGCGCCTCATCCAGCGCCCCGGCAGCCGACTTCATTCGTGCCTCTTCCAACTCCCGCCGCAACCGTTTCAACTCATCTTCTTGCGTCGCAATCCGCAGCTTGAAACTGTCCACCAGACTTCCGCCCGCCTGCGTCGGCGCCACCTGCGATGCGATCTGCGCCACCGCAAAGTCCTCGCGGAATGCATCCAGCGACCCAAACCCGCTGATCGCCTCCAGCCTTCTCACGCCCGACGAAACCGACCCCTCGCTCACAATCTTGATCAGTCCAATCTCGCCCGTCGCCCCCGTATGCGTCCCCCCGCAAAGCTCCGTAGAAAATCCATCTGCTAGCCTCACAACGCGCACCTTGTCCCCATACTTCTCGCCGAACAAAGCCATCGCATGATACTCATTCACAGCCACGTCAATAGGCACATCTTCCAGCGTCTCCACCCGCGCGTTCCCCAGCACCTCGCGGTTCACAATTTGCTCAATCTCCGTCAACTCCTCATCCGCCACCTGCGCAAAATGCGAGAAATCGAACCGCAGCCGCGTCGCATCCACCGCCGAGCCCGCCTGCTTCACATGCGTCCCCAGCACCTGCCTCAGCGCCGCATGCAGCAAATGCGTCCCCGTATGATTCCGCCGAATCGAGTCCCGCCGCGTCCCATCCACCACCGTCTGCACACGATCCCCAACCGCCAGCCCCTGTTTCAGCACCGCCTTGTGCGCGCGCACCCCCTGCACCGGCAGCACGCACCCGGTAATCTCCGCCACCGTCGCGTTCCCATCCGGAGTCAAAAACACCCCCGTATCGCCCACCTGCCCGCCCGAGTCGCCATAGAAGCTGGTCTGGTCCAGCACCACATCCACAGCGTCCCCAGCATTCGCCGCCGGCACGCCCACCCCGTCCTTCACAATCGCCAGCACCTCGCCCGTAGCGATCAGCTGCTTATAGCCCAGAAATCCAGTCTTAGGCAGCTCGCGAAACGCAGGGCTGGCCGTCTTCTGGCTCCCGCCCTTCCACGAAGCCCGCGCCCGAGCCTGTTCAGCCTCCTTGGCCTGCTCAAATCCCGCATCGTCAAAAGCCACGCCCGCATCCCGCGCCGCATCCACCATAAAGTCCAGCGGCAGCCCAAACGTCTCATACAGATGGAAGGCTTCATCGCCGGGCAAAATCGGGTTGAGGTTGGAGGATTTAGATCCCTCTGCAAACCGGTGCGCGTCTGCGTCACCCAGCGACTTCCGAACAATTTCCTCGAAAGGTTTGAAGTCCCCTCTAACACTCGCAATGTTTAGCGCTTCGTTCAGGGAGCGATCAGAATCCAAGCGATCTGTCCACGCCTCAAAGAACCTCGTCAATTCAAGATATTTTGCTTTGTCTATTGCTTTCTGAAGCTCGAGGCTGCCAATCTTCAACACCCGATCAAACTGCTTTTCTTCGGCCTCCACAACCCTGGCCACACGTCCCGCCGAATCCGCCAACTCCGGATAAGCACTCTGCATCAAATTGCGTACGGCATACACCATTTCAAAAAGAAACGGTTTCTCCTGCCCCAGCAGCCGTCCATGCCGAATTCCGCGCCGCAGAATCTTGCGGAGCACGTAACCACGACCCTCATTCGCAGGGATCACGCCGTCGTTGATGAGGAAGGTGGCGGCGCGGGCGTGATCGGCAATAATGCGCAGGCTGGCCGATTGGAGCTTCTCTTCCAGAATCCATGCCTGCCAATCTTCCTCTTTAGGAACTCCTGGTGCTAGCGCCTTCGACTTCCGTTGAGATTCGACATACCTGAACCCCGTCAGCTCCGCCGCCTTCTCAATCAGCGGCGTAAACAAATCCGTTTCAAAATTCGAAATCTTCCCTTGCAGCACCGCCGCCACGCGCTCCAGCCCCATCCCCGTATCAATCGACGGCTTAGGTAACGGCGTCAGCTTGTAGCTGGTCTTCTTCGTCTCCGCGTCCACCACCGCCGCCCGGTCAAACTGCATGAACACCAAATTCCAAATCTCCACATACCGCGCATCGTCCTGACCAAACGGCTTGTCCACGCCCGGGTGTTCCGCCGCCTCCAGCCCCATGTCGAAGAAAATCTCCGAACACGGCCCGCACGGCCCCGTCTCGCCCATCTGCCAGAAGTTGTCCTTGAGCCCGTATTCGAAGATCCGCTCCTTCGGCACGCCCACTTCCATCCAGTAACCCTCGGCCTCACCATCTCGCGGAACCCCATTCGCCGGATCGCCCTCGAAAATCGTCACGTACAGCTTGTCCTTGTCGATCCCGAACCACTCCGGGCTCGTCACCAGCTCCCACGCAAACCGGATTGCATCGCGCTTGAAATAATCCCCGAACGAGAAATTCCCCAGCATCTCAAAAAACGTGTGGTGCCGCCGCGTAAACCCGACGTTTTCGAGGTCGTTATGCTTCCCACCAGCCCTCACGCACTTTTGGCTAGTCGTCGCGCGCGCGTAGTCCCGCTTCTCCGCGCCAAGGAAGAGGTCCTTGAACTGGTTCATCCCCGCATTGGTAAACAGCAGGGTCGGGTCGTTGGCAGGCACCAGTGAAGAAGAGTGCACCCGGCGGTGCCCCTTCGTCTCAAAAAAGCGCAGAAACAGTTCGCGTATCTCGTTCCCAGAGCGATATTCCATGGCCTAAACAGTGTAATTCGCTTCACCCAACGGACGAAGACCAGCCAGTGCCAACTCCAATTGCCGAAGCGCTTTCGACGCATGCCCTCCGTCGCAGAGAATTCACAATCTGCACTGTTACGTTTCACGGCCTGCCGCATCTACTGGGAGTACACCCAGGAGGTCCCATTGGATAAGTTTGCAATTTTGGCGTTGCTGCAGGCCAAGCCGGGCAAAGAAGAAGAGGTTGAAGCGTTCCTCAAGTCGGCCCAGCCGCTGGCGGTCAGCGAGACGGAGACAACAACGTGGTACGCGGTTAAACTGGGGCCGTCCAGGTTCGGCATCTTCGACACATTTCAAACCGAAGCAGGCAGGACGGCTCACGTAACCGGCCCGATTGCCAAAGCCCTGTTCGCCCGTGCCGAAGAACTCTTCGATCCGGCGCCGCAGGTGGAGATGCTGGAGATCCTCGCGTCGAAGGCTCCAGAATAATGAGCGTCTGAGTGCGTTGGTTCCCGCCCCGGCTAATCTTCCTGGCGGTTCTCCTCTAAGTTTTCCAGCGCCGCCAGCGCCTCCTCCGGCACATCCCACTGCCGCAGAATCCTGTAGATCACGCCCGTCGAGAACCCCGCTGTCACCAGCCGCCGCATCACCCGCGCCGTTTCCTTCTCGTTCTCCGGCTTGCGTATCCGCTTCCGATCCAGGTGTTCCCGCGCCAGCGCCTCTTCATTCGTCTGGGCATAACGAGCCTCCAGCGTATCGGCAATCAGCTCTTTGTCTACGCCTTTCTGTTGCAAATCCTGCCGCACCCGCCGAACCCCAAACTTTTCGTTCTCTTGCCGAAGCCGCGCGTACGTCTCAGCAAACGCCGCATCGTCCAGGTAGCCGTGTTCTTTCAGCCGGGCGAGAGCAGCAGAGATATGCGTCTCACCAGCCTCACCCGGTTCCACGCGCGCCTTCATCAATCGATGCAATTCGGACACACTGCGCATGCGCCGCCCCAACGCCTTCACTCCGTAGGCATACAGTCCCGCCTCATTCAGGTACTCGCGCGGCTTCGAAGATTTGCGGCCAAAGGGCATGTGCTCAGTCCAGCGGAATCAGCATGTTGAATTTGCGTGTTCGCCGCCAGCGGTAGTGCTTGAAGTCGCTGTCGAGGGTGAGAACATCGCCCGTGCTGAGCTGGTTAGCCATTGCAATCAGGCAGGCATCGGCGAAGTCACACGGCGTGTCGGCATACTTGGACATAAGGTGAGCGATTTCTGAGGGACAATCGCCGAGCCGAAAAGGAACCACGAGTGCTCCCTGCCGCACATTTGTCAGAATTGCTTCAACAGCCGCCTGAGCATGGCCAAGAAGATGAAGCGCTTCTGTGATGCAGGATTCAGCCGTGAATAGTGGACCAGCGAACGAGTTGTAGGCAGCTTTGCAGCGCGTGTGCCCTTGCTCGCGGTCGTTGAACAGAGCAACAAAGAAGCTCGAGTCGGCGAGGACCGGCAGAGACGACGGGAGCTTTACCAATCCCATCTGCCATTGCCATTTTTGTCAACGCGCCATTTTTTCCCAAAGCCTTCCATGTGCTTTTTGTTGGTCGCCAAATCGCCGGGGCCAAAACTGACGCAGCCGATGCCAACCAATCGAGGGCGCGGTTTGGGCTTCTGCTGTTCAGCCACTTTCCGCAGGGAATTCCGAACCGCCTCAGATGGAGTCCAGCCATTCTCGCGCACCAGTTGCTCCAAAGCCACCTGCGCCTCATCGTCCAAGCGTACCTGCACCGTCGCCTTCATTCTTGAATTGTACTACAAAACTAGACTTTGTAGTACAGTCTCGCGCCCCCGCCATCAACTAACCACTAACCACTAGTTCTACCTCGTCCACTGATCCACCCAGTCATTCACCGTCCTGTACCAGAGCTGCGAGTTCTGCGGCTTCAGCACCCAGTGCCCCTCATCCGGGAAGTACAGCATCTTACTCGGCACCTTCAGCAACTGCAGCGTATCGAAAAGCTGGAATCCCTCGCTGACATCGAGGCGATAATCCAATTGCCCATGAATCACCAGCGTAGGCGTCTGGAAATTCTTCGCATACAGGCTCGGCGACCACTTCCTGAAAGGATTCTCCGCGTCCGGCCTCCCATAGTAGTCCCACGGGTGCCCCTTGAACTCCCAAATGTTGAACCAGTCTTCTTCCGTAGATCCAAATGCCGACTCGGCATCGAACATGCCGTCATGCGAAACAATGCACTTGAACCGGTTCGTATGCCCCAGCACCCAGTTCGCCATGTACCCGCCATAGCTTGCTCCCAGCGCACACTCGCGGGCTTTATTCACAAACGGATAATGCTGCTCAGCGTAGTCGAGTCCCGTCATCAGGTCCGTATACGGCTTCCCGCCCCAGTCCCCATTCACGCCATCCACCACCGCCTGCCCATACCCCGTAGACCCGCGCGGATTGATCATGATCACCACGTAGCCATTCGCCGCAAACAACTCCGCATTCCAGCGATACGACCACATGTCACCCCAGGCTCCCTGCGGCCCGCCATGAATCAAAAACTTCACCGGATATTTCTTGGCGGCAACAAACCCCGGTGGACGAATAATGAACCCTTGCAGCTTCGTCTTGTCTTCGGCTTCAAACCAGAACGACTCCATGTTTGGTAGATCGAGTTGGGCTAGAAGTGCATCGTTCAGGTGGGTAACTGCATTTGCGGTCATCGCACCATGGGCTGTCCCGCTATGCACTGCGTTCGGAGGCAGCTTCGCTTCCACAAGCTTCACGATCTCCTGGGGCGCACGAACCGACATCCGCGTGGCCATCACCCCGGCGTCATTGCTCAGCGGATGAAGCTCCGAATACTCTCCACCATCTGTGGGCGAAACCCGAACGGCCGCATTCCCCACCCGGCTGGCAAATATCGGAGAACCTCCCTGCTGACCTGAAGTAAAGTAAATGAATTCAGAATCTGAACTCCAGGCAAATTCGTCTACCCAGCCGTTAAAGCTGATTGTGGATTCTCGATGCGTTTTTCGGAAATACGCTATGAGCCGGAATTCGTCACTCTCATACCCCGCCCGCCCTTGCGATCTCCATGCCAGCCACTTCCCATCAGGCGAATAAGCCGGATTGAAGTTCCCACCTGCCGACGTCGAAACCTTCACCGGCTGCGCTCCCGGATTGGTCAAATCCAGTGTAAAAATGCTGGCGCTTGTCGAGATCGCCGGCTCCGGATCCACATTCTCCGTAAACGCTAGCTCTTTTGAGTCCGGCGAAATCGCGAATCCACCCCCTCCGTCCATCGAAAACGGCGGCACATCGTGCGGATCGTTCGGCGTCAGGTCTCTCACGTAGGGCGTGTCCGGTGGCACGTCCAGCCTCACCAGGAACAAGTGACTGCGCTTGTCCCCCGTGTAGTGGTTCCAGTGCCGGTAAAGCAGGTGTGTAAACACCTGCGCCTTCACCTTGCTGTTGGTCAGCGTGTCGTCGCGATTGATATTGCACGTATCGCCCGAGGTGGAATCGTCGAAACGAATCGCCGGACACTCCGGATACACAGAAGACGAGAACAGCACGAAGTGCCCATCCGGAGACCATTGCGCGTTATCGGCTTCCGACGAGATGAAGGTCAGCCGCTTCGGATTCGAGGTGTTCCCGCTGGCCCCGTCAAAGTCCGCCGCCCAAACCTGCTGCTTCCCACCCTCGCGGTCGGAGAGAAACAGGAGCCGCTTTCCATCCGGCGAAAACTGCACTCCCGAGTCTCCAGGCTGCGCCACCGCAATCTTGAACGGCTCCCCACCAGCAATAGCCTGCAGCCACAACTCAGCCGTCTTAGAGTTCGCCGCTAGGTCCACGGTAGTCACCGAATAAGCCAGCCATTTCCCATCCGGCGAAACGGCCGACTCCCCCAGCCGCTTCATCTTCATCATGTCCTCGAAGGTCATGGGCCGCTTGGCGGCAGCAGGTTGGGCTGTGCAGAATGGGGAGGCAACAAGGAAGGTAAAAAGGAGAGTGAAAGCAAATCGGCGCATAGGTTCTTCCTGTTCGCGCTGCGCGGGGGAGTGCGTCCACGCGAAGACAAAGTGTACACCGCGCCCAGTCGCCTGTCTGGCTTCTGCTCATTTGCCGATTGATTCGGGTCTCTGGCGCACAATCGCTGTATGACCCCTCCCGTCAACGCAAGCGATAACGCACCATCAGCGCCCCAAAAATGTCAGGAATGTGCCCGGTTTATACCCAGACCCACCCCCTCCCCCTCAAAACCACACCCATGGGACGGCCGAATATAGCGCAACTCTCAACGATTCATCGGCTTGAGATTCCACCCTGTGTACCGATCAGTAAACAGAGACCCTCAAAAAAGGCCTGTTTCAGGGCAAAAAACGCTTGGAAAAGGGCAAAAAGGGGTGCTTTTTGAGGGGGAACTTAGGCCTATTTATTTTCGTTGCTGGTCAGTCGGAAGGTAATCGTGCCCCAGAAAAGCCGCGCCCGCATTTGCACCGGCAGGTGCCGGTCGTCGTCCGTGTACCAGATCCAGATGTTGCCGCGATTCTTCACCACACCCGCATCGGCCGTCGGCTGCACACGCACAGTCTTATAGGTACCCAGTGTGGTCTTGATCTCTTCGCGCCCTTCCACCTTCATCGTCACCGGTACGGTATGCATCGCGTCCACCACCGGCAACACAAAGTTCTGCCCCACCGTCATCGGCTGCGACGAAGCGTAAAACACCCCCGTCAGCAGGTCCGTGAGGCACCCCGAGATGGGCACTTCAAGATGCTTAGACTGCCCGGTGACAAGGTTCTTCTCGTCCAGAATCGACTTCCCCTGGGCATAATCCAGCCTGAGGGTTGAATTGATCTGCCGCCGCCCTTCCACCGTCTGCTTATCAAACTCATACGTGCAACCCTTTTCCCGGTCAAAGGTTGATTGGAACTTGTCCCCGACATGAAACAGCAGGTTGATGGCGCCCACCGTGTCTGCGTTAGCGGTAATCCGCTCGCGGTCCCCGGTTGCCTCAAAATGCAGAACCGCTGTTCCGGCCGGGAAAACCCGCCAGTCCACGGAGTAAATAAGGGTCTGCTTCTGCGGGAAACTGAATCCCGTCTTCGGAGGAGAGAGCGTCACCGCTTGCTGCGCGTAGGGCAATGAAGCGGATGCAAAGGCGCAAAAAGCTATCCCTCCGATAATGCGTGTCTTCACGCTCAGGTAGAACTCCTTGATTCACTGATTATTTTCGCGGGGGTAAGCGCTCACCGCAAACCCCGTGCGATAGCGCTGGCAGTCGGCCGCAGCCAAAGCAGGCTCGCATAAAGCAGCGCAACCCCTATTGCAGCATTGTACTCGCGGTGTCTTAGATAGAGGGAAAAGGAGAATGCACCTTTCGTGCCACTTGTTCCCGGATCGAGCGCGGCGCTAAGCCGCGGAAGCAGGCGGGGCACCCGGTCGCAATACCCGCCGAACTCCGGAAAAGTGGCCCGCAGAAACCGCTCCTCCGAAGCAATCACCGGCACATAGATGGCAAAAAAACCCGCCGCCAGTACCACCGCAATCGGCCAGCTCAGCAGCGCCACCGCGAACCCCGCCGCCATCAGCATCGAGCCCAGATACAGCGGATTGCGCGTATATGCGTACGGCCCCGTCACCGTAAGTTCCCGATTCTTCTTTACATAACCGGCCGCGTACCCGCGCAGCCATAGCCCCGGCACAACCAGGGCAACGCTCCAGGCCACGGCCGCCGGCAAGGGAGCGCGACGCCACAGCTCAAACAGATAAAGAGCTGCCGTCAGAAACCCCAGCGGAACCCGAATTCGCCTCGCCACCCGCTGCCATCGGGCAATCCAGTCCGGATTCCCGGGAACGGGTTCACTCCCAGCCGGCCTCATCGGGCTTTCTCCTCGGCCAGCAGTTCAGTAGCCGCCCTTAGCACATCATCCGGCGAAATGGTCAGCAAACCAGCCTCCGGGGCCTCACGGCGGGTGTGGTCGCGCCGGCTTTCCGGGCTGCGCAAGACCCTGAACCTCGTCCCGTACGGTCCGTTCCGGCTCGGGTCCGTAGGCCCGTATATCCCCACCACTGGCCGTCCCAATGCACAGGCCAAGTGCAGGGGGCCCGTGTCTCCAGCAATCACCAGCGCAACCCGTCGAGTAAGGGAAATCAATTGATTCAGCGAAAATGTTAGCGGAGGGGTGGGCGAAGCTTCGTGAAGGCCCTCAGCCAACAACTCCTCGCCTGGCCCGGCATTCACCACAACGCGAAAACCTTTGACAATGAGCTCCTTAGCCACCACTCCATACCGCTCCAAAGGCCAGCGTTTCGCGCCCCACCCTGCCCCCGGATTGATCAGCACCACTGCCTGCGAAGAGCTCAAATACTCATCCGCCCAAGCCTCCGCTATCGGGTCTGTTGGCAGCAGCGTCGTTGCCGACGCCAACTCATCCCCAGCCACCGCCGCCGCAAGTTCCACATCCTGCTCAATCACATGCTTTCCCCGGGTCGCCACTCGCTCGCTGTACAGCCAGCGCGCCGCGCGCTCGCGCGGTTCTGCCTCGCCAATCAGTCGCCGGCAATGTGCCATGCGCCCCACCACCGCCGACCGTATCGCCCCCTGCAAATCGAGCACCGCGTCATATTCGCCAGCCCGCAGCGTGCGCCGCAAGAGCTTGATTTCACGCAGAGTCTTTTCGCTGAACGGTGCAGTGCGCCATTCCTTCGTGGGAGCAAAGTGAATCCGATCCACCAGCGGTTGCGATACCACCCGGCCAAGGCTGTCTTCGGCCGCAAACAGCGCCTGCCACCGCGGCTCAACCACCCAGTCAATCGCCCATTCCGGATGCGCATGACGCAGTGCTGTCACCGCCGGAAGCGCGTGCAGGATATCGCCCATGGCGCCAAGCCGGACCACGAGCAACCGAAACTTGGATTGCGTTTGCAAATACTGATTTTCTCACAGGGTCGGCTTCAAAAGCGCTCGCTGCTATGGGGCCACCGCCCATCCGTCGACGTCCGCTTCATCCCAAGGGCTTCTCGGCGATCATGGCCACCTCCGGCACCATTGGATTCGGCAGTTCTCCAAGCAACGCCTCGTTTCAAATAGCGACATAGCCCCTTTGAAAACTCAGGAAATCAGCTATCATCTGTAGACAGCCAGCCTCAAGGAGACCCCCATTGATGAGGCCAAGCATTCATTTCATTACTTTCTTTGTGTCCGTTATGTTAGCGGCGACCGCGGCGCCGTCTGCCTTTTCCGCAGCAGCAAATCTTAACTTCACCGGCAAGTATGTGCATCGAGGCGACAAGGTCAACAGCGATCTTGACCCTGAAATCACCCTCGACGTGGTTCAGAACGATCAGGCTCTTGAAGTTACACGAGATGGCCCGGCGGGCAAAGCATCCAACCGGTATCTCCTCAATGGTTCAGAGCAGGACTGCGTCACTTCCAACCGCGTTTCAGCTAAATGCAGGGCGCAGCTCAAGGGCAAGTATCTCGTTCTTGAGAGCGTCGTCGACAGCCCCGATCAGACATCCGGCAATCTCATCCATGTTCGTACTGTGGAGCAGTGGCAGTTGTCGGGAGACTCAAAAACCCTCACCATCAAGTTGCGCGTCGACTTTCCAGGCGCCGGGTCCGGCATGTCTTCAAACGAGGGTCAATCTGTCGAGGAGGATAAATTCACCCGAGAGTCAATCCACTAGCGACTCTCTGAATTGCTCAAAACCGATTCTTTGGCTTGCTCAACACAAGGAGCGTCGCGTCTCTGAAACATCCGCAACCCGCGCCACAATCCAATCTATCGCCTCAGGTTGATTCTCAATCTCAACCTGCAGGCTAGCGGCTTTCAACAGTAGTGGTTCCGGGATTGCCGCGGCAAGGCTGCCCAGTCGAACCAAATCCTTTTCCGTGGTCATCAGCGCGGTGGCTCCCGCTCGCTCGGCTTGAGCCACCAGGCGCTTCAGGACCGCCTCCGTATAGCGGTAGTGGTCTGGAAACGCGATGCGCGCACCGATATGCAGCCCTGCCTCTTCGAGCCCCGCAAAAAACTGCTCCGGGCGCGCGATTCCGCAAAATGCGCAAACCGGGCCCGTCCCCATCCCGCTTAGGGAAGGCAGTTGCATCCTGCGGTGAATCCGCCAAACCGGCCCCGCAAATCCCCAGGCTCGCAGCGCGGCTTCCATCTCCGGCGCATCGTCCGGGCTGGGGATCGCGATGATGGTCGCGCGCCGTGCAGCCTCCACCGGCTCGCGGAGATTCCCCACCGGCAGCAGCCCCTCTTCGAGCCAATCGTGGCCGTCAAGCAGCAAAATGTCCACATCGCGGTAGAGCTGGCGGTGCTGAAATCCGTCGTCCAGCAGGTGAACGGCGGGCAGGTCAATGGTGGAAACACCCACCGGAGCCTCGGCCAGCATTCCGGCCAGAAAGCGCTGCTTGGCCACATACACCGGCAGTCCCGTCTCCCGCGCAATCAACAGTGGTTCGTCGCCAAACTGTTCCGCAGTTCCGTCCGGATCAACCCGCGCGGCTTCCGAGCTCGTCCTCCCATATCCACGCGAAAGCACATCGACATTAAACCCACGCTGCGTCAACGCCTTGGCCAGCGCAATGGTCGTAGGTGTCTTCCCCGCGCCCCCGGTCGAGAGGTTGCCAATGCTGACAACGGGCCAACCAAGTCGTCGCACCGGCTCCAGCCTCGTTCCCAGTCGCATTTCGCGAAGCAGAAGCGCCAGCCGATAGGCCGGCACCAGCGGAGACATGAGCCCCCGCATCATTGAAGGCCGCCTCATGCCGGGCGCTCCCTCGGAGCAGCTTTCTCAATCCCGGCGCTTTCATTCACCCCGTATCGATCCAAAAGCAGCTTCCGCAGTGCGTCCACACAGCGCCCGGTCGCCCCCGCCTGTTGGTCGAACACTTGCTTGCCCCGCGATCCTATCGCCTCGGCAGAAGCTCGATCCTGAATCAGGTTGATCAGGGTGTCAGCCAAATCTGCTTTTTGGGTGACGCAGATCCCGCCATGTGTGCGCAGATCATCTACAATCGCGCGAAAATTCACATAGTGCGGGCCCATCACGATGGGAACCCCAAACTGTGCAGGCTCCAGCGGATTATGCCCACCCGCAGGAATCAGGCTACCGCCAACAAAGGCAATCGAAGCCAGCGAATACACCGAGCTCAACTCGCCAATCGTATCCAGCAGCACGATTGTTCCAGGCTTCAACTCAGCCCATTCAGCCGCCTTCTGCGATCGCCAACCCGAGCGCTTCACCCACTCCCGGCCAGAATTCACCAGCAGCGCAGACACAGTGTCAAAGCGCTCCGGATGCCGCGGCGCCAACACCATCACAAGCCGCGGATCGGACTGCAGCACCCTCGGCCACGTCTCCACCAGCGCTGCCTCTTCCCCCTCCAGCGTGCTGCCCGCCACCACAAAGCGCAACCCCGCCCCGCGATCCTTCAACTGGATCGTCGCATCGGCCTCTTCCGCCGCACGCACATCGAACTTCAGGTTTCCAGCGACACTCACCCGGTCCGGGGCACACCCAATCGCCTTGAGCCGTTCCGCATCGGTTTCGCTTTGCGCCAGCACAGCGCTCAGCGGTCCCAGGAACGGTTTCCACAACCAGCGCATCCGCCGGTAGCGAGGCCACGACCGGTCCGAGATTCGTGCATTCACCACAGCCACCGGAATCCCGCGCCGGAAGCATCCACTCAGCAGATTAGGCCAAAACTCCGTCTCAGCTAGCACCAGCATCCGCGGCTTCAGCGCATTCAGATACGCCCGCACAGCCCACGGCAGATCGAGCGGACAATAAAACACGCGATTCGCTCCGAATCGTTCCCGCGCCAACTCCTGCCCAGTCCGCGTAGTCGTCGAGACGGCCACAAAATACTCCGGCCAAGCCGCATCCAGCGTCTTCACCAGCCGGCTCACGGCCAGCACCTCGCCCACCGAAACTGCGTGAATCCAAATCAGTGGCCGATCCGCCGCCGCGCTCCCAGCGCGCTGACCATCGAGTCGCCCATCCCGCCCAAATCGGACCCGACCCAGCCGTTCCCTAAGTCCTTCCCGGTACTTCCGCGTCGTGGCCATTCGCCAAAGCCACCACGGCGACCCCACCACCAGCACCGCCAACAGCGCGATATTGTAGAAAAACAGAATCATGCGTGACGGAATTTGTCGTCCCCCGGTCTAACCTCATGATGATACAGTCGAGCACGATGAGAACCTTGCGGACAATTCCGCTGTTCTTGCTGTGGCTGGCGCTTCCGGCCATGGCCAGCGACCACGCCCCGCCTCCCGTGCAACCGGCTACCTCGTTTGCCGCGGTCGAGGTGCACGACGAAGAAAAGGTGGCCATCGCCGCCGAACCGTATGACACAAAAGAGAAGGCCTCCATCTTCAAGGTTGACTATCTCAGCCACGGCGTCATGCCCGTCCGCCTCATTGTCACCAACAACGGCGACCGGCCCATCTCGCTCCGCGATGCGCGAATTCTCTTCCTCACCGCGGCCGGCGACAAGATTCAGGCCGCAGAACCGGAAGATGTGGAGCGGCTCATGACCCGCAAGGAGCGCGAAGGCTCCAAAATCCCTATGCCCGGTCCTATTCCCGCCATCAAGATGAAGCCCAAAGCCAGCAACAAGGAGATCGAGCAGGACTTCGATACCTTCGAATACCAGGCGCTTGTCGTCGAGCCGCACACCACGCGCGCCGGTTTCCTCTTCTACGATGTTTCCGATCTGGACCATCCGCTGCGGGGCGCCAAGCTGCACCTGCATGAGCTGCGCGATGCCGAAGGCAACGAGCTCTTCTACTTCGAGATTCCCTTCGACAAATACCTCAAATCCAAATCCAGCCAAATGAATTAGTGATATTGCATGTGATATGATGAAGCGGTGCGAGCGGTTTTGGACACGTCTGTTCTGGTGGCAGCAGTTCGCAGCTCGAAAGGCGCATCTCGCGAGCTTTTGAGGATGGTTTTGGATGGGGAGTTGAGGCCGCTCGTCTCGGTACCTCTGGTGTTGGAGTACGAAGCGGTTCTGACCCGGTCTGAACATTTTGGCGGTTCCGTCGATGCGCAAGCGAACATAGAGATTGTCAAGGCGTTTTGCCGGATGGGTGAGCCTGTACATATTTCTTACCGATTGCGGCCGCAGTTGGTTGACCCCGATGACGAGTTCGTATTGGAGGCTGCGTACCACGGAAAGGCCGATCTAATCGTTACCCTTAACACGCGAGATTTTCTTATGGCAGCGAGGCGGTTTGGTATAGAGGCATTGCGGCCGGGCGAAGCCTTGGAAAGGATGAGACACCAGTGAAGACGAGTAATTTTGCATTGCGGCTCCAGCCCACACTTTTGGAGGAGGCTAGAGCATTTGCCAAGTCGGAGGGAGTTGCGCTGAATCAGCTCATCAATGTCGCCGTGGCTGAAAAACTTGCAGTCACGCGCACGATGGAATTTTTTCAACGGTATACGAAGGATGCCAATGTCGCCCGCGCCATAGAGATTCTGAACAAAACTGGCGCAGGCAATCCTCCAATGGCAGGCGACGAATTGCCGAAATCGTGGAAGCAGAGCAAGGCAGCCGGGAAAAGCAAGCCCCGCACTACTCGAAGTAAGTCGCCGTCGTAGTATCCGTTTCCCAGATCGTGCAGTCCTTTACGCGCACGCGCCCCGCGGTCATCCCCGCCAGCTGTTCATTCGTCTGGTCGTAGAAGTACTTTGCAATATTCTCGGCAGAAGGATTGATCACCGTGAATGGCTCCAGATCGTTCAGCATCTGGTGATCGATGCGTTCAATCACCGGGCGCATCACGTGCTTAAGCAGCTTGAAGTCGAGCAGCAACCCAGCCTCGTCCAGCGCCGCGCCTGCCAGAGTCACGCGCACTTTGTAGTTATGCCCGTGCGGGTTCTCGCACTTGCCCTTGTAATTGCGGAGATAGTGGCCGGAAGAAAAACCAGCCTCCACGGTGACTTCATACATCGGCGTGTGCTCGATTCCTGTCGGGAAGAGTCCCTCATCCAATTCTAGTGCTTTTCCCCGCGCCGCTTCCGTCTCGCAGCCAGCCGTGTCTCTTCGCTGCGCCGGTCCACCTGCTCAAACAGGTGACTCATCACCCCAACCAGCGCCGCAGCCAACCCGAGCAGCAGTAGGAACATGGCCACGGTACGCCACAGCGACCCGTTGGCAGGCAGGCCAGGCTGGAAGCCAGAAGGCACCAGCGCCATTGCCGCCGAGAGCAGCGCGAACAGACCCAGTGCAGCAGCGAGAATATAGAAATTGCGCGACATAAAAGGGGGGCGCGGAAGTTTCCGCTAAGCCTGATGCGATTCTACGCGGGCGGGTTGAGCCTCAATGCAGAGCGGCGCCGCTCTCAATCACCCTCACTCCTGCCAGATCAAACTCGGCCTCAATCTTCTCGACCGATCCGCCCAAGTCGATAGCCCGGCACGCGTCACGCAAAATCACCGCCTCCAGTCCCAGCCGCCGTGCATCCAGCGCCGAGTACCCCACGCAAAAGTCATAAGCCAGCCCCGCCAGGAACACCCGCGTCAGCCCGCGCTCCTCCAGGTAGCCGCCCAGCCCCGTCGGCGTCTCGCGGTCGTTTTCAAAGAACGCCGAATACGAGTCGATCTCCCTCCGAAAGCCCTTGCGCAAAATCAGCTCCGCCCGTGTCAGTTCAAGCCCCGCATGCAGCGCCGCGCCCTTGCTTCCCTGCACACAATGGTCCGGCCAAAGCGTTTGCGAACCGTAGCCAACCTCAATCGTCTCAAACGGCTTTTTCCCAGCGTGCGCCGAAGCGAACGACGAGTGCCCCGCCGGATGCCAATCCTGCGTCAGCACAATATGCTCAAACCGCGGCGCAATCCGGTGAATAGGCTTGAGCACAGCAT
Source organism: Occallatibacter sp. (assembly GCA_049514915.1). Classification (GTDB taxonomy): domain Bacteria; phylum Acidobacteriota; class Terriglobia; order Terriglobales; family Acidobacteriaceae; genus Telmatobacter. The sequence continues at coordinate 24,688 of JBEKUP010000010.1, read as the reverse complement.
CCCCATCCGCCACCGCCAGCGCCCCACCCGGACAAAAATCGTTTTGCACGTCGATAACCAGCAGCACGTCCTGCGCAGTAATCTCCATCGGCTCTCTCCGTTCCCACTTTCGCAGATGCGTTCCACTCCCGCAATTCCCGCGCCGTCCAGATTGAACCCATGTATTTTTGCGCCTGTGTCCGCTACCGTCACTTAGTCCTCTGTTTCCCGGAACTCTGCCGAAGATAACGAATCAGATCCCGCCGCTCCTGCGCTTTCGCAACCAGAAAATCCATCTCATTCCCGGCAATGAATGCGTCCGGATCAGCCAACCACTTCTCCAGCGAGCCCTCATCCCATATGACCTGAGCCTTCCGCAGCGCCTCGGAATAAGCAAACCCGGCCACCGCCCCTGAGGTCCGCCCATAAACCCCCTGCAACCGCGGACCTTCTCTGTTCTGCGTCAGCGTATGGCATCCGGTGCATCGCTTCTCGAACAGCGCCTTGCCCCGCGCCGGGTCGCCCTCGCCGCCAATCCCTGCTCCTGCTTGCACCGTCTGAAATTCGTGTGCCCACCCGCCCAGCACCCTCAAGTCAGCGTCTTCCATTCGCGCATTCCAATGGATCATCCGATACTGCACCGGTGGCATCTCATGCGTCTTCGTCTCCTGCACCATCTTCGCCACCAGCATTTGCTTCTGGTCAGCCGAGTAGCTCTCCCACTGCGATAAATTCATCGCCTTCCGCGCTTCCATCACATCCCGCTCCAGCAGCCACGACACCGGCGCAAAATGCCCGTAATACTGCGCATGCGTCTGCGCGGAATGGCAATCCGCACACTTCTCCGCCAGTATCGCGCGCACTTCCGCCGGCACCTGCGCTCCGCTCATCAACGGCGTACTCGCCTGTCCCTCCGCGTACAGGCCCACGTCCCCAAACGGATGAACACGTGCCAGCAGCAGCGAAGCCGGCAACACACCCATGCAAAAAATCACCCCGGCAACCACAAGCTTCACGCATCCCACCTCACGCTTCATCCAGGGAAGAATCTGTGATCGCCAAATGGCTGTGCCGCCCGACATACTTCACTTCCGTAATCCCCAGCGCGCTCTTCAGCTTCCCAGCAGGCACCACCATCGGCCCCGCGTGCGGCGCACTCCCCGGCGCAGGCTGCGGAAACGCGGTCGAGCACGCCGTATGGAACGACACATTCCCTTCCACCTTCTGCACCACCTGGTGAATGTGCCCGTTCAGCACCGTCACAGATCCAAACCGCTTCAGATAGGTCAGCGCCTCCGCCGCATCTGGCGTGCCCCAGCCCCACTCCGGATACACCATCCACAGCGGAATATGCGCGAACACCACAATCGGCGTCGAAGCCGAAACCGATCCAAGGTCTGCCTTCAGCCAGCTCAACTGGTCGTCGCCCAGCTTCCCCATCGCATCCACCTGCTGGCAATTATTCAGCCCCACAAAATGAACGCCCTTATGCGCAAAGCTATACCACCCCCTGCCCTTCGTCCCCTTGCCAAACCGCTCCAGATACATCGCCCCGTCGTCCGTCGCAATATCGTGCTCGCCCGGAACATAAAACCTCTCACCAGCCTTCGCAGTCTTCAGCATCTGCTGCGCCGTATCAAACTCCGCCGGCTTTGACGAGTGCGTAATGTCCCCCGTATGCAGCAGCAGGTCCGGTTCGCCCGGCAGCGCGTTGATCTTGTCAATCGCCAGCTTCAGCGTTCCCGTCACATCCTGATTTGCCGCCTTGTTAAAGCCGATATGGCTATCACTGATCTGCACAAAGCTGAAACCTGATTCACCGGCGCTCCGGGCCGCCCCGCCGCCAGTCGCCGCAAACAGTTTCGAAGTCGGCACGCCGCCCGTCATCGTCCAAAGCAGCCCCGTCCCCGCCCACGCCATGCAGCTAAGAAAGTTTCGCCTGTCGATTCCATCATCGGAGCCCGCACCAGCCACCGGTTCAAGTTGTGCCGTCTCGCAATTCGCATCCTTCATCGGGAAGTTCCTCCACACACGCAAACTACGCATCGCGCAATTTATTCCCGCCCAAAGCGAATTTCCCAACCCACGCGAGTCTTCGTCTCACCGCACAGCCTACCCCTCACCCGCGGTGCGAAATAATAGACCGGATGCCAACAACCAGGATTCGTGAGGCCGCCCTTGGCTTCGACTTCGGCACCACCAACAGCTCCGTCGCCCTCCTGACTCCGGAATCCGGCCTGCAGCTTGCCTCGTTCCCCTCGCTTGCCGGCCCGCTCCAGTCCTTCCGTTCGGTTCTCTATCTTGAGCAGGCCCGCACCGGCACCGGTCCCCGCAAAACGAACGCCCTCACCGGCCCCGCCGCCATTGAGCATTACCTCCAGGCGGACGAAAAGGGCCGCCTCATTCAGTCTCTCAAGTCCCATCTCTCCAGCCGCTCGCTCACCGGCACTGAAGTCTTCGGCCGCCGCTACAAGCTTGAAGACCTAATCGCCCGCATTCTCGCCGATCTGCGCAAGCACGCCGAAGCGCAATTCCAGCGCCCCATTCGCTACGCCATGGTCGGCCGCCCCGTCCGCTTCGTCGGCGCAGACAAACCCGAGGACGACGACTTCGCCGTCTCCCGCCTGCGCCAGGCCTTCACCGCCGCCGGTTTTGAGCATGTCGATTTCGAAATGGAACCAGTCGCCGCCGCCTGCGCCTATGAAGCCACGCTCGATCACGACGAACTCATCCTCATCGGTGACTTCGGCGGTGGCACCAGCGACTTCTCGCTCCTCCGCGTCGGCCCCGGCATCCGCAGCCGCGGCCGTACTCCTCAGGACCTGCTCGGCAACAGCGGCCTCGGCCTCGCCGGAGACGCGTTCGACGCCCGCATCGTCCGCAAGCTCGTGTCTCCTGCCCTCGGCTCAAACTCCGAAGCGCGCTCCCTCAACAAGCTCCTCCCCGCCGTCCCCTCATGGATCTATGCCAACCTCGAGCGCTGGCACTATCTCTCATTCCTTCGCACTAACAACGTGCGCGAAATCCTGAAGAGCGCGCACCTGCGTGCTCTGGAACCCGAAAAGATCCAGGCCCTCATCACCCTCATTGACGAAGACCTCGGCTACCAACTCCACCAGTCTGTCCAGCAGGTCAAATTCGAGCTCTCCCGCATCGACCGCGCCGAATTCCGCTTCAGCGAAAGCACCCACTCCAGCCTCATATCTCCCAACCTCGACCTCCGCATCCCCGTAACCCGCGCCGAGTTCGAATCATGGATAGCAGACGACCTGCACTCCATCGAACGCTCCATCGACACCCTCCTCCAAACTTCCGGCGTCCACGCCCGCGAAGTCGACCGAGTCTTCCTAACCGGCGGCAGCTCCTTCGTCCCAGCCGTCCGCAAAATCTTCGAGACCCGCTTCGGCGCAAACCGCATTCGCGGCGGCAACGAGTTCACCTCCGTCGCCCACGGCCTCGCCCTCCGCGCCGCCGAATCTCTTTCCCAGACTTGATTACATCCCAAATAGGCCACGCCCAATTACTTTCCGAATCCGTCCCACAATTCTGTGATTGCATCCACCCTCCATTTCCGTCATCGTGAAAAGAATAAGAGCAGCGGGGAATTGTTCGCCCATGCGAATCACCCACCAAACCGTGAGTAGCGCGCTTCTTCTGTTGTCCGCGCTCGCGCTTCAAGCATCCGCTCAATCCCCTGCGCCCTTCACCGATCCAGCATCCCTGTCCGCAACCCCAGTCTCTGCCGATACCCAGCTCCCCCCGCAGACCGTCCAGCAACTCCTGGAGTTCGCCGCCACCGGCATAAAGTTCGACGTCCGCGACCTGATGGATACCCTCCGCGATCACCGCCACGAAGGCTGGGTCCTCGCCGCCTATCCCGACCCCAAAACCGCCCAGCCCCTCATCGGCGCAGGCGTCAGTCTCGATCTCCCCGCGCGCGCGCACCCTCAGTCCGACCCCCTCAATCCCCATGGTTTTCTTGAGCCTTCCTCGGCCGATCTCTGGCAAGCCGCAGGCCTCGATCCCGACCGCCTCCGCAGCATCCTCGATCAGTTTCAGCACCGCATGGCCACGTGGGACAAGAAAGGCTTCCGCAAGCGCATCAAGACCCTGGAACCGCAGATCACCGACGACGAAGCCACGCTCCTTCTCCGCGTCTCTGCGTTACAGGCCATCTACAACGCCCGCGGTTACTGCCGCCGTTTCGATCAGCTAACGCCCTCGCAGCAAATGGCACTCAGCCAGCTCGTCTATCAAATGGGAGTCAACTTGCAGGAGTTCAACACCTTCCTTGACCAGATCAATAATTATGCCCAGATCAACAACTACTCAGCCGGCACTGAATCCGCCGACGCGCTCTCCGCTCCAACCGTCGCCCAGACCTCCATGGCCAACGACAGCGAGTACTGGAAGCCCGTCCAGCAATCCTTGGTTCAAAGCCAGTGGGCGCGCCTCTACCGCGTCCGCGCCGTCTCCGTAATCGCCATGCTCGACCCCCAGTATCAAGACGAGCCATCAACCGCCGAACACCGCATCGCCCTCCTGCTACATCCCGCAGTTGTCCACCAGCGCAGAGGCCACACAGTCGCCACAACCAGGCGCGTCTCCGCCCACTCCAGCGCCGCGCACAGCGGCCACTCATCTCAAGCATCCCGCCGCTCCAAACTCCACCAGCGCACAAAACGCGGAGTCTAAACCCGGCGGTTTCGTCGATCCGTGTCACCGAAAGTGATCTGGAACACCCTAAGCCAAGATCTTCGTTCAGCCCGCTCACGCTTATGTGTTTATGACCCTCTAAACTTCGGCCTTCTGGACTAAACTGCTGCTATTATGCGGCGCTTAGTACTCGGGATTCTATTCGCTCTCTTTCTGACCTTCAGCGTGCACCCAATCAACGCAGCGGATGCGGATTCCAAATTGCAGGAAGCCCGGCGACTCCTCACCGGCGATCACAAGAACACGGATGCAGCGAAGAAACTGCTTTCGGCTATCGTGCAGGACCCTGACGCAGCGCACCGTCCTGAATCCTTGTTCTGGGCTTACGTCTATTTGGGCTATATTGAGGATCGCGCCAAAGACCGCGACAATGCGATCGCCTGGTATCAGAAGGCCGCCGCAGTTGACGGAGTCGCTCCGGGCGCCAAGGACGTTTCCGCATTCGGTCTCAAACAGCCACTGGTGTGGATCCGCCATCTCGACTCGGACACCGCCCGCGCCGAGATGGAAGCTGCCGAACCGCGCAAGCCACCTGCGCAGCCTAATCGCGGCGGTACGGCATATATCGCCAAGGATCCGCCGGACCTTGCACTCGCAGCCAACCTGTCGGCCAAAGAACGGCGCGAAAACTTCGAAGCCCTGTGGAGCATCATCGATGTTTCTTACGCTGACTTCCAGTTGAAGTCTATCGACTGGCAGCAGGTCGGCCGCCGCTATCTCGCCCGGCTCAATTCCATCACCACTGATGACGACTTCTATCTCCTGATGTTCCAGCTCGTGAATGAACTGAAGGACACCCACTCCTGGCTCAATAATTACCATCCTCCGGCTCTTGAAACGGTCCGCGATATGCCGATCGACCTGTTTGAGGATCGTCCGTTCGTTATCGCGGGCGACAAGGCCGGTTGGGAAGTGCTGGCCGTCGAGGGCATGACCGTCCCCGAAAAGATCGAGTCCCTGCGGCCCTTACTGCATGCCCGGTCGTCTGAACGCAGGTTCCGTCGCGAGGCGGCTCAAAAGCTACTCGCTGGCAACACTTCGGAGCCCGTAAGCGTCAAAATGCGCTCACCGCAGGGACAGACCGAAACCCTTACCCTCCAGCGCGGCGGCCGGCCCATTTCCACGCCATCGCCGCAAATCTCGATTATGCTGACCAAGCAGAAGTACGTCGATTTTGGGCGTTATCCTTCGGGACTCGGATACATTCACATCCGCTCGTTCGACGGGCGCGAAGACATCACCAGGGAATTCGATCACGCCATGGATTCGCTGCGCGACACAAGCGGTCTCCTTCTCGACATTCGCGACAACTCCGGAGGTTTCGGTCACGATGAAATCGTCGGACGCTTCCTGCACAAAGACACATTTGTCGGCTACAGCTACACCAGGAATGGGACGAAACACGATCAGTTTGAGAGAATGAAAGATTACATCCAGCCTAGAAAATGGGAATACACCCAGCCAGTCGCCTTGCTTGTGAGCGACGCGACCGGTAGTGCGGCTGACTTGTTCACCCGCGGGATGCGTGCCGCGCCACGAGTAACAACTATTGGCACAACTACGCACGGCAATCTTTCCGGCAAAGCTGTTTACGCCGTGCTTCCGTGCGGGCTCGTGGTGCGAATCTCGAACGGCTATCTCAGTGACACCAAAGATCGCTCCATCGAAGTCAACGGCAATGTTCCCGACATTATCGTTGGGACTAGCATTCAGGACTACCTACACGGGCGCGATCCGGTCCTGGAGCGTGCCAGTGATGTGTTGCTGACTGGCGCTCAAGATGGGTTGCAGGGCACTCATTGACCGCCCGCAGAGCTCAATAATCTCCCGAACTCACGGAATTTGGGCTAAGGGAAATCACTCGCCCTTTGTTTCAAAAAACCCCTCCACATCCGTAATAGTCGCCGTCATCTTATAAGGCGGCAAACTCGCCAGAAACGTCTGCCCATACCGCTGCCTCCGTATCCGCGGATCAAGCAGCACCAGCACCCCGCGATCCTCCAGCGACCGGATCAGCCTTCCAAAGCCCTGTTTCAGTGTCAACACCGCCGCAGGCACCTGGTAATCGAAGAACGGCTTCCCGCCCGCCTCTTCAATCGCCCGCATCCGCGCCGCCACCACCGGGTCGCTCGGCACCGCAAACGGCAGCTTGTCGATAATCACGCAGCTCAGCGATTCCCCCTGCACATCCACACCCTGCCAAAAGCTCGACGTCCCAAACAGCACCGCATTCGGCGTCTCCCTGAACTGCTCCAGCAGCGCCTTCCGTGGCGCCGTCCCGTGCAGCAGCAGCGGAAAATCCAGCACCGGCAGCAGCCGCTCGTACAAGTCCCGCATCTGCGCGTAGCTCGTAAACAGGCAGAAGGCCCGCCCTCGCGTAATATCCAGTACCCGCCGAATGCAATTCGCCGCAGCTTCCGGAAAATCCGGCTCCCGCGGGTCGGGCATGTTCGGTGGCAAATAAAGCAGCGCCTGCTCGCCATACTTGAAGTGCGAAGGCACCACCAGCTCGCGCGCTTCCGTCATCCCCAGCCGCTTTCGCATGTGCTCAAACCCGCCCGCAACCGTCAGCGTAGCCGAGGTCAAAACCACAGTAGGAATCGTTTCGAAAACACGCTCCGCCAGTAGCTCCGAAACATCAATCGGCGTAGCCTGCAGGAACGTCGTCCGCGCCTGCGCACGAAAACCGCCTGCGCGTCCGCCAGCAGCGTTGTCCCCACCGCCGCTCATCCGCCGCTCCATCCAATACACCATGTTGCTGGCGTTCGACTCTAGCAGGAACTCAAGCTCCGTCCGGAGGCGCGTCACCCGCTTCCGCAACCCCGGCGCTTCGTCAATTCCCTCCAGCGCTTCCATCTCCGCTTCCAGCCGCCGCAGCGACGCCCGCACCGAAAGATACAAATCCCCTGAAGTCTCCAGGAACTCTTCGCGCCCCGTGAATGGTTGCCGCCCATCCCCACTCATCGGCAGCCCCGCAAAAAACAGCCGCGCCCGCTCTCGTAGTTGCTGTGTAGCCGCCGGAAGCTTCTCCGTGCCTTCTTTTCCGCGCAGCAGCGCATCCGTATCCCGTGCCAATTCCTCAAACCGCAAATTGCTTACCGACAGCCCAAAATAGCTAGACGCCACATCCTCCAGCTCATGCGCCTCGTCAAACACCACCGCCGCGGCCTCCGGCAAAATCCCCGCGTCCGGCGCACCCGCCGCCTCTTGTTTCACGCTCAAATCCGCAAAAAACAAGTGGTGGTTGACGATAATAATGTCTGACTCCAGCGCCTTCCGCCGCATCTCCGTGACAAAGCACCGCCGGTAATCCGGGCACGTCGATCCCAGGCAGGCCTCAGTCCGCGCATCCAGCTTGTTCCACAACGCGCTCACCTCCGGCAAGCTGTCAATCTCAGCTCGATCCCCAGTCTCCGTGATCTGTTCCCACTCTGAAATCTGCCGATACTGGTCAATCTCTTCCAGGCCCGACAGTATGGGCTGATTCCTCAGCGTCACCAGCTTGTGGCGGCAAAGATAATTCGCGCGCCCCTTCATGTAGCACACGCGCAAGGGGCCCAGCAGAGTCTCAAGAAAAGGAATGTCGCGGAAGAAAAGCTGATCCTGCAGCGCCTTGGTGCCGGTCGAAACAATCACTCGCTGTCCCGTGCGCAGTGCCGGCAGCAGATACGCAAGCGTCTTGCCTGTGCCCGTTCCCGCCTCCACAATCAGGTGGCGGCGTTCCTCAAGGGCGCGCTCCACGGCTTTCGCCATCTCCAGCTGCCCGGGCCGGTACTCATAAGGCAGCGAGGACTTCGCAAGAATTCCACCCGGCGCAAAAAACTCGTGCAGGGTCGGCAGTGCACGGGTTGTGGTGTCGGCGGCGGCCATAGGGCTCACTTCATCATAGTGAGCCGGGCGTCCTACCGTTTCCCAACCCGTCCCTGGTTCGCATTCAACCAGCTCGATATCAGCAACGTCTCCTCAGGCATTTCGGCCAGCTCGTCCGCGCTTTTCACCAGCTTCTTACGCACGTTAGCGGCTCTCTGCGCCGCAACGGCCTTCTCCGCCGCGGCGGAGTACGGGTTAATCGTATTGAGATTCATCTGGTTACCATGGACACGCATCGGGTTCTCCTGCACACCCGGAGGCAAAAACGGGCCCAAATTCCTGCGGCCGAGATTGAAAATCGTTAATGCCGGCGCTCCCGCAAACCCAACCCTCCCGTCTCTCCCACCCAAGAAGGACTAAGCTGGAAACAGGCCCCTCCTCAAACCCCGGCGGCCGCGTGGACATGAAAGGCTTTGCGAAAGCCTCGAAGTTCTCATCAAATGGAGACTGTTTTGGCAAAGCATCACAGATCGGTAGTGCCCAGCAGAGTAGGTGCCTCGGCACTTCCCCTCGTGGCCATCGTCGGCCGCCCCAACGTGGGCAAGTCCACCCTCTTCAATCGCCTCACCGGCAGCCGCCGCTCCATCGTTGGCGACGAGCCCGGCATCACCCGCGACCGCATCTATGGCGAATACGAGTGGGCAGGCCGCAACTTTCGCCTCGTTGACACCGGCGGTATCGTCCCCGACGACCCCGAACTCATCCCCATGGAAATCTATACCCAGGCCAAAGTCGCCCTCAAGGAAGCGGATGCACTTGTGCTGGTCGTCGACGCCCGTACTGAACTTGCCAGCCCCGACTACGACCTCGTCAAGCTCCTCATCCGCGGCGGCAAGCCCGTCTTCCTGGCCGTAAACAAGGTCGAAGGCGAAGCCATGGCCGCCGCCGCGGAAAACTTCCGCCAGCTCGGCCTCCGCAACGTCTTCCCCATCAGTTCAGAGCACGGCCTCGGCATCGGCGATCTGCTTGATGCCATCTCCCAAGCCATTCCCGCGCCGTCAGCATTGCCCGACGAAGATTCGATCCCGGACAGCGAAGACTCCATCGCCGAAGAAGATGAAATCAACAACGTCGGTCCGCTCCTCACCGCAGAAGACCCCGCCCATCCAGACGACGACCCACACGGATTCGACGAAGACGGCCGTCCCCTCCACCGCACCCACGGCGAATACGAGCAGCACGAAACCTCCGTCGCCATCATCGGCCGCCCCAACGTCGGCAAGTCCACCCTCCTCAACGCCCTCGCCGGAACCACGCGCGCCATCGTCTCACCCATCGCCGGCACCACCCGCGATGCCGTCGACGAAGTTGTGGAATTCGAGGGCCAGCAACTTCGCTTTGTCGACACGGCGGGCATCCGCCGCAAGGGTAAGACCCACCTCATGGCAGAGAAGATGAGTGTCGTCATGGCCCGCCGACACCTTGAAGCAGCCGACGTCGCCCTCCTCGTCATCGACGCAACCGAAGGTGTCACCGCAGCCGACGCTACCATCGGCGGCTATGCCCACGAGAGCGGCCGCAGCGTCATCATCCTCGTCAACAAATGGGACGCCGTTACCACCGGCCGCACCGACGGCAAGCCACCCGCCGACCGCGAAATCTTCGAAGAGCAACTCCGCCGCGTCCTCAAATACCTGCACTACGCGCCAGTCATTTTTCTCTCCGCCCTCGACGCAACAGCGCCCGGAGCCAAGAAGTTGCTCCGCGTCCTCAATGAAGTCGTGGCCGTCGCCGCCGAGCGCCGCAAGCGCGTTTCAACCGGCCAAATGAACCGCTTCCTCGACAAGGTCGACTTCCAGCGCGCGCCTGTGCCCATGGCCAAGCGCATCCGCATCTTCTACATGACCCAGGCCGCCGTCGCCCCGCCCACCTTCATCCTCTTCACTGACCGCGACATCCAGCTCCACTTCAGCTTCGAGCGCTTCCTCGAAAACCAGATCCGCGAGGCCTTCGGCTTCAAAGGCACTCCCATCTGGTTTAAAGTCCGTGCCCGCAACGCCAAAAAAGACGACTAAACTCTTCTCGGAAGAAGAACGTCAGCCTCGCTCAACTGGACCTGGACGTGCAAAGGGGAGCGCGACTTCATCGGTGGTCTATAAACTGGACGTTTGCTTTTCAAATTCCTCTGCAACACAACAAAGATGAGGCGACCACTTGGGACTAATCTGCGCATATAGGCATCGTTTGCGTCTGGTAGTGTTTTCGGCTGTCGCCGTCACGTTCGCAGCCGCGCTCATGGCGCAGCAAACCACCCCTTCCCGGTTGGCAGACTATGTTGGCACCTACGCCGATGCGCCCGGCCATACGCTTGAAATGGTAGACGGCGACGGCCTTTTTGCCGTGCTGGATGAGGCCGAGTATGCACTGCGTCCCTCGGGGGTCGATCAGTTCACCACCATGGCGCGTCAAACGGTCTCTTTCCCGCGCGATGCAAGCGGCAACGTGACAGGCTACCAGCAGAATGGCACGTTCCATCCTCGTGTATCCAAAACCATCACGCCTGAATCCGCCGCGCTGGCGCGGCCCCGCCCCATTGGTCAGGATTCCCCTGCCGGCTATCGCTACCATCCTTCAGCCAACCTGCATGACGGTATCGCCGTTGGAGATATTGCGCAATCTGATCTTGGAGTCGCCACAGCGAACGCCATAGTGCGCGCCATCCTCGATCGAACTTACAAACAAGTGCACAGCGTCTTGCTCTACCAGCATGGCAAACTGGTGCTTGAAGAGTACTTCTATGGCTACAGTGCGGAGCGCACTCAACAGCTCCGCTCCGCCACCAAGTCCGTCGTCAGCGCGCTTGCGGGCATCGCCATCGCCCGTGGCGCTCTATCTGGAGTCAACGCCCGCGTCCTGCCGCTTATGAGCTACGCGAGCTTCGACCACCCCGACCCGCGCAAAGCAGCCATGACCCTCGACAACTTCCTCTCCATGAGTTCTGGCCTCGACTGCAACGACCATAGCTCCACGTCTCCGGGGCGCGAGACGGAGATTGATAACCAGCCCGACTGGGTCAAGGCAACTCTCGATTTGCCGATGATCAATGACCCCGGAACTAAAGCGTACTACTGTTCTGGCGGCGTTGCGGTGGTTGGCCGAGCCATTGAGAATGCGGTTCACACGCGCGTTCCGGAATTCGCGGAGGCAACCCTCTTCGGCCCGTTGGGAATTGCGCGCTCTAACTGGACGTGGAACTACGACCTCACCAACGCGGATAAGGAATACTCTCAGATCCACCTGCGCCCGCGCGACATGCTCAAGCTTGGCATCCTCTTTGCAAACGGAGGCCGCTGGCACGGGAAGCAGATCATCTCCGAGTCATGGGTACGCACATCGCTCGCCGAATACAGCCACGTTGACAACGTAAGCTACGGCTATTTCTGGTGGCGTCCCTGGTTGAATGTGGAAACTCCAACCGGCTCGCAGCATGTTTTGACGTAGTAGCCGCTCAGGGCAACGGCGGACAGAAGATCTACCTCGTTCCGCACTACGATCTCGTCGCTGTCTTCACCGCCGGCGGCTACAACGCGGAGTCCACTCCGCCCAATGCGATCATGGCGAAGATCATTCTTCCCGCATTGATCGAAGCCGCGAGTCGCGGCAACGCCTCATCGCCGTCTCATTGAGTTGTACCGGTTAACAACGCGGGCAAACCCGGAATGCCAGCTCAACAGAGAGTTCGTTGACTTTCCCCCGCCAAATTCATATCGTCTAAATAATCTATTGCCGCGCAGTCGATGCAAGAGCCGCCTCAGCCGAGTCTTTCGAAAGGGGTTTGACTATGAAATGCACGATCTCTGCCGCACGTTGTCCTCAGTCGGTCACAAGCCACGCCGAAAGAAAACTCCACCACTACCTCCTCCTCGCAATCCTTTCCGTATTCGCTCTCATTCTGTGTCCAAATCTCCATGGCCAGGCCACCGGCAGCTTCTCCGGCAATGTCCTCGATAAATCCGGTTCCGCCCTTCACGGCGCCACCGTCACGGCCACCTCTGAAGCCACCGGCCTCGCCCGCGAAACCAAAACCGACTCTTCCGGCCACTATCTCATCCCCTTGCTGCCCGTCGACAACTACACCGTGCGCGTTGATGCGGCAAGCTTCCAAAGCGCCGAGTCAAAGGGCCTTCACCTGCAGGTTGACCAGGTGCGCGAACTCGACTTCTCCATCGTGCCGGCCACAGTTGTCACAACCGTAGCGGTCACCGGCGATGCCGTAGCCGTCGAAACCGGAAACCCCTCCCTGGGCCAGGTCATCACCTCGCAGCAGGTGTCGCAACTTCCCTTGAACGGCCGCGATTTCGTCCAACTCGCCACCCTTACCGCCGGCGCAACGGCAGAGACAAATCCCGGCAGCTTTGCCAATTCAAGCCCCGACAGCGAGGTGGCAGCGCGCGGTTCCTACTCTCTTTCTGTGGGTGGTTCCCGGCCCAACGTCACCGATTGGCTGCTCGACGGCGTGGACAATAACGAGTTGACAGCGGGCGGCATCGGCATCTTCTCCTCCATCGATGACATTGCGGAGTTCAAGGTCCTCACCTACACCTACTCCGCCGAATACGGCACCCGCGCTGGCCCCACCGTTCTGGTCACAACCAAGTCAGGAACGAACAACTTTCATGGCTCGCTCTTCGAGTTCTTTCGCAACACAGACCTCGACGCCAAAGCCGACTTTGACACGACAACCCCGAAGTTCAATCTGAACCAGTTTGGCGGCTCGGTCGGAGGGCCCATTCGCCACAACAAGACGTTTTTCTTCGTGGATGCCGAGCAGAAGTACCAGCGCGAGGGATATACCTTCGCCGGCCTGGTTCCTACGCTGGCCATGCGCAGCGGCGATTTTTCCGCCGATCCCTTCGGCAATCCGCTTTCCGGTCTGGTAATCGCCAATCCTAACATGGTTGGCGCGGCGGATCCCTACTTCCAGTGCGATTCTTCCGGCCATCCACTGCCTGCCAATACCTCGACCTCAATCACCAACCCGAAGTATGGCCTACAGCCCCGGGGAGTCGACTGTAACAAGATCCCCCAAAGCCTGATCGACCCCATCGGCCAAGCCCTGTTGAACATCTATCCCACCAACCTCGTTAACCAGCACAGCGCCAATGCAAGCTACAACTATGTCAACGAGCCTGTCCGCGTGCTGAACGAAACCAAGTTCGACGCCCGTGTGGATGAGACACTCACGTCTAAAGACAACTTGTTCGCACGATTCAGCTACGATCAGGCCTTCTCTTTCGCCCCCGGCGGCGCGTCCGGGCCTGGCGTGACGGGGCTCGCCGAACCCAATCCGTTCGGCAGCAACGAAAACCTCATCAACCACGCACGCAACATCGGTACCGGCTGGAACCACGTGTTTTCGCCCAATACCATCAATCTGGCTACACTCGGCTACGACCGCATCTTCGACTACATTGCCTCGCTGGGTAACTACACTTGCGAATCTGCCCTTCTGGGAATCCCCAACGCCGATCTCGGTTGCTCTGCCAGCGGTTCCCCTCAACCAAGCGGCTCTTACAGTCAGGGTTTGGTTTCCACTGAGCTCCAGGGCGGCTATTGGTCCCTCGGTGATCGGGGCTACTCTCCATTTCAGGGCGGAACCAACATCTACTCCTTCAAGGATGTTGTGGACCTGATCCGCGGCAAACATGAGATCCGCACCGGCATCGATCTCCGTGCCAACCAGATGAACGTCGGCACTGCTGCCTTTGGATCCGGATTCTGGCTCGTCGGAACCTTCGGAAACTTCAGCGGCGCAACCGTCGCCCCCGGCAATCCCGAGGCCGACCTGCTCATGGGAATTACCGGAGGAGCCATCCATGATCAGACCTATGACGGTGCAGTCACCGGACGGCGCTGGAAGATCTACCGGCCCTTCATCGAGGATGACTGGCGCATTCTCCCCTCGCTCACTTTGAACCTCGGCCTCGCATGGGATATGACTACTCCCATCACCGAAGAGCATAACCGAATGTCGGACTACATCCCCTCAACCGGACAGCTCCTGATCGCCGGTCAGGGTGGAGTCAGCCGCTCGGCGGGCATCGATATGTACTGGGGTGGATACGAGCCCCGCGTCGGCCTCACCTGGAAAATTCTCGGCAGCGACAAGACCGTCGCTCGCCTCGGCTTCGGCATCTATCACGATTCGTCCTGGAACCAGGGCGCGCAGGGCCTGTGGCAAAATCCGCCCAATCTTGGCGAGTCCGATCAATTCCCCGCTACATTTTCACCGGGCTGCGCTCAGGCATATTCCTACTGCGCCTCCTTGCCAGGAGCGACAGTCGAGTCTGTCTCTACCACCTCCGGCGGCTTTACACCCCTTCCCACTCCGCAGAATGTGGCCAGCTTCGTCGGCACTCTGGTTTACCAGCCGACGAACTTCCAGCCCGGCAGGGTTCACCAATATAACGCGAACGTAGAGCGCCAGTTGCCCGGCAATGTTCTGCTCACCGCCGGCTACGCCGGTTCCACCGGCGGCCATCTCCTGGTCATCGGCAACGACCTCAATGTCAACAGCCCTTCCGCATGCGTCGCCGGAGGTTCCTACACCATCGGCTGCCTGCCCGGCGGGGCTCCCTACACCTACCCCTACAACCCTCCGAACTTCAACGCAATCCTGCTCTACGGCGACCCCGGTAAGACGCATTACAACTCCCTGCAAATCAAAGCTGAGACTAAGACGCCGAAGTACGGTCTCTATGCGTTGCTCGCCTACACCTACTCCCGCACCTACGACAACGGCCTTTCCGACGGCCTCGGCTCGGAGTTGAGCGCCCCTTATTTCCCACTGCCCAACTGGCAAAACCTCGACTGGTCCCTGTCCCAGATCAACCTCAATCACAGCTTCACCGGCAGCGTCATCTACGACCTGCCCTTCGGCCGCGGTAAGCAGTTCGGCGGCAGCTGGAATACTCTCACCAACGCGATTCTCGGTAACTGGCAGGTCACGCTGATCGAAAGGATCTCATCCGGGTTCCCCGTTCCGCTCATCGACAGCAGCAATCAGTCGGGTACAACCTTCAATGCTGGCGGCAACGACAATAACTTCAACCGGCCCGACCAGGTTCCAGGTAAGAACCCCCACTCCGCCAACCACGGCCAGTACCAGTGGATCAACCCCCTCGCCTTCCGCCTCCCCGCAGTAGGCGAACTCGGCAACGCCTCCCGCGTTCCCGCCACCGGTCCTGACTTCGTCAACTCCGACCTCTCGGCGGTCAAGCAATTCACATTGCCCAGGGAGATCGGCTTGAACTTCCGCGCCGAATTCTTCAACATCTTCAACCATCCGCAATATGGTGCGCCGATCAACGATATTAACGCGATCGGCTTTGGCGCGGTCGACTCCACTGTCAACAATCCGCGCCTCGTCCAATTCGCCCTCAAACTGTCCTTCTAACCCGTCGCCTTCAGCACAAATCTCCGTGCCCCATTCTTGCCGCAGTTTTATCGCGGCAACGGTTGGCAGCATGCAGCCTCTCCGGCCACTAACAGAGGGAGTATGGGCGGGGCACCCAGGATGTGGGTCGAGGCCCATGAAAGCAGTCAACAATCGGAGCGGCTTCAGCCGCGGGCCCTTTATTCGTAGCGCAAGGCTGGAAACCATCAAATCCCGTGCGAACCTCCCGCGGGCGTCTGCTCCAATGCAGGTGGCGAGTTATCCTGTTCACAACTCTGAAGCCAAGAGAAACCTCCATGAGTCATGAGTCAGATTCCATCGCCCTGAGTTACCCAGCGGTCGATGAGGCTGCCACCGCCGCCCCCATCGTCGTCGTCGACCACGTCACCAAGGACTTCGGCAGCAAGCGTGCCGTAAGCGATCTCACCTTCGACGTGCCTGCCAGCCAGATCTGCGGCCTTTTGGGACCCAACGGCGCAGGCAAAACCACGCTCTTCCGCCTGCTCATGGGAATCCTCAAAGCCACCAGCGGCCGCCTCCTCCTCAACGGTCTCGATGCCTTCGAGGACCGTGTCGAAGCCAAGCGCCAGATCGGCTACCTGCCCGACGAGCCTATCTTCTACTCCTATCTGTCCGCGCGCGAAATCCTCGAACTAAGCGCCGCCATGCACGGCCTCGACCCCGATGAATCCATGGCCAGGCTGGATCCGCTCATCGCCCGCATGAAGCTCACCGATGAAATGGATAACTACGCCGAGGACTACTCGCGCGGCATGAAGAAGAAGCTCGGCCTGCTGCTCGCCATGCTCCATGAGCCGAAGTTGCTCGTTCTCGATGAGCCCACCAACGGGCTCGACGTCGAATCGACCCGCCTCTTCTACGAACTCATTACCGAAACCGCGGCCAAAGGCACCACGGTTCTGTTCTCCACCCACCTCATGGACCACGTCGCGCGTCTCTGCTCGCATGCGGTTGTCATTGGCGAAGGCAAGCTGGTGGCCAAAGGATCGCTCGACGAACTTCGGGCGCTTACCGGTCTCGACGACCTTGAAGATATCTTCGTCAAGCTGACAACCAAAACCGAGAACCAATGAACAGCGCACCACCGCCACCGCCCGCATTCTGGAAGACCGTCGGCCTGCTGCTGCGGGCAGCGCGTGTGCGTTCTCATGGCAGGCGCCACCGTCAGCAGCAGTTGCTGCACAACAAAACGGGAAAAACTAGCCCATCGGCGCTCAGCATCTTGGGTCTGTTCGGCGCAGTCATTATCGGCCTGCTCATTCACGGCTCGGCCGGTTTCCTGCTTTACATATCAATTGATGCCAGCCAGCGGTATCAAGCGGAAAGTCACGGGAAAATCGTTGTCAGCAGCTCACTGTTCGACGGCATGACGGACAAAGAGTTCCAGCACAGGGTAAAGCGCGAAGCCGAGCGCACCGCCGAGCGCTACGGCGGACGGCCAAAAGACATCGAAGACCGCATCTGGGCGGACCTCCGCGACAACAGTGGGCGTCGCCTGATCAGCGAGAAGATTGCCGAGCCCGGCCTGAAACATCTCACCGGCTTCACCGGAATGCCGCAGATGATCGCCTCCCTCATGCTCCTGCTGTGGCTCGTCATGATGATCTGCCAGGGCGAGGGCATGGAGCTCGACCTCCAGCGCCGCCGCCATCCCATGTGGGAGTGGCTCCTCAGCCATCCCGTTCAGCCCGGCGCAGTTTTCCTCGCTGAGATGCTCATGCCCATCAGCGCCAATTCCATCTATTGGTTCGGCCCTGTCTATGTCGGTGTCATCTACGGTTTGGTTTACGGCTTCTGGCTCGGAGCCCTTGCCGCTGTGTTCGCCGGCGTCCCTGTAACCATAGGCGCGGCCTGTCTTGGCAAGGCCATCGAAATCGGCGTCATGATCCGCTTTTCTCCGCGCTCCCGTGGCGGCATCCTCGGCATTCTCAGTTGGCTCGGATACGCTCTCCTGCTCTTCTCCTTTGCCGGCTTCTACATGCTTCCCCGCCTCATCATGGCCGCGGGAAAACTCCTCTCGCTCATCGCAGCCTTTCCCTGGCCGTGGCTCCAACTGTTTCTCGGTGGCGGCTTCGGCCGTGGATACAACTTCCTCGCCGGCATTACCTTTTGCTGGGCCCTCGGCGTCGCCATGACCGTCGCCGGAGTCGGTTTCAGCCTTTGGGGAACCGGCAAGGGCCTCAGCGGCACCGGCAGCCGCACCGAATCCGTAACCCGCCGCAACAACGGCAAGCCTCCCATCCTGGCTCGCAATCCCCTTTACCGCAAAGAATTCCTCTGGTTCCTCCGCGACCGCAGCGCCATCGTGCAGGCCATCCTCATTCCCATCACCGCTGCTGGCTACCAGCTCTTCAACATGCGCGGGCTCCTCGTCAAAGCCCAGGGCGAGTGGAACTATCTCTGTGGTGCGGCCATCTGCTTCGGCACCTATTTCCTCTGGGTTCTCGGCCCCAAATCCCTCGCCTCTGAAGGCGCCGCGCTCTGGATTCCCCTCACGTGGCCCACCGGCCTTGAAGGCCTGCTCAAAGCCAAGGCCTGGCTATGGGCCATGATCTCCACCGGCATTGTCCTGCTGGTCATGCTCTACGCCGCCGTCCTCTTTCCCTCCGAGCTCTGGAAAATCGCCCTCGTGCTCGTCGGATGGTTTCTCTTTGCCCGCAGCATGGCCGAAAAATCCGTCACCCTTGTTACCGTCGCCTCCTCATCCGGCGAGGTGGCGAAAATCGGTGCCGGCAGGCGCATGGCCACGCAGATGGGCATGCTCACCTTCTCCATCGGCGTCATCACTGAGCAATGGCACCTGGCGATAGTCGGCATCGTGTTTTCCTACATCACCGCTGCGGCCATGTGGCAAAACTTCCGCGCCCGCCTGCCCTATCTCTACGACCCCTGGTCAGAGAAGCTCCCGCCCCCGCCAACCGCCATGCATGCGATGGTGGCCATCAGCATCATGCTTGAGCTCACCTCCATTCTCACCGTGATAATCGCTATGATCGGCGGCAAAGACAACCTCGGAATCGCCATGCTGTTCGGCTACGGAATCTCCTCCGTCGCCGTCAGCTTCTTCACCATGAAGTTCCTCTATGAGCGCAATGTGCCTCCCAGCCGCATCTTCAACTGGCCCGCCGGAGCATTAGCCACTGAAGAGCAGCCAGGTGAAGTATCCGAGGCGCAATCGGAAAACTATGGTGGCTCTATCCTCTGGGCCAACTACACTGAGAAACCCAAATTCACCTTCAGGCCCCTGCTGGCCGACCTCCAAGCCCTCTTGCCCTGGATGGCATTGGGCGCGTTCACCGGCTTCCTGCTCGGCATGCTGGCCCATCAGTACGTGCTCTTGCTTCACCACGTCCCGTGGGTTCGAGAGATCCTGCGCAAGGCCGAAGAGAACATGGCCAGCCAACCCGACGTGCGCCAAGCCTACGGCATTCTTGCCGTCTGCTTCGCTCCTTTTGCTGAGGAGTATCTCTTCCGCGGCCTGCTGTTCCGCGCCCTCGACCGCGAATGGGGCGGATGGAAAGCGGTTCTCGGTTCCGCGGCCTTCTTCACCGTCTATCACCCCACCCTGGCGTGGATTCCCGTCTTTACCGTTGGCGTAGTCAACGCAATCCTCTTCAAAAAATCCGGGAAGCTGCTCCCCGCCATAGCCCTCCACATGGCCTACAACCTCGTAGTAACTCTGACGTCGTAGCTTCAGCCGTTCGTCATCCTGAAAACTACACGCAGATTTCTGTGCTTCACCGTTAACGGAATTTTGATCACTGCGCGGCGATTGCCGGCCCGCCGAAGACACGCACGAAGTTCTTCAATTGAATGATGGGAACTATGATGTGGTGATGCCTGACCTTCGCGTTCAGATCGTGCGTTTCGTAGACGAGGAACCTCAGCCGGGAATTGTCGAGTCGCAGTTTCGGGATGCTCAGGGTAAAGTACATTCGATCATCGACAAGATTCCCTTATTCACAACTGCACACCTCTGGTCAGATTCTCATTACCCGCAACTTGGGTTCATTGAATGTCGGGTGCTTGAACGATTCCCGAGTGCAACTGAGAACCTCGCACGCATCACAATCGAGAACTACCACGTCGAATGGACCAACGAATGTTCAGAGTTCTTGATCAGTGAGGCAGAGCTGTGCGAGATGACGCCCTTCAGCTACGGATGGTTCTGGGACGTCCCTCGATGCGTTACCTTTGAGTACAAGGGAAAACGATTCCTTCTACTAAGCGCCTTTGACGAGGATCTTGACGAATACCAAACGGAGTATTCCGTTTATGTCGTTCCCGAGTCTGCAGACAATTCGTCACCAGTGTGCTCCCCGGAGTTTCTCAATAAGACGCCTATGTCTTGCATTGGACAGATTCCAATTGAACAAGTGGCGTTTGATTCGACCAAACGCAAGAAGATCGATGCATCCATCCTGCACCGATTGGCTTAGCGAGCGTGTGGGCACCGCAGGTGCTCAACCCACCGGCACCAAACCCGGCTCCTGCGGCTTGTAATCCGGCGCATTCGCCAGCCGTATCGCCGTCGGTGTCGCCGTCAGCTTGAACCTCTTCCGGCTCGCCTCCATCCGCAACAACAGGTTCTTCTGGTCGAAGGTCCACGCGAAATTCTGCATCGGGCATCCCCCAAAGTTGGCCAGCGGAAACGCCGCATGAATCTCCACAAACGGCCGCTCAAAGGTATACCCGCCCAGCCGCGCATCCCCGGCCAGCTTCGCCGCTTTGATCTCGAAGCGCGTTGAAAACGACTGTCCCGCCGCATACGCCACCGGGTCCACCGCAAACTTCAGCCGCGAAACCAGCCCCGCCGGCAGGCTCAGCCCGTCCCCGCCAGAGTCCACCAGCGCCTCAATCCGCAGTTTGCCAATCTCCATCGCCGCAATCGGAACCCCATCCGGCATGCGAAACGCCACCACCTCATTCTCTCCATCCGGCGCCAACGCTCCCACCGCCAGGGTCATCCTCCGGTTCGGATAGTCCAGCGTCAGCAGGAAATCGCGAAACAGCGTAAACCCCAGCACCCCATCGCAGTCTCCGTCCTCGCCATTCACCGCATGCCGTACCGCCCTCACCCCGCGAAACTCCACCCCGGCCACTTCCAGTCGATCCATCAGCACCATCGGCGTGCTTTTCCCACCCTGTCCGCTCGGATCGTTCAGCCGCGCCTGCCCCGCGGCCGGCAACCCCAGCGCATCCGCCAGGGCCGGAGTCACCAGCGCCTGCCCACCCGTCCCCGTGTCAATTACGAAGCGGAACGGCCCTTTCCCGTTCACCCTCACCATCACAAAAGGCTTGTCGTGGATCACATCCATCGGGGCCGTGTGCAGCGGCTCTTCCGGGGTGGTGGAAACCTGAGCAGGCGGGGAAACGGAGACTGAAGTGGGCAGGGATGCGCCAACCAGCACAAGCGCAAAGGCAACGCCGGTTCTGTCGAAGAAAGTCATCAGCCTCCCTTCCGCGCGCAACCTGATCCAGCTTCCTTCCGGGCCAAACCGGTGTCACGCCTCTGAGGTTCTGCGGGGAAACCTCTCGACAATCGCGACGCATAGGCAGCTAGGGGAAGCGCCGCCGCGATTGAATCGTAACCACTTGGACTCCGATTCTATGCCCAGGTTAGCCACTTCTGTCCATAACCAATAAGCCAAAGTTGTCCATAGCCACGCTGGAAAGCAACGCGGCTGGCAAGACAGTTCTCCGTCCACACCCCGACTCCGGGATGCCCTTCCATCGCTGGATTTCTCCATAGCAACCGCCAGGCCGTCATCCGAATCTCAGCTAGGGTGGTTGCATCGGAGGCCCCATGACACGCCGTGTCACAGTCCACGCCTGCCTTACTGCGCTATGCGCGCTCATCGCCCTGTTGTTCGCCCCGCATTCTCCGGCTCAGTCCGCGGGCTCCGCAGTCTCTTACCTCTATCTCTCGTCACCCGATGCCATCTACGGCTACAACATCGCAACGGACGGCAGTTTGACGCCCATCACCGGCTCTCCGTTCCACACCAGCCTCTACTCCTTCGAGAACCTGGTGAACAATGGCACGTATCTGTTTGCCGTCAGGAACAGCGGACAAAACTTTGGTGAAGTCATCAACTCCTTCAAAATCGAACCCAATGGAGCGCTGAAGTTAACGGCTCAAACCAATATCGGCGATTTGAATGGTCAATTCCCGGGAACAGTGGTGCTCTTCCTCGACAAAAAGGGGGAGACGCTCTACGCCGTCGGTACGTGGGAATTTGGCGGTCTATACCTGATTTCCTACGGCATCAAGCCTGCCGATGGCGCGCTCACTTTCCTGGGCGCCGTTCCCTACGTTCCCGGAAGCCTGGAAACCTCAGGCGATTATTATTTCCCGCCCAAGTTCCTCGGCAACGACCAGTATCTCTACAGCGGCGAGAACCAAACCATTTATGGCTGGACGCGTACCAGCAACGGTTCTCTCGCACAGGGTCCCAACACAATCCAGATGCCTCTCCCGCCGCCCGGATACATGCCAGAGATTGGGCTGGTTGCAGCTGCCGACCCGGCAAATCACATGGCATTCACCTTCACCTTCGACCAGGATTCATCGCCGGGTACCGTCTGGGGGCCAGAGCAAATCGGCATTTACACGGCCGACGCCTTCGGCAACCTGGTCACCACAGGCACCTATCTCAGCATGCCCGAGGACGCGGTCGGAGCCGCTCCCTACTACGGCTCCTACGACCTGCAGTTCTCTCCGTCCGGCAAATTGCTCGCCGTCGCCGGTCAGAGTGGGTTGCAGATCTTTCACTTTGACGGCATAGGCGCTGTCACTCATTACACAGGCGTGCTGGTCAACGCTCCGGTCTTTGAATTCCGATGGGACAACTACAACCACGTCGCCGCCTTCGAAAGCGACACAAACCGGCTGCACATCTATAACATCACGCCCACCAGTGTCATCGAGGCTCCCGGCTCCCCCTACACAATGCCGGTCAGCCAGGCACGCCTAACCATCCAGAACCTGCCCCTATAGCCGGACAGCCGCCCCAGCCTCGGTTTCTAGACTGAGGCGGCTCTCAATTCCGGGCAATTTGTGGGGCTCACGCCAGTTTCACAAAGTTCATCGCCGCCGAATTCATGCAGTACCGCAGCTCCATCGGCTTCGGACCATCGTCGAACACATGCCCCAGGTGCACGGTCGAAAGATTTCGCCCTGCGCTTCTTCGACAGGGGGCTTGGCAGGCGTTCATTGCGGGCGCAAACTTGATAGACTATCGAAATTCACCCGGAGTTTTCTATGAAGATTCTTTCAGCGCTTTGCCTGCTCACTGCGTTTACCGCTGTTGCCGTCGCTCAGATTGCTCCGGCGCCTGGCATGTCGCCGGCTGCTCAGGCCCAGCAGGCCTTCGCGATCGTGCAGGGTCAGAGCATGGTAATCACGAATCAGGCCCAACTACAGGGAATGATCTTTGCACAAGCCTCGATGTTGACTTCCGTGCAGGCTCGCTCGATGTTCCTTGCACAGGCGGCATCGCTTCAGGCTCGCGTGAGCGCAAATCAGGGCGCCATGCTGGCCGCCATAGGTGCCGCGCAACACTCGTTCGCCCTGCAGAGGGAACTTCAAGTGCGCTCCGCGATCCTCAGCATGCGCAACCAGGGTGTTGAGAACGCATCCGCAATGCAGGGAGCCGTGCAACTTGCCTCGCTTGATCCCGTCAAGTTTTCCAGGCGCCTCGCCATGCTCCACGCCGAAGCCGCTCAAACATCGGGTCAGACTCAATCCGGCCAAACCGCTGCCCAGCCTCCACCTTCCGACGATCCTTCGCTCCCCGTCGAACCACCACCAATGATGGTCCGCCCCACCTTCGGCAATGCCCTGCTGGTCGAGCAACCCAAATTCTCCATCAACTCCAGCACAGTAAACGCTGGTACCAAGATCCGCATCAAGTGCGAAACTCACTATGCAACGCTGTACTACACCACAAACGGCTGGACACCGACGACGCAGTCCGCAAGGTACACCGGCCCCATCACCATCGACTCCAGCACGCATCTCGAAGTGATCGCGGTCGGGCCCAACTTCATCCGCAGCGCGGTTGAGCGTGCCGACTACGAGGTTCCAGACTCTCATCCTCCTGCGCCCGATCCCACAGTACTCGTTCCGGAGGACGGAATATTGCGAGCGGGCACGCCGGTGCGTGTCGTTTTTTCAGGCAAAGACATCAATTCCGATTCGGCCGAAGTAGGCGATGAGATTGCGGTGGTTCTTGATGAAGCGATCAAACTCGGCGAGAAGGTACTCGCTCCGAAGGGTGCCCGCGTCAATGCTGCCCTCACATTCGCAGATCCCGGTCACGGCCCCGCTCCCGGCGATCTCGTATTCGAGATTCACTCTGTCGAAGTAGCCGGCAAACGCATTCCCCTGTTCGGCGGAGAAACGCTCGAGGGTGTCAAGGGAGGCAAGAATGCCACCATCAAGCCTGGTATGACTGCGACAGCCTTTGTCGCGGCCGATACGGTAGTCAAGTAAACAACTACAAAGCGGAAGGCAACCCGAATGGATCACATTGGTCCAGTTAAGCGACCCGAAACCGCCCTAAACCGTCTTAACAAAGTTCATCGCCGCCGAATTCATGCAGTACCGCAGCCCCGTCGGCTTCGGACCGTCATCGAACACGTGCCCCAGGTGCGCCTCGCACTCCCGGCATTTCACTTCGGTCCGCATCATCCCCAGCGTGT
>JBEKUP010000009.1:0-150159 GCA_049514915.1 Occallatibacter sp. | reverse complement strand
AGGCTGAGAACGCCCTAAAAACCTCACTTGGCCAATGCCCCCACCCCCAAAAGCAACCGCCGTACTTCCCGCAATCAGCGCAATACCACCAAAAAACGGGGCTTGTGAGAAATGCGGGCTAGGGGCCGTAAGATGAATCGATTCAGTATTCATCCGTGCATTGGTTTGCAGAATTTCGCAGGCGCGGGTGTGCGCGGGAAAGGACTGAACGAAATGAGACGATTCATTCTTGCCTTCATAGTTATGGCATCGGTGTGCAGCTTGACCCTGGTTGCACAATCGGCGAGCAACGCGCCAGAAAAGAAGAAGTTGAGTAGCTGGTGGTACGGAGGGTATCAAGCGCGTCCGCTGAACAGCGCGGACGGAAAGAAGCTGCCGCTGATTTCGGTGAAAGGGAGCCGGTTCGTCGATCCTGACGGCAAGACACTTGTGCTTCGCGGCGTGAACATTGCCGATCCGGACAAGATCGACAGCCAGGGCCACTGGAGCAAGGACCTTTTTGTGAAGGTGAAGGAGACGGGAGCGACGGTGGTGCGCATTCCGGTTCATCCAGTTGCATGGCGGGGGCGGGGAGCGGCGAGTTACATTGCTTTGCTGGATCAGGCGGTGCAGTGGTCGACGGACCTGGGGATGTATGTCGACATTGACTGGCACTCGATCGGCAACCTGAAGGAGGGGCTGTTCCAGGAACCTATTTACGAAACAAACCTACAGGAGACACTCAACTTCTGGCGAACGATGGCGGCGCACTACAACGGAAATCACACGGTTGCCTTCTTCGAGTTATTTAATGAGCCGACGAACTTTAGCGGAAAGCTTGGATCGATGACGTGGGACGAATGGCGCGGCATCAACGAGGAGATGATCACGCTGATTCGCGCGTATGACAAGGAGACGATTCCGCTGGTTGCGGGGCTGGACTGGGCATACGACCTTGCTCCCATTCGCGACAGCCCGGTGAGAGCGGAGGGAATTGGATACGTTACGCATCCTTATCCCAACAAGAGAAAGATGCCGTGGGAGGCGAAGTGGGAAGAGGATTTTGGATTTGCGGCGGCGCGGTATCCGATGATTGCAACGGAGATTGGATTCAGCGAGCAGTACGGGTCGAAGGCTGATAACGACGCGTATGCCAACGACATCACAGAATACTTTGATTCGAAAGGAATCAGCTGGATTGTTTGGTGCTTCGATCCAGAATGGGGTCCGACGATGATTAAGTCGTGGGATACGTTTGAGTACACGGCGGCGGGGACGTTTTTCAGCGGGGAGATGAAGGCTAAGGGGAGTGCGCCGGCGGCGGGGACGGCGAAGTAAGTGCCTTGAGTATCCCCGGTCCCCAAGTGCGAGGGACCGGGGGCACCCATCTATAGCTAGGCTTTTGTTTTGCCGGTGCTGGCGGCTTTGTTGACTGCGGCGGCGATTGCTTCGGGGTCGCCGAGATAATAATTGCCCATTGATTTCAGGTTCTCGTCGAGTTCCTGAACCATGGGAACGCCGGTGGGAATGTTGAGATCGACAATCTTGTCATCGGGGATGTCCTGCAGATACTTGACCAGTGCGCGCAGGCTGTTGCCGTGGGCTGTGATCAGGACCTGCTTGCCGGCTTTGACGCTGGGCGCAATGAGCTCGTGCCAGCAGGGCAGGAAGCGGTCGACCGTGTCCTTGAGGCACTCTGTCAAGGGGAGCTGCTGCTTCGACAGGTTGTGATAGCGGCGGTCTTTGCCGGGATAACGCGCGTCCGATTCTTCAAGCGCCGGTGGAGGAATGTCGTAACTGCGCCGCCAGATTTTTACCTGGTCGTCTCCATACTTCGCGGCCGTCTCCGCCTTGTTGAGGCCCTGCAGAGCACCGTAGTGCCGTTCGTTCAGCCGCCAGTCGCGAACGACGGGAACCCACAGGAGGTCCATCTCGTCCATCGCGATCCAGAGGGTGCGAATGGCGCGCTTGAGCACCGAAGTGTAGGCGAGGTCGAAGGAGAATCCTGCTTCCTTCATCATGATGCCGGCCTGTTTCGCTTCTTCCCGGCCTTTATCGGACAGGTCGACATCCGTCCAGCCGGTGAACAGGTTTTCTTTATTCCAGACGCTTTCTCCGTGACGCAGCAGAACGACTTTATACATTTGAATTCTCACTTTCGTGGGTGCAGATCTTGTGGAAGAAGGGTGAATGCGTGAAGGCTGGGCGGAAACCGGTCATGTTCGAACACACAGGGTATTTGGTTGAATCAAATACCCTGCGTGATCGTTAAAACACATCCCTCAGGGGCTAAATCCCAGGTTTCCTTCTGGCCTTAGCGGCACGACTGAAGTCGTGCCCTTTCAAACATTGTTTAGTCCTCGTAATTGAGGCTTTCGAGGCCGAGAAACACAGCGCCGGATCCGAGTTCCTCTTCAATACGGAGTAACTGGTTGTACTTGGCGATACGGTCTGTGCGGCTGACGGAACCGGTCTTGATCTGGCCGACGCCGGTAGCTACGGCCAAGTCTGCGATGAAGGTGTCTTCGGTTTCGCCGGAACGGTGCGACATAACAGATGTGTAGCCGTAACGGCGACCGAGTTCGATGGCTTCAAGGGTCTCGGTGACTGTCCCAATCTGGTTGACCTTGATGAGGATGGAGTTCGCGACGCCCTCTTCGATGCCGCGCTGCAGGCGCTTGACGTTGGTCACGAAGATATCATCGCCGACCAACTGGATGCGGCTTCCGAGCTTGTCAGTGAGGATCTTCCATCCCGCCCAATCATCCTCGGCCAAGCCGTCTTCGAGAGAGACGATGGGGTACTGGCGGACCCAATTGTCGTAGAACGCGACCATCTCTTCACTAGTCAGCTCGCGCTTGTCGCTCTTCTTGAAGATGTAGCGGTTCTTTTCCTTGTCGTAGAACTCGCTGGACGCGGGATCGAGGGCGATGGCTATCTGTTCTCCGGGCTTGTAGCCGGCGGCTTCGATGGCTTCGAGGATGAGCTCGATGGCCTCAGAGTTCGACTTCAACGAAGGGGCAAAGCCGCCCTCGTCGCCGACCGCGGTGTTGTAGCCCTTCTTTTTGAGCACGCCCTTGAGTGTGTGGAAGGTTTCGGCGGACCAGCGCAATGCGTCGCTGAAGCGCTCGGCGCCAACCGGCATGATCATGAATTCCTGGAAATCGACGTTTGAGTCGGCATGGGCTCCGCCATTTAGGACGTTGAGCATGGGCGTGGGAAGAACGCTGGCGTTGACGCCGCCGAGATATCGATAAAGCGGGATTTCAAGCGTCTGGGCGACGGCGCGGGCCGCGGCCATGGATACGGCAAGAATGGCGTTGGCGCCGAGTTTCGCCTTGTTTGGTGTGCCATCGAGCGCGATCATGGTGTGGTCGATGAGCCGTTGATTGGCGGCATCGAGGCCTTCCAACTCAGGTGCGATGACGGTTTCCACGTTCTCTACCGCCTGCAACACGCCCTTGCCCATGTAGTGGCTCTTATCGCCGTCGCGCAGTTCGACGGCTTCGTGTTCGCCGGTAGAGGCGCCGGAGGGCACAATAGCGCGACCCAACGCGCCGCTTTCAAGGATTACGTCAGCTTCCACGGTAGGATTGCCGCGCGAGTCAAGGACTTCGCGGGCACGGATCGCAACAATCTCAGTCATATCGCTCCTCAAAATTCGGTGCTGCAGCCGGTCATTCAATTTGGGACGGCGGTCGACAGCAAGAGCTTCTCCGGCGGCGCTGTGGATCGTTTCCAGAAGCTGATGCATTCTTAAAAATTCCTTTCCGTCCAAAGCTTCAAAAATGGGGATGTACCGTACGGATTCTAGCAAACCGAGGGGCGCCGTACTGTGTAATGGCGATCACATCGAACTCGGACTGGCAGAGGCTTTACGGCTTTTGAATAATCTAAGTGCCTGAAGCGCTAATGATTTGAACCTAGCCAGTTTTCACGTCGCGGCATGACCACTTATATCGGTCTTTACTGCGATATGCGGAAAGTGGTAGAAGTGGCACAAGTAGAAAACGCCGGCAACACGGCGTCATCCCCGAATAGCTGAACCAGTTAGGGTATCTCCGGGCCAATTCCTGGCATCGTGATGACGGAAATCCCAAAGGGCTAAAGGTCTTCTATTCCCGATTTGTATGGGAATGCCCAAAGTGATTGTGATTGCCACTGTTGATTTGGACAATGGCGACTGGCTTTGCGTGAGGTTGGCGGCTGTGGCCGCGGACGACGGAAAGCTGCCACTCAAAAAGATTTCCGGTTCAAGGAGAAACGTATGCACCGTCTTACCTGCATTCTCCGCCTCGCGATTTGCATCCAGCTTTGCACAACTCTTTATTCACAGAACCTGCCCGCGCCGGAGAATGAGACCCCCGTAACGACCCTCAAGTTGAATGTGCGAACCGTTCTTGTGGACGTTGTGGTGACAGACAAGGACAATCGAGCTGTGCCGGGACTGCAGAAGGAAGACTTCCAGGTACTGGAGGATGGAAAGCCGCAGACCATTTCGTTCTTTGAGCCAAGTTTTGCGGCCGATCCCGGAGATGCGAAGACTGCGCCTGGTCCGCGGCTCCCGTTGAACACGTTCAGCAACATACCCCCGATGCCCCCGAATAACTCAGTGAATGTTTTGCTGATGGATGCGCTGAATACGCAAGTCGCGGATCAGGCGAACGTTCACAAACATATGGTGAAGTACTTGGCCAATATTCCTCCCGGCATCCGCATTGGCGTGTTTCTATTGAGCGAGCGGCTACGCATCATTCAGGGGTTTACCCAGGATTCGGGGCTTCTGCGTTCGTCCATCGCCAAGTTTGCTGCCAATCCGAATACATCCGCGCTACTTCCGACGGCCTCTTCAACCGCCGCGCTGGACGCGCCGGTGAATATTGAGCTGCAGCAAGCGGCGGCATCCGGGGACCCCGATACGGCGGCGATGGCGGCAGGGCTACAACAGTTTCAGGACCAGCAAGGTTTTTTTGAAACCAATGAGCGGACGATCATGACGCTGGACTCGCTGCAGCAGATTGCCCGCTATCTTGCCGGTGTTCCAGGGAGGAAGAACCTGATCTGGTTTGTGGGTGCAATTCCGCAGTGCCTGGCGGCCATGACGAGCGAGAGCGAACTTATCGCAGCCGGTTGCCCCTACGAAGAGAAGTACGCCAAGACAATGGATATGCTTGCCGACGCACGCGTCTCGGTTTACCCGATTGATGCAAGTGGGGCGGCAACCGACTCCTTGTACACCGCTGACGGTCCTCCGGCCACAGCGGACCTTGGAGTGGCGGGAACGAGTGCGACGGCTCCAAACACGGGCGCGACACCAGGGACAGCTTTGTTTCAAGAACTGAACTCGAATCAATCCGCTTCGCTGCAATCGGATTATCAACAGCGCGCGCTGGCCCATATACAGATGGATCAATTGGCAAAGATTACGGGCGGGACTGCAGTCTATGAAAACAACGGACTGAAGGATGCGCTGGCGAAGGCTGTTTATAACGGCTCGCATTACTACACGCTTGCGTATACGCCCACCAATCGCACAGAAGTGGGGAAAGAACGGAAGATTGTGATTCGTGCCACTTCCGGCAATTACAAGCTGTCTTATCGGCGCGGGTACTTTGAAGATTCTCCGAAGGAAAAGAAATTTGCGGACAACACGCCCGGCGCGGATCCGCTGCGGCCTTTGATGGACCGCGGGATGCCCAACTTCACGGAGCTTCGGTACCGGATGCGCGTTGCGCCGGCAAATCCTCAACCTGCCGCGAACGCGGCCCGCGCGGGCGACAACGCTGAACTGAAAACGCCGGCGACACGCTACACGGTGAATTTCTGGCTGGCACCGGATGGTCTTACGCTGATTCCAGGGCCGGATGGGGTGCGGCGCGGGACGATTGAGGTTGCGCTGGTGGCCTACAACCACGACGGCAAGCCTTTGAACTGGCAGGCGCGTTCGATCGGACTCGCCATTCGCCCAGAGCAGGAAGCAATGGTGCAGACTTCCGGCATTCCGTTTCATTTCGATCTGGACGCGCCGCCGGGCGATGTGTACCTGCGCACGGGGATCTGCGATCCGTCTTCGAGCAAGGCGGGAACGCTGGAGATTCCGCTGCGAGCGGTGCTGGTTGCGGAGAAGTAGAAGGCCGCGCACAGAAGCATGCGGAAGACTGTGCAGGAGAGCAGAGGTTGCACTGCTGCCGTTGCCTGTTTTGATTCGTGCCGCGATTGGCACCTGCATGCCTTGTGTCGACGCAGTGCCCACTGAAAGCGCGCTAGGCTGAAAGTGGGTAACTTTCCCTGCCGTGCGGGTTGCTGATGGCGCCGAAATCGCTTCGAGCGCAACTTTGAGCTTCCCGCAGGGTTCTGAGAAGCAGGGATTTTTGCGCCCGCCGAAGGAGAATGGGATGAACCGGCAAATTTTTGCATTTGCGTTGTTCGCCGTGGCTTCCGCCGCATTAGGAGCGCAGGAAGCGAGTCAGACAAACCCGTATCAGGGGACTTCGAATCCGCCCTCGGACGACACGATTATGGTGACTTCGACGCCGCAGGCTAAGCCGCCGGCGGGGAAGCCGTTGAATGCTGCTGCGGCCCCGGTGGCTCCCGCCGTGGCTGTGCAGACACAAGCGGTTCCCGAGAACGCCGCGCAGGCCGAACCGGATGCAACGGCAGACCCCAACGCAGCTCCGGATGCCGTTCCTGTTCAGCCTGATGCCGGCGTGGTTGCGTCCGCGCCTATTTTGAGTGCGCGGGGTCCGATGGGTGATCCGGATGGAGACATTGTGCATCCTGCGCCGCTGGGGCTGGGGCAGCTTGGAGAAGGCACCCGCATTCGCGTGGAGTTGCTAGACCGGCTTTCCACCTACGACAGTGAGAAGGGACAGCCGTTCCGCAGCAAGGTGGCTTCCGATGTGTACCAAGGAGACCAGGTGGTGATTCCTGCCGGAGCGGAGATCGATGGCCGGGTGGTGGATGTATCGAGCGGACACCTGGGCGGGCACGGCTCCATGCGGCTGCGGCCAGAAACGGTGATTTTGGCCAATGGCACGCGGCTTGAGATCCATGGCGAGGTTACGGGAACGCCGGGCTCGCAGACGCGCGTGGGATCTGAGGGAACGATTCTTCCGGATTCGCGGGCGAAACGGGATGGGATTGAGTATGGCGGTGCGGTTGGCACCGGGGTGGTGGCGGGTGCTGTGATTGCCGGGCCGGTTGGGGCGGTGACGGGCGGAGCGATTGGCGCGGGAGCGGTGACGGCCCATCTGCTGATTGACCATCCGCAGGCGACACTTGAGCCGGGAGCCATTCTGCAGTTCACGCTAACTGATACGCTGAGCCTGACGCCGGCGGCTGCGCCGGGGAACTAGCGCAGGCTGCGCGGTTGCCCTGCTACACTCCGGTGCGAGGGCGACTGCAGTTGGCGGAGATTCAGACAGTAGGCGTGGTGGGCGCGGGGACCATGGGTCCCGGCATTGCGCATGTGTTTGCGCGGGCTGGGTTTGAGGTGCTGCTTTGCGATGTGGAGCAGCGGTTCCTGGACAGGGCCGTGGGGCAGATTCGCGCGAATCTGGGGCGCGAGGCTGCGAAAGGCAAACTGGCCGAGATCGAAGTTGAGCCCGTGCTGGCGCGCATTCATCCCACTTTGGACCGGGAGACGCTGGGCGGTGCGGAGTTCGTGGTTGAAGCGGCTTCTGAGCGGTTTGAGGTGAAAGCGGAGATTTTTCGAGCGCTGGACCGCATTCTGCCGGCAAGCGCGATTCTGGCTACCAATACTTCGTCCATTTCCATTACCAAACTTGCTGGGCAGACGGGGCGGCCGGCGCAGGTGATTGGCATGCACTTCTTCAACCCCGTGCCGGTGATGGCGCTGGTGGAAGTGGTTCGGGGGATGGCTACCGACGACGCTACGTTTGAGACTGTGCACGGGCTGGCGGTGAGGCTGGGGAAGACGCCGGTGACCGTGAATGACGCGCCGGGTTTTGTGTCGAACCGGGTGCTGATGCCGCTGATTAACGAGGCTGCCTATGCCGTGATGGAGGGCGTGGCTACGGCGGAGGCGGTGGACAAGGTTTTCAAATTGGGGATGGCGCACCCGATGGGGCCGCTGACGCTGGCGGATTTTATTGGGCTGGATGTGTGCGTGGATATTCTGCGGGTGCTGCAGGAGGGGTTTGGGGACTCGAAGTATAGCCCGTGTCCACTGCTGGTGCGGATGGTGGACGCGGGATGGTTGGGGAGGAAGTCAGGGCGGGGGTTTTACAGTTACGAAAAGTAGAGTCGGGCCTTGGGGAGTAGTCTTTCTAGGACTCTGTCTGGGGGAGGACGATGTCCGGAAACGGAATTTTCTCTATGGGCCTCATAGGTCCGTTACTTCTCTTGTTCGTGGGGCCGGTTGGGATTGGACTTCTTTGCTCAGTTGCAGCAATTGTCGTGAGGCGTCGAGCGGATTCTGAACTCACATCGGGGGAATCGCAGTCGCAGATCGACACTTCTATCGGTCTCCTGGCCATTTCGACACTGTTATCGGTTTGTGCGGTAATGCCCTCCCGCGAAGGGGGATTCGGAGCAGGAACAACGCTTGCAGTTGTGGGGACGTTCCTTCTTTGGCCTGTTAGCGCCGTGCTCGCCATTCGCGGAAAGGGCGTTGGACGAAAAATTTTGCTCGTTGGGCACGGGCTGATCGCAGCTTGGGTGTTGGTGCTTCTATTGAGCATGCTGATTCAAGGGTAGTAGTCGAGCTGTTCGGTTGGGTGGATCATCATTTGAAGGCTAGGACGTGGGACGGCTGCCATTTCTTCTAGAATTGCTCGGGGTTATGATCAAGGTGACTGGAGATCTTACGATGTCTTCCGCTTCCGCCAATCCGAAAGGCCGGATCAAGATTCCAGCCGAAGCGCGGAAGAAACTGGACCTAAACAGTGGTGATCGGGTTGGTTTTATAGAAAACGAGAATGGCGAATTTGTTCACAGGCCAAAAACAGGTTCGATTATGAATCTGAAGGGAATTGTGAAGTGGACAGGGAAGCCGGTCACCGTTGAAGAAATGGATAAAGCCATCTCCGAGCACATCCAGGAAGATTGGGCACGATTTGAGAGGCAGCGAGGCGAGTTATTGAATCGGTGTGGGTATTGAGGAGGCTTCAAGGCTTCAACAGCGGATTTTGCCGATTGCCTGATCGAGCGGTCTGGGGCTCTGGCGGGATGCAGGGAAACGGTCACGTTCGATCAGGATGCGTCAAAATTCGCGAGGATGAGGTTGATCTGAGTGCCGGAGATGGATCAGAAAGTCTCGAGCCGTGAGAAGGTCGCAGGTCTCTCCCGTCTTGCGTTCGCAGCCGAGCGGGGCCAACTCGAAGGGCTTGAGTGCCCAAGTTGCAATCAGCCCGTGATTTCAGTCTGGTTCACCCATCCAGCCCCAGATGAATATCGGACATGGTTTTTCTGCGCTCAATGTGATTTTCATACCCGCGCACACAACGGTAAAAGACCCGCTTTCTTTACTGAAGACCGTCGTCGCGATGATTTGGAAGATCGAGACAAAGCTATTCTGGAACAGGCGGTCCTTAAGAGACCACCGCACTGAAAAGCTCGCGGGCGGCGGGAACTGAGAGGTTGGCTGGCGCGTATCACTCTCCAAGGGGATTCCTCGGCGTCCAATAACCAATGCAGGCATTTTCTGACACTCTCGGGCAGGTGTTCCGCGCCATTCTGGCGAACAAGCTGCGCAGCTTCCTGACCATGTTCGGGATTGCGTGGGGAGTTGGCTCGTTGCTGGTGCTGGTTGGCCTGGGCGAGGGCTTCCGCTCAGGACAGCATAAACAGCTTGCGACTTTCGGCAACGACCTGGTGATGATGTGGAACGGAACCATTCCGGCGCTGGCCAACCAGCATACGGGCATGCGGCCCTACCAGTTCACGCCGGGCGATGAAGCCGCTCTGCGCGCCTTGCCCCAATTGCGCGCAGTTACGGGATTTCTGCAACGTAACGACCTGTATGAAGTGAGCGCCTATGCCAACTCTTCCGGACAGGTGATGGGCGTGGAACCGAATTACGCGGATGTGCGGTTTATCCCCTTAGCCGAAGGGCGTTTTATTGACGCGAAGGATCTAACCGACCGGCGCAGGGTGGTGGTTCTAGGGTTCAAGAGCGCGACGATTTTGTTTCCCGGCCATCCCATGTTGGGAGAGACGATCAATATCAACGACGTCAGCTTCACGGTGGTCGGCCGGGTTGCGACGATCAGCCGCGGCAACAACGATGGCGACAATCAGAAGGTCTATATTCCAGTCTCCGTGATGCAGGAACTGTTCGCCATGAAGGGCGACAATGTTCCTCACGATGCGTTGAGTTCGATTCAGTACCAGCCGGCGACGAAGGGCGATTCGACGGCGGCCGTTCCGGCGGTGCATCGCGTGATCGCCGAGCGGCATGGGTTCGACCCGTCGCTCAAGGACGCGTTCGAAGAGTGGGACACGATCCAGGAAGAGCACATGATCGGCGCCATTTTCAACGCCATGGATGTTTTTCTGGGCGGAGTGGGGATTGTGACGCTGGCACTGGGCGCGGTGGGGATTATCAACATCATGCTCGTGTCGGTGACGGAGCGGACGCGGGAGATTGGGCTGCTGAAGGCGATTGGCGCTACGAAGAGCAGTATTCTGGCGCAGTTCTTCTGGGAGGGCCTGCTGCTGACGGCGGTAAGCGGGATTATCGGGATCGTGGTGTCAGGCGGAGCGATGTGGGTTCTGCAGGAACTGCTGACGGGCAAGGTGCCGGGGTTCGATCCGCCGCGGCTTGTGCCTTGGTCTGCAGCGCTGGCACTTGGATGCCTGGTGTTGTGCGGTGTGGTGGCGGGGCTGTACCCGGCGAGCAAGGCGGCGGCGATGGATCCGATTGAGGCGCTGCGGAGGGAATAAAAGCAGATGACAGAAAGGCAGATTACAGGTTACAGATGACAGATGACAGTGAAAAACCCGGTGAGTCTCAGCAATTGCCACGCCCAGGCGAACAGCGCGAGCACGCAGTTTCGCCGTTAACTGTCATCTGTAATCTGTAATCTGTAATCCGGTGCACATCATGCTGAAGGACATTCTGGGACAGGCTTGGGAGGCGATGGTCTATAACCGTCGCCGTACCGCCATCACCATGGTCGGCATGGCCTGGGGCATTGCGACGGTGGTGCTGCTGGTGGCCTATGGCGCCGGCTTCAGCAATGCCGTGGAGACGATCTTCTCAAAATTCGGAACCAATACCATCATCTTCTGGGGCGGTCGAACGAGCGAGCAGGCGGGGGGCGACAAGGCTGGGGCAAAAGTGCGCTTTACGCTGGACGACGTGGATCGCGTATCAAACAGCGTTCCGGGGATCCTGCATATTTCGCCAATGGCCTCGAAGAGCATTCCGGTGCAGAATGATCTCCATCTTTACACCTGGAGCGTGAATGGGGTGCGGCCCGCGTACCAGGAGATATGGAAGCTGAACCTTGAGCAGGGCCGTTTCTTCAGCGGAGCCGAGGACGAACAGCGCGCCCACGTCTGCATTCTGGGTTCGGAGAACAAGACGAAGCTTTTCAGTGGCGGCTGGGCGCTGGGGGAAACGATTCGTCTGAACGGCGAAGCTTTCACGGTGATCGGCGTGATGAAGCCCAAGATGCAGGAGGGCGACAACGACGACAGCAACCGCAACATCTATGTTCCGTTTAATACCAGCAGCGATTTTGTGGACACGAAGTACCTGGATAGCATCTGGCTGGATTATCGAGGCGACAACGAGATGGTAGAGAAGTCGCTGCGGGAGACGATGGGCGCGGCGCACCACTTTCGGCCGTCGGACCATAATGCGATGGGAGTTGCCAACCTGATGTCGCAGGTGAAGGTATTTCGTCTGCTGTCGATCGCGTTGTCGATTCTGCTGACTCTGGTGGGGGCGCTGACGCTGGGGATTGCCGGCATCGGGTTGATGAACATTATGCTGGTGGCGGTGCAGCAGCGGACGCGTGAGATCGGGATTGAGAAGGCGTTGGGCGCCCGCCGGCACCATATCCTCATTCAGTTCCTGGCCGAGGCGCTAGCGATTACCATGGTGGGCGGAGCGGCCGGCATTACGCTGGCCTATCTTGTTTCCGCATTGGTGGGACGGATTACGTTTTACAGCGCTCTGGCGACGAACGCGGAGAGCGCCGACATTCGGCTGATCATTTCGCCTGCGTCGGTTTTGGTGGCAACGGTGATCCTGATTATTACGGGACTGGTCAGCGGGATGATTCCGGCGATTCGAGCGGCGAATCTGGATCCGATTGAGGCGCTAAGGTATGAGTGACGGCAGTTGGTTGTTAGTGATCAATTGTCTGTGGTTATTGCCTGAAGTGCATGACCGCCATCAAGACGAAAAAGTCCTGGCAAATCCCTCAACATCCATTAGCGGAACGCCAGTCGTGCAAAGAGGGCACTCTGATGGAGCCCACAGGTGGTTGGGAACCTGGGCCATGCTTATCAATGGGACTCCTTTGGACGACGAATATTCCAATATTGCGGTACCCAGAACGAGGAGCGCGGAAATCCCAACGACATTCGCGCCACAGCTTTCGAGATCTTCAAAAGTGCCACGGACGGCTGATCCGGCATTGATTACGTCATTGACAATTGCAATGCGCCGCCCCTGGACCTTGTCGCGAAGTGTGGCTGGAATTCTATACCCTGCGGGAAACAGGCCATCGTGAGAGGGCCGGGCAAAGCGCTCGCTGTAGGTG
Organism: Occallatibacter sp.; assembly: GCA_049514915.1. Taxonomy (GTDB): domain Bacteria; phylum Acidobacteriota; class Terriglobia; order Terriglobales; family Acidobacteriaceae; genus Telmatobacter. Next base: position 137,443 of record JBEKUP010000009.1, on the reverse strand, counting down.
AAGTCGACGTTCAGGTCCATCGCGACAAATAGCCCAACGAACGCTCCTTCAATGAGAGGCGCGCAAACGGCATCCGCCCGCCATTCTGAGATGGCCTTCGCGAGATCGGCGGCTATTGCCTGGACGCGATGCGGTCGGAAGCATAGTGCTTCCAGGTCTAGCCGGAGATCGCCGTGGTGTCCCGACTCCAGGAGGAAGTGACCTCTCCTTGGTGATAGCAACTCCAGTACGTTTCCCGCCATGAGCCCTTCATCCGGCATTGTTTTGCCTGGTAATCGCGCCTATCGACCGGAGCCAGATGCTCCCTCGATCCAAATGGAACGGCGCCGATTCCGATTCAACACATGACATGATACTAAGGTGCAGTCACCACGTCTCGATGCTGCTCACTGTCCGCTGATCACTGCCGCGTATCTTACACTGGCGGGAGAGAGTCTACTACGGGGACGCCTTGTGGTGGGGTGAAGTGGAAGGTGTCGGGTGGGATGGGGGCGTTTGGCACTTCGCCGGTGAACGTGAAATGCGTCAACGCGCCGTCAGTCTCTTCGACTTGGATGGCGGTGATTGTTCCTGTGGCGGTCACGGTGAGTGTGAGGCGCGAGACGCGGTTTTCCTGGCCTTTGGGCACGCCGGTCAGCGTGAACTCGCCATTAGCGGCTGGGGCCAGGGTCAAGCCGTTCATTTCCTTTTCGAGCTCGGTGTGACCAAGCAGAAAACGCAATGGGGAGCGCAGATCATCCAGTTCTTTGGCAGGTATACGCTGGACTTGCGAATCGCCTCGCGCATAGAACCATGCGTATTTGCCGTCGAGGAGGAAGAGCTTGCCGGCGGGATTGTTGTAATCCCACTTCATACGGCCGGGCTTGAGCAACAGGAGCTTGCCACTCTCAGTCAGGTCTGTTCCCATGCCCTTATAGCTTTCGGTGAAGCCGGCCGTCAGGGAATGAAGCTGGTTGTAGTGACGGTCGACGCGTTGAGCGAGATCGTGCGCAGAAGGGTTTTGCGCGATGACTGAGATAGAAAGTGCCAGGGCGGCCAAAGCCAAGCCGCCGAATCGCGGGTGCTTGCGGATCATCATTTGATCAGGGTCACAGTGCAGCTGGCGCCACCTAGAGGGTCCGTTGTGAGTTCGCCGGACTGATCGTGGCAGAAGCTTCGAAACCCCGTCTTTCCTGGTATCTGCGGAACGGCCGTGACCTTAAAACTAAGTCCTTTATCTATCCCGTTGATTGTTTCCTTTTGACACTCTGTGATCCTAAAGATGTAGCCGTTGTCGATACCACTTGCGAGATCAGTGTCGATTAGTTGCGCGGCCATGGGACCGGATGGGCCCGATTTCGGATCGCCGCCCAAAACCGCCAGCGAACAAGCGAAGCCATTGGCGGGGTAAGTGGATTCATACATGATCTCCGCCCGATAGATTTCGCGAATGGAGTTCAAGGCGCGGAGCTCGTTGGTTTTCGGCGACGCGTGGAGGGGCAATTCGGAGACCCATGAAATGCAGATGGCGCAGAGTCCGAAGCAACTGAAAAGGCACAGACGCTTCAATTGCGCGGGGGCGGTTGTGTTGCTCAGGCCGCGCCGGCAGGCCGAGTGGAGCCTGCTGGGCAAACGGGCTGGCAACCTGGCCGGCGCGGTGACGTTGTCGTAATCGATGTGCAAAGTCGTTCCTGCGTTCATTGGCCGAGGGCCTGGACGCAGTTGCTGCCGCCCGCCGGGTCAAACTTGATGGCGCCCGACTGGTCGCTGCAGAAACCACGATCGCCGGTCTTGCCGACAGTTTGCGGGACGGCTGTGACCACGTAGCTGTTGTACCGGTCTATGCTGTTCACGGTCACCTTGTCTTTGCACGTGATGGCGAAGATGTAGCCGGATTTGAAGCCGGAGGTCAGGTCGCCCTGCAGAATCTGCGCGCCGGTTGCCGAGGGAGCTCCGGTGTTGGGATCGCCGCCAAGGGCAGGCAACGTGCAGGCGAACCCGTTGGATGGATAGTTGGAGGAGTACTGGATTTCGGCCTGCTGGATGGCCCGAATGGATTGGACCGCGGACAGGTCGTTGGCTTTTTTCGTCAAGCTGCCGACGGTGGGAATTGCGATCAGCATGAGAATGGCGATGATGGCCATGACGATGAGCAATTCCATCAGCGTGAAGCCGTTGGGCAGCGCAGTGCGACGGGGGGTTGCTTCGCCGTATGGATGCCGATGCGCGGCACGGGGGCCGCGGCAAAACGAGAACTTAGCTTTCATGGGTTTCCAATGCCTCGCGGAGTGAGCCGGAAGATGACCAACTCCTTCCGACAAAATGCTACAACGTACAGACGCGGAAGGGAAATGGGACGCTCGGAAAAGCAGGTTACAGAAGACAGATGACAGATTACAGGTAGCAGATGACAGTTAAGAGCAAAAGCGATGAATCAGGTTACAGAAGACAGATTACAGATGATAGTAAAAAGCAAAAGGGGTGAATGCGGCCTGTCATCTGGAAGAGTGGATGACAGCTTGGGGATTACGGGCTTCGGGTTTCTGAACCGTCATCTGTCATCTGTAATCTGCCTTTCAACACACCAGGCGGTCGCGCTTGAGTTTTACGCCGTCGAGACGGCCGAGGAGGGTTACTGCGATGCGCTCGGGGTCGAATAGGCGCTGGGCCATGGCCTGGACCCGGGCGGCTTCCACCTCATCGATGCGGGCGATGACTTCATCCACACTGAAAAACTGCTGGAAGTACATTTCCTGGCGGGCGAGGTTGGCCATGCGGGAACTGGAGCTTTCCAAGCCCAGCAGGATGTTTCCTTTTACCTGGTCCTTGGCGCGGGTCAACTCTTCCGCGCTCAACGGCTCCTGCTTAAGTTTTTGGAACTCAGCCAGGATCAGGTCGACCACTTCGATGACCTTGCCGGCGGACGTACCGGCGTAGACGCAGAGGGTGCCGGTGTCGCGATAGGGGCTGAGGTCAGAGTAGATGGAGTAGACCATGCCGCGGTCTTCGCGGATGGTCTGAAAGAGCCGTGAGCTCATGCCACCGCCCAGCACGGTGTTGAGAATGAGGGTGGTGTAGCGGTTTTCGTCGGTGATGGGGGGAGCGGGTACGCCGAGACAGATCTGGACCTGTTCCAGCGACTTTTTGTTACGCAGGACAATGCGGGCCGTGGCCTCGGGGGCTGAGAGCTCGTGGAGTGTGGCTCCGCCGGCGAGGTTGGAGAACTTGGCTACCACGGCGTCGACGAACTGGTCGTGGTCCAGATTGCCGGCGGCGGAGAAGACCATGTTGCCACCGTGGAAACGGTCGTTGTGGTAGTCGAATAGGCTTTTCTGGTCGAGGCCAGCCACCGTCTTGGTGGTGCCGAGGATCGGCCAGCCGAGAGGATGGTCTTTCCAGAAGCTTTGCGTGAAGAGCTCGTGCACGAGGACGTCGGGGTTATCTTCGTCGATCTTAATCTCTTCGAGAATGACACCGCGCTCGCGCTCGATGTCGGGGGCGGCAAAGACGGGGTTCAGGACCAGATCGCTGAGGACGTCGAGGGCGATGGGGACATGGTCGGAGAGGGATTTGACGTTGAAGCAGATGGTCTCCTTACCGGTAAAGGCATCGAGATTGCCGCCGATGGAATCCATCTCACGGGCGATGAGTTGGGCGGAGCGGGAGCGGGTTCCCTTGAAGAGCATGTGCTCGACGAAGTGTGAGATGCCATTGGTTTCGGCGGGCTCGCAGCGGGAACCGGACTTGATCCAGACGCCCATGGCGATGGAGCGGAGGTATTCCATGCGCTCGGTTAATACGATCAAGCCGTTCGGCAAGACGGTGCGGCGAAGATTTCTCTCGGTATTTGTCATCATTCAGTCAGATTCGATTGTAGGGTAATTCGGTTCGGGAGACCGCTCACGACTGCCGTGAGCAGGGAAATGGCTTATCCTGAGGCCAGTCGTGCCCGGGAAAATCAAACTCGTTTCGTTAGACGCTGGAGACACAGGGAGCGGCTGCCTGACTACGCTTTTCGGTCTGGATGCCGAGACACTGAGCGCGCAAATGATTGCGGTTGGGGAGCCGGGCTGGCGCGGAAAACAACTAGCCGATGCTATTTACCGTCAACGAGTTACAGATGTTTCCGCAATTACAACTTTACCTAAGCCATTGCGAGAACGGCTGGTTGCGATGGGTTGGATCGTAGACCGTCCGGCGATCGATCAGGTATTTACGTCGGTGGATGGGACGGAGCGCTACCTGGTGAAGGCGGCCCTGGAAACGGTGGAAACCGTCTGGATGCCCGAGGGGGATGACGGCGAGACCGGTGACGGAAGCGAAGGAGATGCCGGCGGTGATGGGGAGACCGAGACCAGACGGCGTCGTGCGACAATCTGCGTTTCGAGCCAGGTGGGATGCGCCGTCAACTGCCAGTTCTGCCTGACGGCCAAGCTTGGATTGCAGCGCAACCTGACTGGGGGCGAAATTGCGGGGCAGGTGGTCTCCGTGTTTGAGCGCCATGCGGTTGAAGTGGGGCGGGAACGGGTGAACCTGGTTTTTATGGGCATGGGAGAGCCGTTTCTGAATTACGAGAACTTCATGGCGGCGGTGCGGTTGCTGGTGAGGGAGGTCGGCCTGAGCCCGCAGCGGATGACGGTTTCTACTTCGGGAATTGTGCCGGGGATCGAGCGATTTGCACAGGAACCGACGGAGTTTCGGCCCAAACTCGCCATCAGCCTCAATGCGCCCAACAATCTTATTCGTCAAGAGCTTATGCCCATCAACCGCAAGTGGAACATTGAGGCTGTGGTGGACGCTGTGCGGTTGGTCAAATTGCGACCGAAGGAGCGGATTACGTTTGAATATGTGCTTCTGGGCGGGGTTACGGATCGGCCGGAACATGCTGCGGAGGTTGCCCGGTTGGTGCGGCGGACGGGATTGCCGGCAAAGGTGAATCTGATCGCCTGGAACCCGGGGCCGGGAATTGCCTACACGATGCCGCGGGTGGAAGCGGTGGAGGGGTTCAAGCGGGCGCTGGCCAGCCAGGGCGTGCCGGTGTATCTGCGCAGACCGCGGGGGCGGGATATTTATGCGGCGTGCGGGCAGTTGAAGCGGACGGTGGAGGGGTAGAGTGCGCCCACAAGAATTCCTGTTTTCTACGTTCAGGCAAGTTCGAACTGAGTGTTTGCTGTTGGGGCTTTGTTCGCTGCTGCCGGCGAGTGCGATTGCGCAGGCGCCACAGGTGGGTCAAGACACTTCCGGTTCTTATACGCTTCGAGTTCCTGTGAACGAGATCAATCTCACCTTCCACGCATTTGACTCGCATGGTGCGCCGCTGTCTCATTTGAAGCAAGGTGACCTTCGTCTGTCGGATGAGGGGAAGCCTCAACATCAGATTGTCATGCTGGAGTCCTTTGCTGACCTTCCGATTCGGGCCGGATTCCTGTTTGACGCGAGCGCTTCGATGATGGATGACCTGGGGACGAACCGCTCGATCATTCGCCTCTATGCATCGCGCCTGCTTCGCAAGGGAGTCGATCGGGCCTTTGTGATGCAATTTGCCGCGGACACGCTCATCAGGCAAAGTTGGACGGACGACGATTCGCAAATTGCTGCGGGAGCGGCCAAGGTGGGAATGCGCAAAGACCGGCTTCCTATTACGTCGATATTCGATTCGCTTTACACGGCGTGCCGGGACCAGTGGTCCGCAGACAACGGCGCACCGACAGGGAACTTCATTCTGCTATTCAGTGATGGAGAGGACGATGACAGTCATGCGTACCTGAGTGAGGCCGTGGATATGTGCCAGAGAACGCGAACCGCGATTTACGCGATCGCCAATGGCCCCAAGAGCCCCTTCTCCGCAGGGCAGAGAACCCTAGAGGAGCTGACCAGTGAAACGGGCGGGCGAACGTTCTTTCAGCCGCAGGGCGACCAAATCTGGGAAGATCTGAAGCTGATCGAGGCAGAACAGAGAAACCAGTATCGACTGGAGTACAAGCCGAAGGATTTCAAGGCGAATGGCGATTTCCACCGCATCAAGCTGGGCTGCACGGTGAAGGGAGCAAAGATTGTTGCTCGTTCTGGGTACTACGCGTTCGCTCGGAGATAGATCTGCGCGAGTTTGTGGCCGGCAACCATGTTCTAGAGCAGTCCCTCCATAGGAATCCCCATCTTCCCGAAGATTTCCGGTGAAGATGGGGATCAAGATGTTGCTTCAACTATTAATATCTAAATCATTGAAAAATTGTTTACTTGTCAGAGGGTATCACTACAGGCTTGACGCTGCCGCAGTCGGGTCCCTTGTAGACGGATTCGGACTCGGAGGTCCACTCGACCGGTCGGGTATTCTGTCCCATCGCCAATGTTCCGGTGAAGTGAACCTTGCCTTTGGCGTGGTCGGGGATTGTCCAGCTCGATTCCACGGTTCCGGTTCCGCTCATTTGACCGGAGCAGACCAAGGTGGCGGACATGCCGGTGAGCTTCAGCGATACGTTCGTGATCTGGCAGCTGCCGCGGGACGAGCCGGGGACTGGTGCGCCGTATTTGTCGATCATCTCTTGTGTGAGGCAGACCTGCGTCGTGTGCGGGCCACCTCCGAAAGGCGATCCGGGGGGCGCCTGCATTCCCGGGGGCATGGGGGATTGCTGCCATGTCATGGAACTGGTGGTTTCCCATAGGCCGGGTTTTCTGGTTGACTGCGCCGCAGCGCTAAGGGCGAGAGCTAATAGGCAACAGCCTAACGTGATCAAGGTTCGAGTGGAACGCATCTTTCCTCCTGGTTGATCGCGCAGGGAGCAGCCCGCGCCGCTTTACTTTACTTCAACGCGGGAGGGCCGGGAAAGGGAAATCTGTTCAGGCCCGGTCGGCCATTGCAACCCGTCCCAGAGCGAGGAGGGCGCCCGTTACGCGGCCGGCAGCATGGCGGACGAGATTCTCTTCACTGGCGAAGTCTCCGGCGATGCAGCGGACACCCAGGGCCTCAATCCGCTCGATATCGGGAATGATTGGCGATGAGCCGGTGGCTGCGTAGCGCGCCAGCGTATCGGGGGAAAAGGGGGCGGTGTTTACCAGGGCGCAGTCAAAGATGGGAGCGCGGGTGTGCTCATAAATCCGCTCAATATGCTCTGAAGCGGTGAGGCCCAAACTCTCATTTGCCTGGGTCATCAGGTTACAGACGTAGACGCGCAGGGCGTTTGCATTGGCCAAGGCCGCAGGGATGCCTTCGACGAGAAGGTTGGTAATCAGCGAGGTGTAAAGGGAGCCGGGACCGACGGTGATCATATCCGCGCGTTGGATGGCTTCGAGGGTTTCCGGGAGCGGAACGGGATTGGGCGGATCCAGCTTAAGTTCGGCAATACGGCTGTTGCTGGCTGTGATGTTGGTTTCACCGCGGACCTCTGTGCCATCAATCATTTGGGCAACCAGGGTGGCATTTGCCATAGTGGCTGGGTAGATGCGCCCGCGCGTGGCCAGAATCTTTGACGCCAATTGGATGGCCTGTCCAAAGTCGCCTGTAATTTCAGTGAGAGCGGCTACAAAAAGATTGCCGAAGCTATGCCCTTTCAACCCATCCCCGCTGCGAAAGCGATGATTGAATAGCTGGGCCAGTAGATCTTCCTCCTCACTGAGCGCAACCATACAGTTACGGAGGTCGCCGGGCGGCAGCATGTTGAAGTCCTTGCGCAGACGACCCGACGAGCCACCATCGTCCGTGACGGTGACCACCGCAGCGAGATCAGAGATGGCGCCAGACTCGGCTCCCGTTTGTCCGGCCGCGGCAACGTGCCGACGCAATCCGCGCAATAAGGTAGAGAGCCCAGTTCCTCCGCCGATGGCCACAACGCGCATGGGTCGAAAGGCGAACTCAGGGTCGGCCGCCGATTGCGGTAGGTGGTTTCCGTTTGCAAGGTTAGAAGATGTCAAAGCATGCCTGAAGAGTGTGCCTTACGGAATCTCAGGATACAGCAGCTCGGTAAAGCGAGGATCGTCGACCATGCTTTGGAAGTCGTTGTCGGCGCGCGCCTGGAGGCGATTCCTGGGATTGAGTTCGATGGCGCGAGCGAGGTTGGCGAGACAATCCTGCGTATGCCCGGTGATGGAATCGAGCAGCGCGAGCCCATAAAATGCGTAGTCGGCGTTGGGATGGGTGGCAAGAATCCTGCCGAATTGATCGCGCGCCTCGTCGTAGAATCCGGTGTTCAACTGGGAGACGGCGTAATCGTAGTGTTCTTCTGGTGTTGCGAAGACCAGAGTTGGCCTCTCCAACTGGCGTTGGCAGGTATTGATGTACATGCGGCAACGCTCTTTGATGGCGACAGGAGCATCCGGGAGCAACTTCTCGAATGCAGCCAAGGACTTATCGAATTTGCCCTGCTGTAGCAACTGCACGGCAGTTTGATAAAGCTGGTAGGCAGGTCCTGTGCCTGTGCCAGAGTGGCTTCCCTGATGGGCATCAGGTGCGGGTGTTTTCTTGCGGCTATGAGCCGTGGATCGGGCCTCTTGCATCATGGTTTCGCTGGTATTACACCCTCTGTCGGGTCCGATTTAGCCGCCGATGCGACAAGCCGGAACGTTCTTTGGGAATTGCGCTGCTTAGGCACTCTTTATACGCAGAACCCCGACTCACGTCAATGGGCAGTTGGATGGTGCGAGTTATTCGCTCGGCACTTCAGATGAATTGCGGTAGATGGCCGGGTTGAGAAGTGGGTCGTTGTACATCTTAAGCTGCCGGTAAAGCTTGAAGCGCCGCGTTCCGTTGAGCGTGTCCCGCCAGAGCGCATCGAGGCATGCAGAAAGGTCGGCGCGCTGCTCCTCAAGGATGCTGAGCCGGTCACGATTGCGTTCAGAATGGCCGGTCGGCGCGTCTGCGCGCTCTATCTCTTCACGGGTGTGATAAATCTTGAGCGCCAGAATCGAAAGGCGGTCGATGATGAGGCCAGGCGACTCAGAATGCAGGGGGGATGCGGGATTGGGCAGGCCACGCGCTTCAACCCACGAAAGGAGAGTTCGATCCAGTTCCTCGGCCAAGTCGTTGCGCTCCTGGTTGACACTGTCGACGCGCCGTTTGACGTTTGCCAATTCGGAGTCGGTTGCGGCAGGAATCCGGGCCTCATCCTCAATATGCCAAAGGCGGAAGTTCGCATGATGCTGTTGGGCGACGAGGTCCAGCCATTCTCCGCTTGTCTCCGCGGATGGAGCGGTGCCGGCATCGCCCTGCGCATGGTGCCAGGCGCGGGTTTTCCGATCGTGCAGCTCCACGATTAACTCTGCGGATAGCATCTTATTGCTCCCTCGTTCGCACCCAACGATTCAGATTGACGAATCTATGGTAGAACTATCCTAATTCGGGTACCCATGGGGGTTCGATGGACACAAACGTAGAGCGGTTTCTTTGTCTCGCCAGCTACGAAAAGGGCCACGACTTCATGCGCCAGTGCGCAGAGATGGGGGTGCGGCCTACACTGCTGACTTTGGACGGTCTACAGGACGCAGATTGGCCACGGGACGCGCTTGAGGAAGTGGTCACCATGCCTTCCGGCCTTACTCGCGAGCAGATCATCAATACCGTGTCGTGGCTGGCACGCAGCAAGCGATTCGATCGCGTTATTGCGCTGGACGAATTCGACCAGGAGACGGCAGGTCAGCTTCGCGAGCATATGCGCGTTCCGGGTATGAACATTTCGACCGCGGCCTTCTATCGGGACAAGCTGGCCATGCGCATCGGCGCGCGGGAATCCGGGTTTCTGGTGCCCCCTTTCTGCAGGGTGCTGAACTACGACCAACTGCGCACTTACATGGACAAGGTGCAGGCGCCATGGTTGCTGAAGCCGCGGTCTGAAGCTTCGGCCGTTGGAATCCGCAAAATTGAGGATCCAGAACAGCTTTGGCGAGCGCTGGATGAGCTTGGGGATCGACAGAGTTACTCCATCCTGGAACAGTTCGTTCCGGGGGAGATTTTCCATGTGGACTCGATTGTGAGTGAACAGGAGGTGGTCTTCTCAGTGGTGCATCAGTACGGACGGCCGCCGATGCAGCTTATGCAATCGGGCGGTGTTTTTACTACGCGCACTGTGGACCGTGCGAGCGAGGATTGGAAAGAACTGACGGACCTGAATGCGGCGCTGGCGCCATCGCTGGGCATGGTGCGCGGCGTTACCCACGCGGAGTACATTCGAGCGCATGCGGATGGACGCTACTATTTTCTTGAGATTGCGGCGCGGGTGGGCGGGGCATTCATCGCCGATCTGGTGGAGGTTTCTACCGGAGTGAACTTGTGGCGCGAGTGGGCTCAATTGGAGGTGGCGAACTTGCGTGGCGAGACCTACGGGGTTCCTGTTGCTCGTGAAGAATATGCGGGAAGTGTGTTGTGCCTGGCGCAGACGGAGGAGCCGGACACTTCGGCATTCAACGATCCGGAGATTGTGGTCCGGGTGAAGAAGCATCATCACGCGGGGCTGATTGTTCGCTCCGCAGCTCCGGAGCGGGTGACAGAGTTGGTGGAAAAGTACAGCGCGGAGTTTGCGCGGGTGTTTCTTGCCTCGATGCCACCGATGGAGCGGCTGACGCCGGCATGATGGCGATCAACGCCAAGGTATTAGTTGAGGCATTCACGCGAGAATGAAAGATGGTAATCCCGCGGAGCTGGAAGAACGCTGATGCCATGGCAGCCATGCGGGAGTTCCTGTGTCATCCGCCGCCGCGCCGCGCTGCGATCCGCGAGTTGATGAAAGAGTTGCTGTCCGACAGCCCGTATGCCGCGCGCTGTGCCGCTGATCTTGCCAGGCTTGTGAGCGCAAGGGAGCCTGGAATTCTAGGACAGTATGGCGATGTTTTGATCGACCTGGCTGCCGAGTTTCCTGTGGAGCAGTGGCAGGCTCGCGGTTACGTCACCCTGGCTGCGGCGCTCAATGCCTCAAACCACGCGCAGCGGATGCGCCTGGCAGTTCTGGTGCGAGCCCTCGCCGAAGATGAACGCAATGCTTTGCGCGCCATTGCACTGGAGGCATTTGCAATTCTTGCAGCGGCTGAACCGAAGCTCCGTGAGGAAGCGGTGGCGGTGCTGGAGTTGGCTCGCCGGGACGGGACCGCAGCCATGCGTATGCGAGCGCGGCGGATGTTGCTTGTTTTGATGGCGGCGGAGAGGACTCTGCCGGCTTGAGAGCTGGGTAACAAGATGAATTGAGTTTTTCCACAGTGAACTCTGTTGACACTGTACCGATTGGTCAGTATATTACATACCAACTGGTTGGTATACATGATTTGGCCTCTTCCACAACACGAATCCAAGACCAGACTGCTGGATGCGGCTCTGCATGTGATCAGGGCCAAAGGCTACTCGGCGACACGGATTGAAGACATATGCGAGGCGGCCGGGCTGACGAAGGGGAGCTTCTTTTATCACTTCAAGGGCAAGGAGGACCTGGCCCTTGCCGCGGCGGACTACTGGAGCTATCTGACCTCGGCCATGTTCGCGTCCGCGGAGTATCACGACCTGACCAGGCTGCCGGATCCAGTTGATCGGTTACTCGCGTATATCGATCTGCGGAAGGCGCTAATTCAGGGCGAGTTGCCGGATTTCACCTGCCTGGTGGGTACCATGGTGCAAGAGATTTATGACACGCAACCGGCGATTCGCGAGGCCTGTAACCAGAGCATCAGCGGACATGCGGCCACTCTCATTCCGGACATAGAAGAGGCAATGCGCCAGCGCGGCATTCGAGGCAGTTGGACCGCGGAAAGCCTTGCTCTCTATACCCAATCCTCGATCCAGGGCGCATTCATTCTGGCCAAAGCCAAACAAAGTCCCGATGTTGCCGTTGCTTTAATTGACCATCTGCGCCGCTATTTCGAACTGTTGTTCAACCAACCCCAATTGTCTCCATCTTGAACCCGGAAAGGTGGCAGCCCAGGAGAAGAATATGAGCACAAAAATCGTCCATGTCATGATTCTTGCCGGTTCAATGCTCCTCGCCGGGCTGTCGGTGCCCACGGGAGCGCGAGCCCAGGAGGCCAAGGGACCGTATCCGGCCATGGCGCCTTTAGACCAATACCTCATGGCCGATCGCGCCGCCGAGATCGCGCTGGCAAAAAGCGCCGCTCCTCCGGCGCTGTCGAACGACGCCACTGTTCTGGTACTCGCAACGGACGGATACCACACTGCGATTGAAGGCAAGAACGGCTTTACCTGCGTTGTCGAGCGGGGGTGGATGTCGCCCCTGGACAGCACGGATTTTTGGAATCCCAAGCTGCGTGGTCCCATCTGTTACAACCCGGCGGCCGTGCGCTCGATCCTTCCCTACACCATTCTCAGAACAAAGCTGATTCTCAGCGGGCTCACGAAAGCCCAGATGGTGGAGAACATCCGGTCGTCCGTTGCCGCAAGCCGGCTTCCCATGCCGGAGGCGGGAGCGATGTCGTACATGATGTCGAAAGACCAATATCTTGGTGACGGCCCCGCGCACTGGCGTCCGCATCTGATGTTTCATCTCCCCCGCATGGGCGCGGCAAGTTGGGGAGCGAATCTGGAAGGCTCCCCGGTCCTGCTCGACACGTATCATCACGGGGTGCTGGAGCCCGAAACCATTTTCATGGTGCCTGTGGATCATTGGTCTGATGGGACCCCGGCGGATGATTCCGCTGCGCATCAGCATTGATTTGCCTGCGCGTCTCTCTCAAACTGCTGGCGCCCGGAACCGAACCCGGCCAGGCAATGTCAGACTTTTCGATTTCAAAGGAGGTCATGATGAACTTCACCAAAATGCGATCGCAAGGACGAATGACGGTGCTGACCGCATCGATCCTGTCTGCATTGATGTTGGCGCTCGGGCTGGCGGCCGGCTCGGTCTTCGCGCCCGTGAGGATTGCCAGGGCCGAAGGCGGCGCAGACCAGGGCGCAGGGCCCACTGCTGACAGTGCACTGGCGGCGGAAGAAACATTAGCAAGAGCGTTGCAAGATAACGATGCGGATGGCATTGCTCGCCACCTGTCAGATGACTGGGCCGTTATTTCCGCGAGGGGCGGCCTGGGTGAAGGGAAGTCGATCTTTCCCGATGGAATCAAGCAGGGTTACTTGACGCACAAAGCATATGAGGTTTCGGAACCCAGGGTCCGCCTCTACGGAGATGTCGCCCTGGTGACGGCGAAGGTTCATAACGCAGGCATGTCTGGTCAAAAGCCCTTCGATGTGATGGAGCGCGAGACCGACATATGGCTTTGGAAAGACGGGGGCTGGAAATGCGTTCTAACCCACGAGGCGTGGTTAGGGGCGGAAAGCACTCAGCGGCAACTTGCCCACTGACTGTTGGCGCCTTCCAATGAATGCTGCAATTAAGGAGAATCGACTATGCCAAGGATCATCATGTCGCGCCGGAACCTGCTGGGAGCGGGGGCTTGCGCGCTGACTGGAGCAATGAGTTTGCCGGGAGCGGCAAGTGCGCATGCAGGGATAGGGCTGGATGCGGCAAGAGAGCAGGTCATCCGAAAATGGTATGCGGCATGGGAGCAGAAGGACTGGGGACCTGTCGATGCACTGCTTGCCGACAATTTCACTTTTTCGAGCGCGGCCGGTGACGACCACATCAGTAAAAGCGCTTTCAAAAAGCAATGCTGGGAAACCCAGATCAGTTTTGTCGATCGGTTTGAACTGGAGCGGGTGATCGGAAACGGCAACGACGCGTTTGTCAAATATCTTTGCCGAACCAAGAACGGTAAATCGTTCCGGAACGTGGAATATCTCCGGGTCAAAGACGAAAGGGTGGAGGCCATCGAGTGCTATTTCGGAGCGCAATCCAGCTTTCCGTCTGCAGTGAGCGGTGGGCAGAGTTGAGCGCACGGCCTGCCCGATTTCATTCGCTGGAATTCGTTTGCGCGAAGTATGGCCCGTTATGGCGCGAGCCTGCACGAAGTCGGAGCTGAACCATAATCGGCCAGTTCCGCAGGGAGATCGAAGCCGGACGGCCTTCAACTTTAAGGAGCCAATGATGAACCTCACCGAACAGCCTGAAATTGTTGATTGGCCCGAGACCCACTACGTCTTCGTGGAGAAGACGGGTCCATTTATGAAGATTGCACCGGAGGCCTGGCGGCAGGTGCTCAGCCTGGCTCCGTTGCTTGGCGAGGATACTCAGATCACCGGGCGCATGAGCCTCTACAAGATGAGTCCGAATGTTTATCGCGCGGGATTTGGGGTGGCGAAAGCACCGGTGAAGCTGCCCGCAGGGCTTAGATATGAATTGTTTGATGGCGGCCAATACAGCAAGTTCGTGCTAACGGGGCCTTACTCAAATCTGGGTCCGGCGACGGGGCGCGTGTTCGAGATTGTTTCAAAGAACAACATCATGCTCCGCATGGATTATTGCATTGAGCATTACGTGTACGATCCGCAGTTGATACCGGAAGACAAACTGATTACCGAGATTCTTGTTCCCACCGCATAAGGAGGTTCGGCCATGTCAACCGCAACCATGAATGCGCGGTCTTCAACGTTGGATGTGCAGGGCGGCCAACTCTATTACGAGGTGCAGGGCGCAGGCCCGGTGTTGTTGATGATCCCGGGCGGCCCGACGGATGCCGGGATTTTTACAAATCTTGGCAAGTGTCTTGTCGATCGCTACACGGTGGTGCGCTACGATCCGCGCGGCAATTCACGCAGCGTGCTGGATGATCCTACGGAAGAGCAAAACATGGATGTTCATGGCGACGATGCTGCACGACTGCTGATTGCGATGAGCGATGAGCCAGCCTTTGTGTTGGGCAGCAGCGGCGGCGCGCAGATTGGTCTTAACCTGGCCGCGAGGTATCCTCAGCGGGTGCGGACGTTGATTGCGCACGAACCTCCGTGCATGGCACTACTGCCGGATGCGGAAGAAATGCGGGTATTCAGCGAGGACGTATACAACACTTACCTTACGGCCGGAACCGGCGCAGCCATGCAGAAGTTTATGGTGGGCGCGGGGATTGGCGGGCCGCCCGCGCAGAGCACCGCACCACGGTCCCCCGAAGCGTTGGAGGCCTTTGCCCGAGTCAATGGAAACTTGGACTACTTCCTCGCCCACGGTTTCAGGCCCATTGGTTCGTACATCCCGGACGTTGAGGCTCTGCGCGCGGGTGCGACCCAGATCGTGGTTGGCGTCGGCGAGATCTCGACGGGGACTCTTCCTTTTCGCTCGGCGGTGGCTCTGGCTGAGCTTCTTGGTACAACCCCGGCGGTCTTCCCCGGCGGCCACGGCGGCTATAACGAAAACCCGCAAGCCTTTGCCGAAAAACTGCACCAGGTGCTTTTGGGCGCCTGAACTTCAAAACACTCAACCCCAAGGAGGTTTCACCATGGCAACCGCAACTCTGAACGCATTGAGCACATTGAACACGACAGCCTCAAACGATGAGGCCGATATCTTTGACCTCGTCGAGACCATGCTCAAGGCCAACCATGACAAGGATGCCGCTGCATTTGCCGCGCCCTTCGCGCCGGATGCAGCCGTCTTCAACCTTGCCCCGCCGCTTGTGCATCACGGAATCAATTTGCAGGAGAAACGGGCCTGGTACGACAGCTGGTCGACGCCGGTGGATCTTGAGGCTCGTGATTTGAAAGTGACGGTCAGCGGGGACGTTGCGTTTTGCCATGGGTTCCTGCGCCTGACCGGAACCAAGAAAGGAGCTGAAGGAAGTGTCAGCTTCTGGATGCGGGAGACGCTGTGCCTTGAGCGGCAGGGAAGCGAGTGGAAGATCGTCCACGAGCACACATCGGTTCCATTCTATATGGATGGGACGTTGCGGCCGGCGTTTGATTTGCAACCATAGCAGCCTTTGGATAGAAGGCACGCATGAATGGAACGCGGCAAGACATTTCTCAAGTGATGCAACGCTTCAGATTCTGAATTGCCCGGCGCCGCGAGACGCTCGCATTAGAATGGTTGCGGGGAGCACGCATGGACTTGAAGAATCAATCTCCGCATCGGCGCTGGAATCCGCTTCGTCAATCATGGGTGCTGGTTTCACCGCACAGAACCCAGCGCCCCTGGCAAGGAGAAGTTGGACAGAGGACGGTGCCCTCGGCCGTTTCGTTCGATCCGCATTGCTATCTTTGTCCCGGGAATCAACGGGCGGGCGGGGCGACGAACCCTGTTTATGATGGCGTGTTCGAGTTTGTAAACGATTACGCGGCGCTGATGCCCGAAGAACCAGGTCCGATGGAGACGCAGAGTTCACCGTTGCTGGTTGCCCAACCCGCCCGCGGGCTTTGTAAAGTGCTTTGCTACCACCCCGACCACAGCCTGACGCTTGCGCGCATGACGCGCGAGGAGATTCGCGCTGTGGTGGATGCCTGGAACCAGCAGTACCTGGAAATCGGCGGCCTGGAATGGGTGAAGTACGTGCAGATTTTTGAGAATCGCGGAGCGATGATGGGTGCCAGCAACCCCCATCCTCACGGGCAGATCTGGTCCACGGACTTTGTACCCGACGAGGCTGACGCGGAAACTTTGGCTCAGCGCGAGCACATTGCGCGGACGGGTCATTGCCTGCTGTGCGATTACGTTGCGGCTGAACTTACCGCCGCGGTTGAGCAAGGTCGCGTTGTATTCGAGAATGCTCATTTCGCCGCGATTGTTCCCTGGTGGGCGGTGTGGCCATTTGAGGTGCTGCTGGTGTCACGCCGCCATGTGGGAGCACTGCCGGAGTTCACGGGCGAGGAGCGCGACGGCTTGGCGGACGCACTGAAGCGGTTGACAACGCGGTTCGACAACCTTTTTGAAACCAGCTTTCCTTACACGATGGGCTTCCACCAATCGCCTACCGATGGGGAAACGCATCCGGAATGGCATTTCCATGCGCACTTCTATCCGCCACTGCTGCGATCGGCCACGGTGCGCAAATTCATGGTTGGTTTTGAAATGCTGGGCATGCCGCAGCGCGACATCACTCCGGAAGCCGCGGCCCAGCGCCTGCGCGACGCCAGCGAGGTGCATTTCTGGCCGAGAGGTTAGAAGATGAGGCTCACCAGCGATAGATGGTCAGGTTATCAAGGTACACCGTGGATCCGCCTTCAGCTCCCAACCCATCCATCTGAAACTGGGTTTGGACAACCCCAACCTGCCAACCCAATGCGAACGATGAGGGCACCGTTGCGTTGATCGCCTGTTCGGCACCATCCAGCCAGACGGAGTTATAGGTCACGTTGCCTGCGTCGTCGCGTGAATAGCTGATCTGGACATGATGCCAGGTATTCGTGCTCCAATTGGACACATTGCAGGGCTGAGTTGACGGCACCCAACTTGCCCCGGCCCCGCTGTATTCCCACACCTGGGAGTACCCGCTGCACTGGAAGGCATAGATCACCGTTTGCCCATTGGCTGTGACCTGATTTGAATCCATCTCAAGGTTGGAAATCGCGCTCCCAGCCTCGATCCATACCCAACCGTCGTAAACAAAACTCGTCGATACGGTGTCACTCGCGTAGGACACGCTATATATTTCGCCGCCTTCATCTGTGTAACTGGATACAAACTGGCGTGCGCTGCCGCTGAGCGATGGCGTGCTAACCAGGGTCGTGGCCCCAACCGCAGTTCCGGGGGTGCCAGGGTCGTGGTTGAAATGCCATGTTTCGAGTGTTTGTATGCCGCTCGCGGCAATTGCGCCTGCGGGAATCACGGGCCCCGATACCGGAGCAGTGGTAATGACGTAGCCCGCCGTGGCCAGGCTACTGCTTGTATACCCTGGAGCAACCGCGATGGCTTCAATGACCGCGGATGTACCTACCGGGATTGGGCCAGAATATTGGGTCGAAGAAATGGTCGGTGCGGTGCCATTGGTGGTGTAGTAGATGGTCGCGTCCTGTGTGGCAGCAGACAGGGTCACCGTCTGCGCAGACGTGTATATTCCGGGAGCCGGCGAGAATGAAGGTGCTGCGGTCGTGACATTTGTTGGCGGCGTAGTTGCGGCAATGTTGTTATGGGCGCTGCAGCCTGTGAAAAGGAGAGGCAGCAGGAGGCAGGGAACTGTCTGGAACAGGTTTCGACGGGTGGTGAAGAAGGAGGGATTCCGGGTAGTGCGGGAGAGATATTTCACGGATGCGCCTCAGTTGAACCGTCCGAGCGCGCGCTTGCACGTGTGGCATTTCTAACTTGCTGGAGACAAAGGGGATCTTTCCAAGTTTCTCCCCTTGGAATCTCTATTAGGAATCATCACGATTCGCTTTTCCCTGGACTGATGTGAGCAGAGTAGCACAGACATTGAGGGAGCAGTGTGATCGATGACACTTAAGTTGTACGCAAAGGGGATGGACCTCAAGCCGACGCCCAAATGGAATTGGTACTCTGATCGCCTTCGATGGTTTCGCCGGCATGCAGGATTGCATGAGGCGGAACCACGACGAACAGACTGCGTTTGGTCCGATCCAAAGAGGCGGCCGGCCTGCGTTTGGGCGGGATCCATGCCGACGCAAGCTGTTTCCACTGCACCCTCCACGGATGAAGTCGTGAGGATGCACCTGTGCGCATAGCGGAACCCAAAATTGAACCTGAGACGATTAGCGTTGAGGGCGTGCAAGTTGCCGGCGTTCAAGTCCGCCGATCCCGGCAGAAGGATCGGCGGACGTTCGTCATGGTTTTTGACCCTGGCTTGATTCCTATTCCCCGGGTATTGGAAATGGCAAGAGAGACTGACCGTTATTTGCCGGTATTTGCGTGGCGGGTGGCGCGCAACTTTGATTGCGCAATCTCCTTCGGATCCAGTTCGCCGTTATGGTCTGTGTCCAGCCGGTCGAACTCCGCCGACGCGAAATCCATCCACTCTTTCTTGGATATCTTTCCGTTCTGATCGGTGTCCATCAGAAGGAGCAAGTCCTTCACCTGCTCCTCGCCGAGCGCCAGTTTGCTGGGCGGCTTCTGCAACGTATCTTTTTCTTGCGCACCAAGAGGCAGCAGCGCGCAGCTTGCACCCAATGCGGCCATAGCCGATACCATTTTCCTTCGCGTCAACATATTCCGCTCCTTTGGGACGGGTCGTTCTTTGCAGAGCATGGGTTTTCGGCGATCCGTCGATCGCGTCCACGCCCCAGCAAATGCTTCTTGCGTTGCGCCTATTGCAGTGTGCTGAATGCGGCGCTTCGCAACATGAGCATTCTACGCCTTGGGATGGACGAAAACCCGCGGCGGCACCGACTTCAAATTCAAAACCGAGGCCGCCTGTGAGTTTAGTCCGGCCTCAGTGAGGCCGGCTGAGGTTAATGGTTAGAACCGGATCATGATCGCCATGGTTGCCACAGTCTGGTTGGTCCGAAGATCGGGCCACCACAGAGCAGCGGTTCCAGGCGACGAGGCTAAGCCCGCGCCCAGGCAATAGCTTTCCGCAGCCGCCAGGTTGCCATAGCCTTGGCCGGAGTCTCCACCGGCTGCGCATTGATAGTGCGCCGGGTTGCCATTGTCGCCGCCCGGAGGCGTAATGCCGCCGCGGCCCGTCCAGTACGGGATATTTGAGTAGCGATAACCTGTTTCCCATCGGAAGGTGATAAACTGCGCCGGCATATAGTCCAGCGTGAAGGTTCCATCGTGCTGTTGGACCTGATCGCCTGCATTCTCCGTGAAGTATGGAGTGCCTGTAACAGCCGTGGCGCCATTGATGGGTGGCAGAAGCGTTAGATAACGTCCTGGGTTGATCATCTGGCCGCCGCCGAGGGTGATCGCCCAAATATCCTTCTTGAACCAGAATCGCTGGTAAGCCATCCAACCCTCGAAGGACTGTTTGGGCTTGCCGTTCTTGCTGTTGTGGCAATTCACGCCGCCCGAGTAGGTGTCGCTCGTGCCCATCTCCGGAGACCACCCATTCACCACCGGCGATCCGTTGGGCGCTCCACCACCGTATTCGCAGCCGAGATCGCCCGTAAGCGTGAAGGCCATCTTGTCCAGGAATTCCTTCGGCCTGTCGTAGTACTTCAGTTCGATGCTGTCGTCGGTGTGGATGCGCGACCGGGTCGCCCCAGTTCCCCCATAGAGCTGACTTTGTTGCTCGAGGGCATCGTCTTCGCCCAGACCATAGTTATTGCTCACCAATTCAAACCAGCCCGAGGGGCGCCAAAGAACCTGTCCGCCCAGCCCAGGCTTGCCGTTGGGGCGGGCGTAGGTCTGCCAGCCGTTGATGAACCATGGCTCAATCTTCAGCTTGGACGTGGGGAAATACTGAAGCCGAACTCCATTGAAGAACCACGGCGTATTCGAGGAAACGAACGAAGGCTGGTAGGTCCAGTTGTCGAAGTTGTAGTAGCTGAACAGGCCGATGTAAGAGACGAAGATTCCAGCATCGAGGTTGACGCCGTGCGCGTAGTTCCAGTGATATCCGCCCCAACCTTCCGCCACGTACTTGTAGGCACCGGAGAGATCCCAACTGCCGCGCACAACGCTGCCGTCGTTGCGCGTGGTGGTGACCGACCAAAGGCCACCGCACAGGCACAGAAAGCGTCCGCGCACGTTTTGAATGCGGATGTCGCCGCCGATGCTGATCTGCTCAAGCTGCCACTCGTCCGAGCGGAAGGTCTCGGTCGAACCGCCGAGGGTGTCATCCTCGGGGTGGTTCATATCGATGGTGTAGTTGGCGTCGGATCTGAACTCCGGCGTGAAATACTTTGTGGCCATCGGGCTGTCGGTGGCGTGCCCGTTGTTGTTGGTCCACGTCCAGTCGCCAGGAAATGGCTCGCCAAGGGTGGTGGTCTGTGCGTCGAGCTCTGGAGGCGCTGCTGCCGCCGCTGGTGGAGGAGGCGTAGCCGCTTGCCCGTAGGGCATCGGCGCAGCCACGTCGCCACCTTCCGCGGACCGTAACGCGCCTGCGTCGCGCTCCGCGTCCGCGGCATCGTCGGCATCGCTCAGCACACCTTCGAGCTTCGCCATCCGCGCCTTCATGGCGGCTTCCATCGCAGCCATCTGCGCCATCTGCTTCTTCATGTCGGCGAGCTCTTTGATCACCGCTTCATTCTTGATCGGCACTGCGACAGACCCGGCGGTTGCGCTGGAGGTTGTGGTAGCGGTAGCGATTCCGGTCGCGGGATCAGTTGCTGCCGTTGCCGGTGTGCTCGCATCCGTTACCGGTTCAACCGGCGCCACAAACGCGGCAATTTCCGTCCGAACCCGGGGAGCGCCAGCCGTGTTGAAATCAATGGATCTGCCCGTCGAATCGCCAGCTTTCTGCGTCGCCGGTGCAGGAGCGTCAGGCGTTGCCGCGCTCTGCGTTGCCGTTGGATTCGCTGGGGTCGCCCCGGTCGGAGCTGCCGTCGTGGCTGTGTCTGCTGCTTTCGCAGGCTCTTCTGCCACTACGGGTTTTAATGCCATTGCGGCCAGGACCATCGCCGCAACCCATGCGCCTCTGCGCAACCCATTACCTGATGAGCCTGACCTCACTCGATCGTTCAATTGCATAGCCTCCCATGGTTCTTGTCGGCTTCGAGCGCAACTCTCCGTCTCATTCACTGAACCCATAATGATGGCGAATCGGGTCCGGAGCCTAGCCGTCGGCTGACTGCCTTATTGTCGCGGTCAGCTCCGTAAGGGAGATGTAAGTGATCCAATAAGACGATATGAGAAACCACCCAAAAGATAGGTTGCAAGCATCACTCCTTTATGATTTCTTTACAAAATCGCCCAATATCAGCACAAAAGATGAGCAGCTTCCCCCTCGAGAAGTCCCTGATTCCAACCCTGACTGCTAAAGCCGGAAGCGATATTAGGATTCAGAATGCGCACGGGCGCATGTTGAAGCAACTACCTGGAAGTAATGCGCCGTCGAAGGCTGAATTCAGGGACCTTCGGGAGGAGAAAGCGTGGCGGGATAATTGCTGTCAAGGTAGTGAGTGATGCCGATGGTGGTGCCCATGAATTCGAAGATGACGGAGTAAAGTTGGGTGTTGTGCTGCGGTAGACCGAGTAACCGAGTAGTTGACTGGGGCGGTGTTGAGGGCTGGGGTTGTGCTCGCAACCCGGCGAAGATCGATTTGCTTGGAACAAGAACCGACTGGCGTCAAAAAAGTAGCGGGAGCCGTAGCTCCCGCCGTTCACGCCAATGTTGTGGCGAAAACTGGTCCGTTCGCCCCCGAAGTTCCGGAGGAGTCGGTTGCCTTCACTCTATAGCTATAGGTTGTGGATGCCGTCAGACCGGTGCCGGAATACGTTGTGGCGCCGACGGTAGTGATCTGGCTCCCGTTCTGGAAGACTTCGCATTGAACTCCGGAGGTTGTACTGGCCATCCAGTTCAGATTGATCTGGCTGGAGGAAGCCGCCGTCGCTGTTAATCCGGTGGGCGCCGCTGGCGCGCCGCGCTCTGCGACTCCGGAAGTTTCGATTTCGATTCCGTCAACCTCCGCGTTATCTACGACTGAGACAAACTGAATCACGATCTGTCCGGAGGAATTTGCAACTGCATTGAACTGCTCGGCGACGGCGATGTCCTCGCCGCCCGCTGTGGCAAAGACATCGAAGTCCGTCAGTACCTGCGTACCGTTAATCAGAACATTGAATTCCCGCTTGCCGGCTGCTGTCCAATAAAACTCATCAAAGTGCAGCCGGACAAGGTAAGTGGTTCCGGCTGTAAACCCCGGGAGCGTGTAGGTGAAGTTACCGAAGCGTTGAGATTGATAGACGGCCTCAGGCGCTGGATCGGTTACGTTCACAGTGCTGATTGTAGCCGTGGTGGAGGAAGCGGTTCCGCCGGAATAATCCTCGTCGGCAACATAGCTGCCAGAACCAGTTCCACCGGCAGCTATGTCTAATACGTCCGTTCCGCCTGACGATGCGGGGGCAAAGGTTGCCGAGTAGATGTTCCATCCCGCGTTGTCCTGGTTGATGGTGAGCACCTGCTTGCCTACGGGCAGCGTGACGGTAGCCGTCACATTTACCCACGTTTGATAGCCGCCCGTTGCGGGTACGTTGACCAACCCGCTCAGGTTGGTTCCAGACGAGTTCGATAAGTGGAAGCCATCGGTGACGGCGGTTGGAGCGGCAACCACGAAGGTGACGGTGTAAGTGCCGGCTGTAGCCACATTCACCGTATACCGGAACCACTGTCCTGCGGCTGTCCAGCCGATGTTGTTGCCGCCGCCAGTGGCCGATGTGACTTCGAGATCCACGCCGTCGGAACGATAACTGTTATCCGTTCCATTGACCGCCGTGACGTTGTAGCCGACTCCCTGGCCGCCGGTGTCGTAATTCTCGGCCAACACCTTGCCGGGAATGGCCCAGGGAGTTCCGCCGTATGGACCTTCACCCGCCGCAGTGATGGTGTAAGTGGCTGTTCCGACCGCGCTGTTGTTATAGCCAGTAGCTGCGGCGATAGCTTCGACGGTCTCAGTCGCACTGACTGTGATCGGCGCGGAGTAGAGGGTCGAGGACGTGGTTGGCGTGGTTCCGTTGGTGGTGTAGTAGATCTTGGCACCGGATGTGGTGTCGCTGATGGTCACGGTCTGGGCGGTCGTATACGATCCCGCGGCCGGGCTGAATGTGGGGGTGGCAGCGGTTGGTGTTGAGATGGTGTAAGCCGCCGTTGCGACCGTACTGTTGGAAAGTCCTGTAGCTGCGTCAATGGCTTCGAGAGTCTCGGTGGCACCTACCATGATTGGCGCGGAATAGAGCGTCGAGGACGTGGTTGGTGTGGTGCCGTTGGTGGTGTAGTAGATCTTCGCACCGGATGTGGTGTCGCTGATGGTTACGGTTTGCGCGCCGGTATAGCTTCCTGTGCCGGGGCTAAACGTCGGTGTGGCTGCTGGACTTGTTCCGAAAGTTTCGATCTCGATGCCGTTGATTTCGGCATTATCGATAACCGAGACAAACTGAATCACGATCTGGCCGGAGGAATTCGCAACCGCATTGAACTGTTCGGCGACAGCGATATCTTCGCCACCCGATGTGGCAAAAACATCGAAGTTGGTGAGCACCTGTGTGCCGTTGATCAAGACATTGAATTCCCGCTTGCCGGCCGCGGTCCAGTAGAACTCGTCGAAGTGGAGCCGGACCACGTAGGTTGTTCCTGCTGTAAATCCGGGAAGCGTGTAGGTGAAGTTGCCATAGCGCTGGTGTTGATAGACCTCCTGGGGCGCGGGGTTAGTTACGTTCGCGGTGCTGATTGTCGATGCTGTAGCTGCAGCAGTTCCACCCGTATAGTACTCATCTGCAACATAAGTGCCGGAGGCGGTCCCGCCGGCGCTGATGTCCAGAATGTCAGTTCCGCCGCTTGTGGTTGTGATGGTGTATGCGGCGGTTCCGACCGCGCTGTTGTTATAGCCGGTGGCTACGGCGATGGCTTCAAGGGCTTCGCTCGAGCTTACGGAGATGGGCGCGGAGTAGAGCGTGGAAGCGGTTGTGGGAGTGGTTCCATTGGTGGTGTAGTAGATCTTCGCACCAGAGGTGGTGTCGCTGATGGTCACGGTCTGCGCGCTCGAATACGATCCCGCAACCGGGCTGAAAGTGGGCGTTGCTGCGGTCGGGGTCGAGATGGTGTATGCGGCTGTTGCAACTGCGCTGTTGTTATAGCCGGAAGCGACAGCCAGGGCTTCAACCGTTTCGCTTGCGCTCACCGTGATAGGGGCGGAGTAGAGCCCGGAGGAAGTAGTTGGGGTGGTTCCGTTGGTGGTGTAGTAGATCGTCGCCCCGGAGGTCGTGTCGCTGATCGTGACGGTCTGTGAGCCGGTGTACGTCCCTGCGGCCGGGCTGAACGTTGGTGTTGCTGCGGTCGGAGTGGACGATTGAATGACTTCGATGCCGCGAATTGAGGGAAGATCGTCATAGCCTGTGGTGAACTGCACTGACAGGATGCCGTGTTCGTCGGATACGCCAGTTACCTGGGCAATAACAGCCTGATAAAGCGCGCCGGCATTGGCATAGATGTCGTAATTGGTTAGGACCTGGTTGCCGTTTACAACGACGTTGAACTCGCGACGGCCGGTCGTGTTGTAGTCAGCAACGCCCTCGGCCATGTGGAGACGAATGGTATAAGTGGAATTCGGAACCAGGCCCGTAAAGAAGTAGCCGAATGCTCCGTACCGCTCCGTCTCGTAGACCGCTTCCGGCGCGGGGTTCGTGACGCCGGTGGTGCTGATAGCTTGCGTAGTGGTGTTAGTGGCGCCGCCGGCGGTGATCGGATTGGACGGCAGGCCGAAGTTGCCCGCATCTTCATCCGCCTCAAACGTTCCTTCTGTCGCGGTTTCGCCTCCTGGACTACCGGCATCAATGGCTACATAGGTTGTAGAGCCTGCAGCTTCGCCATACGCCACACCGCCGGTGGATGGAGTTACATCCAATGCGCGAATCTCAGGCTGATCCGCTGCTCCCG
Organism: Occallatibacter sp.; assembly: GCA_049514915.1. Lineage (GTDB taxonomy): Bacteria > Acidobacteriota > Terriglobia > Terriglobales > Acidobacteriaceae > Telmatobacter. The sequence continues at coordinate 112,177 of JBEKUP010000009.1, read as the reverse complement.
GGGCTAACTGGAGATAGATGACTCCATTCCGATCCGCAATGGCGTTGATGGTTTCCGTAATGACTGTGTTTTGCGCACCGGCCTTAGCAAAGATATCGAAGTTGGCCAGCACCTGTTCGCCGTCGATCAGGACATTGAACTCACGCTGGCCGGCTGCCGTCCAAGCGGACTCGGCAAAGTGCATTCGAACGTTGTAACTGCCTCCTGGGGTCAAATGTGCGATAGTCCAGGTCTGCGGTCCCCAGCGCTCAGAGTGATACACATCCTGCGGTGCGGGATTGGTGACGCCGCTCGTATTCACGGTCGCGGTAAATGCGTTGGTAAACCCGCCGCTCACAAGCGAATTCACAATGTAGTTGCCAGTGCCGCTATAGCCAGCGGCGCTCACGTAGATGGCCCCACCGTTGCTGCCCACACCACTGGTGGGCGTGGTTATCTGTGCCTGCGACGCCGCTGATTCCCCTGAATATTCGCCGCTGGCTGTGACCGTGTAGTAATAAGTCTGGCCGGGTGAGAGGTTGGCGTCGGTGTAGGTTGTTGCGGTGATGTTATTCGCGATCAGTGTCTGATTGGTTTGCGGAAGCGTAGCTGGATTCGGCTGCGCCTGCGCCTGGGGCGCGCCGCCGGAGACCTGGCTACGGTAGACGTTGTAGGTGACATCGCTGCTGGTGCTTCCTGTCCAGTTGAGCGTAACCTGGCTTTGAGAGTTCGCTGTTGGTGTTACGGCTGTGGGAGGAGCCGGAGCTGCGGCCTGGTATACATTGACGTAGTTGACCTGGAGCACCTGCGGATAGGTGGTCGCGGAGCTGACATTGCCGGGGAACGGTCCACCCATATTCAGATCGAGAATGATGAACATGGGATTATTGAACGGCCACGAAGCCAGTCCCCCGTTAACCCAGGATTGATTGGCCATAATATCGTCGGCTGAGATGGTCCCGATGATGTTGGTAATTTCGTCCACATAGAAGCTGATCTGGTTGGGACTCCAGATGGCTCCGAAGATATGCGTGCCGCTCCAGCCGCCGCTGAGTGTGTCACGAACGCCCAGGCCCGTATCGGCATAGGCCTGACCGTGGAGGGTGCTGTAGATCTGCGTCTCGTTAGCGGCGCCGATGTACTCCATGATGTCCATTTCGCCACAACTCGGCCAGTTGACGGCGTCAATGTTGGTCCCAAGCATCCAGAATGCCGGCCAGACTCCCTGATTTCCGCTGCCCGCCGGCAAGACCATCTGCGCCTCGATACGCCCATATTGGGCACTGAACATGAATGCATTGTTAGCCGTGTTACTGGTGAAGAGCCGCCCGCTGGTCACACCATTCGGCGCACCCGACGCCGCAAGAGCTTGGATGATGAGGTGGTTGTTGCCATCCAGATAGACGTTCGGAGTGGCGGGATTGCATCCGTCTGTGGTCTGCCCATAGAGGCAGTTGTAGGATTGAGCTCCATCCGAGGTGAGGCCCTGCTGCAGGGTCCAATTATTGGGATTGGGAGCCGACCCGGCGGCTCCGGCGAAATTGTCGCTCCATATTAATGTCCAGTCTTGCGTCTGGGCGGTCGCATTCATTCCGAGGCAGAGCAACATCGGAATGGCCAAAAAACGGAAGAGATTGAAAACACTGTATCGGCTCGACTTGTGCGCCATGGGGGATCCTTCCAAAAGGGAGTGGGCTCATGTCAGCGAGCCGTTAGAGACTCTAGGCTGCTGAAGACGCGGGCGAAACGTTCTCGCTGTTACCGTGCGGTTGCAGGACCGTTACATCAAACGTTACATTGATGTCTGCCGAGATTTGTTCGTGCGTTAACTGCGGCCTGAATGGCGTGAACCCTGGTATCGTGCCGGAATCAATGAAAGCGGGCGTGGCCGAACGTGAAGGCCGGGCTGAAGTCCGGCGACTGTGGCGTGGTGGAGAGCTTTGCAGTTATGACAACTCAAGGAACGATTCCTCATCCGGCGGACGCGGATCGTGGGCATGTGGATCCGGACCGGCTGGCCCTGGAAAGGGCAGCGCTCCACGCAGTGCTGGCATCTGGGGTATTCGAAAGCAAGCCGCGGATGGCGAGCCTCCTCAGATACATTTGCGAACGACATTTTGAGGGCGACATCGATGCGATCAAGGAGTATTCCATTGCGACGGATGTGTTTGGCCGATCTCACTCCTTCGATCCGGCAACCGATTCCATCGTTCGGGTAGAGGTATTTCGACTGCGGAAGAGGCTGCGTGAATTCTATGAAAGAGAAGGCGCAAATCAATCTATAGAGATTGTGGTGGCCACCGGGCATTATCGCCCCCAATTCATCGACCGGATTTCCCAATTGCTGCCACCAGTTCTACAACCTGATTCGGGTTTATCTGCAGATAGGGCAAGTTCGGATGGCGGGACCGAGATCGAAGAGCCACCATCGGCTCCAGAAACAAGCCCGGTTCAAGAGGAGTTGACCCATTCGCTGGTCACTCCTCAGGCTCGTGCGGGCAAGCACCCGATTGACCGGCGAACAATTCTGGCGATTGGTGCGATGCTGACAATTATCTCAACCGCCGCACTGGGAATGTGGTGGTTCAGTCGCGGCCGTTACGGTATCCACAATAGTGCTCCCACTGCTTCAACATTGTCTTCGATTGCCACGCCATCCGGACCGGAGGTACGCATCCGATGCGGGTATTCGCGCTCTATGTTCAAAGACGCGGAAGGGAATGTGTGGACAGGAGATCGATACTTCACTGGCGGCTTTGTTACCGAACTCCCCAACCAGCATATTGCCCGCACACGCAACCCGGAGTTGTATCTCACGGCGAGGTCGGGAGTCTTCTCTTACAAGATTCCCCTCGCTCCGGGCAATTACGAAATGAGTCTCCACTTTGCCGAGACCACGTACAGTCCTGCCAGCACGCTGGGCGGCGGAGAGAACAGCCGCGTATTCGACGTTCAACTGAACGGGCACCCGCTGCTGAGTCAATTCGACATTGTCTCCGATGCGGGCGCGAATACCGCCGATGTGCGCGTGTTTCGAGACATAACTCCAAACAAAGACGGTTATCTTCACCTTGACTTCACCGGCTCATTAGGCTTGCCTATTATCAACGCAATTGAGATCGTTCCCGGCTTGCAGCATCGCTTACGGCCAATTCGCATGGTTGCGCAGAACAGCTTCTTTGTGGACAAGGCGGGTAACTTGTGGATGCCGGATACGTATTTCAGCAGCGGACAGCTCGCGGCGGATAAGGTGGTTGTCTCGGGCACACCGGAGTCCGGTCTCTTTGCCGGTGAGCGGTACGGTAACTTCAATTACGCTCTACCTGTGGATGAGGGAAGTTATAAGCTGACGCTATACTTTTCGGAGAAATACTGGGGTTCTAATGTATCGAAGACAGGAGGCGTAGGCAGCCGGGTCTTTGATGTCCTTTGCAATGGCGTTGCCCTGGTTCGGAGACTGGATATCGTGAAGGAAGCAGGTTCCGGACGCGCATTGATCAAAACCTACAACGGACTGAGGCCCAATGCTCAAGGCAAGCTGATCATCTCTTTCGTTCCGGACGTCAATTACGCGAGCGTCGATGCCATTGAGGTGGAAGAAGATGCGAATTAAACCAGCTCATCTATGAAAATGGAGTGCGGCTGTCAGGCCGGATGAATACGGAGAGGATTCAGAACTTCCAGTACGGCATTCTTGAGGCCAGCATTTCAAGCGACCCACAAGACTCGCTGTCGAGGGATGTTGAATGATTGACGCGGGTTCTACCAAAAATATGCAGCCTCAATCTTCGGGGAGCCAGGCTGCCCATCGATTATCTGTGTGCTCAACACAATCTCCAGATTCTTCTTGTCGCCGGCTCCTTGTGCTGCGCGCTTTATTTGAGCCAGATCACCAGGGTCGGTTAGAAACTCTCCTGCGGCGATTGTGCCTCCGCGACTGATTCCCGCGGCAATGACAGAAAGGTTTCCAGTATTGATATCGGTGAACCGTGCGACTATTCCGTAGTCTCGATAGTTGTTGGTGGCCATCTGTACGGACCGGTCTACCACCCAGTGTGTTTGAGACGGGGCCATACTATCCACAATCGAGAACTGAGACATGTCGGCATTATTCGCAAAGTGATAACGCAAGGAGTTGGTAAGCCGTAACGTCCATGCGTTATCGAAGGCTCCGATAAAGACCGTCGGACCATTCCGCAGATCTTGGAGACTTGTGGCACCTTCGCCTCTTACCGTATACTTCTTACCGCTCGACTGAAGGATCCCGGCAACTTTGATGGTGGCATATACATCGTCCATTACGACGGCAGTTAAATTGTCTTTCATAACAATTTGATGTGTAGGCTCGGCAGCGTCCCGAAGAGAAATAGCAGAATATTGGAGCTGGTCTGCGAGGCAGAGAAGCACAGGATCTTTAGCGGTCAAAACCGGTTGCCAGAAGGAATCTGGCGGTGGCGGCCTATGCATTTCTTGCCAAAGAAGAAGGGATCCCGTCGATAGGAGCCCAGTAATGGCGCAGCCGAGCGCCAGCAGGAGCATAGAACGGCGACCACGGTGTACCAAAGGAGCAACCGGATTGGCTGCAGGGATTTCAATTACTTTCCCGGCAGCGCGATCCAACTCCTCCAAGGAAGGGTCACTGTCGCCTCTGGGCCAGTGAAACCTGGGAATATACGAGCCCGAAGGCAAGGCGATGCGAAGTTCGCTGGCATGCGCAGAATTCTGGTAATAGAGTGCAACGCGTTTCCGAATCTCCGCCGCGGTGACCCTAACGATGGGATCCGCGGCGGTATCATATTCGGGATCTCTGCCAAATATTTCAATCCCAAGCCATCGCTCGTTGATGTTGTCCTCTTCTCCTGCCAGGGTCCGTTCGGTCACAAAGCGCAGGAATGTCGGGAACCGCTTGCTGTGGCTGAAGTGGGGATCTGCCAGGAGTCGCTCCAGCTGACCTCGGATGGCGCTCTTCTCAGACTCGCTCAGCGTTATGTTTTCTTCGCGCGGTGATTCGACCGACATGTAAAGACTCCGAATGTTCGAGGCGATTATACTCCGACCCCAAAGCGGTCTTCTTGCCCGGAAGATTGAACTCTGCGAGATTACAAGGGCAGGTGAGTGACTTCTACCTCTTTACAGATAGTGATTCCCGCTTTTCCGAAAAGACCGGCAGCGATTTGCAGTAAAGGCAAGTTTATCAATACCGTACAGACCCTCGTTCTCATACCGTAAGGACCTTAACAATCATTTACCTATACGCCTACAAAGGTTGCCGGTTACAAACCCCGTTCACAAAGGACGCTCAACGTGTGAGCCGCATGCACCAAAGAGTTCTGGACCAAAACGGGGAATGACCTGATGGAGGCTGCAAATTGAAAACGAACAGGAGCCGGAGACAAAGGTCTCTATGGTACTGGGGCGAAATCGCAATTCTGCTTGCACTAATGACACTCAGCACCCCATGGATCAACGCGCAAATCGCAACAACCACGGCAACGCTTTCCGGTGTGGTCGCAGATCCCGCGGGCGCGGTGCTGACACAGGCAGCGCTCACCCTCACGAGCTCGGAGAAAGGTGTCACGCGAACCACCACCACGGACAGCGGTGGCCGGTACTCATTCAATCAGCTTCCCCCTGCCGCCTATAGTCTGACGGTCAAGGCAAAAGGCTTCGAGACGTACCAACAGTCCGGGATTGTCCTTGATGCCGCCGAAGCCGCCGCGCAGAACGTGACACTGACCGTCGGATCGGAGACCGTATCGGTCACCGTCACCTCAGATGTCTCCCTGTTGAACACAGACAACGCCAACGTCGCGACAGACATTGACGCCAAGCAAATCGTGGAACTGCCGCTGAACGTGCGCAATATCTACGGCCTGGCCACGCTCAACTCGTCCGTGCAAAACACGTCCGAAGGGCAGTTGCTCCTGGGTGGCGGAAGCAACACAACCGACACGGCGGATCAGGACATCTCATTCATGAACTTCGCCGGCGGGTTCTTTGGGACCACGGCCTTCCTGGTTGACGGCTCATGGGATACCGACACTGAGTGGGGCGCGGTCATCTTTGTCCCGGGTGTTGACGCCGTCCAGGAATTCAAAATCCAGAACAACTCGTTCACGGCTCAGTATGGATGGAGCACGGGCAACGTGGTCAACGTCGTCACCAAATCGGGGACGCACGACTTCCATGGCTCGGCGTACGAGTTCTATTCCAGCAACAATTTAAATGCTCTCAATTACTTCCAGTCCCCTGGCAGTTGCCAGGGTCTGCTCAACACCAACCTCTGCACTTTCAGCCGCAACCAGGTTGGAGGAACTGCAGGCGGTCCGCTGTACATTCCAGGCGTGTATAAACAGCGGAACAAGACCTTCATCTTCGGTAACTACGAGCACTTCCACGCGAACACACCGTCCCCCTCGTCGTACACGGTGCCAGACACAAACTTCCTGGCGGGCAACTTTTCCGAGCAGCTCTCAACTACCTCAGTGGGCACCGACGCTCTCGGCCGGCCGATCTATAACGGTCAGATTTACAACCCGCGCAGCGGCCACGCCATTACCGCCGGCCAACCGGATACTTATAATCCTGTGAGCAACCCTTACGGGACAAATCTGACGGCTACAAAGACCGGATACATCCGAAACCCGGTCCCCGGCAACATTCTGACCAACATTACCGGCTACGCTCCGGATCCTGTCGGCGCCAAGCTGCTGAGCTACTTTCCCACGGCACAGAAGCCGGGCAATGTGGCCAACAACCTGATTCTGGCAGGGCAGGCGCCGACGTATTGGAACGAGTACGGGATCAGGGCCGACCACAACATCAACGACAGTACCAGTGCTTATTTCCGCTACTCCTATAAGGAAGAGGCTAAGACCGGTACTGCCGATAACTGGGGATCCAATCCGGCAGGGCAGGGCAATCAGCGGCCTAACAACCGCTGGGGCATGTGGGCGGGACTCACGCGGATCTTCAGTCCCACTTTTACCATGAACATCACTACGGGCGTCCAGCTTTGGCATGAAACCTCTACCAATCAGTCGGTCGGTTTCAACCCCTCGACGACTCTCGGACTTCCGGCGTATGTGAACCAGCAGGATCCGATATTTCCCACCGTCAATTTCGGACAGGGTATCTCCCAACTCGGTCCATTCACTGGAAACACAGAGGGGGTGACCAACCACGGACCCATCGGCACGGTGAATGCGGACTTCATCAAAACGCTGGGAAAGAATACGCTCAACTTCGGATTCATGGGAGTGGAGCAGGTCTTCAGCCAGTACAACTTCTTCTCGAACCAAATATCGTTCGAAGGGAACTTCACGACCGGACCGAATCCTCTGGCTGGAACAACGGGAGTCAGCTTCACAGGGAATGGAGTTGCCCAGGCGCTGCTCGGCGTGATGGACTCTACAACAAACATTGGAACACCGACTACCCCCTATGAGTCCAACCATCTTTTTGGCGAGTACCTGCAGGATGATTGGAAAGCGACCCATCACCTCACTCTGAATCTTGGCATCCGCTATGAGATTCAGACTCCGTACACTTCGCGTCATAACCAGGGCTCTATCTTCGACCCGAATACGCTGAATCCGCTGAGCTATTCGGCGGGAATGCCCTTGCTGGGCGCACTTCAGTTCCTGAGCCCCGGCAACCGGTATTTCTACAACCCGAATTACCACAACATTGCGCCTCGCGCGGGATTTACATACCAGGCAATCCCGAAGGCCGTGGTCCATGGCGGATTCGGAATTTTCTTTCCGGAAGCGGTGACGAGTTCGGGCTCGGTGGATGCGGATGGTTTTACCGCTTCGACCAGCCTGAACCAAAGCCTGGACGGCGGAGTGACGCCCAACCCGACTATCAGCACCAGCAATCCCTGGGGCGGGAAGTACGCGCAGGTTTCCGGCAATGTGAACGGTTCTTATCAACAAGACGGCAATGGCGTCGGCGGTGTGTTTCGGAGCCGTCAATCTCCATATGTCGAACAGTGGCTACTGGGCGTGCAGTATGCCTTTACGCAGAACGATCAACTGGACGTAAACTACATCGGCAACCGCGGAATTCGCATGACTGGCAACTGGAATTACAACCAGTTGAATCCGAAGTACCTGTTTGAGGCGGATGGGACAACACCCAATACCACTTTCCTTAGCGCGAACGCCTCTTTCAATCCACTAGCCGCGCCGCTCCAGGCTCTCGAGAAGAGTGGAACGATCGCTCCGAGCTCCTGCAATATCGATAGCTCAACGGCGGTACTCAACGAACAACTGCTCCTGGCTTATCCGCAGTATTGCGGCGTGAGCCAGACCGACGCACCTGTAGGCCAGTCGCTTTATAACAGCCTGCAGGTCACCTACAACCACCGCATCAGCAAAGGGCTTACCGCGCTGGTGTCTTACACCTACTCCAAGTTCCTTGACAACGTGGAGGGCAACAACTCCTGGTCGTACAACGGAGCGGCGAACTGGGGCGCCACCGCAAACTACTTCAACATAGCCGGCGAAAAGAGCGTGGACGCGGGTGACATTCCGCAGGCGCTCGTGGCCAGTTACGTTTATCGTCTCCCAATCGGTCGCGGCAAGGCGGTCGGTTCGGGAATGAGCCGCGTAGCGGATGCCGTGGTTGGAGGCTGGGAACTCTCAGGAATCGCAACCCTCAGGGGCGGAATTCCACTGAGCGTCTTCGGAAACCAATGGAACTCCTACGGCGGCGATCCAAGGCCTGATGTAGTTGGGGATCCAAAACCGGCACACCAGACAGTCAGCAGCACAGTGCCCAACTCCTGGGCCAACAGCGCGGCATTCGCCTATGCGCCGTATGGCAGTTTCGGGACGGCACCTCGCTACTTCTCAAATCTTCGCGGACCGCATTTTACAAACTGGGATAGCGCACTGGAAAAGAACTGGTCATTCAGAGAAAGCATGAGAGCCCAGTTCCGCTTCGAGACGTTCAACACCTTCAACCATCCGAATTTCTACGCGCCGGGACCCAACAATATGAGTCTCTATAATCCCGGTGGTTTCGGAGAAATCACGACCGCGTTCCCAGGCAGAGTTGTCCAAATCGCTGGAAAGTTCTACTGGTAACCCATTCGTGAACAACTGCTTCAAATTAGTGTTCGTCGTCCTGTTGGCATTGCTGGTCAAGCCCTTACCGGGGCTTGGCCAGCACCCTGCGGCATCCACGCTTGAATCGCTGGTTGCCGTTGCCCAGCAGGCTCAAGCGGCGCAGGACTATGCCGCGGCAGAAAAGGCTTACAAGCAAGCGGTAAGAATCGAGCCGACGATGCCGGAACTATGGGCCAATCTAGGACTGATGCAACAGGAAGTGGGAGACATTGCCTCGGCAATTCCCAGCTTTCAACAGGCCAACCATCTCAACCCTTCTTTGTATGTTCCGAATTTATTCCTTGGCATCGATTCCCTCCGCATAGGCAAGGCCCGGGAAGCAATCCCGTTCCTGACGAAAGCGGAAAAGATTAACAGGACCGATCCCCAGACGCCTCTAGCCCTGGGACGTGCCTACTACGCAGTTGGCAAGTTCACCCCTGCGGCTGAGGAATTTGCGCGCGCACTGGCGCTCGATCCCAAGCTCGGCGCAGCCTGGTTTTCCCTGGGGATTGCGCGGCTGAACCAAGTGGAAATCGATGCTCGCAAAATGTCAGTTGAAGCAAAAGATTCACCATTTGCCGGGGCGCTCTTTGCCGAGTCGCTCGAGAAGCAGGCAAGATTCAACGAGGCCGCAACTCTCTACCGGAGTTTGCTTGATTCACATCCTCAACCCCCATGTCTGCGTTCGGCGTTGGGCGTTGCGCTCCTCAGGCATCGCGATCTGGAGTCTGCTGAAGCCGAATTCGCAGGCGAGCGTGCGGCGCATCCGGAATGCGGCTTGGCGCTTCTTGGTCAGGCGCGCATCGCAATCGATCGCGGATACAATGAGCAGGCAGTCAGCCTGCTCCAGGATTTATGGGGGCGCGATCATGGCTTCTTTGTTTCCAACGCCGCCATCTTGATGGAGGGCTTGCGAAACGATGCAGCGTCAAGCTTCGTCGCCTATCTCTCTCAACAGCCAACGGTCGCCCCGAACGATCTGCGCGACGCCCTCCTCGCAGCCTTCAACGGCAGTGGAGACGTTGTGGACGATCTGCGCGATAACGGTGGTCGTGCCCAGCCGGGCTCGACGTCGGCCGCTATGCCGGTTTCCACTGACCGACGCACCGCCGAGGAGTTTTATGCGGCCGGGGAGTTCGGACAGTGCGCCAATCGGCTCCGTACTGTGATTGCTGCTGGAAACGCCGACAGACTCCGTCTGCTCGCTGCCTGCTCGTTCTTCGCTGGAGACAACGAGGGCGCTTTCAACGCGGCAACTGCACTTGAAGCGTTGCAGCCGCATTCCGCCGAAGCTCTTTACTGGTCGATTCAAGCCAACGAACAGCTCGCGGTCCAATCCCTGGCGCGATTCCAGCAACTGGAATCGGACTCAGCCAAGAGTCATGTCCTTCTCGGTGACATCTACCACCAGCTTGAGAGGCAAGACGATGCGCAGGCGGAATACCAGAAGGCTCTTGCTCTCGAACCCGGCAATCCGGCGGCCATGCTCGGGTCGGCCTCGGCGTACCTGAGCAACAACAACATTGAGAAAGCCAGGGATACTGCGCGCGCGGCGCTTGAGCGCAGTCCGCAGGACCCTGAGCTGAACCTCATCATGGCGGAGACAATGGTGGCTCAAATTCAATACGCGGAGGCTGAACCGTACCTGATGAAAAGCCTCAACGTGAAGCCGCAAATGCTTGGTCATGTGCATGCATTGATCGGAAAAGTCTATGCGGAAACCGGGAGAACCAGCGATGCGATTCGCCAATTGAAGATGGGCGAGTCAAGCGACGAAAACGGTTCCATTCACTACCTGTTGGCGCGGCTCTACCGCCAGGTAGGCGACACCAAAAACGCATCTGCCGCGCTTGAACAGGTCAAGACGATCAAGCAGCAGCGACACGATCGCGTCAAGACCGTCGAGGATCCCGATCTATCCTCGCTTGAGTCTCCACCAGGCTAGGCCTCCATCCCATAGCCAGGTGATGGCTTCGGGGCCTCATTCCAAACACAGCACAGGAATCATTTCATTCCAGGAGCCATCATGCCCTTTTGTCGCTCATCTCGTCGGATGTCCTCTGCTTTCTCGTTTATTTTTTTGTTGTGCTCGTTGTGTCACGCAGCTGTCGGTCAATTCAAACTATCTTCGGCAGGGATAGAACTACTGAGCCGGCAGGCAGGTATGGCATCGTTGCCGAACGGGATTGAGGTGCAGGCCGGGGACGTGCGCCTGAAGGTAGTTGCCTTGCGCGATGACGTCTTGCGCGTGACCTATGCGCACGGAAACGCCTTTCCTGAAGACGCATCCTGGGCAGTTCTTCCCACCTCCCGCCAAAGCTCTGTCCCGGTTTCAATCGATGCAGACGGCGATCACTTTAGATTTCGCACGCACGCGCTGGTTGTCGAAGTAGAGAAGAAGACCCTTAAACTCACGGTGCTCGATCCTGCAGGAAATGTGCTTGAGGAAGATGCGCGACCGATTCGCTTCGACGGCGACGCATTCAGGATCTACAAGACGATGCCGCTCGACGAACACTACTTCGGTCTTGGCGATAAGACCGGTCCGCTCGACCGGCGCAATGAAGCCTTCACGCTCTGGAACACGGATGCTTATCGCTTCCAGGAATCCACCGATCCCATCTATAAGAGCATTCCATACTTTATGACGTTCCGAGCGGGCCACGCGATGGGCATTCTGCTCGACAATACCTGGCGCACAAGTTTTGACTTTGGCAAAGAGTTACCTGACGCCTACTCCTTCGGATCAGTGGCGGGGCCGGTGGACTACTACGTTTTTTACGGACCATCTCCAAAGCAGGTGGTTGAAACCTATACGTGGCTCACCGGAACTCCGCCGCTTCCGCCACTCTGGGCCTTTGGCTTTCAGCAGTCGCGCTATAGTTATATGTCCCAGGCCCGCGTGCTCGAAGTTGCTAATCGCCTGAGAGCCGACTCAATCCCCGCCGATGCCATCTATCTCGATATCGATTTCCAGGAAAAGAATCGGCCCTTTACCGTGAACAAAACAGCATTCCCCGATCTTCCAGGCATGATTGCGCAGCTTCACTCGGAAGACTTTCATGTGGTAGCAATCACCGATCTGCACATTGCCAATTTGCCCGGACAAGACTATGAGCCCTACGAAACTGGTATCGCAGGGGACCACTTCGTGAAGAACCCTGACGGATCTGTCTACACAGGCCGCGTGTGGCCCGGTCCGAGTGTGTTCCCAGACTTCACTCGCCAGCAGACACGCGCCTGGTGGGGAACGCTCTATCGCGGTCTGCAGCACGCCGGTGTGGAGGGGTTCTGGAATGATATGAATGAGCCGTCTATCTTCGACGCGCCCACGCACACAATGCCAGAGAATGTCGTGCACCGCATCGACGAACCTGGATTTGCATCGCGCGCCGCAACCCATGCCGAGATTCACGATGTTTACGGCATGGAGAATTCGCGCGCAACGTTCGATGGCTTGAAAGTACTCGATCCTGATGCACGTCCATTCGTTCTCACCAGGGCTACTTACGCCGGGGGGCAGCGATACGCAGCCACGTGGACCGGAGACAACAGCAGTAGTTGGAGTCATCTCCGCTTTACGACGCCGATGCTCGAGAATCTCGGACTAAGCGGCTTCGCATTCAGCGGCGCCGATGTCGGCGGCTATGCAGGAACTCCAACACCAGAGCTGTTGACCAAATGGCTTGAAGTCGCTGCTTTTCAGCCCATCGATCGTGATCACGCTGAGAAGGGAAAGGCGGACCAGGAACCATGGGTCGGAGGTCCGGAGCAAGAAGCCATACGCCGGCATTTTATCGAGACGCGTTATCAGCTGATGCCCTATCTCTACACGTTGGCGGATGAGGCGTCGCGAACTGGACTTCCTTTGGTGCGGCCTTTGTTTCTTGAATTTCCCAAAGCCGCACCCGATGGTCATCCAATCGATACCGACCTCGCGGCTGCGGGCGAATTCATGCTGGGCCCTGATTTGCTGATTGCACCTTCGCCGTATCCTGACGAGCAAGATTCTTACTTAGTCGAGTTTCCTTCCTCAGGTTGGTACGATTTTTGGACGGGCGAAAAAATCCCCTTGCCTGTAACCGCGACCGCAGCCATTCCAGATCCCCTCGCTGTTCCCGACAGAGACGGGCAATTCTCAGTGCGCGTCACTCCGGAACTGTCTCAGCTTCCAGTCTTTGTTCGTGGCGGTTCAATCTTGCCTATTTCCCCGGTAGTTCAAAGCTCAGGTGAGACGCCGCGAGGCCCGCTAACTCTTCGCGTATATCCCGGAGACGGATGCTCGGGTGAGCTCTATCAGGATGATGGAAAGACCTATGCATTTCAACGTGGAGTGTATCTTCGGATGAAGTTCAGTTGTAACAAAACGACCGAAGGGATGCGTATCGACATCAGTTCTCATGAGGGATCCTATCCCGCATGGTGGAAGGAAATGCATGTCGAGATATTTGGTCTTACGCCGAAACAAAGCGACCTCTACGCAAATGGGAAGAGGATTTCAGGAGCGATGGACGAGAGTCCTGAGAGTATCGGCTTCACGGTCGAGGATGATGGCAAAGGTGAAGTCATTGAGATCAAATAGCACTGGCCTGGAGCACTTACGGTAAAGAACCCTCCCCACTGGCTCGAGTGTAACTAATTGACTCGCAGAGGAATGAAATCCGGTGTGCGGAAATGCCTTGAGTAGGTTCGCCTTTACCGTTAAGTCTTACCGTAAGGACCTTGCCGACTGTTCACTTCCCGACGTTCAATCCGTTCGCACGTCCGAGGTGCAGATCTCCATATCGGAAAATTCAATCCCGAGGTGCCGCCCATGTCCTCCCCCGCATCAGCTCTTCGAAATACTCGTGTGTCCACGCATCCACCCCTCGCGCCACCACTCCGGTCGTTCTTTTTTCCCGGGATGACTTTCGGACAGAAGACGAGTCTTGTAGGCATCATTCCGGCAGTCGATCGAAGACTGCGAATTCTCACCAGCGTCACGGCCATGAGCCTAGTTCTCATGCTCACAGCACTTCTTGGTGTTCATCCGATTGCGTATGGTCAGGCAGGCGCTCCCGTACCGTTTACAGAATTCAACGCCGCGACCAGCCCCGGGGTACAAACCAACGGAACGGTTATCGGCCCCAACTACTACTTCGGCACCCTGGCATCAGAAGCGACCGGACGACAGGCAGTCGTGCTCAGCGGTCAAGGGAAATACATCCAGTTCACGCTGACGGCTCCGGCTAACGCCGTCACCATTCACTATGCGATCCCCGACGCTCCGGCCGGGAATGGTATTACCGAACCTCTCAGTCTTTACACGAACGGCACGCTTGCCACGTCATTGACGCTGACGTCGGCATACAGCTGGCTGTATGGTGCATATACGTTCAGCAAGAGCCCGAGCCTGGGAATGCCTGGCGATTTGGCGCCGCACGACTTCTACAACGACGTACGCTATATGTTCTCCTCGACGCTACCCATAGGCACTGTCGTTAAGCTGCAGGTCGATGCAGGAGACAACTCACCCTGGTACATCATCAACACCGCCGACTTCGAGGTGGCGCCGGCGGCTATCGCCCAGCCATCTGGCTCGATCAACGCGGTCACCTCATTTGGCGCCGACAACACCGGGGTCAAGGACTCCACCACGGCTCTGCAGAGTGCGATCAATGCGGCTGAAAACGCGACGACGCCCGGAACGGTTTATCTTCCGGCGGGGACTTATACCATCAGCAACCCACTCAGCGTGAACAACGTCAATGTTGAAGGAGCCGGCGAGTGGTATACGGTGATCACTGGAAGCCACGTCGAGTTCGCCGGCAATATTTCGCCCGCCAGCACCAACGTGACCGTTTCCAACCTGGCCATCTTCGGTAACGTTGCTGTACGCAACGACAGCGACGGCACGGTAAACGGCTTCAATGGCGGCTTCAGCAACTCGACGATCTCGAACGTTTGGATCCAGAACACAAAGGTTGGCGCGTGGATCGTAGGTCCGGCAACCAACCTCACCTTCAACAACATGCGCATCATGGATCTGAAGGCGGACGGAATCAACTTCAATGCCGCCAATGGGGCCATCTCAGCTGCCACGGTTGAGAACTCGTTCTTCTTCAACACACAAGACGATGGCGTGGCGATGTGGGCCGAAAATGCGGCTGACACAAACATCACGGTTAACCAGAACACGATTCTCTCTCCTGGATTGGCAAACAACATCGCCGTCTATGGCGCGGGCCAGGGAGACGAGATCACAAACAACCTGCTGGAAGACCCGGTCACCCGAGGCAGTTGCTTTCAGACCAGTCAGGGGGTATTCAGCAGCGTAGCCTCCTCGGGACCTGTCACCATTCAGAACAACCTGATGCAACGGTGCGGGGTATACGATCCCGGATTCTTCTTTGGGACCGGCGCCGTTCGGTTCTGGCCCTCTAGTTCGGCCTTAACGGGGCCATTCAACCTCTCCGGCAACACCATAGAGAACAGCGCATATGCGGCGTACCAGTTCCTTGGGCCGAGTGAAAACCCGACTGTCACCGTCGACGGCGACACGGTGACCAATGTTGGAACCTTTGTTGTCCACGCGCAGGGCCCTGGAACGGCCACCTTCACCGACGTGACAGCAAGCGGCGTAACGGACGGAGGTTTTCTAAACCTGGGCGGTGACTCAGGTTTCACGGTGACCACCAGTGGCGATACCGGCTGGTCGGCGTCCCCCGCCGCGACAGCGATTCCGCCTGGCAACCCGCTCTGGGTCTATCCGGACATCGTCACCTTCCAGACCACCGAAGGCACGCCGCTCACCGAGCAGATCGCGGTCATCAATGCGGCTTATCAGACAACGACGATCGGCGCCATCTCCACCAGCAGCGGGTTCACGCAGACCAACAACTGCGGAACTTCGCTTGCGGCGGCAGAATATGGCGGCGCAAGCGAGCCGGGTTATTGCATCATCACCGTAACATTCAATGGAGGGGGATCGGGAATCACTCCAGGCACGCTGACCATCCCCAACAGCGCCGGCAATACGGTAAACGTGATGCTGGTTGGCAGCACGGGCGGAAACACGCAGATTACACCTCCGCAAGTGACTCCGACCAGCCTCTCCTTCGGGTATCTGCTGGTTGGTCAGAGTGCTTCAGCGCAAACCGTCAAGCTGACCAATCCAGCCGGCTCCGCCGCACTCTCAATCAGCTCGATTGAAACAAGCACCGGCTTCTCGCAAACCGATAGCTGCGGCAGTGTTCTTGCCGGTGGCGCTTCGTGCACCATCTCCGTGACGTTCACTCCGACAGCGGCTGGAACGTTTTCCGGAAGCCTGGCAATCACCACCAGCGCGAGTAGCACTCCGCTCGGAGTATCGCTATCCGGCACCGCGTACACATCGACAACGAATTTGGCCCTCGGCTCAACAGCAACCGCCAGCAGCAACGCATCGGGCTATCCGGCGTCCAACGCCAACGATGGCAACACAAGCACCTATTGGGAGAGTCTCGATGGCGCGGGATATCCCCAGACGCTCACTCTCAACTTCGGACAGGTATTGCCTCTTGGTTCGGTAACGCTAACTCTGCCTCCTTTGTCCGACTGGACCACTCGCACCGAGACACTCTCCGTGCTGGGATCTGTCAACGGCACGACGTTCACGACGCTTGTTCCGTCGGCAAACTATACCTTCAATCCCTCGACCACGCCTTCAAACACGGCTAGCTTCAATCTGCCCGTGGGTACCAGCGAGCAGTATCTGGAACTGTCCTTCACCGCCAATACGGGATGGACGGCTGCGCAGATCTCCGAGTTTGAGGTCTTCCCTGGAACAACAAGCTGCACGGCGAGCGCTCCATCGGCTCCGACGGGCCTTACCGCGACGGCAGCCTCTTCGAGCTCGATCAACCTGAGCTGGAACGCGTCATCAACCAGCGGTGTCACCTACTCAGTGTTCCGTTCGACAACCAGCGGGTTCACCCCCTCTTCATCGAACCAGGTTTCCAGTGGACTGTCGGACACCACTTACGCCGACACGGGCCTTGCCGCCTCCACCACGTACTACTACATTGTGGAAGCGGTGAACTGCGCGGGCACGGCCGCCTCCAACCAGGCTTCGGCAACAACAACCGCGCCGACTTCGGCCACGCTTACGGCTACACCCAACTCGCTTGCCTTCGGCTCAGTGTCGACGGGATCGTCCTCCGCGGCGCAGACCGTCACCGTGCAAAACGCTGGCAGCTCAACCGCGACGATTTCATCGATCACCGCGGGAACCGGCTTTACCGAAACCAATACCTGCGGAAGCAGTCTGGCCGCGGGCGCTTCATGCACGGTTTCGGTTATCTTCACTCCCACCTCGGCAAGCAGCTATTCAGCAAGCCTGACCGTCAATAGCAATGCCACTGATGCTTCGCTGACCGTACCCCTGACCGGCACGGGCGTCTCCTCGACAACCAACCTTGCGTTGAGCGCCACCGCAACCGCCAGCAGCAACGCATCGGGCTATCCTGCCTCCAACGCCAACGATGGCAACACGAGCACGTATTGGGAGAGCCTGGATGGAGCGGGATATCCCCAGACCCTCACGCTGAACTTCGGGAAGGTGGAGTCTCTGGGATCTGTAACGCTCACTCTGCCCCCGTTGGCAGCCTGGTCCACCCGCACTGAAACACTCTCCGTTTTGGGATCGAATAATGGCAGCAGCTGGACGACGGTTGTTCCTTCTGCCGGCTATACCTTTAACCCCTCAACCACGCCATCGAACACTGTCAGCTTCAATTTGCCGGCGGGAACCAACTACCAATATCTGCAACTATCCTTCACCGCCAATACGGGGTGGAGCGCGGCTCAGATATCTGAGTTCGAGGTCTTCTCTGGAACAGCCGGCAGCGGCGAGGCTCCGTACGGCGGCACTCCTGCCGCTGTCCCCGGCACTGTTCTGGCTGAGAATTACGACACCGGCGGCCAGGGAGTTGCCTACAACGTCACGTCAGTCAATGGGACGGATAACAGCTATCGTTCCGACGGCGTCGATCTGGAGACAGCGTCCTCCCCTGCAACCGGAAACGATCTAGGCTGGACGGCGACAGGCCAGTGGTTCAAATATACCGTGGACGTGGCTACAGCCGGGACCTACACAGTCAGCTTCCTGGTTGCTTCTCCGAACGGTGTGACCGATGGGTTCCACATTTCCAACTCCTTGGGAACGAATCTCAGTGGGTCCGTCAACGTTACCAACACCGGCGGCTGGCAAGCCTGGACGACAGTGACGGCTACTGTCACGCTTCCGGCGGGCGTCCAGACCCTCACTTTCAACCAGGACAACGTAGGGTGGAATATCGACTACGTTACGTTCACATTGCAATAAAGCAATTCTGCGAACTCCACTACTGAGTTGCGCGGAGCATTGAGCGCCGGGGATCAGGCAGAGGAAGACACAATCGGCAAACTCATTGTCGAAGCTGATTGTTCTCTCTGCCTGAACCCGTATAGACGGCGGCAAGACGTTCCGCGCGACGCTATAGGAGGTGCTGAGCATGTTCCGGTATCAGTCGATTTTTCAACGCGAGCGAGTACGAACCGGTTCTGCACTTTGATACGCTTTTCGAGTCAACTGAGATTCTGCTTTAGGGCGCATGCGTATCACTTTCGTATATCAACAGCCTTTATCGATGCCCACTCATATTAAATTAAGTCCTTTATTATGAGTGGTGAGCTCGCTGGGGCTCGAACCCAGGACCCACGCCTTAAAAGGGCGTTGCTCTACCAACTGAGCTACGAGCTCGCATCTATTTCAACTTATTTAGATTCAATAAATTGAAGGTTACCTGGTTTTGAAGTCTTCGCGGCTTTTTGTTGGTAGCCACTTTGTATCGAAACCGACCCCGGACTAACCAGAGTCTCAACGGTGTACCGGGCGATCATCGCGATCGTCTTGTATCCCATCAGTTCCTGCACTGTTTTTAAGTCTACCCCAGCCATCACCAGACTGCTAGCGAAGTATGCCGGAGGGCATGGTTCTTCGGCCGCAATCTTTCGGGGGTGCGAGGCGAGGTTTCCGAAGAGGAGATCGCGGCGGAAACGCAGGAGCCCCAAGGGCAAATCCAAAAAGCGCGGAACAAGCGTGGCTTGGCTCCATTTCCCATCGGAATCCGCTGCTCGGCATTGGCGATTCAACCGCTTGATTTCGCGCCTATCAGGTCCATCTATACCAATAGGAAATTAGTTGCCTGATTGACTTGCGGAGATGTATAAATTGGTGCGCGCTGGTTTGTGGCGATGTAGGCATTGAATGAGTCGGGATCATCGTTTCGATCCCCAATCCAAGGAGTGTGCCGATTCCTATGCATCGAAATATTCTCCTTTCTGCGGTTCTTTGTACTGTCCTGGCACAGGCTGGACTGGGTCAGGAACTGCCGGTTGCGTGGGTAGACAAGGATACCGGGCACCGCGTGATTCGGCTGACGAATGAGCCTGGATCTTCAGGATTCTATTTCAATGTGAACGCTTTTACGCCGGATGGTAAGCAGATGGTGTATACGGCGCCGGATGGCATACACGCACTGGACCTTGCGACCCTGAAGGCGCGACTGGTGGTGCCGAACCCACCACGTCCGGCAGATGCGCGCTCCGATCCTCGCCCCAATTTCCGGTTCGGCGTACACGCCATTGTGGTAGGAAGAAAGACTAACTCGGTTTTCTTTACGAAGTTTGATCCAGATTCCAAGCTGAACACCATTTACAAAGCCGATGTTTATACGGGCGAAGTTACAAAACTGGTTGAGCTTCCTCCGCGCGCCAGTGTTGCCACGATCAATGCCGACGAGACGCTAGGGGTGGGGACCTACGACGAGAATGAGACTCCGCCGGATCAGGAGTATGGGCGGAATCGATCGGCGCCTGCAGCTACCGCTCCAGGTTCAGCGCCCGCGGCACAGGCAGGGAACCTTGTTCAACCCCAGGGCAAAGGGGAGATGATGGAGCGGCGCCTGGCTGCGCGGATCCCTGTCGTGCTTTATTCGATCAACTTGACGACGGGTAAGGTGACGACGCTGCTGCATTCCACCGACTGGATCGGGCATATGCTGTTTTCGCCTGTCGATCCGACGCTGCTGATGTATTGTCACGAGGGACCGTGGCAGAAAGTCGATCGCATCTGGATGATTCATACCGACGGTACGCACAACATACTCATCCACAAGCGCACCATGGCTATGGAGATTGCGGGCCACGAGTTCTGGGGGCTGGATGGTCAAACTATCTGGTATGACTGGCAGTATCCCAAGGGCGAGGACTTCTTTCTTGCGGGCTATAACCTGCAGTCCCACAAGCGCGTTGCGTATCATATGCAACGCAACGAGTGGTCGATCCACTTCAATCTGACGCAGGGTGAGTCTCTGTTTACAGGCGACGGCGGCGATCCGGGGCAGGTGGCCAAGGCCCCAGACGGCGAGTGGATCGAGCTGTTCCATCCGCAGATGCTCAATGTCATGGAGGGGGCCATCAACGATCCCGACTTCTGGCAGCCCGGAGTGTTTCACTCCGAGCACCTGGTTAACATGGCGCATCATAACTACCGGCTTGAGCCGAATGTGCGCTTTTCTCCAAACAAGAAGCTGGTGATCTTTACAAGTAACATGTTCGGGCCAAGCTATGTTTTCGGGGTCGAGGTAGCAAAGGCTGACAATCCTCAGGTTTCCGATGTTCAATCCACGCCGGAACTCGCAAGCCAGTTTAACCCAACAACCCCGACGCCCACGCACTAGACGGCGCGTGGCTATGGCCCTCTTTCGACGGAGCGGGTAATGAATAGGATGCTTGTGCTTGTGCTTCTTCTGGCTGCTGGCGCCCTTTCGGGTAGCGCAGAGAGGTTTGTCTGCGGCAAGGCGCAGGCCCGGGCAATCGAGTTGACGGCAAGCTCTGTTTACAGTGCGACAACGCCAGGCTTCGACTTGAATACGGTCCCCGACTTTCACACGAACTCCTGTACAAGTGACAAACCGTTCTTCTTTTCAGCGGCGGTGCCGGAGGGAAGTTATCGAGTGACTGTGGTTCTTGGCACCGACCAGGTCTCAACAACCACCGTTTGGGCAGAGGCACGGAGGCTGATGCTGGAGAAGGTCGTGATCAAGGCCAATAGTTCGATTACGCGCATATTCGATACCAACGTTCGCGCGCCGCAGATTGCCGGCGACGCAGCTCGCCAGGTCAAGCTGAAACCGCGCGAAGTCGGTAACCTGGATTGGGACCACAAACTGACTCTCGAATTCAATGGTGACCATCCGAGCTTCCGTTCTGTTGTAATCGAGCCCATAAAGGAGACAACGATCTACCTGGCCGGCGACTCCACCGTGGTGGATCAGGACGTGGAACCGTGGGCCGCATGGGGACAGATGCTTCCACGGTTTTTTCGCCGTGGTGTTGTGGTTGCGAATCACGCAGAGTCAGGAGAGACGATAAAGAGCTTTGGAGGCGAGCAGAGATTCGCTAAAATCTGGTCGTTGATTCAGCCGGGAGATTATCTGTTTATGCAGTTCGGGCATAACGATATGAAGCCGAATGCCGTAACCCTGGACGACTACAAAGAACTGATGGTAGACGTGATCGAAAAGACTCGTGGGAAGGGAGCAACGCCAGTGCTGGTGACGAGCATGAACCGGCGAACGTTCGATGCGGACGGCAAGATAACCAACTCGCTGGCTGGTTATCCCGCCGCTGTGCGAGAGGTGGCTTCGGCGCAGCATGCGGCACTTATTGACTTGAATGCAATGAGCAAGGTTTTGTTTGAGGCGTTGGGGCCGGATGGGTCGGTGAAGGCATTCATGCACTATCCGGCGAATGCATTTCCGAATCAGACGGAGGCAATCAGCGACGATACGCATTTTAATAAATATGGGGCTTATGAATTGGCACGCTGCGTGGTGCACGGAATTCGCGAAACTAAACTTCCAATTCGAAAGTTACTGAGCAAGGATAGGCGCGATTTTAACCCGGCGCAACCCGATCCGGAAGCCACCTTTGACCTGCCGGCAACACCCATTCCGCCCAAGGCTGCGAATGTCATGAAGGTTCCGCAGTCTTGAGTGGGCGTTGCGGTTCAGGCAGGATGCTCCACCGTCGCCGACATTGCCGTGTTGGCATTTGAGGCAGGCTGAAAGGAAGACCATTTTGGATAATCGATTGTGCGGATCTGTAGAGAGAGCCAGGCGATTTGCAATGTTATTTGCAAGATGGTTGCTGTTCCTGCTGTGTTTGTTCACGGTAGTTCGTGCGCAAGGATACGCGCAGGATTTGCGCGAGGGCTTTCTGAATCCGCCCGAAAATGCACGTCCTATGATGCGGTGGTGGTGGTTTGGACCCGCGGTGACCAAGACGGAGCTCAAGAAAGAACTCGAAACGATGCAGGGCGTGGGCATTGGTGGCGTGGAGATTCAGCCTGTCTATCCTCTCATGCTCGATGACGAAGCGAAAGGCATCAAGAACCTGCAGTACCTATCGCCCGAGTTTCTGGACGATGTAGGTTTCGCTAATAAGACTGCGCGGGCGCTCGGGCTTCGAGTTGATATCACGCTTGGCAGCGGCTGGCCGTACGGAGGACCCAAGACAACGCTCGCATTGGCGGCAGGACGATTGAAGGTTGTGGCCGTTCCCATTATTGGGGCGAACGTAACTCCTCCTGCGCTTGCGGAGGGGGATAGTTTGATTGCGGCGTTTGCGGTGTCCGGGTCGGCAAAGGAATTCGATCCGTCATCTGCGAAACGCATAGACCTAACTACTGGTTCCGTCGCGGCAGCCGGAACGCAGACCGCGCTCTTCTTTATTGCGAGTCACACGTTGCAGGTGGTGAAACGGCCAGCGGCGGGAGCGGAGGGCTATGTGCTTGACCACTTTTCTCGCGCGGCCATTGACGAGCATTTGACGGATGTGGCGACGCCGCTGATGAATGCGTTTGGAGACAAGCCACCCTATTCGGTGTTCTCGGATTCGCTGGAGGTGTATGGTTCCGATTGGACTGCGGATTTGCCGGCGGAGTTCGAAAAGAGGCGCGGCTACGATTTGATTCCGCATCTGCCGGAGCTGGTTGCGGGAGGCACGGCGGAGGCTGACGCGGTACGGCATGATTGGGGTGAGACTCTTTCCGATCTGATCCGCGACAACTACCTGCGTCCGATTACACAGTTTGCCGAGGCGCATCAAAGCAAGTTTCGATCGCAGACTTACGGCGACCCGGCGGTGACGTTGGCGGATGAGGCAGTCCCGAACCTGCCGGAGGGTGAGGGCCCGCAATGGCGGGCATTCTCATTTACGCGTTGGGCCAGTTCGGCGAGTCATCTTTATGGGCGCAACGTGACTTCAGCGGAGACTTGGACGTGGTTGCACTCGCCGGCGTTTCGGGCCACGCCGCTGGACATGAAAGCGGAAGCGGACCGCATGTTTCTGCTGGGTGTTAACCAGATTGTTGGGCATGGTTATCCATATTCGCCACCTGGCGCGGGAGAGCCGGGGTGGTCACTGTACGCGGCGGCGGTTTTCAATTCGCATAATCCGTGGTTTGCGGTGATGCCCGATGTGACTAAGTATCTGCAGCGCGTGAGCTGGCTGCTGCGGCAGGGCAAACCGGCGAACGATATTGCCATTCTGATTCCGGAAGATGATGGACAGGCCGCTTTCACGCCGGGGCATGTTGCGGTGACAGACGAGATGCGGAAACGTATTACGCCTGAGCTGACGGGGACGATTCTGGATGCGGGCTACAACGTGGATTACATTGACGCGGCCACGATCGACAAGCTGGGAATGATTCCGTATCCAGTGCTTGTGATTCCGCCGACGGACCGGATACCGCTGTCGACTTACAAAAAAGTTCAGAGCTATGCGATGACGGGGAAGGTGATTGCTCTGGGGAAGACACCCACATTGTCGCCGGGGCTGATGGAGCAGGTTGACTCCGGGGAGGTTGCGGCTTTGTCGCAAGAACTTTTCAAGGGCGACGGGGCGAAGGGGGTTTTGGTTGCTTCTATTGGAGAGCTTGCAGGAGCGCTGCATCGGGCGTTGGATCCTGATTTAGACAAGAAGGGAAAGTTGGAGGGGGTTGGGTTCATTCATCGTAAGCTGTCGGACAGCGATGTCTATTTTGTGGTGAACACGAGTAACGAGCAGGTGGATGGGAGCGTTGCATTCCGGGCCGACCGGCGAGCGATTGAGGCGTGGAATCCGGATGGAGGCGCGGTTCTGCTGGCCGAGGAGAAGATTAAGGATGTGCGGATTCCACTGATGCTTGCGCCGTATGAATCGCGAGTGTTTGTGGTTGAGGACCATTTGAGTGCCTTGGCGGAGGCTGCTGGGAAAGCCGGAGCGGGTATCGCAAGCCGGAACGAGAAGCAACTGGCGGACATGAGTGCGGACTGGAAGATTCAGTTTGGTAGTGATGCGGCTGCGCCGCTTGCGAGGCTCGGCTCGTGGACGGAGATTCCAGGGCGCCAGTATTACTCCGGAGAAGTGGTTTATTCGCGGAAGTTTGATGTGAGTCAGTCGCCGACGCAAGGGGCGCGTGTGCTGGTTGACTTCGGAATGGGGACTCCGTTTGAAGACAAGCGTAGGCCGAATGCGAGCGGGATGATGGCGTTGCTGGATCCGCCGGTTCGGGAAGCGGCGATTGTGTTCATTAACGGGCAGAGAGCGGGATCGTTGTGGCATCCGCCGTATCGAATCGATGTGACGTCGCTCATTCATTCAGGCGAAAACACCATTGAGGTCCATGTGTATAACACGGCGATCAATTTGCTGGCGGGGCAGGCACCGCGGGATTACACTGCGCTGCGAGCGAAGTACGGCAGGCGATTTGATCCGCAGGATATGGATCATCTGCAACCGATTCCTTCGGGGCTCTTCGGGCCAATTCGCCTCGAAGAGGTGAGGAGCCAATGAAGAGAGCCATGCGATGGATGGCGGTGTTGGCTGTCCTGCTGAAGATGGGGTTGGCCTTCGCCGCGCCGAAGACTTTTGTCGCTAACGAATATGGGGCGAAGGGAGATGGCACGACCCTTGAGACGGTGGCGATTCAAAAAACGATTGATGGAGCAGCGGTGGATGGCGGGACCGTGACGTTCAGGCCTGGAACCTATTTGACGGGGTCCCTGTTTTTGAAGACGGGTGTGACTCTCGATGTTGGTGAAGGTGTCACGCTGATTGGATCAGAGAAGGCGGAGGACTACCCGTTGCTGCCGACGCGCATTGCGGGGATTGAGATGACGTGGCCGGCGGCCCTGATTAATGCGCGCGACCAGCATAACGTGACGATCACGGGGAAGGGAACGATAGATGGCGATGGGCCCACCTGGTGGAAGGCCTATTGGGATTTGCGCGCAACTTACGAGCCTAAGGGGTTGCGCTGGGCGTCGGACTACGACGCACGTCGGCCGCGATTGATCCTGTTTCAGAATTCGTCGGATGTTTTGCTGGGCGGGGGTATTGTGCTGAAGCGCTCCGGATTCTGGACGGTGCAGATTCTTTATTCGCACGATGTGCATGTGGATGGGGTGACGATCCGCAACAACGAAGGCGGTAAGGGGCCGAGCACGGATGGGATCGATATTGATTCATCGCGCAAGGTGCTGGTGGAGCACGCGGACATTGATGTGAACGACGATGCGCTATGCCTGAAGGCGGGGCGCGATTCAGACGGGCTGCGTGTGAATCGGCCTACGGAAGATATTGTGATTCGCGACTCGATTGTGCGGCGTGGCGCAGCGGCTATCACGATCGGGAGTGAGACGTCAGGAGGGTTTCGCAACATTGAGGTTTACAACATTACGGCTTTGAGCGGCGTGCCATCGGGTGTGCTTTTCAAGTCGGCACATACGCGGGGCGGGTATGCGAAGGATATTCGCATTCACGACTTGACGCTCGAGGGTGTTGCGATACCGATTCATATCACGATGAACTGGAATCCAAGTTACAGCTACGCCACGGTGCCTGCGGGCATGAAGGACGTTCCTCCCTATTGGGTAGTTCTAACAACGAAGGTTCCGGAAGAGCAGGGACTGCCGCACTTCAGCGATGTACACATCTGGAATATCAAGGCGACGGGCGCGAAGAGCGCGTTCAATGTGGCTGCTTATCCGAATGCGACGCTGGACGACTTCCGGCTTGACCATTTGGATATTGAGGCGGCTACAGCGGGCATGATTGCGAATGCGAAAAACTGGACGATCACGGACAGCACGATCAGGACCGCGGATGGAAGCAAGCCGGTGTTTACGGACTCGACCATCAAGGATCCGAAGGATGTTCCTTACGGAGAGCCGAAGTGATGTTCCGAATGAACGCCTCCAAAAACTGAACGGAAAACGGCCCTCCAGGTGGCATTTTTGGCCCTTTTCCGGCCGTTTTTGGAGCGAAAAAGCCTGATTTTCAGGGGCTTTGTTTGCTGATTGGTAGATGGGTCTCATTTGCAACACGGTCATTTCATTGGTGTTGCCAAAGAAACGCCCGGCTGGACCGGATGTTTTTTGGGGGGGAGGGGGTGGGGGTACTTAAATAAACCAGGCATATCAGGACATTTTGAACGGTTTTGGCTGCGGTTTTGAGGGTCGAGATCACAATTCCGATTGTGCATCTTTGGAGAGAATAAATCGGCAAACGATCTGAGTCTCGTTCCCGTGGGTCAGCGACGACGGGGGCTGAAGAGTTGCCCCCCGCGCACTTATTGAAAGGCACACTTACCCCGGTTTCGCTCTAGCGGTGTAATTTCCTGATCTCGCTACCGGCCAGAAGGAAAGCGCCGACGCCATAGGTATAACTTGCGGATGCTTTGAAGGGCTGCGGCTCCGCGCCGGTCTGCTGGATGCAGCCTAGTCTTCCGTCGGCGTAGACATGATGGATGAGGCCAGCCCAGGCTTTGTCGATGACGGGACGATACTTCTTCTTGTCGAGCAAGCCTTGATTGACGCCAGCGGCGAGGGCAAAGGCAAAGAATGCAGAGCCGGAGTTTTCGGGCAGATCGTAGTCGGCTGGGTCAAGCAGACCAGCTCTCCATAGGCCATCGGGGGATTGCAGCTCAGCTACTCTTGCGGCCATCTCCTTGAACTGGGCGATGTATTTTGCGCGGGCTGGATCGTCCTTGGGCAGGTATTGCAGGGTGCGGATGATGCCGGCCATGACCCAACCATTGCCGCGGGACCAGAACATCTTCTTGCCATTCGGTTCGGAGCGGGTGAGATAGGTGGAGTCGCGGAAGTAGAGATGCTCCACGGGATCGTAGAGACGATCGGACGTCTTGGCCCACTCTTCGTCGAGGTAGTCGATGTATTTGTGGTCGCCGGTTGCAGCATACATGCGCGCCCAGACGGGAGGCGCCATGAAGAGGGCATCGCACCACCACCAGGCGATCTCTTTGCCGGGGACGGTGGAGGTTCGCGGGGCGGCTAGGATGGCATCGAGCTCAGCCTGCGTGGGCTTGATCATGGCCGGATCTTTCTTGAGCAGGTAGAGCTCAAGATAAGTTTGAGCTACGCTTTGATCGTCGGCGTTGGGCAGATGCGAGCGGAGTTGCCAATCGAACTTTTGGCCCATGGCCTGCATGGCATCGCGGTACTTGGGGTCGCCGAGCGAATCGGACGCGGCCATGAAGCCGGTGTAAAGGGCGCTCCACGTCCAGATGCGGTCGAAGTATTGCTGCGATGTGGCGAGCTGCCAGTCAGCGACTTTGCGCATGGCTTTGGCAACGTCGGCGGGCTTAGTGGAGTAGGAGAGATCGGTGGCGAGCGGACCTGGATTGTCGGGCGCGTCACCAAAGTGCCGCGCCGCGTTCATCTCTATGTTGGCCTGCTCTTTTGGCGAGGGTTGATGCTGGGCAATGATCGATTGCACTCCAGGAATGGGAATGGCCGCTGCGACGGCGAGCATCAACATCGTTCTGCGAAGTGACATGGAATATCCTCAGTGGGCAATTCTAAATAAAAAAACGGGACCGCAGGCATGATGTTCTATGCATTGCGATCCCGGGTTAGGAGACAAACGAAATCAAGTGGTCCAATACCTAGAAATTCAGGCGCCCGGAGAACTGGAAGTCGCGGCTGCCGCCGTTGTTGGTGGCCGAGCTCACCGTGCCGAAGGTTGAGCTGTCAGCGCTGACGTTGATGCCGCTGAACGTTACCTTGTTGGCGACGTTTTGGCAGTCGGCAGCAAAGACAAACTTGAGCCGCTCCGGACGCAGGTCGAAGGTGCGGCGCAGGCCGAGGTTGAGGTTGGGAACGCCGGGATTGCGCAGTCCGAAAGGGCTGGCGCGGGGAGCGTCGCCGATCATGAAATTGCCCGAGTTGCAGAACGGACCGGCTGCCTGAGCGCAAGGGACATTGGTGCCATTCCCGGTTGGGGAGGTGTTGCCGTATCCCTGTGTAGCGTTGCCGACATAACCCTTGATGTAGGAGATCGACGAGAAGGTTGTGGCAGTGATGCCTTTACCCCAGGAGCCGTTCTGGCGAATACTCTTGCCGGTGAATGCAGGGTTGAGGTCAGGCATGCACGTTCCGGTGTTAGGTTCGAAGGTGCTGTTGCACGAGGATGCTGTGACGAGCAGAGGTGTACCCGAGTAGTACGTGCCGAGACCGGAGAGGGTCCATCCGCCGGTGACTGCTTTTACGACGGTATTCTCTCCGGCGGCCGGAATATGGTAGACGCCGTAGATGGCCAATGCATGCGGAACGCTGTTGGTACTCCATGAGCGATCAATGCGATTGACGGGCCACGATTTTCCGCTAAGGATGACGCTGGAGGGAATCGCGTAGCCGCTGCGCATGGTGCCTGTGTCATCCAGCTGCTTGGAGTAGGTGTAGTTGAGGTTGAGTTGCAGTCCATTCGACATTCTCTTGGCGAGCGAGAATTGCATCGAGTTGTAGCTGACGTTTGCGATGTTTCCCCAAGTGTCAGTGGTGCCGGAGAATTGCGGCATCCAAAGGAGGGACTGCGCGATGGTGGCTTTGCCGGCACCTGCCGAAGTGGCCGCAGCCTGGCCAAAGCCGGCGTAAGGAAGGTTGATGGCGGGTAGCCCGACGGCGGCCGCCGCGGTATTCGCCTTGGCGAGGTTTGCAGCCGTGGCCGGGGCAGTGAGCAGATTACCCATCCCATTGGCTTCACCGTATTGGCCCAAAACATACCACGCGGGATTGATCTGGCCAGACTCGAGTCCGCGCATATTGCTTGCGCCGGCGAGGAAGTGACTTGAGGAACCCGCATAGTTGACGGTGGCTACGATGTCTTTAGCGATGACACGCTGGACGCCGAAGTTGTAGAAGTTGAATTCCGGAGCCCGGCCGGCGAGATAAAAGTCAGGGAAGCCTGGCGCACCACTGGCCGTTACGAATGCGCCTGAACTGTTGACCGTATTGCCAACGTTAAGAGTCTGGCTGACTGCACCGGGAGCGGTGATTGCGGGGACGGTGTATCCGGGGCCGCCGAAGTTGTTGTTGGCGAGACCCATGGTGGAAAAGGCTGTGCTGGTATTGAGATAGAATGCTGGACCGGCGGAGGCGCCAGCAGCGGAGTCATTGTAGGCAGGAGAACTAGTGAATCCAAGCTGGGATGGGCCGGCGTACGCGCCGCCTGCACCGCCAGTTCCACCGGCATGCGAGTAGACGATGGAGTAAGCGCCGCGGACAGTGGTTTTGGAGTTGAGAGCGTAGTCAAAGCCAACGCGCGGGCCCCAATTCTTCTTGTAGTTATTGACCGGCGAAGAGCAATTGCAAGCGACCCCTGCGCCACCATTGCTTCCGGCGAACTGCAATGCACCCATATTCCCCGTGACCGGGTTGGTGATGTTGGGATTGAGGAACGAGAAGCGGTTCTGAACTTCGTTGTAGGTGGGGATGTAATCCCAGCGGAGGCCAAGATTGAGTGTCAGCTTCGAAGTGATCTTGTAGTCATCGGCCACATAGGGAGCGATGGGGCGATAGCGTCCACCGAGAACGGAGAAAGGCTGCAGGGTGATTCCTGTGCTGCTGACGGCTCCGAGCAAGAAGCTGGCATAGGAATAACCGGTGCTGCCGGTATAGGAAGAGCCGCTGATTCCCGCGGTTTCATTGGGATTCCAGTTGAGGGTGAGTGAGGATGTGGGCCCGTCATAGGAAGAGGCGTTCTCTTCAAGCCACTGGAACTGGGCGCCAAAGGTCATGGCATGTTTGCCTTTGACCCAGAGCAGGTTATCGACGGCGGTATACGCCTCGGAGACGGTGGTGGCGGTGACACCCGATCCGCCTTCTCCCCATTCTGACTGGGCATTACTGCCGGCAAAGACCTGGGTGGGGAACTCGGTAACAGCCTGGCCGTTGGCGGGAACTCCTGAGAAGTTAATTCCCATGTTGGCTGCTTCGTATTGCTTGATTCCCTCGGTGATGTTTTGAATAGGTGGACCGCCAAAGTTACTAAACCCATATTTAAACTGGTTCACCAAGTTGGGCGTGATGGTGTAGGTGTGGGAGAAATCTGCCCAGTGCCCGGCGACGATGGAGGCCGTGGTGCCAAGGTAGGGAAGCGGAAGGACGGCCGATGTCCCCGTATAGGGCACAGCATGGCGGTTTCCACCGGTGACAGTGGCCGACAGAGTCTGTTTGGGCGAGATGGTGTAGTCGATGCGGCCGGAATAAAGCCAGTTGTCATAGCCGGAGGGAATGCCGCCGAGGTAGTTGTTCTGGATTCCGGAGGTGGTGGGCGTGGGCAGGAATGATTCCATGACTTGCGAAATCGGAGAGATCTCGCCGGTTGGAATGACGTTGATGGGCGCGCCGCTGGGAACTGGATTGCCGGCCTTACCCGCGCCGACCCCGGCGGTGTAGCCGTACTGATAGCGGCAGGGGCCGTTGGTGCTGTTGGCGGTGCACGCACTGAGAGTGGTGGGATCGTAAACGGCATAGCCGGGGCCGCCGTTGGAGGCCAACAACTGCGAAAAGTCGCCGGACTGCATCTGGGTGGTTGGAATGGTGGCTGTTGCGTAGGCCGGAGCGGACCGGGTGTGAACCTTGTCGTAGGCGGCAAAGAAGAAGAGCTTGTCGTGGCCGTTGAAGAGCTTGGGAACGGAGATGGGACCGCCGAGGGCGAAGGTGAACTCGTTCTGGTGATCGATGGGCTTGCCGACCGGGACGGTGGTGACGACGCCGTTGACCAGTTTCTTTTCAGTGGCCGCGATGGCGGTGAAACCCCAGGTGTCGAAGATGGTGTTGCGGACAAAATCGGCAACGGTGCCATGGTACTGGTTTCCACCGGTTCTCATACTGTAGTTGATTGAGCCCGCGCCCTGGTACTCGACAGACTGGCCGCTGGTAAGTGCGCCAATTTCACCGATGGCTTCAGAGGGAACAAGGTTGAAGATGGGGCGATTATCTCCGATTTGGCTGATGGTGGTAAGGGGAATGCCATCAAGGTAGACCTCCTCAACGCGGCTTGCGGTGCCGGAGATGAGCGAGGAGCGGCTGCCAGCCTGCGAACCGGGCAGGTAGTTGGAGAACTGGGTAACATCGCGCTGCTGGTTGCCGGCAACGAGGATGGGCAGAGCCATGAATTCCTCAGTGGCAATGGTGCCTCCGAGGACCGCATTGGCGGTGTCGAGGGCAGGCGGAGCGGCGGTGACGGTGATTGTTTCCTTCTGATTGCCGATCTTCAGGACGGGATTGAATCCGAAGATCTGGTTTTCATTGAGGACGATGCCCTGCTGCCTTGTGGTTTCGAATCCGGGGGCCGTGACGGTGACGGTGTAGGTGCCGATGATGAGCGGACTGATCTCGTACGCTCCTGCCGAGGACGCGTGGCGCGTGGTGTCGACACCGGTTGCATCGTTGGTGGCTGTAATGACAGCCGTCGGAACTATGGCGCCGGTTGGATCGGCGACGGTTCCGGTGATTGCGGCGTCGCCCGCAGTCTGCGCCGCTGCCGGTACGGTTGCTAAGCCCAGGGATACTGTTAATCCCAGCAAGACTTTCGCTGCCACCGCCCAGCTTCCAGTTACTGTCGACCGATGGGCGAGTTCAAATGTAAACGTTTTTCTTTTCATAGAAACCTCTGGGTAGCCTCCGAAATTTGACAGTGGGTGGACAAGATTTCCCGCACAGTTCCAGCTCATGGTCTGAGCACCGCTGCAACGTAAGGGATTTGATCAACGAATGTCAATAGAAAACTTTTTTTTCTGGAGATTTTCGCTTCTCGCCGCAATTGTGCCGCAGGCCGTTTGGAGGTCAGGTTTTTGGCCCATTCGATCGAGGAATGACTTTTGGGAGGGATTGCGCGAAGCGGAGCAATCGCGCTGGACAAAGGGGCTCACGTCATTGGAAAAATGCAAGGGTGAATTTCAGCGGCATCCGTGGAGGACGCCCTTTCAAATGGCGCTGAACGCTTTTCAGAACGCCCGAACCAAACCCTGAACGACGGGGGGAATGACGGTGAGGTCGACTTCGCCATCCGCGAGACCGGCAGCGGACGCATGGATGCGGATGGTCCCCGCCGAGGCGGTTGCCTGGACGAGGACAATCCCGCGGCCACCGTAGAGGTGGTGCCGGGGGAGCAAAAACGAATCGTGGTCGGTATTGCTTCCGTTGTCGGTGGCTACAATCTGCGCGGGGCCGGAGACTGCGAATTGGACCTCGACGGAACTGTCCGGCACCCGCACACCTGCGTCGTCGACGGCGGTTGCGGCGATGGTGGCTAGATGGTCGTCGCCGGGGGAGATGGTGGTTCGCTCCGTTGAGAGCACGATGTGCGTCGGCTTTCCTGCGGTGCGCAACTCGTCTTCGGCTATTGCCTTGCCCAGGTTATAGGCGACGGCGCGTAACGATCCGGGAACGTAAGGCACGTCCCAATGAAGCGGACTGGCATCCGGGTGAAGTTTCTGACGCCCCAAGGACTGACCATTCAAGAGCAGTTCGACGTCTTCGCAGTTAGTGTAGACTTCGACGGACTCGGAATGGGGTGCGGGGTTGCGAGGTGTCCAGTCGAGGAGAAACGGTTCTTGCAGATCGGGGGCAACGGACTCATAACCGGGATCGGTGGCGGCCCGCTCATTGGGGGCGACCCGGCGTGCGATATGGACGGTGGGTGTGTCGGCCCACCAGCTCTGGCGCTCGAGTGCGCGGGGGTAAGGCAGGCCAGTGCGGTCCAGCAATCCAGTGGGACGGCTGATGTTCGGCCATTTTCCGGCTTCTCCCAGGTAGTCGATGCCGGACCAGAGAAACTGGCCTGAGTAGGGCGCATTGTCGCGAAGCGCGAGCCATGATGCTCGATCGTGAATGTTCTCAGTCCCGAGGATTTTTCGCGAGGGGTTCTGCGCGTGGGCAGCCAGGATCTCGTTGACGCGATAGTTCTGGCCTACGACGTCGAGCATGTCGGCCAGCCCGTTGTCGTAATCGTGGCTGACGTTGGGGCGGAAGAGGGCCTGCGTGACGGACCGCGACGGGTCGTTTTCGTGGAAGACTGCGAGGAGCCGGGCGAGAATGGAATGCGCCAGTTCGGCATGGGGTGTGTCGTGGATTTCGTTGCCGGCGGACCACAGAATCACACTTGGATGGTTGCGGTCGCGGCGGACGGTGTCGCGCGTATCGATGGAGGACCATTGATCAAAGTCGAGATGGTAGTCATAGGGGGTCTTGCCGACAGTCCAGCAATCGAACATCTCCTCCATCACCAGGAAACCCATGCGGTCACAAAGGTCGAGAAACGCTGGAGAAGGGGGATTGTGGGCGGTTCGGATGGCGTTGACCCCAAGGGCGCGCAACGCGGAAAGGCGACGCTCCCAGACGGAATCAGGTACGGCGATGCCGACCGCACCGCCATCGCTGTGAATGGCGACGCCTTTGATTTTGAAGTTGCGGCCATTGAGCCAGAAGCCTGTGGCTGCATCGAAATGAAACTCACGGATTCCGAGGGGAACTTGTTCATCATCGGTGATCGGCCCTGATGATTTGAGATCAGGACTGGACTTGACGCTGACCTGAACACGGTAAAGCCAGGGGTGATCGATATCCCATAGTTTTGGATTCGGAACGGGGCACTCGCCACTTAGGCGAGCCTTGCCACCAGGGGCAATGGTTTGCCCTTGCGTGATAAATCTGCCGGCTGCGGTCCCATCGGGAGCAATCAGATGAACGTCGAGCAGTGCGTGCTGCGACGTACGCGATTCATTGACTACCGAGCCTTCAATATGCACCGTGGCCTTGTCGGCGTTGACGATTGGAGTGGTTACAAAAGTGCTCCAGGGCTCCAGGTGCACGTCCTGCATGAGGACCAATCGCACGGGACGATAGATCCCCGCGCCTTCATACCATCGGGAAGCCGGCTGTTTGGACGTGTCGCAGCGAACTGCAATTACGTTGTGCGTGCCCAAGCCGAATTGCACGTGGCCGGTCAGCTCATAGAAGAAGCTCACATAGCCGTTGGGACGCTGGCCGAGATGGACGCCATTGATCCACACGTCGCTGTTGGCCATGACTCCGTCGAAAACGACATAGACGTGGCGATGGGCATCCCTGGCGGACAGGGAAAAGGCCTTACGGTACCAGGCGACTCCTGTGGGAAAAAAGCCTCCGGCAGGGCCGCTTGGGTTGGCTTGATCGACGTGGCCGGCGATGCTCCAGTCATGGGGCACGGTTACGGCGTGCCAGGCCGAATCATCGAAAGCGATCTCCTCGGCATGAACCGGGTCCCCCTGAAGGAACTTCCATTGGGAATTGAAATCGACGATCGTGCGGACGGGCTTCTGTGAAAGCCCGGTAAACGGCGCAAGCGACGAAAGCGCGAGGGTCGCAATAAGGACAGCTGGCTTAAAGAAAATCATCGAATCACGCTCCAAATCAGCAACCGATATTAGAATGATTTCGATTGAGAAAGCAATTCTGTACGGAAACTGGCATGGCGGATCTTGTGCGAACGGAGCAAGTTCCGGCCAGCGATGAGAGGGAAGATGCGCATCTGCTTTCTGTTAAAGGTTCGCGCCGAGCGAGTGGAAGAGTACAAGAAGCGCCACACGGAGGTGTGGCCCGCGATGCTGGATGCTCTGCGCGAGACCGGCTGGCGCAACTACTCGCTGTTTCTTCGGCCAGACGGCCTGCTTGTCGGCTATCTCGAGACGGACGACTTTGAGAAATGCTGTGCGGCGATGAAGAACCACGCAGTCAATGCGCGATGGCAGGCGGAGATGGCGCCATTCTTCGAGACCATCAAGGACGGAGGGGCGGATGATAATCTGTTCCCCCTCGAAGAGGTCTTTCACCTCGACTAGATTGGTCCGCGCAGGCGAGACTTGCCCTTCGCGCCGATCAGTCAAACGCTCAGTTGCGGTTCGGCACTTAACCTTCAGCCAGCGCGGGACGGGCGTTTTGCGGCCCGTCCCGCGCCGTCACTTTCTCTACGGATTCGGCACCGCGTCGTTCGCGGCCTCATAGGTATTTCCGTAAAGGTATTCGTAGTCGTTCCAGCCGGTCACCGTGTGGTCTGCCGACGTGTCCGTGATCTCAAGCCGCATTGCATCGTACATGACACCATTTGCCCGGTTCACCGTGAGCGAGATCACGTTGTCCTGGCCCGGCGGATTTAGTTGGGCTGTGTTCCACTGAAACACGACCCACTGATACGTCCCCTCGAATCCGCTCCGCACCATCGCATCGCTTGCCTTGATGCCCACACCGCGCCAAATAAGTGTATTCCCGCCATTCAGTGACGGAATCACATCCGCAGCCGTGGCCGCGAGGGGCACTGACAATACCACGTATTGTCCCTGCGCTTGCTGTTCCGCCGTTGTTGTAAAGTGGATTTGCCACGGCGGTGTGTGTGTCGAAACGCTGCTCACGTACGACGGCAAAATGTACTTGTATCCATCCGTTGTGTCGTCGTCCGCGTTGTAGATACCCGCATAGAGTCCTGGATCGAACGACTGCCACTGCGTGTAATTCCACTGGTGCAGATCCGTGGTCGCCGGTGTCGATCCCTCAGCCGTCCCGTACCAGATGACCGCACCTTGGTTTGCCGCAAAGTCTGCCCAGTAATTCCAGTTGCCCCAATACTCGCGGTCATCCAGTCCGTTCGCGTCAAGCCCGTGCAGAAACTCGTGCGACGAGCGATCCGGTGTGCCAATCGTCCACAGTGGCGGCGCGGCGCCGAAGTTCTCAGGCGTGAATGCCATGCTCGGCAATTTTGTTGCCTCTCCCGCACTCACCACCACATTGTCCTGACGCAACTCGCCAAGCTGCCCCAACTGATATACCGAAAGGCGATAAGTCCCCGGAGCCACGCCAAACAAATTCACGGTTCCATCGGGCGCGATCGGGGCCCAATACTGATGTCCTGCCGTAGAGTACTGGAAGTTGGTGTGGTTGTCGCCCAGCACCGCCCACGCGGAGTGCTGCGACAGCCACGACGGTTCTCCCGGTGCTGGCGGCTGCGGCCAGTTCCTTCCACTCAGCCCTTCAATCTTCCCTTGCACTCGCCCTCGCTGCCACGAAGGCACGTATCCGCTCTGGATCAGCGTCGCATCGCTGTCGTAGAGGAACGGCGCAGTCAACGCCGAGGCCAGTGCACCAAGGTACATGAAGCCCGGTGGCTCATTCTGCGATTTCACCGTGTTGAAGTGGAAGTAGTACGGGCCGAACAGCCTTGTGGTGTTCACGCCCTGCGGTGGCGTATAGGCCAGGTCGTTATCCAGGTGATTAGACAGGCACTCCATGATCAGGATGTTGTTGGTGAAGATCAGGTCCTGTTTCGTCGGTCCGCCTACCAGCGTGTCGGGACTCGTTACTACTGCCCATGCGCCGTACTGGCTGCCATAGACTCCATGTGCCTGGTGAAGATATTCATAACTTGAATAGTCATACTTGGTATAGAACTCCCGTGTATAACCAGGCGGCACTGGGAGTCCGTGCAGATCGAGCACCGCGTTTTGTACCTGTCGACCCGGATCGGTATTGCCCAGTACGCTCGGATCCGGCAGTGGAATATTCTCCGGTCCCAGATTGTTGAGCCCTGAGTTCACGGAATATGTGTTCGTAAACAGCGAAAGATTGATGCGAAAAACGAACTGCACCTGTCCCAGGCTCCCGGGAACATCGGTGGCTGAATGGTTGGCAACGAAGTAAACGTGGAAACCAGAGTCGCGTGGAGCAAGTATGAAATGCTGCGTGTAGGTAAACGGGTTGGTTGCATTCGAAGCGGTTGTGATCCACCAGTCGAGGTATCGGCCCGCAACCAGGGCGTATCCAGTCGTGGTTGTTCCTGAGCCAACGCCGGAGTTGTCCATATACAGTCCGTCGGGCTGTCCAAATTGTGTTGTGGTTGTGTCGACTAGTTGATCGGAGTGTCCGGCCAGTTGCACGCCAAAAACGTGCCCCGTCGTCGAGTTCCAGTCGAGAGAGATTACTCCGTTTGAGATCTTCCAATCGCTTGCGTCACTTGTATCGATGGTGATTTGTGCATGCACGGCGGCGGCGAAGACGAACACGATGGCCGCGGCCAGAAGGGACATTCGGTACGACTTTGTCATGGCGGGGGAGTCTCCAATACAAAGATGAGCCGCTTCCACGATTTTCGTAGGGTTGGAACCGCGAAGGTCTACCTGGATCTATCGATTCTCGAAACGTCCGCTCAACCTCTTCAGCAATACGCCCCGCGGGCAATCATGGAAAATGCGTCTGCGCCGGAAAAGCAGCCTGCAATTGCAAACGGCGGGGAATGCATTCCCGATCGCGTCTGAGACGCTACACTCGCCCCATTTCGAATGTCAATAGATACTTTATTCTCGACTCGGAACTCGGTATGCACGAACGTTTCGACGCATTCTCGTCCCCATTTCAGCTCCTTGTAGGGGAGGAAATTCGCCTTCAGGCCCGTTTGGATTGAGTTTCTGATGCTTTTTGACTGCTTAATTTATAAAAATCAATTATTACTATTGACAAACTTAATTAATTTCATCATGATTCTTCTTGTAATCAAGAAATGAGACTTCTCCCGATGGCTCCGAATCCTAAACCCGCTTCCGATTGGCAGGACCTGCTTCGCATGGCGGATGGCTCATCGCTAGTTGTCGAGCGCGTCCGCTTTGTTGAAAAGCAGATCTCCGTTGAGGGTCAGTTCGTGCTGCCGGAGCTGGCCCGGCTCAGTATGGAAGATCAGGTATTTATCACTGCTTTTGTGCGCGCCCATGGCTCCATCAAGGAGATGGAGCAGGTTTTCGGGGTCAGCTATCCCACGATCAAGGCGCGGCTCAACCGCATCGGCGGGTTGCTGCAATTTGTCGACACCAACCCGTCGCCATCGCGCGCGGATGTGCTTGACCGGCTCAAGGGCGGCGAGATCAGCGCCGAGGAAGCCATCCGTGCCCTGGAGGCTCTGAAATGACTCCGAACTTTGCCGTTATCGGCGTCGATACGCCCCACTTTCATATGCCGCGGCTCTGGCTCCCCGTGTTCCTCCTGTGGATTCCGGTCATTCTGTTTTCTCCGCTCATTCTGCTGGTGGTATTTGCAGCGTGGTTGGCTGGCCGGATTACCGTGCGTGGGGTTCGTTTGGATGGCGGGGTCAACCCGTGGCGCGTCATCGCAATTCTCTGGGGCATCGTGTGCGCACTGCCGGGAACGCATGTTCGCGTGAGCACGCAGGAAGCCCAGGTTCAGGTTTGCATTCTGTAGAGGTACTTATGCCAAACGGTCGCCGCACCATTCTTTCGCTTGTCGCACTCGGACGCATCAGCCCCGCCGAAGCGGAACGCCTGCTGATTGCGTGGAACCAGGGACGGGAAGGTTTCTGGGTCTTCGCAGCATGTGTTGCCGCTGTGATGCTGGCTCTACCCGATACGCATCATGCCCTGCAGGGGCTTGTGCATTTTGCAGAATCGCTGTTGTCCGGCAGAGTCATCCCGATGCGTCCGGCATTGGCATTGGTCAACCGTTGGTTTGGAGGAACGATATGAACGAGAATCGCCGTCAGATTTTGGAAATGCTGGCCGCGGGTAAGATCACCGCCGATGAGGCAGAGCGACTGCTTTCCGCGATCGATTCGGGCCCAAGCGAAACCTCAGGCGCATTTGTCGCCGGGGGAGCCGCTGCCAACGGGGCTAAGACTGCTGCCGTGAAGACGCGCGCGAAGTATCTGCGCGTGCTGGTTGAAGCCGATGAATCGATGAGCGGCCTGAAGGGCGGCACTACGGTGAATGTTCGCGTGCCACTTCAGTTTCTGCGTGCCGGTGTGCGGCTAGCCGCGCTCATACCCGCGCAGGCGCACAACCAGTTGGACGAGGCGTTCATCAAGCACGGCGTCCCGCTGACGCTTTCGCAAATCAAGCCGGAGAACCTCGAGGAACTCATCGACCATCTTGATGACCTGACAGTTGACGTGGAAGGCAATGAGGGAAAGACGGTCAAGGTGCGGGTGTTTTGCGAGTAGACTCGCAACTTCAATTTGACCCGAAATGGGTGAGAGCCAATTCGAGATCGATAAGTCGGAGGAATGGTAATGACAACTCTAGCCATGCGCAAGCCCCATGCCGACCGCGGAATCGAGGGTCTGGCGGCCAAATGGTACGCAGCCAATACCGGCGAAATGATAAAGGAATACGTGGACCTGGCGCGGAGGATTGCGGGCGAGGTCCCGGAGGGGAGTGCTGTGCTGGAAGTCGCGCCAGGACCTGGCTACTTCTGTATCGAGCTTGCTAAGCTCGGCTCCTACGCCATCACAGGAGTTGACATCAGTCGCACCATGGTCGGGATTGCGGCGAAAAAGGCTGCCGAGGCGGGAGTTCATGCGGATTTCAAGCAGGGTTCGGCATCCAGGCTGCCCTTTCCGAGCAAAAGCTTTGACTTTCTCCTGTGCCGCGCGGCATTCAAGAATTTTGCCAAGCCGGTGGAGGCGTTGCAGGAGATGTGCCGGGTGCTGCGCCCGGGCGGACGCGCGTTGATTATCGACCTGAAGCGCAACGCATCGGCGGAAGAGATCAGCCGCGGGCTTGATGAGATGCATTTGTCCCCCCTCAACCGGCTGCTGACCAAGCTGGTCTTCAGGACGATGCTGATCAAGAGCGCTTACACAAAAGAGGAGTTTCAGGAGATGCTGTGGGAGGCAAGTTTCAGCGCTTACGAAATCCGCGAGGACTATATGGGGTTTGAAATCTGGATGACGAAGTGAAGCGGCGGCGTGGGGCTAACGAATCTCTTGCTGTCTCCGCTGCGGTTTCTGCATAGGCACCACCTGAACGGTGACGTCGCGCACCTCAGAGAGAAAACGATTGAGGACCGAGCCGCGCAGCAGAATATCCCAGCGTGAGCGCACGGATTGTCCAAAGACCACATGGGAGATATTTTCCTGCTGTGCAAATCGGATGAGTGCATCCGAAACATTGCGGTCAACGAGCGAAACCACTTGCGCACCGAGGTCGCGGGCCATACGCTGGTACTCTTCAAGCCGGTGAAAGGCTTCGGGGTCGCTGTGGCCTTTGTCGTCGGGACGGGTGACGTAGACCGCATACCAATTGCTGGCAAGGCGGCCGGCGATGCGCGAACCGACGCGAAGCAGTCGTTCAGTGCCTGGCCGGGTGCTGAGGCAGACCATGACCTTTTCCGGAATAGGCGCCTGCTCCAATCCCTGCGTGCGGCGGTACTCTGATGCGCGGCTGCTAACCTGCTCGGCGGTGGTGCGCAGGGCCAGTTCGCGCAACATGTTCAGGTTGCCTTTGCGGAAGAAGTTGGCCAGTGATTGCTCCACCTTTTCCGCGGCGTAAATCTTGCCCTGGCGCAGCCGCGAACGCAGCTCGTCCACGGTGATGTCGATGTTCACCACTTCGTCGGCGCGCTTGAGAAAGTTGTCGGGGATGGTCTCGCGGATGGTGGTGTTGGCGGAGCGGCTGACCGCGTCGTTCAGCGTCTCAAGGTGCTGAATATTCACCGCGGTCATTACATTGATGCCGGCTTCCAAAAGCTCCAGGACATCTTCGTAACGCTTGCGATTCTTGCTTCCGGGCACGTTGGTGTGCGCGAGTTCGTCGACGATGACGGTATGCGGATGGCGAGCGATGATCGCATCCACGTCCATCTCTTTCAGGTTCACGCCGCGGTAGGGAATCACCTGCTGAGGCACGATTTCGAGGTCGCGAATCTGGTGCTCGGTATCCAGCCGACCATGTGTTTCGACTAAACCGATAACCACATCCACGCCCTGCTGGCGCAGGAGATGGGCGTCGTTGAGCATGTGGTAGGTTTTGCCGACACCCGGCGCCGCACCGATGTAGATGCGAAGCTTTGCTGGTTCTTGCTGCTTATCGAGAACAATCTCTGCCATGGGCTAGCCCACCTCAACCGGGTGACGGATTTCAGTAGAGACCGCCACAGGAAGAGTGAAGCGGAACGTGGTGCCGTGCCCGAGCCGGCTTTCGACAGCGATTTGGCCACCGAGGGATTCAACAAGACGCCGAACCAGAGCGAGCCCTAGCCCCGAGCCGCTCTCAGAAAATGGATTGAAGCGGTCGAAGATGGTGCTCAGACGCTCGGCTTCGATGCCGCGTCCGGTGTCCCTGACTGTGAACTGGACGAATTCCTTTATCTCCTCGGCGGCAAGCAGGATCTCTCCATCGGGAGGTGTGTAGCGGAGAGCATTGGCCAGCAGGTTGTCCAGAATGGAGCGGAGCGCTCTGCGGTCGGCGTTGACGACAGACAGGTCGGCAAAGGCCTTCACGACAACGCGCACTTGCTTCCGGGCTGCTTCGTCGCAATACCTGTCCCTGGCTCCGCCCAGTTCCTGCAAGGGGCGAAGCCTTTCCAACTTGAGTTCGCGCTTGCCCGTGTCGAGTTCGGCTACCTCGATGAGGTCGCCCATAATGTCGTCGAGCTTTTCTGCCTCGTAACTGGCCGAGCCCGCCAACTCCATTTGCAGTGGCTGCAGTTCGCCGCCAAATCCCTGGCTCAACGCGTAGAGGCCACGGCGCAAGCGCAGGAGCGGATCGCGCAGCTTGCGGCTGGCAACGGTGATGAATTGGGTTTTGAACCTGTCGGTGTCTTGCAGGCTGGTTACGTCTTCCAGAGTAGTGACAGTACCCAGGAGTCTTCCTTCCGAATCTCGCATGGGTGTGGTGCGGAGACGATAGCTGCGCTGCTGCTTGCCGATGCGCATGGGCAACATGGCTGCCTCATCCTCGTTGGCGACTGCTTTCTGCATCTGCACCGCGGCCCGGATGGCACTGAGAATTTTGTCGCCGCCGGGTGTATTGGTGAGCGCCATGCGGTCAGTTGCCGCTTCGCCCAGCAATTCCGCTGCGGCCTGATTCACTTTGAGCACATGTCCTTTGCCGTCTGTCACAATAATCGGCTCAAAGATGGATTGGAGCACGGCGTCGGAGAGTTGAAACTCCATTTGCCGCCGTCCCGCCTCGGTGTCACGGAGCTCTCGCAGCCTGACTGCCAGCCGGTTCAGCTCCACCGCGATTACACCGAAGTCGTCGCGGCTGCTCCACTCTACCCGGTGCTCCAGGTTGCCCTGGGCGATCCGGCGCGCATCCTTTGCCAGCATGCTGATGGGCCGGAGCACAAAATAGATCATCGCTCCCTCGGCGAGCAAGAGACCGGCGAACAACGCGTAGGCGAGGACGGATTGTCCACCCGCGGCCAGTGCGCGGTGCGTTGCAGCCACGAGCCACAACGCAAGGCCGGCGATCAAGACACAGCCGAGAATGAGCCGCTGGACCAGGTTGAGCATGATCTGGATCTCCGTGAAGTGGACGACTCACCCATTTTCGCGGAAAGAACCCCAAACCGCAAAACGGGCTCAGTTTTTTGAGTAGATGCCTGGATTCGGTACAAGGGCACCAGCGGCCGGGGCCGATGGCGTTTTCTGGCCGGTCGAGTCTATATTCCAGAAAGAACTGCAATATGCTCCGGAAATCAACTGTCAGCAGTCTGCTGATTCTTGCGATGTTTGCCTATGCCCGCAGTGGAGTTTCTCAAACGAGCCGGTCTTCTGCGCCGGACGAGGATACATACCGCTTTAGTCTCCATGTGGATGAAATCAACCTTACCTTCCATGCGATGGATGCGCACGGTCTGCCAGTTAACGATCTGAAA
Organism: Occallatibacter sp.; assembly: GCA_049514915.1. Taxonomy (GTDB): domain Bacteria; phylum Acidobacteriota; class Terriglobia; order Terriglobales; family Acidobacteriaceae; genus Telmatobacter. Next base: position 69,036 of record JBEKUP010000009.1, on the reverse strand, counting down.
CTCAGCGAACTCAATCTTCTCGACAATGGCAAACCACCGCGGAGGATTCTTAATTTCCATGTGCTTCAAGACTTTCCCATTCGCGCCGGAATCCTGATGGATACAAGCGAGTCCATGGCGAAGAATCTTGTAGCCGACCGAGCGGTTGCACTCAAGTACGCTCAAAGTCTGCTTCGGCAACAAAGAGATCAGGCATTTGTGATGGCCTTCGGCTATATTTCATCGGTCACGCAGACATGGACCGGCGACCCAAGCCTACTGTCCGCAGGAGTGCGCGGTGTAGTCGAAGGCCGGCAAAATCCTCTTGGGGGCACGGCCATCTTCGATGCTGTTTATCGAGCATGCCATTCGGAGTTTGGAGCAATCGATCATGCGGCGAGCGCAAACTTTATCTTGCTTTTCTCGGATGGTGAAGATAACGCGAGTCGCGGCGATGTTCGATTAGCGGTAGATGCTTGCCAACATGCGAACACAGCCATATATGTCTTTCGTGCGGAGCCTGACTTGAGTTTCTCTTCCGGTCCGAAGAACCTGACGGAACTGGCTGCGGAGACCGGGGGACGGGTCTTCCACGACGATGACGCCGACGATGCGATCGAAACCGATTTGCGCATCATCGAAGCTGACCTTCGCAACCAATACGTCCTGGTTTACAAACCGGCGGAGCTGAGGCATGACGGCTCGTTCCATCGCATTGAGCTGAGTGGACCTGACCGCGTAGAAAGTATCGTCGCGCGCTCCGGCTATTACGCACCGTCGCACTGAAATCGCGGGTTTGCTGATCAAAGCGACTGAGTAATGTTGCTAAGGGACCTGGCAAACAGCCAGAGTGCTGTTGTGCCAGTTGCAGGCAAGGCCCACGGGCTGAGGATATTTGACCACTACCCAATCCACCCCAAATTCAGCCTTCAGGCGCTCAAAGTCTGCGAGCTGGAAACTTTGCCAATCTTTCTGCGCGGCAACCTGGCGATCCCATGCGGGGGCGAGTTGTGGAACCTGACCAACGACAGCCGTGTCTTTGTTTGCATCCGCCAACTGGCTTCGTTCCGCCAGTGCACGGAAGCTGTGATAGTCCTCGCCTGGCTGACCCATGTACCCTGCGCCGAGGGCAAAGTAAGCATTGGTTGGAGTGTTCTGGCGGATCCAATCGAACGCTTGCAGCCATGAGTTGCCCGTGGGCTGTGCGGGAAGTTCAAAGTGAGGGCTTTCGCTGAAGAGTTGTCGCTGCGCATAGAACATGGATCCGTTGATGGCCAGCAGAAACATAGCCCAGCGCCAGATGGCGGTCTTCAACACCAATTTGCCTAGAAGGCTGCCGCCGGTCAGCACAAGGAAGAAGTAGATCAGATGCAGAAAGCGCATGGGCTGTAGCGGCAAGAACCGGATAAGAGCCGGAGTACTCTCCAGGATCAAAGCGAACGAGAATTGAAAGACGCCGAAAAGAAACACGGCCAATGAAAAGCGAGATAAGGCCTTTTCCTTGCGATGAATCGCAAGGCGCCAGAGCACCCAGAAGAGAAAGATGGGCGCCAGGGTGCCGAGCCATTCGTACCAGGCCCAACGGGAAAGATGAAGGTAGTCTTTCGCATCCAATGCTTTACGCCAGGAGGGATTTGGAGAGTCAAAAACCCAACTGAGAGGGATTGCGGACGCTAGAGCAAAACCAGAGGCTACTTTTTGAGGTGTTTTCTCACGCGCAACGATTTCTCTGCGAATGAGCCAATTTTGTAGATGATCCGCAGTGGTCAAGGTTAGAAAAAAACAGAAGGAGACGCCCATTGCCGCCATGATGGGGTGCATTGTGAAGGAGAGAATCAGCAATAGGATGGCCTGCCATCGCTTGCCCACGAGAATGCGCTCAACGGCGATAAGAATGAAAGCTGTTGCCAGAGCACGAGGATGTAGATACTGGTCCACCAGGGTGAGAGCCGTTCCTGCTACCGGAAGAGTAAACATGGCCGCCACCAATGCCACCGATGCCCATTTCGCTCGCTCATCGTCAAATAAAGTGCGCGCGATGCGGCTGCTAGCCCAAAGGATGAGGAAGAGGCTGATGAGATGCCAGGTCAACTCGGACCAGGTGACGGGAATATGGGTGGCTCGGACAAACTCGGCCATGCAGTGATCAAATTGGGTGGCTTGAAGTTGAATTCGGAAGAAATCTGCGTCGTGAGGGAAGAGAGCCGGGTTTAGATCGGCCTCGACTGCTGCAAGATAGACTCCGTCATCTTCAGCGCCTGGATGGTAGCCCATCACTGCAAACCCGAGCAGTGTGAAGAGGAGCACGGACAGAAGCCTGGCTGGAGATTTGTATCGCTTCAAACCGTCGAACCCCGTATACTAAGTTATAAACTGAGATGCTTCTGCCGTGGTAAAACGATCGTACATGCAAGTGGACGGAGGGACAACGCAGGTGCTTGCGACGGCAGATGACCGTGACTGCGCGCAGGAAAAGTTAGCGCTTGTGATTCCGACACTTTGCGAAGCCGAGAATATCGGAGGCCTGCTGGATTCCGTTCGCGCCGTCCTTGATCCGTTGAAGATTCCCTACGAAATCCTGGTTGTGGATGACGACAGCTCAGACGGCACGGCTGAGCTGGTCTCGATGATATCGCAGCAAGACCCACGGGTGCGCTTGCTTGTGCGCAAGGGCGAGCGGGGATTGTCTGGCGCGATTCTTCATGGCTGGCAGAACACTGATGCGGGCATTCTTGGAGTGATGGACGCCGATTTGCAGCATCCTCCGGAACTGTTGCCGCGGTTGCTCGGGGCGATTCAAGATGGCCGAGATATGGTGATAGGAAGCCGCTACACGCCGGGTGGTGGCGTGGGCGGGTGGAATCCCGTGAGAAAGCTTCTGTCTTCGGCCGCAGTTTGGGTGACCTGGCCGATTCAGCGGCGGCAGATCCGTGCAAAGGATCCCATGTCAGGGTACTTCATGCTGCGCCGCAATTGCATGGAACGAATTCCATTCCAGCGAACCGGATTCAAGCTGTTGTTGGAGATCCTGGTACGCGGGCATATCAAGACGATCGCTGAAGTTCCGTTTGCCTTTGGCAGCCGCTATCGCGGAGCGAGCAAAGCGAACTTCAGAGTGGCCTGGGACTACGGGCTTTTGCTGCTACGGCTCTACGGGTCACGACTCGGCTTTGGACAAAAGGCCTGAATTCTGCCGCGTTCTACATCGGCGGGAGGATCATTCTTAAGAGAAGAAACGCAGCGACACCGGCGAAGAACACAAGCGCCATGCGAATGCCTGGTTCGCGGTTAACCTCGGGCACAAGGTCAGTGGCCGCAACATAGAGCGCGACTCCGGCGGAGATGGGCAAACCGAACGGCAGCCAGCTTGGGATCAGCTCGATTACCAGTACGCCTGCCAGCGTTGCGGCGGCCAACGCCACTGCGGAGTAGAAGGCCATGGTGCGGCTTCGTCCGCTGGCGAGCATGACACTTGCCATTGTGAAGCCTTCAGGTGCTTTGTGCAGCAGGATGGCGAGAAAGATCAGTATGCCGAGCCAGTAAGAAACGACAAATCCAGATCCGATGGCAACTCCGTCGAAGAGGGCGTGTACGCTGAGGCCGGCCATTACTGCATTGCCGGTGTGGCGCGAAACAAATTCGCCTTTGTGCGTTTCTTCGCCAAAGTGAAAGTGGGAGTTGATGGTGTGCTCCAGCAGATGGACCACGCAATAACCGGCCATGATCAGGATGGGGCCAAGCCGAGGGCTCAGCTTCAGACTCTCGGGAGTCATTTCAATCAACGCAGTGGCCATCAAGAATCCTGCGCCGAGAGCGACGAAGTAGCGCAGATATCGTTCCACGCCGCGTGCTCGCACGAGCACCAGCCCTCCGGCTACGTCGGCTAGCGCGGCAATGGTGCCGAGGAGCAGTGAGATCTTCAGCATGGTCTTACCCGCTGTGGCGGATGTGCATTACATCCCCATCCTGCACGATGTACTCCTTGCCTTCAAGGCGCAATGTTCCTTTGGCCCTTGCGGCTGCTTCGGAGCCCGCGGCGAGGAGCGCATCCCAGCGAATGGTTTCCGCGCGAATGAAGTGATGTTCAAGGTCGGAGTGAATTGCTCCTGCGCCTTGGGGAGCCTTTGAGCCCAGTGGAATGGTCCATGCGCGGCATTCATCTTCGCCGGCGGTGAAGAAGCTGATGAGTCCAAGCAGCTCATAGCTTTTGCGAATGAGGCGCACGAGGCCGCTCTCATGAAGACCATAGCTGCCGAGAAACTCCGCAGCTTCTTCGTCGTCCATCTCCGCAAGCTCGGCTTCAACTTTGCCGCAGATTGCAGTTGCTCCTGCGTTGGGCCGGGACGCGACCTCGTCGAGTTTGTAGAGGCTGACGGCGGCGTTGAGGTCGTCGCCGAGAGTGGTGCTTTCGCCAATGTTTACCGCATAAAGGATGGGTTTTTGCGAGAGGAACATGAAGCCTTTGATCAGCTTCTTCTCGTCGGCGGTCATCTCAAGCTCGCGGAGAGGCTGCTCTTTTTCGAGGGCTTCCTTGGAACGGAGGAGGAGGGCTTGTTCGCGCTCGAGTTCGCTGGTGCGGCCTTTCTTCAGATCCTTCTCGAGACGTTCGAGGCGCTTCTCAACTTGCGTGAGATCGCTGATCATGAGGTCGAATTCGACGTTCTTGATGTCGCGCAAGGGATCGATGGGACCGACGTGGGGAATGGAGTCGTCTTCGAATGCGCGGAGGACGTGGATGAGCGCATCGACGTTGCGCAGACTGGTGAGGAACGCAGTCTCCTTGAGCGCTTCCTGGCCAATGGCGGCCACATCGACGTAATCGACGGTGGCGAAGGTGGTCTTTTTGGGCGAGTAAAGAGCGGCCAATTTGTCGAGGCGGTCGTCGGGGACGCGGGCTACGCCGATGTGTTCTTCGCGCGGATTGGAGTAGCCCTTTTCTTCGAGGCGGACCTTGGTGAGTATCTTGAACAACGATGTCTTGCCCACCTGCGGCAGGCCGATGATTCCTGTCTTCATGTATGTCCCATGGGGCTCACGGCAAGATGAACATATGCGCCGTACGAGCCTCTTCGATGATACAAGAGCGGGGCGGAAAGACAGTGGGCAGTGAAGAGTGGACAGTGAACAGTGGCTGGACCGATGGGCATTCGGCGGGCTTCAAATGGCTGCTTAAGTGGTTACACTACCTCGCTGAAAAGGCTGCTCAAGTGGTTACAAAACATGCGAAAAGGCTGCACAAGTGGTTGCATTTCGTTGAGACATGAACCTTGCGGGCAGCCTTTTTGATGTGTTTCGGTTGCAGAGAATTGAACTAAACGAAGTAAAGGGTTGCTTAGAATTGAACGCTTTTTTGGAAAATGCGTTCATTTTGCACGAGATGTGGATGTAATGCATTGAAAGTGAAAGAGTTATTTCGATTTTGTTTGCAGTGCAACTGCGTTCGAAATTGGGCTCCGTGATCCCAGGCTCCAGGCGATTGATCGTGTGTGTCCAACGATCCCATTCATCACGAAACTGCCGCGATGAATGGGCTCTCTCCTCACAGGATTCCGGTCATGATCGCAACGCCGAGATCCATGGGCCAGTGTGCGAGGATGAGCGGCGAAAGGCGGCGAAGGCGCAGATAGATCAGCATCCATACGAGGAGGAAGGGTAGGAATAAGAGGAAGTGAAACGCAATGTAGCGTCCATCGGGAATGAACGGAAACATGCAGTGCTGGGCTGAAAACCAGAACCCGGTAATGGCGACTGCAATCCAGGTGCGGCCGGTGAGCGCCTGCAACCGGGGAAGGACGTAGCCGTTGTAGGTCATTTCTTCCGTTGCCGATTGGATGACCCACCAGAACGCAATGCTGTACACGGTCGCCCACATGGGCAGCACGTGCTTTTGCATCAGAAACGCCATGGGCACCCTGGACATTGATCCGTATACCAACCAGCCCGCAAGACGACCACCTGCGTAGAAGAACGGATAAGAGAGCGCAAGGAGTCCCAGGCCAATCCACAGGTCGCGTCCCTTGCGCATGCGTATCGGCCCGATGAGGTCGCGGAGCCGGATGCCTTCCTTGTGAGTGAAGTAGCGCATGCCGAGCAGGCAGCAGATATCGACGAGGGTGCCGTAAATAATCCACCAGTTGCCGGCCTCGCGAAATGGCGCGGGCCGATGCAGCGCGTCGAAGATGAGCGCAAGAAGGCACTGAAACGTGAGCCACAAAACCGTGCGAGCCGGCGCAAGAAGCAGCGGACCGATCCATGGAATGCGGCCTGCTGCTCGACGCGCCTTGATTTGAGAGCGCGCGTTGACTGTGACCGAAACCAAGGTCGGAGCTTTATGTGCAAGCAGCATGAGCGCCAATCCCCGGCGCGAAGTTTAGCATGAACCTGATTCAACGGTCTGTGACAGTGATTTGCAGATCGGGCTGCTTGCTACACGCGGGAGGTTTCGGCTTTGGCTACAAGGATTACGGTGGCGAGGCCGAAGATGAGGATCACTGTTTCTACTGTCTCGCTTCGGTTGTGGAGCTTATTGAAGTGGACGGTGTTGGGATTGGTGACGTCGATTGTATCGATGGCTCCGCCGGAGGCGATGCGGTCGCGCTCCATGGAGGGGATGATGACGAACTGCGAGAAGGCGGTGAGCACGATCATGAGGACGACGAGGCCCATGGGCGGCAGAACGGCGCGGGGCTTGTAGATTCCCCATGCCGGTGCGAGAGCGAGCAGGGCGAGAGCCACCATGCCGGAGACGAGCCCCATGCCGTGGAGAATGTGCAGGAGCTGGCCAACGATGTTGCCGGCTGCGTGCGTACTCGACTGCAGGGACATAAAGGTGATGGCGGCAACTACAGGGAAAAATATCTCAGCGCCGAGCCAGACAATGAGCGCGAGATAAAGAAGCGTGCGAAGCAAAGTCTTCATGGGAAAAGAATACAGGGGTAAAGGGGAAGTTGTCGGAGAACGGAGACTGAGGGATTGATTAACTCCCATTGTGACCGGGAAGAGGAGAAACCATAAAGAACTTTAGATAGGTGGGGCTATCCCACCTTAACCACGATGAAACTGTGGCGAAGGTGGGGCACCCAGGCTTTAGCTGGTGCGCTTCAGGGCGCGCTTCAGGACTATTTCCAGAGCGGCCTTGGTTTCGGCGTATTCTTCGGGGGCGAGCGTGCCGGAGATTCTCTCGCTTTCGAGGGCGAACATCTCTTCCTTCAGCGCGTTGAGCAGAGCGGTGTTTTTGGACGCGGGTGAGGCGAAGGCTGGATAAGCTACCGAGGATGGATAAGCTGCACCGGTTGCTCCGTCGGTTGCAGGGAAGCCTGCCGGCTTGCGGAGGAGGAACGCCGCAGCGGCGATGAGGAGTAGCGCGAGTGCGCCGAGGATCCACCACTTGTATTTGGTGAGGGGCTCGGTGCCGCTGACGGGCGGTCCGATGCCACCGCCAGGCTGGCCGGTGGGCGCGGCGGTTCCCGCGTCAGGTGAATTGCCATCCGGCGCTCCTGCTCCCATGCCTGCGCCGCCTGCCGGGCCGCCTGCTGCCGCGCCCTGCTGCTCGCGGGGCATGTTGCCGGTGCCGGCTATGGTGAACTCGATGGGCTTGTTGGCGGGTGCGTTCTTGACGAGCCAGGTTTGCACGCCGGGATCTTCAGGGACGGACTTGAAGGCGGTTCCCGCACCGGGCGTGAAGGACATGCTCTTGGGCATGAGCACGGCAACATTGTCGGCGGGGAGGGTGACTTCCGCCTTCAGTGTAACTTTTCCGGCGCTGTAGGGGACGTGATAGGCGAGCTGAAAGAGCGTGTCCTTTTCGCCGTCGTCAGGCTGGATGGGGAAGTTGAAGGCATAGTGGCCTTTGGCGCCGAGGGGATCCATCTTGATGCTGGTGGGCAGGCCGTTGGGGCGCTGGCCGCCAACACCATCGACGGTGGCATCGGGAGGCAGGTTGACCTCGAAGGAACGGGCGCTCCACTGGGTGGTGGGCGGGGTGCTGGTGTTGTGGACGAAGTAGCGCTCGGTGATCTTTAGCTGGCCGTTCTCGGTTTCGACCTCGATAACGTCGGCCTCGATGTAGACTCCCTGGACTTTGGCGGCGACGTCGTAGACGGACAGGTCGCCGGGTGCGCCGCCTTGCGGAGCGGCGATGAAGTAGCCAGCACCCTGGTGGGTTACGCGCACCAGGTAGGGACTGTTGCCGGGCTCAGCGAGGGAGTAGTGGCCGCGCGCGTCGGTGGTGGCGTGGGCAACTTCGCCCATGCCGGCCTGGACGTCGACGAGGACTACAGGATCGCCGACTGCGGGCTTGCCGGTGGTCTTGTTGGTCACGGTTCCGGTGACGGTGGCGGCGTGGGCCAGAGAGCCTGCAAAGAGGAGGCTCAAAGCGAAAGTGCGAAATTGGGTCGATTTCATGGTCTTTGTTTGTTCCTATTTCTTTTCTGGTTTGAGAGAGGAGCCGAAGGACAACCGCAGATCCTTCGACTCACCACCCCCAGGCTGAGAAACGCCTGGGGCCCCGTTCGCTCAGGATGGCAGCCTTCATACGATCGAGCTGAAGAACAAAAGCAGGTTCTTCGACTTCCTAAGCTTCGCTCCGGTCGTTCAGGATGACCGGCCTTTTCGAGTGTTTTGGTTTCCCGCCCTTGCGCCAGAAAAAAGGCGCAAGAACGGGGCACGGAGCTTCATTGACTGTTCCGGCGCCGGTTTATCAGGCTTGCTGGAGGTGATCGATTTCGGCCATTAGCTGGGCGGTTTCGTTTTCAAGCTGGGCGCGCTGGACCTGAAAATCTTCCTCAGGGTATTTGCCGGCGCGATATTCGAAGTTGAGGTCGCGGAGGTTCTCGTAAAGCTGGTCTTTGCGTTCCAAAAGGTAGTCGAGCCGGGTTTTCTGTCGTTGGCTGGCAAAGACGTTCTCCGGCCAAAAGGTGTAGACGAGAAGCGCCAGGGTCAGCAGGACGCCAGCCATTTCACCTTGTGCTGTGGACATGGGTTAAAACCCTCCTTCGCCGGTTTCGCGGCGGATTTTTTCTCTGCGCTCGCGGTCGGCGGGGTCTTCGTTGTCGGGTGCGGGCGTGGCAGCCTGCGTTTTGCCGATGGAGATATTGGCCCAACGGCGGACGAGCAGAATGGTTCCGAGCAGGGCCGCGGCGAAGACAGCGAAGGGAGCGATCCAGGCTACAAGGTCGAAACCATGCGTGGTGGGCGCGGCGAGGACGATTGCGCCGTATTTGCCGACGAAGCTGTCGAGGATTTCCTTGTCACTTTGCCCCGCTTGGATGCCGGCGCGGAGTTCGGCCAGTTCGCCTGCGGAGTTTGGGCAGCCGACGTGGTTGCATTCGCCGAGGATCTGGGCGCAACTGCAGGTGCACATGAGGCGATGACTGAGGTCGTTGTAGCGGGAGCTTGAGTCGGTTGCGCCGACGGAGAAGCAGACGGCGATGGCGAGACACAATGCCTGGGCGGTCTTGATCCAGAATGTGATGCCGAGGCGGCGCGCAGGGGCTAAAGCCCGGCCATTTTGCGCGTGGTTTTCGGCACGACTGAAGTCGTGCCCTGATACAAAGCCATTCATTCTGAACGGCATCAGTGGCCGCCTTTCAGTGCGGGCTCGGTGGGGATGGGGCGCGAGGCGGGAATGCGGAGGGATGCGGTCGCCGGGCTCAGAGGAGGAACTAGGGCAAACAGCGTTCCGAGAACGAGGACGACGAGGCCGGCCCAAATCCATCCGACAAGCGGATTGAGGAAGGCCTTGATGATGGGCTGGCCGGTGTCGGGGTTGGTGCCTTCATAGACGACGTAGAGGTCCCACGGGAGTGTGGAGTGGATGGCGACCATGGTCTGGGGCTGCTCGCTGGCAAGATAGACACGTTTTTCCGGTGTCATCTGGAACTGCTTTTTGCCACCTTTGGAGACGTCGAGCAGGGCATATTCCGAGTTGTAGTTGAGGTTGGAGTCCTGGGTGAAACCGACACATTCCAGCGTGTATGGGCCGATGGACATGGTGTCGTGGAGGGCGAGTTCCTTTTCGATGTTGCGGTTGAAAGCCGCGCCGGCGAGACCGATTACAACGATCACCACGCCGATGTGGATGATGTATCCGCCGTAGCGGCGGGTGTTGCGGCGGGTGAGCAGCCATGTGGATACGATGAGGTTTTTGCCGGTTTGGCGGGAGATGACGCCGGCTCCGCGAAGGAACTCGCTCATGATGGCGGTGAAGACGCCGATGGAGATGGAGAAAGCGACAAGCGCGAAGAAGTTGCCGTAATCGAATGCGCCATCTTTCCAGGGGCGGACGCCAAGGGCGAGGCAGACGATGACCGTGGCCCAGAGGGCGATGGTGGGGATGACGAAGTTTCGGCGGATGCTTTTGAAGGAGGTGGCGCGCCATGGGAGCAACGGGCCGACGCCGGTGAGGAAGAGCAAAAACAGGCCGATGGGGATGGCTACGCGGTTGTACCAGGGAGCGCCGACGGTGACCTTGTTGCCGACGACGTATTCAGAAAGGATGGGGAAGAGCGTTCCCCAAAGGATGACGAAGCAGGCGGTGAGGAGTACCAGGTTATTGAAAAGGAAGCTGGATTCACGGCTGACTAGGGACTCGAGATGATGCTCGGCTTTGAGATGGCTGCGCTGCAGGATGTAGGTGAAGATGCAGACGGCGAGCACGATGCCCATGAATACCACGAACCAGGTGCCGATGGAGGACTGGGCGAAGGCGTGGACGGAAGAGACGAGGCCGGCGCGGGTGAGGAGCGTGCCGAGCAGAGTGAGCAGGAAGGTGGAGAAGATGAGCCAGACATTCCAGCTCTTCATCATTCCTTTCTTCTCCTGCATCATGACGGAATGAAGGAAGGCGGTGCCGGTGAGCCAGGGCATGAAGCTTGCGTTTTCAACGGGGTCCCAGCCCCAGTAACCGCCCCAGCCGAGGACGGCGTAGGCCCAGTGCATGCCGAGGAAGATGCCGGCGGTGAGGAAGAGCCAGGTGACCATGGTCCAGACGCGGGTGATCTTGATCCACTTTTCACCGGGGTAGCGCATCATGAGCGCGCCTAGGGCGAAGGCGAAGGGAACCGAGAAGCCGACGTAGCCGAGGTAAAGCATGGGGGGATGGATGACCATCTCGGGGTACTGGAGGAGGGGATTGAGGCCGTTGCCGTCGTCTGGAATGACGCCGTTGTAGAGGGCGAAGGGCGGTGCGGCGATGGTGAGGACTGCGAGGAAGAAGGTCTGGATGCCGGCCAGGATGGTTCCGGCATAGGCGTAGAGCTTGACGTCGGTTTTGTGGGTGAGCCGGAGAACAAAGCCATAGGCGGCGAGGAGCCATGCCCAGAGGAGAAGCGAGCCTTCCTGACCGGACCAGAGCGCGGAGAACTTGTAGGCGCCGGGGAGGGCGCGGTTGGAGTGCTCCATGATGTAGGTGATGGAGAAGTCGTTGGTGAAGACGGACCAGATGAGGGCGAAAGCGGCCGCGGTTACGGCGAGGAAGCCTGCGATGCCGGCGCGGCGGGCGGTGTCGGCGAGCCGTTCCGGAGAGATGGCGACCGGCTGTCCGGTGGCGATGAGGCGCAGGGCCATGGCTCCGGCGAGCAGATTGTAGGCGGCCAGCGCCAAAGCGATGAGAAGTGCGAAACTACCAAACGCTGCCATTGGAACTCCATGATGATTTTCGCATGCTGATGGGGGAGCGGGAAGCTCTTTGCTTACTAGCCTATTCTCAAACCATCATAGGCCTTCGGTGTGTGATTTAGCTCACACCATGGGTGGAGATGGAGGCGAGGGGAGTTAAGAGGGGGATGCGCGGGGTTCAGGCGGGAATTTCTGCTGGATTGGCGAGTAATTGGCCGGCGAGATGCAGCATTTCGTCGAGGCCGAAAGGGCGGGCGAGAAAACGGATCCAGCCGGGGGAGTAATCGGCTTCAGCCTCAGAGGCGCTGCCGAGTACCAGAATGGGAACCTTGGGGAGGCGGGAGTGGAGTTCGGCGACGAACGCGGGGCCGCCGATTCCGGGCATTTGGAGGCCAGAGATGACGAGGCCAAGATTTCCGGCAAATTGGGGCTGCTCGACCAGGCAGAGGGCCTCGGCTGCATCGCCAACGCGCTGGACGTCGTGGAAACGCCGTTCGAGGAGGGACTTGCGCAGGAACGCCTGGAGTGGATCGTTGTCCACTAGCAGGATTGTAGGCATGGCGTCCTAAATTCTTGAGGAGAGCACTGGCCGGGCCAGACCGCAGCTTGGATGAACTCGCTCTTACATTGGATGGCGAGAAAAAGGGGATGGTTGCCTGGGAAGCGCTTTCTGTTTGGACCGGCGACGCCCCGGGTTGGGTGACGGCCATCAGCCGAAGAGGAAATCTTTGTCGCGGAGTTCTTTGATGGAGTCGCGGAGTTTGGCGGCCTTCTCGAATTCGAATTTCTTAGCGGCTTCGCGCATGTCAGTTTCCAGCTTGGCGATGTAGGCATCCACGTCGGCCTTGGTCTGGAATTCGGGCAGGCCCTCGGCTGCTTCGACTTCTACGTCGCCGTATTCGGCTTTGAGGATTTGGGCAAGACCCATGTCCATGGTGTTGATGATGGATTGCGGCGTGATTCCGTGCTCCTCGTTGTAGGCGCTCTGGATAGCACGGCGGCGATCAGTCTCGTCCATGGCGCGGCGCATGGAGTCAGTAATTTTGTCGGCGTAGAGGATGGCTTTGCCCTCAAGATGGCGCGCGGCGCGGCCCATGGTCTGGATGAGGGAGCCGGCGGAGCGGAGAAAGCCTTCCTTGTCGGCATCGAGGATGGCGACGAGAGAGACTTCAGGGAGGTCGAGGCCTTCGCGGAGGAGGTTGATGCCGATGAGGACGTCGAACTCGCCTTTGCGGAGGCCGGCGAGGAGCTTGACGCGCTCGAGGGTTTCAATCTCGGAGTGCATGTAGCGGCATTTGACGCCGACCTCGGTGTAGTAGCCGGCCAGATCTTCAGCCATGCGCTTGGTGAGGGTGGTGACGAGGACGCGTTCGTTGCGTTTGGCGCGGTCGCGGATTTCGGCGAGGAGGTCGTCGATCTGGCCTTTGACGGGGCGGATTTCGACTTCGGGGTCGACGAGGCCGGTGGGACGGATGACCTGCTCGACGACTACGCCGGCGGAGCGCGTCAGCTCATACGGGCCGGGAGTGGCGGAGACGTAGATGGTCTGGTGAATGCGGTTCTCGAACTCTTCGAATTTGAGCGGGCGGTTATCGCGCGCCGATGGGAGCCGGAAGCCGTAGTCGACGAGGTTTTGCTTGCGGCTCTGGTCGCCGTACCACATGCCGTGGACCTGGGGAATGGTGGCGTGGCTCTCATCGATGAAGAGCAGGAAGTCGCGGGGGAAGTAGTCGAGGAGCGTGGGTGGCGGCTCACCGGGAAGACGGCCGCTGAAGTGGCGTGAGTAATTCTCAATTCCGTGGCAGTAGCCCATAGACTTGATCATCTCGAGATCGAAGCGGGTGCGCTGATGGACGCGCTGCGCCTCGACCATGCGGCCTTCGGCCTCAAGCTGCGGAACCCATTCGTTGAGCTCCTTGACGATGGAGTCGATGGCGCCGGCCTTGCGTTCCGGCTGGACGACGTAATGGCTCTTGGGATAGATGGGCAGGCGAGAGTACTTCTGCTTGACAGTGCCGAAGAGGGGATCGATTTGCGCGAGTGACTCGATCTCATCGCCGAAAAGCTCGATGCGGTAAGCGGTTTCGTCGTAGGTGGGAAAGACTTCGATGACGTCGCCGCGAACGCGGAAGGTGCCGCGGCGGAAGTCGGTGTCGTTGCGCTCGTAGAGGATTTCGACGAGGCGGCGGAGAATGTCTTTGCGGCTGATCTTCTGCCCTTTTTCAAGCAGGAGCAACATGCCGTAGTAGGCCTCAGGCGAACCGAGGCCGTAGATGCAGCTTACGGAGCTGACGATGATGGAGTCGCGGCGCTCGAAGAGGCTGCGTGTGGCGGAGAGCCGGAGTTTGTCGAGCTCCTCATTGATGGTGGCTTCCTTCTCAATGTAGAGATCGCCGGCGGGAATGTAGGCTTCGGGCTGGTAGTAGTCGTAGTAGCTGACGAAGTATTCGACGGCGTTGCTGGGGAAGAACTGCTTGAACTCGTGATAGAGCTGGGCGGCGAGGGTCTTGTTGTGGGCCAGGATGAGGGCGGGACGGTTGGACTGCTCGATGATCTTGGCCATGGTAAAGGTTTTGCCGGAGCCGGTGACACCGAGTAGGACCTGGTGGCGCTCTCCGGCGGCCAAACCTTCCATGAGCTCAGCGATGGCGCGGGGCTGATCACCGCGGGGCTTGTATGTGGTGACGAGCTGAAAGTCCATTGAAATATTTTACATGAAGAGCGAAGAATAGGCGAATACTTGAAGGAGAATTCGGAGTTCAATAATGCAAACTGTTGCGCAGGCGAGGACGCTTCCTTAAGGGAAGTTTAATCAAGTCCTCGCCTCTGAGGATCGTTCTGCTATTGCACTGTGTAGGAAACGCTGGATTGATGAATGACGTTGTAATTGTCGTCGAGGTCATTGATCGTAACGGTGTGAGATCCCGTTGCGAGGGTGAAGTACTGGTTCACCGATGCGCTGGAGTAATGGCCAAGCTTGACGCCATTATCCCAGACTTGGATCTGGCTTATCGGTATCGATTCAGTTGCCTGGGCCACGATGTGCACTGTGGTCGTGTCGAAGGTTTCATTGGATGAGGGCGATACGATCTGAACGCCATCAACCAGTGGCTGAACGGTATAGGTGACCGAGGCCTGATGGATATTTTTGTAGGATGAATTGAGATCGAATACGGTGGTTGTGTGCGTGCCGGGCGCCAGATTGTAGATGGCATGGATCTGTTCGCCATAGACGCCGAGCTTGACACCGTTATCCCAGACTTGCGTCTGGCTAACGGGCTGGCTCTCAGAAGCAGACGCGATGAGATGGACTTCGCCGACGATGGTAGCTCCGTTCCCAGGAGTGGAAATGACAACGCTGTTTGTGGGGCTGCCGGGCGCACCTGTCTTGAAGAAATCGGACATGGGCGCGGCACTCTGTCCGGCACCAGGACATGTCTCGAGACCCATGGCGGCACACACCGTGGCCAGCACATTTTCATTGTGATAAGTGATGGTGGACTGATAACCGGACTTTACCAGTGGACCGATAACGAGAATCGCAGTGCGGCCGCCACATCCGATCGAAACGGTAGCGGAACAGCGGTCGTCCCCCGTCAGACCGCCTTCATCCCAGACGATAAAGAGAATGCCATCTCCTCCGGGGCTAAACTCGGGCCGGGCGAGGATGTTCGGAAGGTTAGCCTGAAGCCACTGATCGGCCTGCGGAAGAGTGCCGTTGTGCGCATCGTCGTTTACATCGGGAGTGATGTAGGCATAGTTGACGGTGTCGCCTTGAGCGAAGTCTGTAGCCATCTGGGTGAAGGGCACACTATTGTTCTCCTGCCCTGTGCCGGGGCAGACATCCGTAAAGTCAATCAGCGGATTGTGCCTGCGGTAGTAGATATTTGCAGCGCCTCCTTCGAGTCCCTGAAAGCCTGCGGAGGGCATGCCCTCCTGGTAGGACCTCCAACTGTAGCCCTGTTTTAGAAGTTCGCGGACAATATTGTCTTCGGAGTGCTCGCATGAAACGGTATCGTTGTTCGTCTCGACCTGCGCACCGGCCACAAACCACATCAATGCAGGCAGAGAGCTATGCTGATCGGAATAGAACTGGCCGGCCAGTCCGTATTGTTGAATCAGCTGATTGTAATAGGGCATTTGAGAATTGCCGACCACTTGTTCATAACTGTGATTCTCTTCGGTGAGCATCCAAACGTGCGAAGAGCGGGGAACGTTCTGCGCGATTGAGGTTGAGGCGACGAGCAAGCAGGCGGCGAGACACACGAATTTTGCTGGCATGGGGGAGCCATCCATTCATTGGGACAGAGATTTGCCGAGCTGATCTGTAGGTCGACTATAGCGGAAAGGTTGCCTGGCCCGAGTGAAGGTCTTGTAAATGACTTGGTGATTCGCAATGTCATGTTCGCCCTATGAAAACATTACCTAGAGTCACGAAAACAGAAAAAATCAGACTCTGATTGTTGATATGTTGACATTCGACCTATCATGCGGCAAGCTATAGGCTGACAATCAACAGGAGATACGACGTGGGAGAAAACAAGTCCGATGTTTTACAGGGAACGCTGGACCTGATGGTGTTGAAGACGCTGGAGTCGATGGGGCTACTGCATGGCTACGGCATTGCGCGCCGGATTGAGCAGGTGAGTGCCGACACGGTAAGCCTCAACCAGGGAACCATCTATCCAGCCCTGCTGCGGCTGGAACAGCGAGGGTGGGTGAAGTCGGAATGGGGCACATCGGAAACAGGCCGGCGCGCGAAGTTCTATTCGCTGACCCGCAACGGACGGAAACAGATTGAACAGGAAACCGAGAACTGGGAGCGAGTGGCAGCGACCATGGCGCGGTTTCTGGCCACATCCAAATAGGAGGTTGCGATGGACTGGGTTCGCGTTGTTTTGAGCCGTTGCGGAGCTCTCCTGCGGAGACAAAAGCTTGATGAGGACCTGGAGGAGGAGCTGCGGTCGCATATTGAGTTTGCAGTTGAAGAGAATGTGAAGCGAGGGATGAGTGCACAGGAGGCGCGGAGGGCGGCGCTGAAAGAGTTTGGCGGAATGGCACAGACGAAGGAGACTTATTGCGTGCAGCGCGGGTTGCCGCTGCTGGAGACACTGGCGCGCGACATCCGCTTTGGGGTTCGCCAGTTGCGGAAGTCACCCGGGTTCGCCATCACGGCCATACTCACGCTGGCCCTGGGCGTTGGCTCGGTGACCGCGGTCTTCAGCGTTGTGAATGGCATACTGCTGCGGCCGTATGCGTTTCTGGATTCGGGGAAGGTGGTTGTATGGCGCGAGAGCATTCGTGAGATGGAGCATGTTGCGCCCCTGCTGCCGGACAATTATCGCCATTACCTGAATCTTAAGACTCACGCAAGCACCATTCAGGATGCGGCTATTTTGCAGACTGCGGGTTTCAGCGTATCTGGAAACGGTGGGCCTGGGGACGGCGGGTCTGGGGACATCGATCATCCGCAGATGACGGAGGGGCTGGCGATCTCGCCTAATTTCTTTTCTGTGCTGGGAGTGACACCCGTGCTCGGGCGCACGTTTACTTCCGATGAAGCCGTGGCCGGAAGGGATCAGGAAGTCATTCTGACCTGGGGTGCGTGGCAGCGGTTGTTTCGTGGCAGCGAATCGGCGCTGGGAAGCACACTGCGGGTGGACGGCACAGCCAAGACCGTGGTGGGGATTTTGCCCAGGTCGTTTCGCTTTCCAGTCATGTCGATCATGGCGGGACAGGCGAGCCACGGGTCGACGGAACGCTATGAGATTTTCAAGCCGCTGGTGCCGATGCCGAACGAGTTGATCGAGGACGATGGGGATTTCAATTTTCTGGTGATCGCGCGGCTTAAGCCTGGCGTGTCCGTTCGCCAGGCACAGAGCGAGTTGGATGGCATTGAGAAAGCGACTGCAGCAGCGGATCATCTTGCGATTCATCTTGGCGTTTCTGTTGAGCCGTTTGCTGAGGAGATTACAGGAGACATTCGCAAGCCCCTTTGGCTGCTGTTGGCAGCGGTGACGGGCGTGCTGTTGATGGCCTGCGTGAATCTGGCGAATTTGCAAATTGCCAGGGGAATGGCGCGCGAGCATGAGATCGCGCTCCGCTCGGCACTTGGCGCGGGGAGTTCGCGATTGCTGCAGGGCTTGCTGATCGAGAACCTGCTGCTTGGAGTGATTGGCGGTTTGGGCGGAGCCGCGTTCGCAATCGTTGCCCAGAAGCTGCTGGCGCTGACAGCAGCCAGCCTGCCGCGCCTGAATGAGATCCACATGAGCGGCCCGACGCTTGGATTGGCGCTGGGGCTTTCTATTTTGACATCGATGAGCTTTGGTATTTTTCCGGCGCTTCGATCTTTGCGCGTGCAACCGCAGAGGGCACTGCAATCGGGATCGACAAGGGTTTCAGGCAATAAGCAAGCGGTTCGCTCGCGCAGAGTGCTGGTGGCGGTGGAGGTTGCATGCAGCGTGACGCTGCTGGTTGTGACTGCGCTGATTACACGCAGTTTTTCGCATGTGTTGACGCAGGACCGGCAGTTTGACGCACAACATGTTTCGATGGCCAAGGCTGACTTGAGCGCGCCGCGCTATTCAAGCGGGGTGGCGATGCCGGACAATCCCGGAGCGGATGAAGGCAGCCTGACCCGCGACGCGATGATCGATCGCACGCTCGATCGGTTGCGCGCTTTGCCTGGAGTGCAGTCCGCGGCGATGACGAGCGTGATGCCGCTGACCGGGGATATGAGCGTGGATGGCCTGGTGCGGCCAGACCATCCTGTTCCAGAAGGCCAGATCCCGCTGGCCAATCGCCGTTTTATCAGCCCTGGCTACCTTGAAGCTATGGAGATTCCGCTGCTGGCAGGGCGGGACTTCGACTTGCGCGATCGCAAGAATCCGCGGGTTGTGATTCTTTCCGACAAAGCTGCCCGGGCGGCTTTCCCCGGTGAGGAAGCGTTGGGGCATACGATCCATCATTGGGGCCGTGATTACAAAGTGATCGGGATCGCGGCGGACGCGCGCATCAACGACCTGAAGCGGAACGTTGCGATTTATTATCTGCCTCACTGGGATTTTCCACCCGCCAATCCAGTGTTCGTGGTCCGCAGTTCGCAGAGCATTGAGTCGCTTGGTCCGGAAATGCGCAAGTCGATCTGGGCTATCGACCCGGACATTTCGATTCCAACGGTGGTCGCGCTCGATGCGCAGGTGGGTGAGTCGGTGGCCACGGAAAGATTTCAGGCGATCATCCTGTCGAGTTTTGGAGGGGCGGCTTTGTTCCTTGCCGTGCTTGGCATATACGGGGTGCTGGCTTACTCGGTTTCATTGCGGAAGCAGGAATTCGGAATCCGTGTGGCTCTTGGTTCAAATCGCTCACAACTCGCAAGGCTGGTCCTGATGGATGCGTTCTATCCCATGTTTGGCGGAATCGCACTGGGCCTGATGGGGGCAGCGGCTGCGGCGCGCTGGGTGAGCAGCCTGTTGTATGAGACGAGCTCAGCCGATCCGCTAGCGATTGGGCTGAGCCTGGCGGTGTTGCTTTTAGCCGCGTTGCTGGCGTCGCTGCTGCCGGTGCGAAGCGCGACCTCCGCGGATCCGATGCGTGCATTGCGAACGGAGTAGGAGTTGAGATGGAATTGATGCGGGTTTTATGGAGCCGCTGCGCGGCGATTTTCAGCAGGAAAGAACTGGACGCGGATCTGGACGAGGAGTTGCGCGCGCATATCGAATTTGCTGTTGAAGAGAATGTGAAGCGGGGGATGAATGCCCAGGAGGCGCGGAGGGCGGCGCTGAAGGAGTTTGGCGGAATGACACAGACGAAGGAGACTTACCGCATGCAGCGTGGGTTACCGCTGTTTGAAGAAGCAGCACGCAATATTCGCTACGCCATTCGGCAGTTGCGCAAGTCGCCCGGTTTTGCGATCACCGCAATTCTTACGCTGGGGCTGGGTATTGGCGCGACCACGTCGGTGTTCAGCGTGGTGAATGCCGTGCTGCTGAAGCCGCTTGCGTTTCGCGATCCGAACAAGCTGGTGGTGATGCGGGAAGCGATGGAGGAACCCGGCAGGGAAAGATCAGTGGAGCCCGATAATTACCTTCATTACTTGCGGCTAAAGAAAGAAACGAAGACCCTTGACGACGCGGCGATTTTTCAGCAGAGGGGAATGAGCGTTTCCTCAACGGGGGATCATCCACACATTGTGGGCTCGGTGGTGACTTCGCCGAATCTGTTCAGGGTGCTGCGCGTGCAGCCGATGCTGGGCCGGGACTTTGTGGACGCCGATGCGGCAAAGGGCGCGGCGAACGTGGCGCTGTTGAGCTATGAGGGCTGGCAGCGGTTCTTTGGCGTCGATCCCAAGGTGGTAGGCAAGACGCTGCAACTCGGTGGCGACCCAACCACAGTTATCGGCGTATTGCCGCCGGGCATGCGATTTCCGCGGATCAGATTGGCTCCCGACCTCGCTATCGGTCCGCCGCTGGCAACCATGGTTTATTTGCCATTGACGCCAAGCGACTGGGATTTGAGCGCAGAGACCGGCAATTTCAACTACGCGGCGATTGCCCGGCTGAAAGCGCGCACGACGTTTGAACAGGCGAGCGCAGAGTTGGAGGCGTTGCAGAATGCGTACACGGTTTCGGCTCATCTGCCGATTCATATGGGGATCGCGCTGACGCCCCTGGCGAGCGACGTGACTTCGGGAATCAGCGCCTCACTTTGGCTCATGTTTGGCGCAGTCGGCGGCGTGCTGCTGATTGCGTGCGTGAACCTTGCCAATCTGCAACTGGCGCGTGCTGTGTCCCAGGAGCGCGAGACAGCGGTGCGCGCTGCGCTGGGTGCAAGCAAGGGTCAGCTGGTGATGGCCAGGCTGACCGAGAGCCTGGTGCTTGCGCTGGCTGGAGGGGCGGCGGGAGCTGCGCTTGCGTTCACCGGTGTGCGGCTTCTGTTGGCGCTTGTACCGTCGAGCGTGCCGCGCCTAAATGAGGTCGCGGTGAGCCTGCCGGTTTTGTTGTTTGCCGCGGTTGTTTCAATCATGGCGGCGATGACATTCGGAATCCTGCCGGCGCTGCGTTCGCTTCGTGTTCACCCGCAAGGGGCGCTCCAGGCGAATTCCTCGCGTACTGTCAATTCACGCGAAGGAAATCGAACGCGCAGCCTGCTGGTTGCAGGGCAGGTTGCCTGCACGATCGTGTTGCTCATTGTCACGTCCCTGGTGCTGCGCAGTTTTTCGCGATTGTTGCACCAGGATCGAGGATTTGATGCGAGTCACGTGACCCTGGCTCAAGTTGATTTGTTCTCGCCGGAGTTCGGTGACAAGATGCCCAATGCGAAGGCGGTGAAACTGGCTTTCGCGGATCGCGCACTGGCGGCGTTGCAACAACTGCCGGGCGTGCAGTCGGTGACGGTTACCAGCGTGGCACCATTGACGGGCGAGACGTGGGTAGATGAGCTGAAACGCCCCGACCATCCGTTGCCGGAAGCGCAGCGGCCATTGATCAACCTGCGCTGGATCGATCAGAATTATCTGTCGACCATGCAGATTCCACTGGTCGCAGGGCGCAACCTTACTGCGGCAGACCGCGCGAATCCGAATGTCGCGCTTATCTCGGAACGAACTGCGCGGGAGGGTTTTCCCGGCGAGAATCCGATTGGACGCAAGATTTCTGACATCGTTCCGGACGACGAGAATTCGGTTACCGTCGTCGGCGTTGTGGCCGACACGCGTATCAACGGGCTGAAGGACAACGCGGCCATGGTCTACATGCCTTATTGGTCTTATACGCCGTGGACGCTGTCTTTCCTGGTGCGCAGTTCGCAGTCCAGCAATTCTTTGATCTCTCCCATGCGGCAGGCCTTGTGGGAGATCAATCCGCAGGTGGCTATTCCGTCGCTTAAGTCAATGGATGAGCAGCTGAGCGATTCGGTATCGACAGAGCGGTTTCAGATGGTTGTGCTGACCTGTTTTGGCGCGGCGGCTCTGTTGCTTGCGCTGTTGGGCGTTTACGGCGTGACGGCGTACTCGGTTTCACTGCGGCAGCAGGAGTTCGGCATTCGCATCGCGTTGGGATCGGGAAAGAGTGCGTTGATCGGGCTGGTGCTGGGACAAGCTGCACTGCCGATTCTGCTTGGTACAGGGGTTGGACTGACGATGGCGCTGATCTTGTTGCGCTGGGTGCGTAGTCTGCTTTACCAAACGCCTGTGATGGATCCACTGGCAGTGGGCAGTAGTATGCTGCTGCTTCTGTTTGCCGCCGCGGTTGCGGCGATTGTGCCCGCGCGGCGGGCTGCATCCACTGACCCGATGCGGACACTGCGAATGGAATGAGGCACTCCAACTTCGGCGCATGGACGCTCGCGGACTCGCACTGGCTTTTGTTGCTGCGCCATGCGCCGCCGATAGAAGAGGCCGGTCTTTCGATTCGTTCCGCTCCTGATGAACAGCCTTTTGGCGTCCCGCCTTTGCGCCAGAAAAAAGGCGCAAAAACGGGGCACGGAGCTTTTGTACTTGATCCGACGCGGGGTCATTTCAGTCGCAACTCGCCAGGACGAGTCAAGATGCTCAAGATGAAAGGGTGCCTTTGGTGTTTGGGTGTGCAGCGAGAACTCTAATGCTGGTCAGTTGAGTAGAGGATTACGCGGTAGGTGTGGACCTGATGCGGAGCCAGGGAAAGCTGGCGGCCCTGGTTGGTTTGATCGCCGTTGAGACGGCGCAGCGTGGTCCAGGCGCCGTTGGAGCGCTCGACTTCTTCTACGCCAGCGATGCCGCTGATTTTGGTATCGACATCGGGATCGCGGAAGAAGGAAACGGTGAGGCCGGCGCCGGCGATATAGAACTCGTTCGCGGCCGTTTGCAGGATGATCATGGCGCCGTCGTCTTGCAGAAGTGTCTTTGCGGGCCACGAGCGGGAGAGGGTGGCCTCAAAAAGATAACCGCCCAGAGACACGGTTTGCGTGGGGCGCGGGCTGTTGCTGTGGAGCACGATTGCACGCGTGCTGCCGGATGCCTGAAGAGCGGGCAGGATGTCGCTGAGGCTGTCGAGGAGTGCGTAGACGCTGGCCAGCGTTAGGCCTGCATCGTGCTCGTCGGAAGCGATTGGCGCGCTCTCAATGGCGAAGGGAGAAAATCCAAATGCGCCGGCCGCGCCGTATGCATAGAAGGCGTTGTATGGCGCGGCCTCAAGGCGCGCTTCGGGAACGAAGATGGCGTTTCCGCTGAACTTGTAGCGATCGATCCAGTACTCAAAATTGGGCCAGTAGATGTCGGGGGAATAGAAGTCCAGCGCGGGTGCTGTGGCGCGGTAGACCGCGAGGTAGTAGGGATGCGGGCCGCCGCTGGGGTATTCGCCTGCACGCTCGGCGGGCGCGGGAAGCTGGCAGTTGACGTACATGGGGAGTGGGTAGGCTTGCTTGCCCTGGGCGGCGACTTCCTGAATGTAGCGGGCATAATTCCAGGCCATGAAGACTTCGTCTGCAGCTTCGCCGAAGACGCCAGCCCAGGTTGAGCCGGATGGATTGAAATGCTCGCGCAGTTCAGGAGAGAACGAGTCGCGAGCGTTTTGAAGTTTCTGGATCAATGTGGGTGGAACGGGGGCGGCAAAGAGACGGTTTGCGGCGTCGGAGCGATCGCGGCCACGGCCGAGGTAGCCGACTTCGTTTTCGACCTGGATCATGAGGATGGTCTGCTGATCCTGATCCTTCTGGCGGATGTGCTGCATGAGAGTGGAGAAGGCGTGGGCGTCGCTTTTGAGGGTATCTTGACCAAGGGTAGAAAGGATTTCGAGCTGGGCTCCGTCGGCGGAGATAGCTCGTGGGAAGCGCTTTGTGTCCTGCTTGACCCAGGCAGGCGCGTAGCTGGAGAAACCGTTCTTCCAACTGCCGAACCAGAGGACTACGAGATGGAGATGCTGCTGGTGCGCGATGTCGATCCAGTGGTCGAGGATGCTGAAGTCGAAGGTTCCTTCGGCGGGCTCGATCTGCTCCCAGGCGACGGGCATGAGGACTGTGTTGACGTGCAACTGGGCGATGCGGGGGAGGACGGAGTCTGCCTGGGCAGTAGTGCCTGCGGTTGAATTGCCGAGTTCGCCGCCGAGGATGAGGTAGGGCTGGCCATTGACGATTAGTTGTCCGCCGGAGGAGGATTTTGCGATGGACGGGATTTCGGCGGCGTTGGCGCTGAGTGCGCTGAGCAGGGATGCGGCGAGGAGGAGGGAACGAGGGCTCATAGGTTGATGCGCTTTTTAACGACCCAGATGGGGCGCTGTTTCACCTCTTCAAAGAGGCGGCCTATGTATTCGCCGAGGATGCCCATGCAGAGGAGGTTGACGGAGGCGAGGAAGAGGATGACGAAGATGGTGGAGGTCCAGCCTCGTGCGGCGCGAGGATTGAAGCCGATGACGGTCCAGTTGGTGGCGTACTGGACGATCACGAATACAGCTCCAAACATGCAGAGGGCGGCGAGGATGAGGCCGAGCTGCATGATGAATTGAAGGGGGCGGTAACTGAAGTTGAAGATGCCGTCGGTGGCCAGTTTGAGCAGCCTTGAGAAGTTGTATTTGGGTTCGCCGGCAAAGCGGGCGTGACGCTCGTAGGGGAGGCCGGTCTGGCGGAAGCCGACCCAACTGCGCAGGCCGCGGACGAAGCGGTTGCGTTCGGGGAGCTGATTGATGGCGTCGACGACCTCTGCGCGCATGACGCAGAAATCGCCGGCGTCGAGGGGGACGTCGAGGACCGCGAGGTGCTTGAGGATGCGGTAATAGGCCGAGTAAGAGAAGCGCTTGAGGAGGTTTTCCTTACGCTTGGTGCGGATGGCGTAGACGACATCCCAGCCTTCGCGGATTTTCTGAATGAAGGGAAGGAGTTCCTCGGGAGGGTCCTGGAGGTCGGCGTCCATGATGGTGACGATGGCGCCGCGGGCGTTCATGAGGCCGGCGGAGACGGCGGCCTGATGGCCGAAGTTGCGGGAGAGACTGAGGACTTTGAGGCGCGGGTCGGCGGAGGCGATGCGCTCGCAGATTTCGAGGGTGCGGTCGCGGCTTCCGTCATCGACGATAAGGATTTCGAATTCGTCTCCCCAGGCAGGCGCCGCCGCGACGATGCGGGTGTAGATTTCGGCGATGCCATCTTCCTCGTTATAGGCGGGAATTACGACGGAGATCATAGAGGGCGAAGGCTTTCAGGTGAGAGTTGCTGAGAAACACTATATACCAGGGGTTGTTCGGCACGGTTCGAAGGAGGGCGGCAGTCCGATTTAGCGAGTTTCCGAGGGGAGGATGTCTGGATGGCTTACGTAACCGACTTGGCACTGATTGGTTACTGTGTCCAACCACGGTGGCAGAGCAATCACGGAAGAATTTGATGTATCGTGGATTGCATATGGACAACGAGATCGCATCACCCCAGACGGGATTGGTGTGACGGAACAGGATCTCTCCTTTCATTGAGTGCCGATGATCATGCGGAGTTCTCGAGATTGAATTAATTCAGATGGGGGCTGCGAGCGAACCGGCAATACGCTCCCCCTATGGTGAAGCGGTAGCACGCGGTAGGATAGCGCCAGCGCAGAATTGGGAAATGAATGGCCAGAAACCTGGAAGAGATCCCCGGTATCGAAACGTCAGCGGCCCATGGACTTTCTGTCGTCATCCCCGTTTATAACAGCGAACTCATCCTGCCTGAATTGGCTCGGCGGTTGGAGAGCGTTCTGAGCAAGATCACGCCAGACTACGAAATGGTTTTGGTCGATGACAGCAGTCCCGACCACAGCCAGAGCGTGATTGGCCAACTGGCCCGGGAATATCCGAGGATTCGCGCCGTCAGTCTGATGCGAAATTACGGGCAGCACAATGCGCTACTGTGCGGCATTCGTGCGGCCCGCTATAGCGTCATTGTTACCATGGACGACGACCTGCAGCATCCTCCCGAGGAGATACCTAAATTGCTAGCCGTGCTCGCCGGGGGCTATGACGTTGTGTATGGCACACCGGAGCACGAGCAACACGGGCTGGGGCGCGATCTCGCTTCGATGATAACCAAGCTGGCACTTAAAAACGTCATGGGCGCAGAGATAGCCCGGCAAGTTTGCGCTTTTCGCGCCTTTCGTGTCGAGGTCGCCAAAGCATTCAGTCACTACGAGGGGCCGTTCGTGTCAATCGATGTCTTGCTGACCTGGGGAACAAACCGCTTTCATGCAACACCCGTGCGGCACGACTCTCGTAAACAGGGGAGTTCTGGATATACTTTTCGCAGGCTGATTACGCATGCCATGAATATGATGACGGGCTTTAGTACATTGCCATTGCAAATGGCCAGCGTAGTTGGGTTCGCCTTCACATTTTTTGGGTTTTGTGTGTTGGTCTATGTCCTGGTTCGTTATTTTGCGAACGGCGACGCCGTGCCTGGTTTTCCTTTTCTGGCCTCTATTGTCGCCCTGTTTTCGGGCGCACAACTATTCGCATTGGGCATCATCGGAGAGTACTTGGCGCGTATGCACTTTCGCAGCATGCAGAAGCCTCCTTACGTTGTGCGCACTGACTCCGCTGACCCGGAGGGGGACCGCTCGTGACCTTCTCGATTCCCTTCAACCGTCCTTGCCTGACAGGGAACGAGTACAAGTACATTGCCGAGGCGATTGCCAGCGGCCACGCTTCAGGTGATGGCCCGTTTACACGGCGTTGTCACCAACTGTTGGAAAGCGAATTGCAAGTGGGCAAAGTACTATTAACGACCTCCTGCACACACGCGCTGGAGATGGCTGCGCTCTTGCTCGACATTGGGCCGGGCGACGAGGTAATTCTGCCTTCGTTTACGTTTGTATCGACTGCAAACGCGTTTGTATTGCGGGGGGCGAAAATCGTATTCTCAGACGTCCGTGTGGACACCATGAACATGGACGAGGCGCTGCTTGAATCATTGATCACAAAGCGTACCAAGGCGATTGTGCCGGTGCACTATGCGGGCGTTGCCTGCGACATGGACGCTATCTGCGGGATAGCACGCGGGCACAACGTGCAGGTGGTTGAGGACAACGCACACGGATTATTCGCACGATATAAAGGGAAGTACACGGGTACTTTCGGTTGCCTGGGCACGCAAAGTTTTCACGAAACGAAGAACATAACGTGCGGCGAAGGGGGAGCGCTGCTGATAAATGATCCCGCACTGGTAGAGCGCGCTCTGATCATCCGTGAGAAGGGGACAAATCGCGATCAATTCTTCCGGGGGCAAGTGGATAAGTACACCTGGGTCGACGTGGGGTCTAGTTATCTTCCTTCCGATCTTCTGGCCGCCTTCCTGTTCGCCCAGCTTGAGAGTTGTCAAGATGTTCTGAAGAAGCGTCAGTGTATCTGGGAGTATTACAGGGAACGCCTGGATTCATGGGCACGCGCTATAGGTGTGCGCATGCCTTTAGTACCTCCGGAATGCGATCAGGCATATCACATGTTCTACCTGATATTGCCGTCGCTGGAATACCGGCAAGGTCTCATTGCGCACCTGAAGACGCTTGGGATTAACAGTGTTTTCCACTACGTGCCGTTGCATTTGTCGAAGATGGGGCGAAGATCTGCCGCGAGAGAGACGCAGTGCCCGGTGACAGAGGATGTAAGCGCTCGCTTGTTGAGGCTGCCTTTTTATAACGACTTAACCGAGACAGAGCAGTCACGCGTAGTCGCCGCCATTACCTCATTTGAGTGGGGCGCAAAGATAGGCGCCACAGCGTGAAACCGGACGATAAGCTTGAGTCGATCTGTACGTATCTGGAGTGGGACTCTGAATTCTTTGGTCACAGAATTGCGCGAGCCAATCGAAGGCGCCTGGACGACTCAGCATTGAATGAAATGTTGGGATGGTGCGCCGCGAGCCGCATTGAGTGCCTCTACTTGCTTGCTGATTCCGACGATCCGCAGACCACGCGCCTGGCCGAAACTAATGAATTCCTTTTGGCCGACGTGCGTATAACGTTGGAGCGAACGCTCGTCGAGCTGCCTTGTATCCCGAGGGATGTCGCGGTGCGACCGGCCCGGGAAGAGGACCTGGGAACACTGCGTGCAATTGCGCGGACAGGACACCGGGACACTCGTTTCTATTTTGATCCGCACTTTGACCGGGCCAAATGTGATTTGCTCTATGAGACTTGGATCGAGAGGAGCTTTAGAGGGTCTGCCGAGGTTGTTCTGGTGGCCGAGGTCGCTCGCAAAGCTGTTGGTTACATTACAGGTCACCACCGAGGTGACGAAGCGCAGATTGGCCTTATTGGCGTTGCTGAAGGCCATCAGGGATCTGGGCTTGGATCGACCCTGGTGAAACACTTCCTCTCTTGGGCAGCGAGGGAGGATGCTAAGCGTGCCGTCGTGATAACGCAGGGACGTAATGTCAGAGCGCAGCGGTTGTATCAGCGAAGTGGATTTGTCACGGCATCGTCTCAGCTTTGGTACCACCGCTGGTTTCCCGGGGTAACCGTGCCCCAATGATGGTATAACCCTACCTGTGACGAAGCCTCCCAAAAATTACATTTTCACGCTCTGGCTCATCTTCCTGAGCGCGCTGGCAAGCATTCCCGCGTACTACCGGATGTTTACCGGATTCCCCTACTGGGACGACGAAGGCGCCATGATGGTCACTGTCAAGCAGTATCTGGGCGGATTGAAGCTCTACAGTCAGATCTCAGTGCCTTACGGCCCCGTATATTACTTCTACAATTGGTCCCTGCGGACCCTTTCCGCGACGGCTGTAACTCACGACGTAGTCCGGATGAGTTCGCTGCTTCCCTGGTTACTAACTGCGTTTGTGTCCGCCTGGATCGTTTTTCGGCTCACTGGTTCATTGGTGCTGTCCTCCGCCGCACATCTCCTGGTGTTCTTTACGCTAAGTTTTTTCTGTAACGAGCCTGGCCACCCTCAGGAATTATGCATTTTCCTTCTTGTCTGCCTGGTGGCGGCAGGCATCATGGTTTCTATTCCGCGCTGGCACTTGTTGGGCATCATTTTGCTGGGCGCGCTTCCGGCTGCATTAGCGTTGGTTAAAGTTAACATCGGAGCGTATGCGTTCCTTGCAACGTCTTTGGCTATTTTGGCGCATTCTCCTAAAACCAGGTTATCCCGTCTTTCTTTCATTGCACTTGGGGCTGCAAGCGTCTTTTTCCCGGTGGTCCTAATGAAGGCGCATTTGGGCGATCCATCAGCGAGGCTCTTTGCCGTTCTCGTCACTGTCTCGATGATGGCTGTGTTGCCGGTGCTCTTCAGAGTGTCGCGGATCGGCTGTTTTCGGTTTCGTGACTCCATGATTACAAGCGTCGCCTTCGTATCGACATTCAGTGCAATCGTCTTGGCTCTAAAAGCGCAAGGTGTCATTCTGGCCAGGATGCTCCATTTACTGCTGCTCGACAGCCTTAGTCACTATGTTTTCCATGGATCGTGGTATATGCCGATCCCGTTCGCACGAGGATGGTATTTCTGTATCTTTAGCGGACTCATTCTGGCTGGATACTTCTCATTTAGTCCATTGAGAAAAGAACGCTTGGAGAGCTACGTTGCTGTTCTGAAGCTAGTGCTCGCTTTGCTGACAGTGGTGCTTTTCCTTTGCGAAGTGTTGCTGGGGCTTTTCTTTTCAAAATTCGGGCCAACCCAGATTGTGCTTCCGTTCTTCTTCTTCCTTCTACCACCGTTCTGCTGGCTGATTCTATTTGGAACTCCCGATGAGAGCGGCACATCCCATGCTTTTCCAAGAACCCTACTCTGCATCGTGACGGTATTGCAAACACTTTATGCGTATCCAATTGCCGGCAGCCAATTCCAGTTTGTTCAGGTCTTGCCGGTCGTCGTGGCCATGATCTGCCTGAGTGATTATCTGGCATGGCAAAAGAAAAGAATACGTTCGCTATCCCCGATTATTATGGGTTCCGCTACCGCTATTCTGTTGATTTGCATTGCCATATCGTACGTTGCGATTGCTCGTATTGCGCGCAGAGGCTACGATGCCGTGCCTTCCCTGCAGCTTCCCGGTTCTGTCAGAATCCATGTACAAGCGGCGCAGGCCCAGGATTACCATTGGTTGGTTCGGGAACTGGATGACAACTGCGACGTATTTGTGGGTGTGCCCGAATTGCCAAGCTTACACATATGGACTGGCAAAGATCCGTTGCAAGGCATGGAGATGGATGACTGGTTGTTAGGCACTTCGACCCAACAACAGCTGGCAGTGTCGGCGGTTCTTTCCGGACATCCAAACGCTTGCGCGATTTACAACCCGGACCTTGTAAAGTTTTGGGATCCTAAGGGGGAGATGGAGCCAGCTTCGCCTCTTGTGCATTATGTCTTTGCGAATTTCAAGGTCGTGGGTAGGACAGGTCAATTCTTCTTTCTTGTCCGGAATGATCGTAATCTCAGTGCCGTGTCACCTCACTGTGGAATGCCAACAGTGCAATAATCTGCATGTGACGGATAAACGAGAAGCAGGACCGATTGAGGAGACGACGCACGTTATTTTCAAATCGAAGCCGCTTACCGGCATTATGGCGGAGCAGTATTTCGATCTTGCGACTCCTCGGCATTTCTGGTGCAGGCGGCGATTTGAAGTGCTGCAGAGGCTTGCGGACGGGCGTCTCAGATCCGTCAAGAAGGCTGCCGAAATCGGATGCGGCAATGGGGTGCTGCAAAGGCAAATGGAAGATGCCTATGATATTGCCCCGGCGGGATTCGATTTGCACGAGGCTGCGCTGCGTCACAACATGTGCCGGCGCGGCGAGATCTATTGCTACGACATTCACGATCGCGCGGACGAGTTTAGAAAGGCATTTGACTTATTGTTGATGTTCGATGTTTTGGAACATATTGAAGATCAGGATCGATTTCTGCAGTCGGCCAGGTTTCACCTGGCGGACGGCGGCTTCATGGTTATCAACGTTCCGGCGCTTCAGTGGCTGTATTCACCTTACGATCGAGTCCAGGGGCATCAGCGAAGGTATTCGCTGACGAATATGCTGGAGGTCGCGAAAAGAAGCGGCTTCAAAGTGAAGAAGGCAACCTACTGGGGAGGCCCCCTGGTGCCTATTCTTGCGTTGCGAAAGGCAGCTCTTTCCATCGGAAAGTCGCGGGTGGATAGCTACTCCGCAGGATTTGATTCGCGAGGAGAGTTGATGAACTCCTGCCTGTACGGACTTTCCCGTTGCGAGGTTCTGCCGCAGAGAATTGCCGGAACATCCGTGATGGCTGTTCTTGAAGTTGCGGACTGAATTCCCCGGTATACCTCTTCGAACAACCAGCTCAACTATTCGCCCAGATAATCCTCGCTTGAAGCGACGCCGCAGCTTTCGCATTTGCGGTGTGCGTTGACTTTGTTATGGGCTGTTGTTAAGGCTTAGCGGTGTTGACGATGTAGACAGGGATAGTGCGGGCCAGCAGCCACTCGCGGTATGTGACGGGAGCAAAACGCGAGGGTCCGCCGCAGGCATTGGGGTCATAAGACAGGGCATAGCCAGGGACCAGGGCGGGAACCAGCCAGGGTTGATCGGGTTGGCAGGCGATTGGAAATGCGGGCAGCGGCGTTTGTTTTTCTGGAGTGTCCAGGAGGCTGTTTGGATTGACGATGTAGCCTGTGCTGTTGATCTGGGCGACTGCATTGTGTTCGAACGCCGCGTCGATGGCGTTGTCAGGGATGCCAGCGGCGCGAAGCTCGTCGATGGCGGCGAGGCGGGCACGGTACATGCTAAAGAGGTCGTGGGTGCCAGCGACGGCGTAGAGTGCGAATAGCAGGACAAACGCGCTGGAGAGCCTTGGCAAATTGGGTTGGACGCGGAGCTGCAAGATGCGCAACAGGAGTATGAGACCGGCGGGAAGAAGAAGCAGGAGATAACGATCGAAGACGAAACCTCCGTGAATGCCGCGGGGCAGAAGCAGTACAAGATAGGCGAGGACGAATGGAACGATGAGGACGAGCAGGCTTTGAAAGGCGATGGACGGTGAGACAGGCGTTTGGTCGACTTGTGGAATGGGACGGCGGGTGAAGAGGACAGCGACGAAGCTGAGGAGCGCCATCAAGACCACGAATGTGATGAGCAGACGTGGTAGCGGGGTGAGAGCGATAGGACCGAAGCCCTTGATGGGGAAGGTAATCGCGAGGCCAAACCTGGTGATGGCGGTGCCATGGAAGGGAGCGATGAGAGAAGCGGTGCTGGAGGGGTGAAATGCGACGAGAAAGCAGGCGGCGGCGATGAAGAATAGCGCGCCGAACCCCAGAACGGCGGTCGCGCGCGGGTTGCGCAGCGGAACCGCGGGGACGAAGGCGATGAGAACAGGAAGTAAGAAGAGAGCCGCGCTGAGAAACAGGCTGAGCATTTGCACGGCGAGATGAGGGAGATAGCGGGTGTTGGCAACGGCAAGGTTGAGAGGCTCCGGTCCGGCGTAAGGCTGCAGGTGAAACCAGTGAAGGGAGCCGAAGACAAAGACGATGGAAATGAGATAGAGCAAAGCGCCAATGGGAAGTACATGGGGACGCCGGTGCAGGAGCCAGACGGCGCATGGAAACATGACGAGAACGCCAAGCCAGGCGATCTGGCGGACGGTGCCTCCGACGGCGTTGGAAAGACCGGCGCAGGCAAGCCACGCGAAGACGGCGTGGTTGTCTTCCGATTGAAGGGCGCGAAGGCAGGCGTAAAGGCAGAGGACAACGAAGAAGAGGCCACCGATATCAGACATGAAGGTGACAGCGAGTGGCAGGAAAACGGGGCTGAGAACGAGGGCGAGAGTGGCGACGGTGGCGTTTCGGGAATTGACGCCGGCGCGGACAAAGGTGCGATGGGTTAGAAATGCCGTGATGAGGGCGACGAGGAGTGTGGAGGCGCGGATAGAGGTGTAGGAGGGGCCGAATAGCTTGACGAAGAGGGCGCCGAGATAGAGTTGCCAGCCGAGCATGGCAGTGGCCCAGCCGTTGTAGACGATGTGGCCGGTATGAGCAAGAATGCGAACGGACAGGACGTAGGACCAGTCGTCGTCTATCCCGGTTTCAACGAAGGGGAAGGTGGCGAGGGCGGCGACCAGAAGAATGAGCGCGCAGAAGAATGCCGGGCGGCGGGAATTCTGGGCTGCGTCCATGCGGGATCCTTTACACGATCATAAGCTGTCGGCGTGTTGGCAGTGGGGCTGCGAGAACATGGGGAATTTAGTGTTGGCTGGATGAGGGCCTGGTTGTGTAGACGATGTAAATGGTGTCATCTCTGCGCGCGAGCCAATCGCTGTAGGTGACTGGAGCGAATTGGGACTTGCCACCGCAGGCGGCGGGGTCGAAAGACAGGGCGTAGTCGGGGACCATGACGGGAGTGAGATTGACCCACTCGGGATGGCAGTCGTCAGGGAAGGAGGACGGCTTGGTGAGCGTGGCGGTGGGAGGCAAGTGAATTTTTGGGTCGTTGATGAAGCCGTAGCGCTCGATTTGCGCCATACCGTTGTGCTCGAAGCCGGCGTCGATGGCGGCGTCTGGAACTCCAGCTGAGCGAAGCTCGTCGATGGCGGCAACTCTGCCGCGATATCTGCTGAAGAAGTCATGAGTGCCGGCAATGGAGTAGAGGCCGAAAAGCAGAACGAGCACGCTGGAGACGAGGGGCAGATTCGGCTGGACGCGATCCTGATAGAGCCGCAGAAGGAGGATCAATCCGATGGGAAGAAGGAGCAGGAGATAGCGATCGAATAACTCCACGCGGACGCTGCGCGGCAGAAGCAGGGCTAGATAGGCAAGGCTGAAAGGAACGAGCAGAACGAGCAGGACGTTCCAGGAGATGGTTGGCGCGAGTGGCGGCGTGGTTTCCGCAAGCTCGGCTAGGCGGGAGCTGGTAAGCAAAACGGTAACGAGGCAGACAAGCCCAAGAAGGACAGCAAACGTAAGGATGAGGCGTGGGCCGCCGGTGAGAACGATAGGGCCGAGACCTTTGATGGGCACGGTATCCGCGAGGCCATAGCGGGTGACGTGAAATCCTCTGAAGGGCGCGATGAGGACAAGGAGACTCAACCGGTGAAACAAAAAGATATAGACATAGGAGGCTAAGCAGAGGATTCCGCCGGACGCCAATACTGCGCCCGCACGGCGATTGCGGAGCGAAATGGCCGGCACGAAGGCAAAGAGGACAGGCAGGAGGAAGAGAGCAAAGCTGAGGAAGAGGGCCAACAACTCTTCGAGGATGTGGAACAGGCGATGGCGGTCAGGGAAGCCGACAAAGAGGGGCTCTGGGACGGAATATGGCTGCTGCTGAAACCAATGCAGGGTTGCGAAGACGATGAGAATGGAGAGCGCGTAGAGCAGAGAGCCGTAGAGAAGAACGTGACGCCTGCGACGCAAGAGCCAGATGGTGCAGGGAAACATGACGAGGACACCGAGCCACGCGATTTGACGAACGTTTCCGCCAAAGGCATTGGAGAGCGCGGCAAAGGCGAGCCATGCGAGGACAGCGCGATCGGTTTGTGCCTGAAGGGCACGGAGGCAGGCGTAGAGGCAGAGGAGAACAAATAACAGAGCGCCCATGTCAGACATGAAACTGACCACAAGCGGCAGAGTCAGCGGGCATAGGACGAGGGTGAGAGTGCCTATGGTGGCGTTGCGCGAATTGATGCCGGCGCGGACCAGGGTACGCTGCGACAGATAGGCCGTGAGAAGCGAGACAAGCACGACGGATGCACGGACGGCTGCGTATGAGGGGCCGAAGAACTTGATGAAAAGGGCTCCAAGATAGAGTTGCCAGCCAAGAATTGGAGCAGACCAACCGTTGTAGACGATGTGACCGGTCAGGGCCAGCATGCGCGCGGATTGGGCGGATGACCAATCGTCGATCATGCCGATTTCAGCAATGGGGTGGGTGGCGAGTGCGCACACGAGGAGAATGAGAGCGCAGAGGAATGCGGGCCGGCGGGAAGTTGAGGCTGTGTCCATGCGGTGTTCTTGGTTTGATGATATGCCACCTGCGGTCCGGCAGACGCCACCTGCGGTGGGGTACATGCTCGCGGGAGGCTCGCGCTGGCTTACTGCTTCTCGCCCTTGCGCCCGACCACCCCACGGACCAGGGCCTGTCCTTGGGGACCCCGGCAAGTCGCAAAAACGGGGCACGGGGATTCATCGCGACGATCCCACTCATCGTGCGATGAAACTGCATGATGAATGGGCACAGCCGTTTGCGCTGGGCTGAGGTCAGCGCTTTTTGGGGTTGGTGCTATTCGGCTCCGAGTTCGCGAAGGATAGATACCGATGCGGAGGCGCCGATGCGGTTGGCGCCGGCTTCGAGGAGGGTGCGGACGTCGGCGAGGGTGCGAATGCCTCCGGAGGCTTTGACGCCGCAGCGCGCGCCGGCTACACCGCGCAGGAGGGCAACATCGGCCGGGGTTGCGCCGCCGGTGGAGAAACCGGTGGAGGTTTTAAGAAAGTCCGCGCCGGCATGGATGGCGATTTCGGCGGCGCGGAGCTTTTCTTCGACGGTGAGCAGGCATGTCTCGAGGATGACCTTGAGGATTGCGCCGTTGTGGTGGGCCACGGTGGCCGCAGCGTGGATGGCGTGGTGGACGGCCTGGTGGTTGCCGCTTTTGAGCTGGCCGATGGGGAGAACCATGTCGACTTCGCGCGCGCCGAGACGCGTAACCGAAGCTGCTTCGTGGCGAAGGGTGGAGACTAGCGACGCACCGAGGGGAAAACCGATGACAACGCCGACGGGGACGCCGGTTCCGGCAAGGACACGGACGGCGGTGGGTACCCAGATTGGGTTGATCATGGC
Source organism: Occallatibacter sp. (assembly GCA_049514915.1). Lineage (GTDB taxonomy): Bacteria > Acidobacteriota > Terriglobia > Terriglobales > Acidobacteriaceae > Telmatobacter. The sequence goes on along the minus strand of JBEKUP010000009.1, from coordinate 33,710 downwards.
GCAGGCGAAACGGTATTGAGCGGCCTGCTGGCAGAGGGTTTCGACCTGGTCGCGGGTGGCGTCGGGCTTGAGGAGAGTGTGGTCAATGACCGCGGCCAGCGCCTGCCAACTAGAGAGAGCCGTCGCGGCAAAACCGGTGGAGTCAAAGGTGCCGTGGTCGAATTCGATGTCCGATTCGCGGATGGGAATGATCGCAGCCATGAGCCGAGCTCCTTGCCTGTTAAAAAGCGCCGTTGTTCCGGTGGCGGCTGGCCGGGCAGTCTACGGGATTTGAGTATAGAACCTGAGGGAGGGTTGCGCACAACCACCTGGCACCTGCGGTGCGGCAGTCGCTTGCGGGAGGCTCGCACTTGCCTTCTTTCGACACGTCCAAACGGAATTGAGCTTCCTGCCTTCCCAGGCCCCCCGGTCCCTTTCAAGGGACCGGGGGTACCTCGGGTTGTAAGCGCCCAGCGCGATAAGGAAGGCTTTACTCGGCGCGAAGCGCTTCTACTGCGTTGATTCTGGCGGCGCGGGCGGCGGGCACGGCGGAGGCTACAACTGCGGCGCCAAGGATGACGATGGCCGAGGCCACAAAGGCGAGCAGTCCGGGCTGTTGGACTTCCGCAATGTATTTGCCGAGGATGCGGGCGAAGGCGAAGCCCGTGACAATGCCGGCGCTGACGCCGATGGCTGCAATGACGAGGCCCTCGGCGAGGACTCCGGCGAGAATTTTGCGCGGATGTGCGCCGAGGGCCATGCGGATGCCGAACTCGCGGGTGCGACCGCTGACGGAGAAGGCGAGGACGCCGCCGACACCGACTACGGAGATGAGAAGCGCAACGGCAGCGAATCCGCCAAAGACTACGGCGTTGAGACGATCGGGGGTGAGGACCTCAGCGCGGATGTCTGAGAGTGTGCTGGCTCGCTCGACGGGCTGGTCGGCGGACATTTCGTGGATGGTGCGCGCGATGGCGGGGACGAGGGAATAGGGGTCCTGACTGGAGCGGACGAACAGTCGACCCCGCCAGCCTTCCTGATCGACGGGTTGGAAGACGGTCATGCCGGGGTTGGGGATGATGTTTTCGTCGTCGATGTCGGGGACGACGCCGATGATGCGGCGGGGCTCGTAACTGATGCCAATGAACTTCATGACTGGATCAGTCCAGGTGAGTTCGCGGTTGAGGGGATCCTGGCCGGGAAAGAGAGATTTGGCGACACTCTGGCTGACGATGACAACGCGTTCGGCGCCGTCGCGGTCGCCCTCGCGGAAGTCGCGGCCTTCAAGGATCGGGACGCCGAGAGTGCTAAAGAAGCCTGGGGAGGCGGAGCGGAAGCTGGCGCGCCGGTCGCCGAGGCCGTTTTCACGTTTTGCGCCCTGCACGGCGAAGGAGAAGCGGATGCCGAGGCCCTGCTCGTCGCGCCAGGGAACACTGAAGCCGGTGGAGGCGCGCTCGACACCGGGGATGGCGCTGACGCGGCGCAGGACTTCGCGATAGAACTCCTGCACCTGCTCCGGTGTTTTGCCGTAGGACATGACGGGGAGGTTGACGGCAAGGACCTTGGAGGTGTCGAAGGGAGGCTGAGTTTTTTCGAGCTCGTAAAGCGTGCGGAGGAGGACGGCAGAACCGGCAAGAAGCAGGAAGGACGCGGTAATTTGCAGGACGGCGAAGACACGCAGGCGGCGGCTGCTGTTGCCGGTGACGCGGGTTCCTCCGATAGCGAGGCCAGTGGTGCGGAGGGACTCCATGGAGGGCAGGCGGGGAATGAAAGCGAGGAAGACAGCCGCGCCAAGGGCGAGTGCGATGCCGAACCAGACGAGGCTGAAGTCGAGGGTCATGTCGACGGCGCGAACGGAGAAGCGCGCCGCATATTTGCCGAGGATGGATACCATGGGGAGGGCGATGAGGATGGCGGCGATGGCACCGCTGCCGCAGAGGACAAGACTCTCGGCGAGGAGCGAACGGCGCAGCGTTGCGGTGCTTGCTCCCAGGGCGGAGCGGACGGCAAGCTCCGATTCGCGGCGGACGGTGCGGGCGAGGACGAGGTTGGCTACGTTGGAGCTGGCGATGACGAACAGGAGGCCCGAGGCCGCGAAGAGGATCCAGAGGATGTTGTTGGCGCGGGCGTTGATCTGGTCGTGCATGCGGGTGACGCCGATGGCCCAGCGATCGGAACTCTTGTAGTCCTCAGGATGCGAGCCGGTCATGGACGCATAGCTGGTGGCGAGTTCAGCGCGGGCGGCTTCCAGAGTTGCGCCGGGAGCGAGGCGGCCGAAGATCTCGGTCATGCGGTGTGAGCGGCCAGTGACCATGGTGGCGGAAAGATGGTGCGGGCTGGTGACCACGTTCGCGATGACTTCCGTTGCGACGGGGTAGGGAACCGAAGGCTCGAGGACGCCGACGACGGTTGCGCTGCGAGCGCCCATGGCGCTTTCGAGGCGGACGACTTTGCCGAGGACGCCGGGATCCGAATGCAAGGACTCACGCCAGTATTTGTAGGTGAGTACGACGGCGCCGGGAGCGTTAGGGCCGTCGTCGCCGGGGCCGAGCAGGCGACCGAGGACGGGGCGAAGGCCCATGACCTGGAAGTAATTGCCGTCGACGACGCCTGCGGGGATTTCGCGGGGGGTGCCGAGGCCGACGATGGTGAAGTCGATTTCGGAGAAAGTGCCGATCTCAGAAATGGTCTTGAGGCCGGTGCTGAGGTCTTTGATTTCGGGGACGGAGAAGTTGGCGTTGACCTGTCCGAGTCCCTGGGCGCTCTGGCGGATGTAGAGGAGGCGATTCTCATCCTGATTGGCGAGGGGACGGAGGAGCACAGCCCGGACGACGCTGAAGATGGCGGCGTTGGCTCCGATGCCGAGAGCGAGGGTGAGGGCGACGGTGATCCAGAGGGTGGGGACACGCGAGAGGGAACGAATGGCGATCTTCAAATCACGGATGAAGGGCATGATGGACCTCGATTCGGGAGGAATTCGGCAGTCGCGTTCAGTTGTGGGGTAGTTCGGGGAAGAACCGTTGACGAATATGTTGATATCAACTAACCTTGCTTCGTGTCAAGCAAGAATTTGCTTCCGTATGAAACGACGCTGCTGGTAAAGGATTGCTGCTTGTGTCTGCATGTGCAGCGGGCGGCGCGCACACTGGCGCGACGACTCGACGAAGTGCTGCGGCCATTCGGGCTGACGAACGGGCAGTTTTCGCTGCTGATGTCGTTGAACCGGCCGGAGCCGCCGCCGATGGGGCCGGTGGCGGAGTTGCTGGGGATGGACCGGACTACGCTGACGGCGGCGCTGAAACCGCTGGAACGGCGAGGGTTGGTAAAGGTGACCCAGGACCTTTCCGATAAACGGAGCCGGGTGTTGACGTTGACGCGGAAGGGGCAGGAACTGCTGGTTCGGGCCGTGCCGGTGTGGGAGCAGACACACCACGCGATAGAGGCGATGATTCCTGGTGACGATCCGGAAGGGCTGCGGAAGGGATTGCGGGCGTTGTCGTAAATTCACTTCCTGGCCCGGTGGAAAACTGCGGAAGCGGGCGGAACAATATCGCCCTTTTCTGCGTAGGACAGAGCAAATTCAAAGGACCGGCGTGCCTGCCCGTAAACCGCCGAGAACTGATTTATCCGGACTCGATGCGGCGGCCCTCAAGAAGGAGCCGCGAAAACTATGCGCACGCTTGTTCGCCGCATCCTTGCTGTGTTGTGGGCAGGGACCCTCGGTTTCCTCATCATCGTCGTCGGTGCGGGCGTGTGGTCCGCACTGGTAGCCGTTAATCTCAGCATGACTCCGGCTGTTCCATGGGCAGTGCCCTTCATGTCGGTTGTATTGGTATTGCTATGGATCTATATGGCAGGCAAAGGGTGGCCGCGCAGTACATCGCAAGCGCGCCGTCAATGCTTGCGAGCAAACCTGGTTTCAACCCCCGTATTTGCGTGGTCGATGCTTGCCGGAGCGCTATCAGTGGTTGCCCTGGCCGGGCTCTGGATTGTGATGATGCAGATGGTCAGGATGCCGGGCAACGCGCTCCCCGATCTCTCCCACTATCCGCTGTTTACCGTGGTGTGCATTGTCATCATGGGCTCCGTGGCCGCTCCACTGACGGAAGAGCCGGCCTTTCGCGGTTACTGCCAGGTTATTCTGGAGCGCAACTTTGGCGGATCCGCCGCCGTTGTTCTATCGTCCATCCTATTTGCCTTGGCACACGGACCCACGCAGGGTTTCGTGTGGCCCAAGCTGCTGTTTTATTTCCTGGTCGGTGTCGTCTTCGGAGCCACAGCTTATCTCACCAACTCGATTCTGCCGGCGATCCCGGGGCACGTCTTCGGGCTGCTCATCTTTTTCACTTTGATTTGGCCGGGCGATGCTGCTCGTCCACTCATCTGGGAGTCCGGGAGCGACATCTGGTTCTGGGCTCATGTTCTCCAGACAGTCGTTTTTGGAGCGGCCGCTATCCTGGCATTTCAACGACTTGCGACAGTATCGACCTCCGGCGCAAGGGCGAAGTTAGTTACTTCGTAATTACAGCCTGGCAAATACGGCGAATCGGTTGTCCAGAGTGTAATTGAGGCGGAGGAGAAACAATGGAGCGCCATGGGCCGCCGCATGGAAAGCCGACATTCGAAGAACGTTTAACCTGGGACGCTACACGATTTCCATGTGATCGATGAGGCCATCGCGAAATTTGTAAACGTGATGGACAACGCAATCGCGGACGAGGTTGCCCTGGAGATCACGCACAATCTGATGGATCCTGACTTTGGCTTTGCCTGTGTCGTCGACGTCGATCTTGACGGGTTCAAGAATGGGATCGATGAGGGACCATTGGCGCCTCCAGTAGACGCGCACCCCTTCCACTCCCTGGACGCGGCCACCTTCCAATCCATTGGGCCAGTCAACGTCCGGCTGCATGCGGGCCAGGACGGCTTCCATGCGACGGGCGTTGAAGTCGCGGTAGGCTTCAATTAGAAACTCGCGAACTTTCTGGACCTGCTGGTCGGGTTGGGGAGGGTCGGACATGGGATGCGGCTCCGTATTTTATTCAGGATGCTCCGGACTCATTAGACAAATGTCAGGCAGGTTTCGATAGCGCTCAGCGTAGTCCATGCCGTAGCCGATGACGAAAAGGTTGGGGATGGAGAAGCCGGTGTAGTCGGCTTCAATGTGTTCAAGGCGGCGCGAGGGCTTGTCGAGCAGGGCGGCGATGCGCAGAGTTTTGGGGTGGTGCTGAAGGAAGATTTTGCGCAGGTAGGCGAGGGTGAGGCCGGTGTCGAGAATGTCTTCGACGATGAGTACGTTTTTGCCCTCGATGGGCTCGTCGAGATCCTTAATGAGCTTGACGGCACCGGAGGAGCGCTGGCCCTTGCCGTAGCTGGAGACGGCGACGAAGTCGAATGTGGCGTCGGCCTGGATGGAACGGGCGAGGTCGGAAAGAAAGATGGCCGCCCCCTTGAGAACGCCGACCATGACGAGCTTTTCTCCGTTGAGATCATGTGAGATTTGAGCGCCCATTTCGGCGACGCGGTCGGCAATCTGTTGACGTGTGTAGAGGATCTCCAGATCCTGGTACGTGCTGGTGGCCATGCAGACAGTATCGCGCGAATGGGGCCCAGTGTGACGGCGCGACTGTGCAAAATCTTGGACTTCCGCATGGCTGCGGGCTTTCTCATTGTTCCTGCGTCTATACTTGAAGAGATATGTTGCCTTATATACCGCTCAACCTTCCCTTCTGGCACCCCGGCATTCCGACCTTCGGATTGATGCTGTGGCTGGCCTGCGTGATGGCGGCTTTTGTGATGGACCGGGGGTTCAAACGTGCCGGCCTGGATGGGGACGCGGTGGGGATGGTGGCGATTGCCGCAGTGCTGGGTATTGTAGGCGCGAAGCTGTGGCACGTGATTGACACGCCGATGGAGTTCCAGGAACAGGGCTGGCGGGTGCTTTGGGATACGGCAGGGTTTGCCTGGTTCGGCGGACTGCTGTTTGGTATTTCCGCGCTGGTGTTGCAGGGGTGGTGGGCAAAGATTGGCGGCCTGAGGACGCTGGATTTGGCAGCTCCGGCGGCGGCGATCGGGTATGGTATTGGGCGGATAGGGTGTTTTCTTTCCGGGGACGGCTGCTACGGGATTCCGACGAACTTGCCGTGGGGGATGAGCTTTCCGCATGGGATTGAACCGACATTTGTCCCGGTCCATCCGACGCCGCTTTATGAGCTTGCGGCGGGGCTGCTGATCGGCTGGTGGCTTTGGCGGCGAGGTGGGAAACCGCACCGGACGGGCGCGATTGTGGGCGAGTACCTGGTGCTGAGCGGGACGGCTCGCTTTCTGGTTGAATTCATTCGGCGTAATCCCAAGATTATTTGGGGGTTATCAAATGCGCAACTGGCCAGCGCGGGATCGGTTCTGGCAGGGATTGTGCTGATCTGGTGGGCGGCTACGCGGACGGCTACCGCACAGGCAGGGGTGGGGATAGAGAAGACTGCCTGACCTCGGCAACCTGGGCGCGAGTTTTCAAGTCTGAGGATTCCATCGGTGGGGTTTCAAGATTAGTGGATTCCAAAAGCCAGAAGTGGAAGCCATCCACGATAGCCATCAAGGCGGCCTGATTCAAATCGCTACTTACGCCGGCGGTTGTCCAAGGCTCGTGGCCGTCAGCGTGAAAGCTTACGGTGACCCGGACGTGGGCTGCTGTGTCGTGCGCGGATACATCGATAGCAGTGACGCTGAACCTGCCCAGGCGCATCTGTGCGATCGCCGGATACCACTTTTCCAACTCCTGTCTCATAGCTTTGGTCAGCGCATCGACTGGACCGGCACCCTCGGCGCGTGTTGCCGCGATCGTGGTTTCGCCAATGGATAACAACATGGAGGCCTGGACGTAGCGGTTGTGGATGACGTCGGACTCGTCGATGACGCGCCAACTCTTAACGCTGAAATAATTCTGGAGGGTATTGAGGACTTTCATACAGGCGAGGCGGAAGGAAACCTCGCTGGCTGTGAAGCCGCCGCCTTCGATCATCGCGGAATTGGAGTCCATGAGGACCTGCGCCTGCGCGGAATTGAGAGGGACACCGATCGATTCTGAGAGAAGAACGATGTTGGCTCTTCCCGATTGACGATTGACACCGATCACCGAGGTTGCGCCGACTTGAGCGGGGTTGCACCAGAGATAAGCGCCGGGATTCTTGCGCTCGCTGCTGCCGTGCATTCCGGCCCAGGTGCCAAAAGCGCCGGTGCCGACAATGGGGGCGCCATGCGGCACGTCGAGCGAGAAGGCTCCGTAGGCGTTGTATGCAAGGCTGGTCAGCCCGGCAAGCGACTCGGGAGGGACGAATTCCGCTTCGCCTCGCAGCTGCATCGCACCGACGACTGTGGTGAGATTCACATTGCCGCAGCGCTCGCCGGTTCCGAGAAGCGTGCCCTGAATCTGGGCGGCTCCAGCAAAGATGGCAGCGCGTGTATTGGCGATTCCGAGACCACGATCCATGTGACCGTGAAATCCGAATTTGGCGCCTGGGTAGGTATGCGTCAGGCTGCTGAAGACCTCGGAGACTTCTTCGGGACTGGCTCCGCCTGTGGTGTCGCAGATGACGATGCGGCCTACATTCTGTCGGACGCATTGCGCCGTGAGCCCGTGGAAATAGTCCAGGGAACGCTTGTTGAAATCGGCATCGCAGAGGGTGCCGTTTTCGCGGCGTCCGCAATTCGCATCCATGGCGTGTTCAAGATCCACGAAGACTTCGAGGCCGTTGTCCTGAAGGCACGCTATGGTTTCGAAGGCCATGAGCAGGTTTTCTTCGGGCGTGGTTTCGAGAGACATCAGAACATCGAGCAGCCTCGACTTGACGACAATGACGGCGACGGGCACGCGCCGTCTGTGGTTGACGATGAATTGTATGTCGGGCCAGTCCTGGACTTTGACGCCGCGGCCGCGGGTTCTGCCGAACAAGGCCAGTTGCATGGCGCCGGTGTCGATGGAATCGAGAGCCGCGGACAGGTCGCCGACGAACTGATTCGCGCCTGCGAAGCCGATTTCCGCATAGTGAACGCCAAATGCCGCCATACGTTCAATTAGGCGGACGGCGCCGGGCAGAGAGATATCGATATTCGGCTGTTGCATGCCGTCGCGAAGGCTTGTATCGAACAGCTCGACTTTTCTAGACGTTGTCTGGTTCATTGATATCTGTTCCGATCGCAATTGTGCTGCTTCAAGACGATAACTTTGGTGGATGGCTGTGACTCTTCATCATAGTCTCTATCGCCTCGCATGAGGCTTGGAGAGAACGACCTTGCGACGGAAGCAATCCTTAGCGTGGTCGTTGACGATGCCGACGGCTTGCATCCAGGCGTAGACGATGACGGGACCGACGAATTTGAGGCCACGCTTTTTGAGGGCTTTCGAGATTTCCTGAGAGAGCGGGGACTGGGTGGGGAGCGGGGCCTGATTTTGGATGGGCTTGCCGCCGGCCATGCCCCAGACCCACTTGGAGAAGTCTTCGCCGCTGGATTGCATGTCTAGATAGATTTGCGCGCCCTGGATGGTGGCCTGGATTTTGGCGCGGGAGCGGATGATGCCTGGGTCCTGAAGCAGGCGGGCGATGTCGGCTTCAGTGAAGCGGGCGACTTTGGCGGGCTCGAAGTTTTTGAAGGCTTTGCGGAAGTCTTCGCGCTTGCGCAGGATGGTGATCCAGGAGAGGCCGGCCTGGAAGCCTTCGAGCATGAGGGTTTCCCAAAGGGCGCGGCTGTCGTAGATGGGCACGCCCCATTCTTCGTCGTGGTAGGCGCGGTAAAGGGGGTCGCTTGTGGCCCAGGAGCAGCGCGGTTTTTCTGTGGTGGACGAGATCATGGATTCCTTCGTTACTGAGCTAAAGGCGCTTGATGAAGGCGAGAGCTTCTTTGAGCTGGGGAAACTGAGCTTCTTCTGCTTTGAACGCGGCGGAATGGACACAGCGGCGGAGGCCGCGCATCTTGACGGGATGCTTGAGGTGAAGCATCTCGTGATAGAGCAGGTACTCGATGGCGTATTTCGGACTTGAGGGACGGTCGAAGACCCGGCTGACGACGATCGTGTTGTGGGCAGCGTCGTAATGGCCGAGGGAACGCTTGGCGTGGTGCTCGCTCCATGTGAGCTCAGGACGGCCGAGCAGGCCGCCGAAGAAGCGGGTGTTGAGCGAGTCGAAGACGGCTTCGAGATTGTAGTAGCGGCCTTCAGGGCCGGTGAAGCGCTTGGCGCCGCGCGCGCCGCGGATGAGCTCGGTTTGGCGGGTGACGGCGGCGGAAGAGGCGAAGCGCTTGTAGCGCAGGTTGTGGGTGGGATCGATGGGCTTTTTGTAAAGCTTGGCGATGAGGATGTGGGCGATGGCGTGGATCACCGACTCCGGCGCGCCTTCGAGGAGGTCAGAAAGGCTGACGTGGATATGGCCTTCGCGGAGACGGATGGTGGTGTTGAGGGAAGTGAAGCGGCGGAAACGGACGGAGATGGGCAGCATCGGCGCGCGAGGTCGGAGGGCGCGGTATTCTTCCTGGAAGATGGGGGAGAAATCGGGGGACACGGCTTTAGATTACAGGTTACAGATAACAGATTTCAGTTGGAAGCCCGAAGAGCAGATTACAGTGGGCGGGAAAGCGTCCACAGTTTCACAGGATCGCAGGGGCTGTGTTTCTTTGAGTTCTCTTCTTTTAAGTTATTTAATTCTTATAGTTTAGCGAATCGCACAGTTTCACAGCCCGAAAAGGGCCGGGGCGACTTTTTTGCTCAATTTTATCTAAGTAGTTTAGTTTCAAATGCTTGGGTTGCGCAGAGACCGATAAAGCAAACTATAGGAGGTTAGGAAAATGACGGATGCGAACCTTGGAAAGTTCGGAAACCGATGTAAATGAAACCCTGGAAGGTTCGGAAATCGATGAAGGCTAACCCTGGTAAAGGCAATTACGCGGAAGTCTTTTTTGCAGAAAGGTTTATGGTTGATTGTTACGCGGAAGAATCGCGTTGTTTGCATGGCATTTCGGACTTGGGATGAGAGGATGCGGGCAAGAAATGCCAATCCGGATGACTTGCTTTGGGCGACACGGAGCTGTGCCGGGCGAGGGGTGCGATGGATGATGGCGTGGGCGATGTTGCTCGTAGGTTCACTGTTCCTATTGTGCGCCGGTGGAGGGTAATTCTCTGCAAAAACCGGGAAACTAGCGAGGATTGGGGTCGGTGTCGGCTGCTGTTGATTGAGGGTTAGTTCTGGGTTGCCGGTAATCCAACCGGAACACCGCTGAGATCCCGGAAACAGCCGCAATGCCCCACTATTCGATCCTTATCTGCGGTCGATGAGTGCCGGCGATGGCGATCATGGAACAACGAAAGAAAGAGTCGGCAACCGAGCGAAATTCCCCGGTTGTTGCAAGAAATCGAGATCCAAGCTCCGGAAGATCCAACTTGCTTAACAAACTGCCGGGTGATCGAGGTGCAATGCAGCGTTGTCGCAGACTTCGATACGATTGCGACCGTTCTCCTTGGCCTTGTACATGGCGCGATCCGCGCGGTCGACCAGGGACTCGATGGTGTCGATCCCGGGCATCAGCCAGGCGAACCCAAAGGAGCTGGTGACGCTAACACTCAAGTCTCTGCACTCGAAGGGCTCTCGGGATACGGCCGCATGGAGATTGGTCAGACGCTCCATCATACTGGCAGGCTCCAAACCCGGCAGAACGAAAAGAATCTCCTCGCCTCCGTATCGGCCAACCTCGTCGTACTTGCGAACGGCGGACGTGGCGCGCCGGCCATATTCCTGCAGGATGATGTCGCCGATAATGTGACCGTAGGTGTCGTTCACCAACTTAAAGTGATCCAGATCAGCCAAGATCACTCCCAGGGTGCCTTTTTCGCGCAAGCAGCGCTCCATGGCAAGATCGAGTGAATGCAAAATGGCGCTGTGATTCAACAGTCCCGTCAACGCATCGTGAGAAGCCTGCGCCTCCAGGGCGGCGCGGGTGCGCAAGAGTTCCGCTTTCTCCATTTCGAGCTCACTTGTGCGGTGTTGCACCAGCTCTTCGAGATGTCGCTCCTTCGCGACATGGCGCTGCAGGGTCCAGCGCCAGATGGCCAGCAAGAGGATTACCGCGAAGACTGCTTCAGCAACGTAGACGGTGTTGGTTCTCCACCAAGGCGGACTGATGATGAACGTCACGTAGGTTGCTGGAGACTGGCGGCCATCCTGCGAGTTCACAGCGATGACCGCGAGGCGATAGTGGCCTGGAGGAAGAGGAGGATAACGCAGGCCGTGTTTGGGCGTGTCTTGCCAGTCCTCGTTAACACCCTCGATGCGATAGCGGAATGTCACCGCGTCGGCATTCGCAAAGTCGAGCGTAGACAGTTCCGCAGTGAGAGGTTGATGGCCCCACTCCAGTGTTGCGGATCCGCCAGGCAACAGCTTCGTCTTGCCAATCTCAACATGACTGAGGTAAACCGACAGCGATTCGGATTGAAAAATCGATTCGGGATGCATCAAGTGCGCCGCGCCGCCGCTGGTGCCGATCCAGATGCTGCCGTCGTTATCCTCGTAGAACGCACCGCCGTCGGTGTCGTTCCAGATCAGGCCGTCGTCGGCAGTGATGTGCCGCCACCCGCTGCCGTTATCCACATCGAGTCCATTGTCGGTACCGGCCCAGAGCCAGCCGCGCCGGTCGATTGCCGCCATATATACCGTGTTGGAGTGGAGCGGAGGCGCATTGAAGCTTTGCAACTCCGTCGCAGCATCGCCGTCTATTCGCAGATGGATGAGTGCCGGACGCGTGCCGCTAACCCAAAGCGTGCCGTCTCGCGCCACCGCAATTTGTGCCGAGAACGTGGCGTGGTAACTCGCCGGAAGGTGGATATGCGTCCACGTTGCATGCGACAGACGGTAGAGGCCGGAGTCCGTAATGAACCAAAAGTCGCCGCTCGCGTCGCGTGCTCCCTTATAGACCCGGCCCTGCGGGGCCGGCCCAGGAAGACGCCGCGCCGTTGTCTCGCTGTTCCGGTTGATTGAGAACAGGCCGTCCATCGCGCATATCCAGAGTTGGTCCGCGTCGCGTGGAAAAATCTGAAAGACCCCGACAAGCCGCGCCACGACACGCGCGTTACGGGTGGCGGGATCGTAGTCGATTACTTTACCGTCCCCGCTACCGCTCCAAATGTGGCCATCCGGAGTAGCGACGATCGTTTGAACACGCTGCAATGAAGCTCCAAGCGCATCGCGCTGCGGCTCAGGGTTGCTGGAGCCCGGCCGGATACGTTCCAGATCGGCCTCGGTTGCAATCCACAGGTTCCCTTTTGGATCGCGCGTCAGGTTCCAGACCAGATCCGAAGACAGCCCATTTGCGGTCGACCAGCCTTCCCATTGGTCGTAGCCCAGCCAGCGCATGATCCCATGACCGTCCAAACCCAGCCAGATTGATCCCTGCCGGTCGATCAGTAATGTCTCAACTTGATACGGCGGTAGATCTGTCTTTCCCCGGAAAACCTCCCATGCGCCATCGCTGTAGCGGGCAACGCCCGTCGTGAGATTGGCCAGAATGCGCCCCTGCGGGTCCTCAAAGAGGTGCGGCTGGCGCACATTGAGCGACGCGGAAGCAAGGCCCCGGCTGCACTCGGTGAAGCGTCCGGTCTGAAGGTCGAAGCGAACGATTTGATGATCGCCGCGCGCCCAGACCTTATGACTGCGGTCGATGAAGAAATCGGAGTACGGGCCAAGAGGGAGACCGTCTCGGATACCGTAGTCGCGCAGCTCATTCCCGTGAAGCGAACAAATATTCTGACCGCAGCCGAGCCACAGACGGCTACCTGCGAGTGCAGTTAATCCAGATATTTTGCCAAGTCTCGGATTGGCATCGATCTGACGAGCGGAGAACACGGGGGTCACGTGCGCCCGACCATCGGCGCCGACCGCTGCGGAGAACGGCACGCCACGGTCGACGAAGTAAATGCGGTTCGGGTCGTCCGGATCTGCTGAAAGTTGATTGGTTCGGTCGAATGCGAAGGCCTCACCCGGTGCTTGTACCTCCATGACTGCCGCATCCTCGAAGTATCCCAGTGCGTCCGAGGTCGAAAACCAGATGCGGCCTGCTCCATCTTCGGCCAACCCCGATATGAATCCCGTATCGTTGCCCTCCAGCATAGGCATCTGCTCGAAGCGAAAACCATCGAAGCGGAATACCCCGGCCTCGGTGCCCACCCAAAGCAGGCCCTTCTTGTCCTGAAGGATGCAGCGGACAGCGAGGTTGCTCAGGCCGTTGTGCTGGTCGTAGCCCTCAAACGAATACCGTTGCGCCGGTGAGACGATGGTGGCCGCAACAAGGCAGATCGCAAGACATAGAAACGAGCCTGGCCACAGATTTCGCATTCGACAAATTACGCTCTTATCACTCTTCTTAGTATCGGCGAAAAGGGTGCACCAGTTGAGGCACCAGAGGCCCATATTGATAGCACGAAGGTGTAGGTCATCTTCACGGGCGTGCCATGGGCGGGAACCAATCAGTGCGTGTGAGAACCTCAACTGGCGCACTCCGAGTCGCGATTCCCGCCCCGACTCGGCCCCGTTTTGCGGGTTCCGGGAGGGTTGTCGGCAATCCGGAAGTTATCGAGTCGCAATGGGTCGGATGCAGGACAGGACTGGCATCTGTGACCTGTCATCTCTCTCACTTGTCATTTGGTTTTGACTTGGGTTCGGCGCGTTCCTGGTTGGCTTCGTCTTTGTGCTCTTTGAAGTATTCAGTTTGCTCGGTGAGGAGGCGCTTGGCCTCGTCGGCTAAATCTTCGCCGCTCTCGATGGCTTCTTTGCGGGCGAGGTCGAAGGTGGGCTCGCCGATGAGCGCGCGGAGGATGCCGAGCCAGCGGTCAGTGGATTCGGACAAAGGCTTGAGGGCTTTGCGGATGTCGGCGTGGCGGTCGGAGTAGGTATCGAGATTGGAGCCAAGCTCATCCATGAGGGCGGTGAAGTCCTGAAGCTCGTCGTCGAGATGCTGGGCGCGGGCATCGTTCTTTTTGCGGGCGGTGAGGCTCTTGATGGTGTCGGCGTGCTGGTTGAGGAACTTGGTGTAGAGGTCGATGCGCTGCGAGGGAAAGATGCCGGCTTCGCGGATTTGCTCGATCTCGGCTTCGGTGAGGGGTTCGCGCTTTTCTTTTTGGGCGAAGAGGGGCGTGGCGAGAAGCAGAAGAACGAGGAGTGCGGCAGATTTGTGCATGAGACGCGGTTGCTCCGACGATCCCATTGAAGCACACATGGTTCATGAGAGAGAAGTGCCCGTGGAAGGCGGTAGTTTTGACTGAGGCAGACGGCAGGGGCTGAAGCCCACGCCCGTTATGGGGCCATTTGCGGCACGACTAAAGTCGCGCCCTGATACAGAGCGCCCCCCAAGGGAAAGTCATTGAGCGAGCAGAGACGTGTTTGCTGGTGGATGGACACCAAACTGAGACGCGCCGGAGCTACTTGCGGAAGACCTCGAGCATGGTTTCGCTCTGCGCCTGGTTGACCTGGGCGAGGGTCTGCTGGACGATTTCGCGGTCTTCAAAGCTGCTGTTGTGGAGCATCTCGGATAGGCGGAAGGCGGTGTGGCGGAGGAGGATCTCAGAATCCTTGAGTCGCTTGTCGTCGTCGGTCAGGGTGAGGTGGATTTTGTGGGCCACGCTCTGGATTTGCTTGAGCATGCCGGTGGCTTTTTCCTCCTCGCCGGCATTGTATTGGCGGAGGCTGACCTCGACCATCTGGTGCATGAGCTGGGCGTAGAGAAAACACTGCTCGCGCGGCTGAGCCTGGCTGGCCTTGAGGGCGAGCGCATCGATGGTCTGCTGGTTGAAGATTTTGTCGTCGAGACCGGAGGCGCAGAGGGGGACGGTTGTCGCGGTGAGGAGGACGAGGACTGCCATCGAAACACGAGCCCGCATGAGGTACCTCCGCTGAAGCTGGTCTTGATCCTTAAGCCGAGACTATCGCGCATTTGATAGGAGAACGCAAGGGAAAAATTGTGATCTCCCGCACCCGAAAGTTGCAGATGGGAATCCGGGACCGCTTCTGTTGATGGCATGATCGCGCAGGTGGAATTTATTTGGTGAGCAATTGGATACGCTGGCGAGCCTGCCATTCCTGATTTGGGAACTTTCCTGCCGATGCTTCCAAGAAGTGGCGGTAGTACGTGATAGCCGCCTCTTTCTGGTGTAACGAATCGTAGGATGTTGCCCAGAGGAAATAAGTGGAGGGTACTTCTGGAAGATATTTTGACCGCATGGTAAGGGCGTGCAGCGTGATGGAAGGCTGGTTGGTTTTGGATGCGGCGAAGGCGAGGCCAGCCCATCCATCGGCGTTGGCGGGGTCGAGCTGGGTGGCTTTGTCGAAGGCAGCGAAGGCCTCGGCGAAGCGGAGCTGGCGGGTGAGGTTCTGGCCGTGCGCGACGAGGAGGTCAGGGTCTTTGGGGCTGGCGGCGAGGAGGGCGGTGTAGTAGTGGTCTGATCCGGAGGCGTCGCCGGCCTCGGCAAGGATCTCAGCCAGCATACGGGTGATGGCGGCGTTTTCCGGGTGAGCGTCGTGCAGCTTTTGAATGAGGGGCAGGGCTTCAGCCTTGTCCTGTGCGGCAAGGACGGAGGCGAGTTGCGCGGTGAGGGCCGGGTCGTCCGGGGCTTGCTGGAGGGCTGCGCGAAGGAGGGTTTCGGCCTCAGGAAACTGGTTGGCGGCGATAAGGATGTGGGCGAGACCGGCGTTTGCGGCGGCGGATTTGGGGTCGGCGGCGAGGACGCGGCGGTAAGCGGCCTGTGCGGCCTTGGTGTCGCCGGTCTTCTCGGCAAGCTCGGCGGCGAGGAGGGTATCGTCGGGAGTCTCGGGAGAGAGCTTGAGGGCTTCGAGGAGATCGCTGGAGGCCTCAGCGGGGTCAGCGGCGCGGTCGATTTGGGCGAGGGCGCGCCAGGAGCGGGCTTTGGCGAGAGGGCCGACTTCGCCGGCGTCGAGTTTGGTGGCGAGGGCGAGCTCGGGGCGGGCGTCATCGAATTTACCCTGGCGGGCGAGAAGAAGGCCGAGAGAGACATGCGCCTCAAAGGATTTGGGGTCGGCTTCGATGGCCTGGCGGTAGAGGGAGACGGCGTCGTCGAGGCGGTTCTGGGCGTCGGCTACGTAGCCGGCGTCGAATAGGGCGCGGGGATCGGCTAAATGGGCGGCGATGTAGGGAGTTAGCTTGGCTGCGGCGGATTTCCAGTCGGATTGGGCGATGGCGGCTTCGGCTTGGGCGACTTCTGGAGCTATGGTTTGGGGCGCGGCGGGTGCGACCGGCTGGGATTGCGGAGTGGGGGCGGACGTCTGGGGGTAGGCCGTGAGTGAGGCGAAGAGCAGGATGAAGATGGCGGAACGGAGCACGAATTACCTCAGCTACCAGTTTAATTTGGGCGCTGGGGGTTGGACGCGGAGCAAGGTGCGGGGTAATGGGAGATGGCCGAGCAGGCGTGGTTTGGGCAGGCTACTTGCTGTGAGCAAGATTCTGCGTGACCTTGTATTTGCCGGGACTGCCGGTAACGGCAATAGGGATGACCGCACCGGCATTTTTCTTTTTGAAGAATGGAATCAGCGGCTTCATGAGCATGGACTTGAAGCCCGTGGTGGTGTGGGAAATGTCGGACTGCATGCTAAGGTTGCCGGTTAAATTGGCTGTGCTGTTGTGGAGGTTGAAGGTGCCGCTGAGATCCACTGCGACGCCGGGCATTTGGAAGGTGAGCCGCTGCGTGGAGAGGACGCCATTGCGTATTCTGGCCTGGCCGACGATAGACGAAACGACATCCGCGGATGAATCCTGAGATTGATCGGCTGCGTTTGGATAGGGTGTGGGGGCCTTCATGCCCTGGGCGCGCTGACTGAAGGTTGAGAGCTTTTGCTCCGTAGCCTGGTTGGTAAGGTGCTCGGCGGGAGCGTCGAATGTTCCATCGACCTTAAGACGCTGCAGGAAGCCCAATCCATTGCCAGCGGCGTCGAGATGCGCGTGACTATGAAGGGACACGGAGCCGGCTACGGGGATCTGCGCCTGCATGAAGGGACGCAGGATATCCTGCACGCGGCCGGGGGCAACAACTATGTCAACGTCGACGACCTTGGGAGAACCCGCGATGCTGCCCTGAACCTTGATTGTGGAAGCTCCCGTGGTCGCATCGATGCCATGAAGGACGACGTCGCCGTTGAGGCCGTTGATGGTGCAGTGAATGGACGCGGAGACGGGCGTGGGCTTGCCGCTGTCGACGGCAAAGTCTCGGGTATTGGAAGCGGCATCGGCATCAATGGCGGCCAAGGTTCCGTGGAATTGACCTTTGGAAGAGAGCGTTCCGCCGATGTCGCCTATATCCCGGAGGTTGACCTGGGTGAAGGTGAACTTGCCCGATAGCGGAGTTGCGCCAAGGTTGTTTGAATTGATAGGACCGAAGTTGCCCGTGGATAGAATGTGGCCCGTGGGCTTGGGGTTTTGCATATCGACGTCGTAGGTGAGCGCCTGGCCTTTTTGCAGATTGCGAATGATGAGTTGCTGGATGGGGAAAGAGTAACGGCTGCCGTTGGCGCGCATGATGTCGAGTGTGGACTCGTGAATGCGAAGTTGCTCGACGACAGCTGTTGGGCCGCCAAAGTCCGCGCTGCTTCCGGGGGGAAAGTCCCTGTGGTTGGCCGGGCTTCCCAATGTTGGGATGACGATGTGGAGGCCGGTGATGTCAACCAGGCGCACGCGCTTGCGCAGCATCAGCAGGTCGAGCCAGGTTCCTTGAAGCATAACGCTGCGCGCAGTGCCCAAAGGGGGAAGGCCGGTGGCGGACTTGCGAACGAGCGTGATATCAGTGGCCATGAAGCCGGGGTTGGGAAAATAGACGCGGTGGTAATGCCCGATTTTTACGTTGCTGGCGAGGACCTCCTCGAGCATGGGCTCGACTTTTCTGTACCTGTACGGCCAATTCGCGGAGATGAAGATAACGACTGTTGCCACCAGGATGGCGATGGGCGTGGCAATACAGCAGGTTCGCACACTTATTTTGCCAGTCCAGAACCTGGTTTCGTGCGGCGGCTTGGAAGTAGTGGGCGCGATGGCTCGCGCTGCAGAGCTTTTCATGAAATGGAGATCCCGGCAAAAACAATATTCGGAGCGAGCCGCTGAACGCTTTGCCTCGACGGGGCGCATTGGGCGTTGGACTGAGATCGAATCTTAACTGGCAACTGCGTGCGAAATCGAGATGAAGGCCTATAAGGTCGATGCGACGCCACGGCTTTCGGTTGCTGCGTGTGGCGACCGACAGCAGAAGATGCCGGGCGAGCGGGATCTCCTTGTATGCCTAGGTTTCCTGGCACCGAGGCCGCATCCAGTTCCGACTATTCCTGGCGATGGATTCGAACGTGGATGGCCACAATATCGGAGGTCACTTCCTTACCTTGTAGAATTGGTGCCAAACGCCGCGTTTTTCAATAGGTTGGTAAGCTATCTGCCACGGTTGATGGGGGGAGCGAAGGAGCATTTATGAGGGTACTTACACTTTCGGCTGTCTTCGCGGTCGCTTTGTACTTGGTATTCCTGATGATTTTCTTCGTGACGCAGCGCAGCCTGCTCTACTATCCGAGCCACACATACATTGCCCTTCGAGATGCGCATGCAAACCCGGCCTTCCGTGAGATTTCGGCAAGAACCGCTGATGGAATTGATCTGAAAGCGTGGTACGCGCCTGCCACGAGCAAGCGGTTCACCATTGTGTTTTTTCACGGGAATGCAGACAGTTTGAGCACTGCGGCGCAGATTGCGGACCCTTACATCGCTGCCGGATACGGATTTCTGCTGGCTGAATATCGGGGCTACAGCGGGCTTCCGGGTAAGCCGACTGAGGATGGCCTCGACCAGGATGCGCGCGCATACCTGCAAGGCTTGAAAGCTCTCGGAATCGCGGAAAAGGACATCGTTTTGTACGGGCATTCGCTTGGCACCGGAGTGGCCGTGCAAATGGCTTCAGAGTTTCGGGTGGGCGGACTGATGCTGTTGGCTCCGTATCTTTCCATTCCAAAGATGGCCCATGTCTCCTTCCCATTCTTTCCTTCGTCTCTGCTTGCGCTGGACCGATTCGACAACGAGAAGAAGATCGGCAGGCTTCATACGCCGCTGCTGATCGTGAATGGCTCAAATGACGAAGTGGTTCCCGACGCACAAGGAAAGAAGCTCTACTCTCTTGCAAATGAACCCAAGGAGTTTCACTCTCTCGCCGGTCGCGGACATAACGACTCGTTCGACGATTTTGTGCCATTGAGTCTGGACTGGCTTCAGCGAGAAGACCCTCGGGTTTGATCATTACGCGCGCAAGCGACCGACAAGCTTTGAATTGAGTTAAAAGCGATGCGACAGACGCGCCAGAGGTAAACGGGGCACGTTGCGGGATGGTGTCGCGAAAAAAGCGAGAGAAACTTGAAAGGAGAAATCGGGTTCAGACCGTTAATGGTATATGGATGGGCAATGCGCGCACGCGGAAGCGTCCAATGGACCGGATTGGCGCGGGGCTTCCCCAGGTAAGATTCCCCGGATGTAAGTTGCCTTGATCTCGAAAAAAGCAAGTGGGTAATAGCGATTGTTGGCCGGTACTACGAACGCTTTTACCTCCCGAACCATAAATGGAGTGAATCCATGATTCTCGACACGATGCAGCATATTCCCTTGTCTTCTGCGTATCTTTGCCAGGATTGCGATTGCGTGGGTAATTGCTCGATGCAATGCCCGGCGTGCGCGTCGGGTGTACTGATGGGCCTGGCTGGAGTGCTGGAGCGGAAAGAGGAACAAGACGTGGTGAAGGAGTTTGTACCGGATCCCCGCGCCGAGGGTCTGGAAGGATATCGCGGGTGGACGCGATACATCTTCACGGTTGGGCAGGGCATCGAAACACCCCAGGAGATGATGCCTATGGCGATGCCTGAGACGACAATCGGAAAGATTCCAGTGGACGAGACTTTGGTGGTGGACAAGAGGCCTACCTACATACCGGTAAAGCCGGAAAAGACGGACGCGGAAGCTGAGAAGAAGGTGGACGAGGTGGCGAACAAGGCGGCGCATAAGGCAGCCGAGACGGAACAGGAATTCGACACAACGAACAGCAACTTATTCACGAAGTAGAGATTACGGATGAGGACCCGCGCAGGGTTCCGTGACGGTATTGTGCGCCTTAGCGAAAGGTATGCGGGACTGGACCGCGAGAGGCAACTCGCGTGAAGGCGGATGCATCGGATTGGATTACGGGGTGGACCCTGCGGGTCCGATTTGCCGCTACCGGCAATAGCGCAATTGGGGGGGAGCCAATGAAGATGACTTACCCGAAGATGGAACACTTTCCCCTGACATCCGCTTACCTTTGCCCGGATTGTAACTGCGTGAGTAACTGCGCGGTGCGGTGTCCTGCGTGCGCCTCGCAGGTGGTGATGAGCCTGGCCGGGGTTCTGGACCGGGAAGCGCGGACTAAGCCGGAGCGTGAATCAGACTATCCTTATATCACTGCGATGGTCGCCTAAACCTATTCGAGCGGAGACCCGCGGCGAACGATCTGCACTTCATCCCTTGAGAAAACGATCCCAATCTGTGTGGGTGTTAGCTACGCGGTTGCGTGAGTTCGCGCTGTCAGGCGTGTGCTCGGGTTCTGACGAGGGTATTAAGCAGCTGGTCCGGGGGCGTGGAAGCAGTGTAAAAAGAGTGAGAAATGGTCAAGATTCCCTCTATGCAGTGGGGTGCTGAGGGTAGTATGCTTCCGCCAGAGCTAATCCACCCCCCTATAAGGACGGTAAGACCCAAATGCGTATTTTGAAGCTTCTCCCTTCGGCAGCCCTCGCGCTGCTTGCGCTTCTATTCCTGGCACCGGCATCCGCGGTGCACGCCCAAGGACCTGCGTACCTTCATGCCCTTTCCGACCTGCGTTCGGCTCGTGCTTATCTGCAGTACGATACCCGTCCAGCCTATTCAGGCCACAGGGCACGCGCAATCGAACAGATTGACAAGGCCATCAACGATGTCAAGGTTGCCGCGCGGGATGACGGCAAGAACCCCTGGCACACGCCGCCACCGCAAAGCGGAGGCAGCGAAGGATGGCCGATTCACTCGGCATACGACCTGCTGAAGGAGGCGCGTGGCGATGTGGATCGCGGGCACGATCAGCCGGAGAACCAAGGGCTGCGCGAGCGGGCGACCGCGCACATCAACGCCGCGCTAGATGCGTTGAGGCCTGCACTGTAGCAAGAAACCGGATCATGGTTTTTGAGATCGACGAGGCGGCGGTGGACCGAGGGGTCCGCTGCCGCTTTGTTGTTTGGGCGATGGGACGCAGGCGATCGCTCTCTGGAAAAAGACACCGTTGCGGTACGCCCTATAATAAAGAATGGCTGGTTGCGTCTTTAGCCTCACAGAGGGGACAGGGACGCGGCCAGACGAATTCTATCTCGGTGTCTTCCCTTTGAATCCATCTGAAATAGCGAACGACGCAATCGTGATCCGCGGAGCGCGGACGCACAATCTGAAGAACATATCCTGCGACATTCCTCATGGAAAGCTGACGGTGGTCAGCGGTGTTTCCGGATCGGGGAAGTCGTCGCTGGCGTTCGACACGATTTATGCGGAAGGACAGCGAAGGTATGTCGAGTCGCTTTCAGCATACGCGCGGCAGTTTCTGGAACGGATTGAAAAGCCGGATGTGGATCTGATTGACGGACTGGCTCCGGCGATTGCGATCAAGCAGAAAAACACGACACGGAATCCACGGTCTACGGTTGCGACGGCGACGGAAATCTACGACTACCTGCGCTTGTTGTATGCGCGCTGCGGGACGGTGCATTGCGTGTTCTGCGACGGGCTGGTGAAGCGCGACTCGGTGGATGAGGTTGCCGAGGCGGTGATGGCGTTGGGAGAGGCGACGCGGCTGCTGGTGCTGTTCCCGGTGGTGACCGCGACTCCGGAACCGGAAACTGCCGTGAAGACGGCGAAACCTGGAGGACGCGCGACGAAGGCTGCCGCAAAAGCAAAGCCAGTGGTGAATGGCGGCGACTCCCTGCATACGCAGACGCTGAAGGCGCGGTTGACGGAGATGAGGACGAAGGGATTCAACAGGCTTTATCAGCAGGGAAAGATTGTTGAGTTTTCCACGCCCGAATCGCTGTTGGAACTCGACTTTACGCTGCCGGTGTTTGTGCTGTTGGATCGCATCGTTGTGAATGCAGAGAATCGGGCGCGCATTGTGGATGCGACGGAAATTGCGTATCGCGAGGCGGGCGAGGTGACCTTCGAAGAGGTGCCCCGTCACCCCACAGACGAAGACCTGTCTGTGGGGACCCCGAGACCGCGAGACGACATGGCTGAGCGGAAGCGGCACCGCTTCAGTGGGGCGTACGAGTGCACAAACTGCCACAGGCCGGGGAAAGAGCCGGAGCCGCGGCTATTCAGCTTCAACAATCCGTTTGGGGCATGTCCACGGTGCCAGGGGTTTGGAAACACGGTGGACTTCGATATGAACCTGGTGATTCCGGACAAGGGGTTGACGCTGGCGACGGGGGCGATTGATCCGTGGGAGCGGCCCAAGTACCGGACGTGGTTTACAGATCTGAAGAAGCAGGCGGCGGAGCTTGGCGTTCCAATGGATGTGCCGTGGCGGGAGATGCCGGAGGCGGCGCGGGAAACGGTGCTGCGGGGTAAGGGAAGCTTTGTTGGAGTGTTTGGATTTTTTGCGCAGATGGAGCGGAAGAAGTACAAGCTGCACGTGCGGGTGATGCTGAGCAAGTATCGCGGGTATGCGGAGTGCCCTGATTGCAGGGGGCAGAGGCTGCGGGCTGAGGCGCGGAGCGTGCGGATTGGGACGCAGCAGCATGGAGCGAAGAACATTTGCCAGTCAACGGCGCTGACGATTGCGCAGGCGAAGGAGTTTTTTGACGGGCTGAAGCTGACGCCGATGCAGGATGAGATTGCCGGACCGATTTTGCACGAGGTGCGGCAGCGGTTGAATTTTCTGGATGCGGTGGGCCTCGAGTATCTGACGTTGGACCGGCTGGCTTCGACGCTGAGCGGCGGAGAGGCGCAGCGGATTCAACTGGCGACTTCGCTGGGGTCGAGGCTGGTGGGTGCGCTGTATGTGCTGGACGAGCCATCGATCGGGCTGCATACGCGAGATACTGCGCGGCTGATTCGGATTTTGGAAGAGCTGCGGGATCTGGGGAACACGATTTTGGTGGTGGAGCACGACGCGGATGTGCTGCGGGCGGCGGATCATTTGCTGGACCTGGGTCCGGGCGCGGGGGAGTTTGGCGGAAAGCTGCTGGCGGAGGGAGTGTTGGCGGAGATTGAGGCCAATCCAAACTCACTGACGGGGCGTTATTTGTCAGGACAAATTTCGATTCCAGTGCCGACACGGAGACGCGAGCCGGGCCGGGAACGGCTGGTGCTGAAGGGTGCGGAAGCGAATAATCTGCACGGGCTGAATGTGGAGATTCCTCTGGGAATGCTGGTGGCGATTACGGGGGTCTCGGGCTCGGGCAAGTCAACGCTGGTGCACCAGGTGTTGTATCGGGCGGTGGCGCGGGCGCTGGGGCAGACGGATGGATCGGATCCGTCGTCTGTATTTAAGTCGCTAACCGGGGTTGAGCGGCTGAACGATGTGGTGCTGGTAGACCAGACGCCGATTGGAAGGACGCCGCGGTCAAATCCAATTACGTACATCAAGGGATTTGATTTGGTGCGGGAATTGTATGCGGCGCAGCCGGAGGCGAAGCGGTTGAGCCTGACGCCGGGGCATTTCAGCTTCAACGTGCCGGGAGGGCGGTGCAATACCTGCGAGGGCGACGGAACGGTGACGGTGGAAATGCAGTTCCTGGCGGATGTGGAGTTGCCATGCGAGGACTGCAACGGGACGCGCTACCAGACGAAGGTGCTGCAGGTGCAGTACAAGGGCAAGAACATTCACGAAGTGCTGCAGATGACGGTGAAGGAAGCGCTGCGGTTCTTTGCGGGACAGACGCGGCTGGTGGAAAAGCTGGCGGTGCTGGATGAGATTGGGTTGGGATATCTGCGGCTGGGGCAATCGGCGACCACGCTTTCAGGCGGCGAAGCGCAGCGGGTGAAGCTGGCGGCGCACTTGACGCAGGTGCGGGCTGCCAATGCAAATGCCAAGCCGAGCCAGGCGAGCCGGGTGCTATACATTCTGGACGAGCCGACTACGGGGCTGCACTTTGACGATGTGTCGAAGCTGCTGACGGCGTTTCGCAAGCTCATTGACGGGGGAGGGTCGCTGATTGTGATTGAGCACAACCTGGATGTGATCAAGAGCGCGGATTGGGTGATTGACATGGGTCCCGAGGGCGGCGAAGGCGGAGGGCGGATTGTGGCGGAGGGGACGCCGGAGGATGTGGCGGGGTGTTTGTTATCGCATACGGGGAAGTGGCTGGCGACGGTGCTGTAGGGTGTCTTTCGCATCTTCAAAGTTCGGGTTCAACCTTGTTGGGTTCACGAATTGAGAAGCACCAGGTGCCGGTGTGAAGCCAGCAGGTTTCGTCTTTGTCGTGGGGGTCGAGGCGGAAGGACTTTACGGGCATGCCTTGATCGCGGGCGAGGGCTACCGTCATTTGGGCGGCGACGGCGGGGTCGCAGGCTCCGGTGAAAGGAATGAAGAGGGTTCCGTAGTTGAGGCTGGCGGCGAAATTATCTGCGCTTCTGCGGGTGAGAAGGGCCATGGCGCCCGCACCCTTTGACGGAGCCATAGGAAAGAGGAGCTTACCGGCGGAGTTCAGGGCGGCGAGCCATGCGGGTTGGGGATGCGTTGCACCAGCGCTGACGACAATGACGTCGACGGGGTCAAAGGGGCCGCAGGAGCCATCCGCGCAGAGGACGGTGACCTGCGACCAGAGAGCGAGCGCGGCGCGGGCTCGATCGGCCAGGGTTGAGTCGATTTCGACAGCAGTGACTTTGCCTTGGGGACCAGTGAGCTCGGCGAGGATGGCGGTGTAATAGCCGGTGCCGCAGCCGAGGTGGAGGATGTGGTTGCCTGGCTCGACGCCGAGTTGGTCAAAGAACCGAGCCCACATGCTGGGCTGGCCGTTGTTGATGGACTTTGACTCGTCGAGGGCGATGAGGACGTTGTGGTAGACATGGCGTGGGTCCGCGTCTTCGGTGGTGAAGAAACCCTCAGGGCCCAGGACTCGCCAGGGGCCGCGACCGACAAAGCGTTCGCGGGGCACGGATGCGAATGCGGCAAAGAGAGTGGGCGAGGCCATGCGGGTGGTGAAACGCAGGTCTTCCGCATAGAAGATGCGCGCGGCTTTGAGGGAGAGGTTCATGCGAGCGCCGTTCCAGGAGTCACAGGTTCCAAGGAGAATGATAGGCGAATGCCGCGCCAGGCGCACGCCGTCTGGGAGAATTTGCCATGGAGGGTATGGATTGAGTAGAAAGGGTGTTCGCAAGTAATCGTTAAAGTGAATGGGTGAATCAGTAAGGGGTGAAGGTTGAGTATTTCTACGGGGCCGGTTGGATCGGGCGGGGCTGGGTTGGGGGACGACATTGAAGCACCGCTGATTCCGGCGGGACGGCTGGTGCCATTTCTGGTGGTCACCGCGCTGTTTTTTCTGTGGGCGATTCCGAACAATCTGAACGACATTCTGATTCGGCAGTTCATGAAGTCTTTCAACATTAATCGCTCGGATGCGGCCGGGGTGCAGATCTGGTTTTACCTGGGGTATTTTCTGCTGGCGATTCCTGCTGGACAATTGATGCGGCGGTTCGGGTACAAAACCGGAATCGTGACCGGGCTGGTGCTGCTGGGGACGGGGTGTTTAATGTTCTGGCCGGCGGCGCAGGCGAATCTCTATGTGTTTTTTCTGGCGGCGCTGTTTGTGATTGCGAGCGGGTTGTCGTTTCTTGAGACGGCGGCGAATCCATTCATTGCGCAACTGGGGCCTTCGGGGTCGAGTGAGCGGCGGCTGAATTTTTCGCAGGCTTTTAATCCGCTTGGCTCTATTACGGCGGGATTGATTGGGACGGTCTTCATTTTTTCCGGCGTGAAGCTGACAGACGAGCAGACAGCGGCGATGCAAACGGCGGGGACTTACCAGGCTTATCTGCATACGGAGACGTTGCGCGTGGTTGCGCCTTACCTTGTGCTCGGGGCGTTGGCGCTGCTGTGGGCGTTGTTGGTGGGGCTGACCAAGTTTCCTGATGTGAGCGGGGAAGATGCTTCGCGGATCGATGCCGGTCCAGCGCGGCATGTGCCGTTATTTCAGCGACACTTTGTGCTGGCGGTTGCGGCGCAGTTTTTGTATGTGGGCGCGCAAGTAGGTACCTGGAGTTACTTCATCAACTATGTTGAGCAGGCGACGGGAGTGGGGGACAAGGCTGCGGGCTACATGCTGACGGGGACACTGGCGGCGTTTGCCGTGGGGCGGTTCAGCTCGGCGTGGCTGATGAAGCACTTTGAAGCAAGAACGCTGCTGGGTGTCTATTCGGTTGTGAATGTGGTGCTGGGGCTGGTGGCGATTACTCAAGTGAACTGGCTCGGCGCGGGCTGCTTGCTGACGACGAGTCTTTTTATGTCGATTATGTTTCCGACAATTTTTGCGCTGGGGTTGAAGGGCATGGGCGATAAAACGAAGACGGCAGGGTCGCTGCTGGTGATGGCGATCCTCGGCGGAGCCGCGTTGACGAAGGTGATGGGTATGCTGGCCGATACGAAAGGACTGCAGGTGGCTTACCTGGTGCCTGTGGCTTGTTTTGCAGGTGTGGCGTTGTATGCGTGGTTTGGGGGAGAGCATAAGGCGAGCGAGTTGGTGAATTAGTGAGTTAGCAAGTCAGCGAAAAAAGCCCCCTGACGAGTGGGCTTTTTATTCGTGGACGCGAATGTTGGAGCGAGCTATTCGCCGATGACGGGGTTGGTTAGGGAGCCTAAGCCTTCTACCGTGACGGTTACGGTTTCGCCGGGCTTTAGCCAGCGCTTGGGGGTGCGGCCGAGACCTACGCCGGGAGGGGTGCCGGTGGAGACGATATCGCCGGGAAGCAAGGGCGTGATGGACGAAAGATATTCGATGAGGTCGGGGATTTTGAAGACTAACTCACGGGTGTTGGAGTTTTGTAACTGCTCGCCGTCGATGGAGAGGCTGATTTGGAGTTTGTGCGGGTCTTGGATTTCGTCGGCGGTGACGATGGCGGGGCCGATGGGGCAGAAGGTGGGAAAGCTTTTGGACATGGACCATTGCGAGGTGGCGAATTGGACGTCGCGGGCGCTGACGTCGTTGACGATGGTGTAGCCGTAGACGTGGTCGCGCCAGGCGGAGGCAGGGATGCGATAGCCGCCTTTGCCGATGACGAAGGCGAACTCGGCCTCGTAGTCGGGCTGGGTGGAGTTTTTGGGGAGGACGATGGGCTCGCCGGGGCCGATGATGGCGGTTGGCAGCTTGAAGAAGACGACTGGCGTGGTGGGGATGGCCATGCCGGACTCGATGGCGTGGTCGCGGTAGTTGAGGCCGATGGCGAAGACGCGAGGCGGGTTGGAGAGCGGGGCGTGGAGCGTGACTTCGTTCAGGCGGTAACCGGAATATACGCCTGGATTCGGCGAGACAGCGGTGATGCCGGCAGTTATGACATCGAGGGTGTCAGCAGAGCCCGCGTCGCTCAGGTCGACAACGAGGTTCTTTTCTGCGCGCAAGGCGCCGGGATGAACGATGCCATCCTCAGTTGAAAACGCGACAAGTTTCATTGAGACCTCCGGAACGAAATCGGGTGGATGCTGGCGTCAGGCGGCGGTCCAGCCGCCGTCGATGGTGAAGAGGGAGCCGGAGATGAAGGCGGCTTCGTCGGAGGCTAAATAGCGGACCATGGAGGCGATTTCCTCGGGACGGCCGAGGCGGCCAATGGGCTGGCGGGCGCGGAGTTCGGCGCGAGTTTCTTCCTTGGTGTCCTTATGGAATTTGTCGAGGTAGCCTTCAACGAATGGCGTTTGCACGGTGCCAGGGCAGATGGCGTTGACGCGGAGGGTTTTGGGGTAGTCGACGGCAAGCTGGCGGGTCATGGCGGCGACGGCGCCTTTGCTGGTGCAGTAGGCGAAGCGCTGCTTGATGCCGACGAGGCCGGAGACGGAGGCGATGTTGACGATGGCTCCGACGGCTGGATGGTTGGTATTGGCGCTGAGAAGCAATGGAAGGAAGGCGCGGGTGACGAGGTAGACGGCGCGGACGTTGACGTTGATGAGACGGTCGAAGTCTTCAGGCTCGGTGGTCTCGATGGAGCCTACGTGGCCGATGCCGGCGTTGTTGACGAGGATGTCGAGGCGGGTGAATTGCGAGACGGCGGCGGCGATTGAGGCGGGGCTGGTGACGTCAAGTTGGAGGGCGTGGGCTGCGGGGCCGATGGATTGAGCCAGGGCTTGGGCTGCGGGAAGATTGAGGTCCGCAATCCAGACTATCGCGCCGGCGCGGGCGAGTTCCTTGACGGTGGCTTCGCCGATGCCGCTGGCGCCACCGGTGACCAGGGCGTGACGGTTGTCGAGACGGAAGGCGGAGTCTGGACTCTGAGGAGTTTCGCTGAGGGATGTGATGGATGCGTCCATGGGTGGCGTGAATCGTTCATTGACACTGTACCGCATTGCCCGGAGTGGAGAGCGTGCGGGGCGGAGAGGTTCGGATTTGTGCGTGCTGCGTGATAAGGTTTCTGGTTGGAAGAGGTCAGACCTGAACGATGGGATGTGCGTTGCCCCAATGAGTCAGGTGCGACGGCCGGAGAGCTGCGACCTCATTGATTTTCAGACGTTTAGGCGGGAATTTGTTGTAAGTTTTGACTATTTATCGGGCCGGGTTGGTCTGGCCAGAGGGAATTCTGATCGATGAGCCGAGGTCTGTTCGATTTGAGCGGCAGAGTTGCGGTGGTAACGGGCGGGACTACGGGGCTGGGTCACGCGATTGCCTTGGGTTTGGCGGATGCGGGCGCGGACGTGGTGGCAAGTTCAAGACGGCTGGCGGCTGTAGAGGCCGTGGCTGCGGAGATTGAGGAGTTGGAGCGCCGCACGCTGCGGGTGACAAGCGATGTGACGGACCGAGCCTCAGTTCAGGCGTTGCACGACGCGGTGCTTGCTGAGTTCGGCAAGGTGGACATTCTGGTGAACGCGGCGGGGATTACGCTGAAGGGGCCGACGCTGGAAGTGGACGAGGCAGACTGGTCGCGGGTGATTGAGACCAACCTTACGGGCACGCTTCGAGGATGCCAGATCTTTGGCAAGACGATGGCTGCCGAGGGGTATGGACGCATTGTGAACATTGCCTCACTGAGCTCGTTTGTGGGGTTTTACCGGGTGGCGGCGTATTCGGCCAGCAAGGGGGCCGTTGCGTCGTTTACCAGAGTGCTGGCGATTGAGTTGGCTCACCAGGGAGTAACGGTGAACGCCATCGCGCCCGGCCTTTTTCCTACGGAATTAAATGCACCAAGCATCCTGGGCACGCAGCGCGGAGAAGAACTGCTGATGCGTACTCCGATGGGGCGGTTCGGGGAGCCGCGCGAAGTGGCGGGAACGGCGATTTTTCTGGCGTCGGAGGCGGCTTCGTTTGTTACCGGAGAAGTGATTGCGGTGGATGGCGGGTTCTTGGCCAGCGGGGTGAACCGCTAAAGCAGGGACCAGGGACTAAGGGACCAGGGACTGCGAGGGTTGCCAGGTGATTGAACGTTCGGGAGTGTGATGAAGGAATCAGTGGAGAATACTGAGGTTTTTGCGGATCCGCCGGCGCTGCCGGGGCGGTGGACTGTATGCGCCATGCTGTTTGTGGCGACGTCGATCAATTACATGGACCGGCAGGTGATCGGCATTCTGAAGCCGGTGCTGGAACAAAGCGTGGTGCACTTGCAGCCGCTGATACCAGGATGGCCATCGACGGAGATGTCGATCGGCATGACGGATGCACAGTTCGGCTACGTTATTGCCTGTTTCCAGGCTGCGTACATGCTCGGGGTGGTGTTTGCCGGGCGGATGGTGGACAAGCTGGGGTGCCGGAAGGGCTATCCACTTGTAACTGGGCTTTGGAGCCTGTCGGCGATGGGTCACGCGCTGGTGACATCGGTCTTTGGCTTCGGTGTGGCGCGGGTGTTTCTGGGACTGGGCGAAAGCGGAAATTTTCCAGCGGCTATCAAGGCAACGGCGGAGTGGTTTCCACCGAAGGAAAGGTCGCTGGCTACAGGCATTTTTAATTCCGGAGCTTGCATGGGAGCGATACTGGCTCCGGCGATTGTGCCGTGGGTAGCGGTGCACTTTGGGTGGCGAGCGGCGTTTCTAACTACAGGGATTTTCAGCGCGACGTGGATCGTGTGGTGGTCGGTGACCTACCGTACGCCGCGCGAATCGATGGACTGGACGCGAGGGGCGGTGATTGTGCCCCCGTCCGGTCCGCAGCCGGGGTGGTGGACGCTGCTGGGCTACCGTCAGGCCTGGGCTTTCATGCTGGGCAAATTCCTGACCGACCCGGTGTGGTGGTTTCTTCTGTTCTGGCTTCCGGATTTCTTCAGCAAGCGGTTCAGTCTGAATTTGTCGCACCTGGGGCTGCCGCTGGTGATTATTTACTGCGTGTCGACGGTGGGGAGCGTCTTTGGAGGCTGGCTGCCGCGCGGATATGAGCGGCTGGGGATGGCGCTGAAGCCGGCGCGGCTGGCATCGATGCTGACGTGCGCGCTGCTGGTGGTGCCGATTCTGTTTGTGGGCGGATTGCACTCAGAGTGGATCGCGGTTGCGTTACTGAGCCTTGCGGCGGCTGCGCACCAGGGGTGGTCGGCCAACTTGTTTACGACCGTGCCGGACATGTT
Source organism: Occallatibacter sp. (assembly GCA_049514915.1). GTDB lineage: Bacteria > Acidobacteriota > Terriglobia > Terriglobales > Acidobacteriaceae > Telmatobacter. The sequence continues at coordinate 2,933 of JBEKUP010000009.1, read as the reverse complement.
TCCGCACCGGTTTGTGGGGACGGTGGTGAGCTTCGGCACGCTGGCCGGAGCGGGGGGTGGCGTCATTTTCTCAATGATTACGGGGAACATTCTGCAGATTACGCACAGCTATGTGCCGCTGTTTGTCTACTCGGCATCGGCGTACCTGTTGGGGTTGTTGCTGCTGCGGACGTTGGCGCCGGGGCTGAAGCGGGCTTTGCCGGAGGGTTGAACGCAACGGGAATTAGTGGGAGCCGAAATGAGTGAGACTCGGAAGTTGCGGATGGGGATGGTGGGCGGTGGGCCGGGCGCGTTTATCGGGCCGGTACACAAGATGGCTGCGGAACTGGATGGGCAGATCGAGATGGTGGCCGGAGCGTTTTCGCAGTCGGCGGAGCGGTCGCGAGCGGCGGGAGAGCATTTTAAGATTGATCCGGCGCGGGCATACGCGGGCTACGAAGAGATGCTGAAGGCGGAACGGGGGCGGGCGGACGCGATTGACTTTGTGGTGATTGCGACGCCGAATCATTTGCATCTGCCGGTGGCTGCGGCGGCGCTAGATGCAGGATTTGCGGTGATGAGCGACAAGCCGGCTACTGCGACGTATGACGAGGTGCTGCGGCTCGAAGCAGTGGTGAAAAAGGCCGGATTACCTTATGGCCTGACGCATACGTATGCGGGCTACTCGCTGGTGCGAGAGGCGCGGGCGCTTTGCGCGAGCGGTGCGCTGGGTGTGATTCGCAAGGTGGCTGTCGAGTATTTGCAGGGATGGTTGAGCAGCCCGCTGGAGGCGACGGGACAGAAGCAGGCGGCTTGGCGATCGGACCCGGCGCTGAACGGGCCGGGTGGGTGCATCGGGGATATTGGGACGCATGCATTTCACTTGGTGGAGTATGTGACTGGCGCGCGCGTGACGAGCCTGAACGCGGCGCTGCGGACGGTGGTTCCGGGGCGGCGGCTGGACGACGACTGCAATGCGCTGCTGCGGATGGAGAATTCTGCGACGGGGACGTTGATGGCTTCGCAGGTGGCGGCGGGTGAGGGAAATGGGTTGCGACTGCGGGTGTACGGAGAAAAGGGGTCGATCGAGTGGCATCAGGAGGATCCGAACCGCTTGCGGGTGAAGTGGGAGGGTGGGCCTGAGGAGGTTCGGTACGCGGCTGGAGGCTATTTGAGCGCGGGTGCGCGGGAGGTGACGCGGCTGCCGGGTGGGCATCCTGAGGGGTATATTGAGGCGTTTGCGGTGCTGTATCGGGAGTTTGCGGAGGGGTTGACGGCGTTTAAGAGTGGGAAGAAAGATGCGCTGCCGGAGACGCTGCCGGGGATTGTGGCCGGGGTGCGCGGGATGCGGTTTATTGAGAGGGCGATTGAGAGTAGCAGGACGGAAAGCTGGGTGGAGTTTTAGCCACCTGCGGTGGGACACACGGAGCTTGTGCGCCCGAATGACGAGGGAGATTTGAGATGAAGACGATTAAAGGGCCGGGGATTTTTCTGGCGCAGTTTGCTTCGAATGATGCGCCGTTCAACACGCTGGAGGGGATGGCGCACTGGGCGGCACGGCTGGGGTTTGTAGGCGTGCAGATTCCCACGTGGGATGCGCGACTGTTCGATTTGAAGCTGGCCGCCGAGAGCAAAGGATACTGCGAAGACGTGCTGGGCGTAGTGTCCAAGGCGGGGCTTTCGGTGACGGAGCTTTCGACGCATCTGCAGGGGCAACTGGTGGCGACGAACCCCGCATATGACGTGCTGTTCTCGGGCTTTGCTCCAGCGGAGTTGAAAGACGACTTGAAGGGGCGGCAGGCTTGGGCAGTGCAGCAGTTGGAGTTTGCGGCGGCGGCCAGCACGAACATGGGGCTGACGGCGCATGCCACTTTTTCAGGCGCGCTGGCGTGGCCTTACTTTTATCCCTGGCCGCAGCGGCCGGCGGGGTTGATTGACGAGGCGTTTCAGGAGTTAGGGCGGCGTTGGCTGCCGATTCTCAACGTCTTTGATGAGGCGGGTGTGGATGTTTGCTATGAGCTGCATCCGGGTGAAGACCTGCACGACGGCGTGACGTTTGAGCGGTTTGTGGATGCGGTGGGCGGGCACAAGCGGGCGAATATTTTGTACGATCCGAGCCACATGGTCCTGCAGCAGATGGATTACCTGGGGTTTCTGGATGTGTATCACGACCGGGTGCGGGCGTTTCATGTGAAGGATGCGGAGTATCGGCCGAGCGCGCGGAGCGGGGTGTACGGTGGGTACCAGGATTGGATCGACCGGCCGGGGCGGTTCCGGTCGTTGGGTGACGGGCAGATTGACTTCAGCGCGATATTCAGCAAGATGGCTCAGTACGACTATCCGGGTTGGGCGGTGTTGGAGTGGGAGTGCTGCCTGAAACATCCGAAGGACGGTGCGGCGGAGGGCGCGAAGTTTATCAAGGAGGGGATTATTCGCGTGACGGAGCGGGCGTTCGATGATTTCGCCGGTGCTGGGACAGACGACGAGAAGAATCGGCGGGTGCTGGGGCTGTCGGATTAGGGATTCGGGAAGCCGGTGTGTTTGAGCTTACAAAGGGATGCCGGCTGACCGGTAGATTTCGGTGATGTAGCGCATGTCGCGGAGGCCTTCTTCGCCGGGGCTTTGTGGCTCAAGATTGTTCTGCACGCAATGAGAGAAATGCTCGGCTTCCGCCTGGAAGTGAGAAGGGTCGCGGGCCGGGTTGGGCTCGTCGATGTCTGCGCCGTTGACGAAGCCGTGGAGATGAAGACCCTCATAGACGAAGGCCTGGTCAACGCGGAGCCATCCTTTGGATCCGTAGACGTGGAAATAGCCCGGCATATTGGCGCCATAGGTCGTGTTGCAGGTGGCCAGGATGCCGGAAGGGAAGCGCATGGTCCATGAGACGTTCTCTTCCACTTCTGCGAAGCGGGCGTCGTGGTCGTTGGTGGAGGCATACGCGGAAATGGCCGAAG